>CAZAUN010000027.1:0-5401 GCA_964488465.1 uncultured Ohtaekwangia sp. | reverse complement strand
TCATCATGAGTGGTCATACCTACAGCGGTCATCCTCTTTCTTGTGCTACCGCACTCAAGGTATTACAGGTAGTGGAAGAAGACAACCTGCTGGCGAATGCAAACAGCCAGGGTGGAGTTATTAAGAGCAAGTTAACCGAACTCAAATCGGAGTATTCTTTCATTACTAAAGTACGAGGCAAAGGCTTGATGATGGGAGTGGAGTTTGATCCTGAAATAAAGGGTATGCAGGCTGCATTTATTGAACGGTGTTTTAAGAATGGACTATTGGTTTATCCGGCAGTAGGTGGATCTTACGGCAAAGATGAAAACGGTATTTTAATAGCCCCACCCCTTATCATAAACTCCCAGGAGACCGAGGAGTTGTTACTAAAATTAGAACAGTCTTTAGTGGAAGTCCAGCCATGAGTTTGTTTAATAAAATTACCGACTATGATACCGTGAAGTCGGTATTTTTTGATGGCATGACGTTGCTCTTCGGGGGTTTTGGTGGTGTGGGCACACCTCCAGGTTTAATCGACTGCCTGATTGATTCTGGTGTGAGGAATGTTAACCTGATCGGCAACGATGCCGGATTTCCATGGATTGGTATGGGAAAATTCATCTGTATGGAGCGGGCTCAAACGTTGTTGGCTTCACATATTGGTTCGAATCCGGTAGCGGGGGATCTGATGAACCAGGGAAAATTAAAAGTGGAGTTCTCCCCACAGGGAATATTGGTAGAGCGCATTCGCGCGGGCGGAGTAGGCTTGGATGGATTCCTGACGGAGATCGGAAAAGGAACTAAACTTGCTTATGATAAGCCTCTGGTAAAAATTGGCAATAAAGAATTTTTATACGAAGCACCAATAACCGGAGATGTTTCCATCGTATATGCAAAAAAAGCTGACACTTTTGGTAATTTACTATTTGACAAAACTGCTCGCAACACGAATCCCTATGTAGCGATGGCCAGCAAGATTACGGTGGTGGAAGCCGATGAAATTGTTCCGATGGGAAGCCTGGATCCTGAAGAAATTATTGTTCCTGGCATTTATATTAAACACATCGTGCAATCGAAAGGATATAATTGGAAATGGAAATGGGAGATGACCGACAACGCATAGCACAACGCGCTGCCCGCGAAGTGAAAGACGGAATGATTGTCAATCTGGGAATCGGAATTCCGTCTCTGGTTCCGGATTTTCTCGATCCGTCCATTCAGGTATTCTTTCAAGCTGAAAACGGCATATTGGGAATGGGCCCAACACCGGCAAGCCAGGCCGATGGCAATCTGAGCAATGCTGCCGGCCTTCCTGTTACCATTGTACCTGGAGCAAGTTATTTTGATAGCGCCCTTGCCTTCGGTATGATTCGAAGGGGCTGTATTGATGTCTCTATCTTGGGAGCATTGCAAGTAAGTGTTCGAGGCGATCTGGCGAATTGGATTGTACCGGGCAAACGCGTTCCCGGAGTGGGCGGTGCCATGGAGTTAGCGTATGGAGCAAAAAATTTAATTGCATTAATGACTCACTGTGAAAAAGATGGTCGACCAAAAATTCTGCAACAATGTTCGCTTCCAATTACAGCATTTCACTGTGTTAAGAAGATCATTACGGAGCGGGCAGTTTTCTCCATCCAGGACAAGGAAATGATATTGGATGAAATCATGCCTGAATTTACCATGCGTGACATTCAGAATTATACAGAAGCAGATTTCACAATTTCTCCGCACCTGCAACCAACCACCTCATGAAGGAGAAGCAACAACTACTGGCATCTTATATCGATCGTCATACAAATGAGGCGACCTCATTTCTACAACAATTTGTGCAACAGCCCAGTGTACAGGGAAATGAGCGTGGAGTGCAAGACTTGGTGATACAAAAATTAAGCGAGCTGCAATTGCAGGTGGATGTTTGGGATCCCGGCATGGAAGAGTTGATGAAGCATCCGTACTTTGTTGCCTCCAGAGTCAATTATACAGGTAGTCCGAATGTGGTGGGGGTGTTGCGCGGACAAGGTGGAGGCAAGTCGATTATATTAAATGGTCATATTGACGTGGTGCCTGAAGGTGATGTGACCAAATGGAATCAACATCCATTTTCAGGATACATAGAAGGAAACAAAATGTATGGTAGAGGCACCACGGACATGAAAGGCGGCAACGTGGCGCTTCTCCTGGCGATGGAAGCCATCATAAAAACTGGGATCAAATTGAAGGGGGATGTAATTTTTGAGTCCGTGATTGAGGAAGAATCCGGTGGGGTGGGAACATTGGCTACGCTCATACGCGGCTATAAAGCTGATGCAGCCATCATTCCGGAACCAACGAACATGAAACTCTTCATCAAACAGCAAGGCTCGATGTGGTTCAGGGTTGTTGTAGAAGGCCGTTCAGCACATGGAGGCACGCGCTACGAGGGGGTCTCGGCCATCGATAAGGCTTGGAAAATTTATGAGGCCATTATGAAACTGGAAGCCACCCGAAATGCGGCCATCAAGGATCCGCTCTATAAACATGTCTCGATTCCACTCCCCATCAATGTCGGGAAAATTCAAGGTGGATCATGGCCTTCCTCAGTTCCGGATCTCGTAACACTGGAGGGCCGTATAGGTGTAGGGCCACACGAAGCTATGAATGAAGTTAAACAGCAGCTCTTCGCATGTATTAAGAAAGCAAATGACCAGGATGATTGGTTACGTGAACACCCAGCCCAACTGGAATTCTTTGGAGCACAATGGGTACCGAATTATATGGAAAGCGATCATCCTTTTGTAACAGTGTTGATCAATAATTTTCAATCCGTATACAATAGGGAGATCGCCATCGAGGCATCCCCTTGGGGTACGGATGGTGGTTTGTTGGGAACAGTCGGGGGCATCCCCACGTTGATAATTGGTCCGGGTGAAACTAAAGTGGCACATTATCCTAATGAATTTATTGACTTAAATGAGGTAATGAAAGCTGCCAAATTGTTTGCGAATACAATTTTATCATGGTGCGAACCTGCCTAGTACTGTGACCACCGAAGTAAACACCGATAGCGCTGGTATTACGGTTTATACGGATCCCTTCAATAAGCGGATTCGCATAGACGATTATCATGGTGAATTGAGCTCAGTTCTCAAGCTGTTGAACCGCCAGATTGTGGAGTGGGTTGAGAAATTGATTGTAAAGTCGCGAGTGGAAGATGTGCCCTGGTTCCTATCCCAAGGATTTACCTGCGAAGCCTTCATCAAGAATTATTATGCAGGCGCTGATATGTATTTCGTGACGCGGTATTTCACGGCCGGCCGCGACCGAAGTGATAAATGGTATGAAGAGCAGTTGATCTTACAGCGAATCATCTCCGAGCCGGTAGTTCTTGAGATTCCTTCGATATTGGATATAAAAATAGCCACCCCCGCACAAGCCCGTGAACTGTCCCAATTATACCATACGGTATTCAAGGTCTATCCTACACCGGTGCAGCAGGAGGCTTACATTCTAAAAACCATTCAGGAAGGAACAATCTATGTCTATGCAGAATTTGAAGGTACGTTGGTGAGTGCCGCGTCAGCCGAAGTGAATCGGAAGTATCGAAATGCAGAACTCACTGACTGTGCATCGCATCCTTCGGCAGAAGGCAAAGGTTATATGAAACGGTTGTTATTCTTTCTGGAACAGAAACTAATGCAAGAAGGTGTCACCTGCCTTTATACAATCGCTCGTTCGCAGTCGTATTCGATGAACAAAGCATTTGCCCAACTCGGCTATACCTACGGAGGCCGATTGGTGAATAATTGTTTTATTTATTCGGGAATCGAGGATATGAATGTTTGGTATAAATGAGTGTAATTAATTTGGTTGATGTAAAACTATGAATTACGGCAGGATAGTATTCATCACAGTGTTGTTTATTAGGGTAGCAATCACCACCACCGTTGCGCAGCGAATCCCGGTTCTCAACCAGATTGATCTTCCACACAATTATTATTTCCGTGAGCTCTATTTGCCTCAGTTAACAAGTGGCCCTTCTTCCGTTGCCTGGATGCCGGACGGGAAGTCATTGGTGTACTCGATGGCCGGAAGTTTATGGAAACAGGAACTTGATAGTGAGGTGGCAGAACAGTTGACAGACGGAGAGGGCTATGATTACCAACCTGATGTTTCACCGGATGGAAAGAAAATCATCTTTGTCCGATACAATGGAAATTCAATTGAATTGATGTTGTTGGATCTGGAAACCAGGCAGACGTTCCCACTTACAAATAATAAAAGTGTGAACCTGGAACCGAGATGGTCGCCTGATGGAACTCAGGTAGCATTTGTTTCCACACTCAGCTCGGGTCACTTCTTGTTGTATGTAAGTAACCTAAGCGTCAATATGCTAACTGAAATAAGGTGCCTTACTCCAGATCGGAAAAGTTCAGTTAAGCGCTATTACTACAGTGCCTATGATCACGCCATCAACCCGACATGGTCGCGGGACGGAAAAGCAATCTATTTTATTTCCAACCGTGAAGTAGCGCATGGAACCGGTGATTTGACAAAGCTCAATATGTTAACCGGGGAATTGACAACCATCCATCATGAAGAGACCTCGTGGCGCGCAAAACCGGATCTTTCACCCGATGGAACCCGGTTCGTGTATAGTAGTTATTTGGGCCGTAACTGGCAACAACTTTGGATGCTGCCCGCAACGGGTGGTTATCCCATTCCGCTTACTTATGGCGAGTATGACAATACTGCTCCGCGTTGGTCACCAGATGGTGAGCGAATTGCTTTCATATCCAATCGGCTTGGCAACACTTCGCTTTGGGTCGTAAATGTTTTTAATGGCATGCAACAACGTATAACAGCTCGCACCTTTCAACATCTGCGACCTCATACACCCGTTCAACTGCTCATTCAAACTGAACATGGCAACCAAATACATGCCCGCATCAGCATTTCCGATCATCGGGGTAAATTCTACGCACCGGAAGAAGCGTGGATCCATGCAGATGATTCCAAGTACCCTACGCATCATCAATTTGAATCACATTACTTTCATACCAATGGGAGTGAGGTTGTAAAGGTACCTATGGGTAAGCTCCGGATTCAAGTATCGCATGGGCCACAATATGAAATACAGAAACTGGAAATCGATGCCAGCAACGGAATGCATGAACCGGTTGTGATCCGGTTAAAGAAGCTTTCTTTTCCGGCCGGTTTAGACAACGGGTGGAGTGGCGATGTGCATGTACACATGAACTATGCCGGCCACTATCAAAATAACCCTGATCGACTGGTGCAGCAGGCCAAAGCGGAGGATTTGAATTTTGTTTATAACCTGATTGTTAACAAAGAGCAACGCATTCCGGACATCGGATATTTTTCAACTGCGACGAATTCCAAACCGACGAAACACTCAACCCCACAGGTTGCAGACTCACCC
>CAZAUN010000026.1:2199-7235 GCA_964488465.1 uncultured Ohtaekwangia sp. | reverse complement strand
AATAAATGGGATTTACTTGCATTGGCCCAGCATCACGGTCTTCCTACCAGGCTTTTGGATTGGACGTATAGCGCTCTGGTCGCCTTATGGTTTACGGTTGAGAAATCCCCTGCAAAGGATGGCAAAAATAATTTCAGAGATGGTGTGGTGTGGATTCTGTCAACAGAAAAAGAAGACTTCCGAAAAATTGCGTCAAAACAAAATCCGTTCGAAGTAAAGAGTACAAAAATCTTTCGCTCCTCGGTGATTTCAAGACGAATATCTGCTCAGTCAGGCTTATTTACTGTTCACTTGATCAACGAACAGGGGAAAGTATATAAGTTTGAAACAACAGAGAATTTTAGAAACCGGTTGACTAAACTAACAATACCTCATGGGCAATTTGCTTCGCTTCGTAAGCAACTTCATATTCTTGGTGTGAATAACTCAACTATATATCCAGATATCGATGGATTAGCGAAACACCTGCAATGGCGTTATTCAAAATATGATGATGAAAACGATATAAAGAAATGAGCTATTTTAACCAGTTCACAATTGAAGATCACCCGTTCGAAACGTTCATTCCTGAAAATGCACGATTTTTAATAATCGGTTCATTTCCAACCCACAAACGAAACTATAAGTCGACATTTCAGTTTTTCTATGCTGGAACGGGCAATATGTTTTGGCCTGTCATTGGGAAAGTGTTTCGGAAAACTTTTGATCACAGTGAGGGTGATAATGCGGTGTCGGAAAGAAAGGAATTTTTAAAGGAAAGAAGAATTGGGATTACAGATATGCTCTTGAAATGTTATCGTCATCAAGGCCGCTCTCAAGATCACCACCTTTCACCCATTAAATTCAATGACATTTTCTCGCTTCTTGAACAACACAAAGGAATAGAGACCATAATATTTACAGGCCGGCAAAAGATCATAGGACCGCTCGGTCTTTTTGAAACATATTGTTATCAGCGAGATGTGAATCCGCCTGTACTTAGGCGCACAACGGAAAAGATTCTTGAGGGTTCTTTTACATGGAAGGGAAAAGATTTTGAGATTTTAGTGCCGTATTCAACTTCCCGGACAATGATAGAAGAAGAACGAACTAATGAAACAGAACTAGTTTCTATGTATTCAACCTGTCTAACATAAATCCGGATTGACGCGATGATAGAGTACAATTTCAGTATTGAAGTACGTTACACCCACGACCTGAATGACATGATCGATATTCTGAAACAGCATGATGTTACATACGAATTGGTTAAGTATCCTAATAAGCCCGGCACTATTGTCAGATTCGATAGTAGTTATGGTGAGCACGAGTTGATAGAGGAAATTGAGAGCAGATTTCATTTTTATGAAGCCAAATCAAAACTGGGGACAGGAAAATTTGATGTGCGCATTCACATCAACAGGTATAAACAACCTTTTTCACTGGACGATTGGGGACGGCCTCTGAACTCAGAAGGGATAGAAGAAAACATATACTTGGTTATGGAAGAAACGGATATGGTTGTTGATGTTAAAATGAAGCAGATTAATCGTAATTCATTTGCGGGTGTGTTTAAAACACTTGATCGGAAATCTAGAGAACCAGGTTACGCAGTATACATCTTCCCTACGAGGAATACTTTCAAGGCAGATTTAGGAAAAGGACAGTTGCTTTTTACTGAATTATTCAAGTCAGAAGAAGAGGCATTTTCGGAAACGGAGAAAATTATAAATCAAATCGCAGAGAAGAAACGAAACGAGAATAAAAACAAGAAAACTGACGGTGACTAAAAGACTCTATTCCTATGTTCTACGCCACGATGACGGAGCCGCACCCAACCCGTACTGGGGAACCTGTACCCTTACAATCTGCAAACCTGACATAAGGCGAACTGCAAATGTCGGTGATTGGGTAGTCGGCACTGGATCGAAAAACTCACAGCTAAAGGATGGCAACACTTACGATTTTTCCGATTCGCTAGTCTATGCCATGAAGGTTACACGCAAATTTTCATTGGCTGAGTATGATAAATTTGTACAAACGAACCTGCCTAAGAAAGCTCCAAAGTGGTTCAATCGAGATTTCCGTCTTCGAATGGGTGACTGCATCTACGACTATTCTGGTGGCGAGCCTCCACGGCTGCGAAAGAGCGTCCATAATGAACATAACATGAAGCGCGACCTGGGTGGCAGGTTCGCGTTGCTGTCAAAATGCTTTTACTATTTTGGGGAGGAGCCTCGTCCGCTTCCGCAGGAACTTAAGTATATCATCAGGCGTGGACAGAAGCATCTTGTGTTTGATGATCCTGAAACCATACAGCGATTTGAAAAGTGGATCTCTCAGTTCAGGAAGAATAAACTCTATGCAGACCCACAACTTCGTCACGAGTTCGACCTTGCCTCACCAGAGGAATTGATTGCCAAGTGTTCGGTCAGGCATTTGAAGGATTAAAACAATTTCGTGAGTAACAACCACGGTTATATTATCGTGTAAATCATAGGCAACAATCAATCATTACTATAGGATAGAGCTCTTGGGATATAACTTATTCAGGTTGATGGGAGATTTGATAACGAAATGCAAATCAATCACTTCGACCACGCCCTTACTCTTTTCTCCACCTCCTTGATCATATCCGCATTGCCCTTGTAGATCATATTACCAAATACTAGCTTTTGCAGTTTCGCGATCGCATCCGGTTTGGTTAGCAATCCTTGTGCTACCAGTTGATCAAACACCCAAATCATACCATGATAATCTATGGCTTTCTTTTTAGCATAGTTCCGAACCGGCTTGTCGCTGCTCAGCACAATGGCATTTAGCTTATGCGCCATATAGATAACGGAGCAATCTTCTGGAGAGAGTGATGCCGGAAAATCTGCTTCCAGAATTTCTTGCTGTTCTTCACTTGAAAGAATGTGAATGATTAGCTTTTCTGATTGTTGATAGGCCTGCAGAATTTGTTGCTGATTGGGGTACAGTTCATTGAATACATCCACCGTTGTATGAATCTCCAACTCAAGACCAAAAAACTTGGCGGTGAGTTGGAGATCAATAACATCGATGAATATACAGGCATCGGTTACAACAATCCGCATCAGGCGATCATGAGATTTTTTTCGCGAAACTCGGCAAGTTTCTGGTTGTTCAGGGAAGCTGCCTTACTCATAGAAATCAACTCTTCACCCAGCGCCCGGAACAGCAACTGATTGAACCTTCTGGATTCTTCTTGCCCTTCATATAAAAAAGGCTCCTCAATCTTGAATCCGGATTGATTGATGAAGAACATGAACTGTTTGAAATAACTCAGGGTAATAATACCCAAGTCCTTCATGCGGTATGCGATGGCTTGAATCGAGATGCCATACTGTTTCTTGATTGCGCCTAATTCTGGCAATAATAACTTTGTGCGCGAATTACCAACTTCCTTCTTGAGGGTATCTTCCGGTAGCAGCATAGCCCCCGCGAAGTAGTTGCAGAATTTCTCTTTCTGTTTTTCGGTATACTCGTCCAGTTCCAGAATCAGGTGAGCCAATTCGTGCAGGGCGGTGAATCGTTTACGGTCAAGTGATTTGATATTGCTGTTATTCAATACAATCACCGGAATGGTTCCGTCATTTGCCCATGCCGAAAGCCCATCAAAAGTATCGGCTGATTCAATCTCAATAACTTTTATCTTATTGTCTTCCAACAGCTCGATTAGATTAAAGATCGGATCATTGCCCAGTTTCCAGGCTTTCCGAAGATCGCTGGCCACCTTTTCAACATCCTCATTGGACTTAATCGGTCGGTCTTTGAAATTCAGTGAAAAATCAGTCGAAATATTCAGAATCTTTTCCAGTTCAAGATAACGTTCCAATTTATCTTTTGCCCGCTCCTCTAATCCCTTTCTGTCCTTTACCGGAAAGCTTTGGCGCTTCCGGAAAGATATTTCGCCCATTTTCACCTCGGTCTTGCGGTAAAAATAATCGGGGCGTACGCCTAAGGCATCGCACAATAATCCCAGCATCTCACTATCGGGCATAAATTCACCTTTTTCATATTTATGAAGCGCTTGCCGGGTCACGCGTTTCTGCAGTTTGTCTGCCAAGTCCTGTAGCGAAAGTCCGGCCATTACACGGGCCGACTTTAGCCGATCAGCAAATTGTTCCATAATTGATTGGTTTAGCACTTGTTCTGTTCATAGAACAGGCCTGGAGGTTAATTGGTTTACAAAATTAGTATAATTAAGTTGTTCTGTCAATTTTATCTGTTAATCTGTCATAAGCCCTGACAAATGGCAGATTTGGACTATTAATAGTCACTTTTTAGCAGGTATAAGGGGTATTTGTGACAAAATGGCTTCAAAATTTTAGTTTACGGGAACTGGCAAGAGGCTTGCAGTGTTCACCCATTATGTCAAATAAAATAGGGGTATTGCGAGTACCCCTTTTTGACAAAACTTGTATTTGAGAATTGGCATCCCCAACCGGGATGACCGCGTTTTGTTTTGCAAATCTAGCCTCTGGCTGCTGATTTCAAAGCCTTTCGCCTACCTATCTCCGGTTTCTGGTTGCTTGAATTATTGTTTAACAACTAAACCATTGAAACTATGGCGAAAGATTTACACAATCTCAGGAGAATTTACGATCGTACCGATGGCAGGTGTCACCTCTGCCATTGCAAACTCAGCTTCAAAAATCACGGCATGCGTGGTATGCGCGGGGCGTGGCACATTGAGCATTCCAAAGCCCGTGCAAATGGGGGCACCGATCATGGCAATAACCTGCTTCCGGCCTGTATCGACTGCAACCTCAACAAAGGTGTACTAAAGAGTCGCGCTGTACGCAAACAATACGGAACAACACGTGCCCCGTACAGCAAGTCAAGGAAGGAAAAGATTCGTGAGAACAACACCACAGCAGGGGCTGTGATTGGCGGAATCATTGGTGCTGTTGGCGGCCCCGTTGGATTTTTTGTATGCGCCACGATTGGCGCGATTATCGGGAATGAAACTTCACCCCGTGTTTGATTATGGAAGGCAAGCCATTTAAAATTCTTTCCATTGATGGAGGTGG
>CAZAUN010000026.1:0-2099 GCA_964488465.1 uncultured Ohtaekwangia sp. | reverse complement strand
GGAGATCCAACACAACCTTTAGACCGCGACAACAAAGCTCTTTGTGTAGATGTTGCACTCGCTACAACAGCAGCTCCCACATACTTTCCGCTTTGTGAAATCGACTACTACGATCATAAACAATTTATTGATGGCGGTGTATGGGCCAACAATCCTACTTTGGTGGGGGTGATCGAAGCGCTTACCTATTTTGTTGGAGCCGATAAGGAATTTGATTCGATCCAAGTATTGTCGGTAAGTAGTTTAAATAATACAGCCGGTAAACCAGTCGGATTAAACAGGCATCGGTCTTTTGTAAGATGGAGGAACGACTTGTTTGACACTTCGATTATCGGTCACAGTCACTTCACCGATTACATTATGAACAAACTTTGCGCACTGAATCAAATCAAGATTCAGTACTGTCGAATTCCTTCCGAGAATATTTCTGCGGAACAGCAGCACCTGGTTCAACTTGATGTAGCTACAAAAAAGTCAATCCGTTTTATAAAAGGGAAAGGCAACGATAGAGGGGAACTTGCAAAGAAGGATTCGGAGATTGCTAAATATTTTGTTCACAAAAAAACTTATCAAATAGATCATGGCAAACTGTAACGAACTGTTTCACGAATATAATAGCACGATCAGGCTTTCCGATGACAAGCGGATCGAACTTATCGGAGTGCGAGACAATTTAAGAGGGCGTATTCAGGCCGGTTACCAAATCGTTGCCGAGAACTTTAACCACCGTCATCAACTTGAATTCCAAAGTCAGGGTTCATTTGTAATGGATACAATTATACGACCAATACATGATGACTATGACTTAGACGATGGTTTGTACTTCATCGGAAGTTTGCGTAGAGAAGACAGGCCCTCGCCTGAAGATTTTCATAACTGGGTACGTCAGGCACTGGATCGTGGGCATGATGATATTGAAAAGATAATCGATAAGCCAACTTGCGTTAGGGTACGCTACAAAGAGGGCTTTCATGTCGATATTCCTATTTACTACGCCTCAAATCTGAATGCACCAGATCTCGCAGACAAAGTGAAATGGTGGATACTTAGTCATCCTATAGAGTTTATAGCGTGGTTTGAGAGTAAGATAAACTCTGGGTTTCAAAAAGCATTTTTGCTTGAATCGAAGATGTATTCGGAGTTTGAAAAATGGACTAATGATATCCGCAAAGCTGATCATCAGTTACGAAGGATCGTGCGATACATGAAGAGTTGGGCTGATCTCAGACGGGAGGAGATGCCATGCGGAATTATAATGACCATTTTAGCTGCAAACCATTATTCGCCTCATCAACGTGATGATATAGCGTTGAAAGAAACATTGGTTAACATTGAGGCTGAGCTGAAGAAAAATTTCAAATGCGAACGGCCCACAACTCCGGAAGGAGAAGACCTGCTGATAGGGTATAAAAACAAAGATGCGTTCATGCAATATCTTCGATATTTTATTGATAACGCCAAGAAAGCCCTTGAGGAAGGTAACCAAAAGAAGGCATGTGCACTTTGGCAAAAAAGCCTTGGTGAAAGGTTCCCTTGCCACTTAGCTAAAGATGACATTAAAGTCAATTTAGCAACGTCAAGTCTTGCAGCCGGGGCAACAGGGAATAAACCATGGGCAGCCTAAGCACTGGAAATAATGAACGATTCGTTCATGACATTGAGGCAGCGCTCAAACAGTTTCCAAAGTTTAAAACCGAAACTAGAGATGATGGAGTTATTTTTCTAGGGGGCGAACTTGATATCGTGGATAGAGATGGGAAATTTTGGGACAGCTACCAAATTGAGATACATCCGACTGATGAATATCCTTCTCGATTTCCGCTTGTGTATGAAACCGGTGGAAAACTACCTCCTATTGGCGATTGGCATATAAACGAAGACACCAAGACATGTTGTATCACGGTATTGCCAGAGGAGATTTTGATCTGCAAAGGTGGTATTACTCTATTAGCGTTTTTGCGAAACCATGTGACACCCTACTTTTTCAATCAGACATTCAGGCGGGTGGAAGGATACTACTGTAATGGAGAATATGCACATGGAACTTATGGCGTTTTTCAATATTATGATAATATCCTTTCATCAGGAAATGATCTTCG
>CAZAUN010000025.1:0-15034 GCA_964488465.1 uncultured Ohtaekwangia sp. | reverse complement strand
GGGAATCAGATTATCCAGAAATTCAACTACAGTTACTTTTGAGCCGATCCGCGCGTATACCGACCCGAGTTCCATTCCAATAACACCTCCTCCAATAACAATCAGGTGTTTCGGAATTTCCTTTAATTCCAATGCCTCCGTGCTGGATATGATCCGCTTCTTATCAAACGGTGCAAATGGTAAGGGGGTAGGTTTTGAACCGGTGGCAATAATTACTTTTTCAGTAGTAACGAGCGTCTCTTTGCCGTCCTTGGCAGTTACCTTAATTGTGTTCTTATCAACAAATGAACCTGTGCCTGTGTGAACATCAATTTTATTCTTTTTCATAAGGAAAGCGATGCCATCTACATTCGCTTTTACCACGCCCGCCTTGCGCTTAATCATTTGCGCAATGTTTGCCCTGGGTTCACTGATTTCAACGCCATGTTCTTTAAAGGTGTGTGCGGCATTGTGAAAATGCTCGGATGAATCGAGCAAAGCCTTGGATGGAATACAACCTACATTCAGGCAGGTACCGCCCAAAGTGTCGTATTTTTCAATGATGGCAGCTTTAAATCCAAGCTGGGCACAGCGAATGGCAGCCACATAACCACCCGGACCTGAACCAATGACCGTGACGTTGTATTGCATATCTTTTATTTCAAGTTCAAGGTTTCAAATTCTCAAATGGCAAGAATCAACCGTCCCGGATCTTCCAGCAATTCTTTCACACGCACCAGGAAGCTGACGGACTCGCGGCCATCTACAATACGATGGTCGTATGACAAGGCCAGGTACATTATCGGTCGGATGACCACTTGGCCATCCTTTACCACCGGGCGTTCCACAATGTTGTGCATCCCTAAGATTGCAGACTGTGGAGGATTGAGTATCGGTGTGGAGAGCATGGAGCCAAACACACCTCCATTGGTAATGGAGAACGTTCCTCCTTGCATTTCATCAATCGAAAGCTTGCCATCGCGACCCCGGGTTGCCAAACGGACGACCTCAGCCTCAATCTGATCAAAAGACTGGGACTCTGCATTTCGGATTACCGGTACCACTAACCCACGGGGGGTTGAAACAGCTATGGATACATCACAATAGTCGTGGTAAAGAATTTCATCGCCATTAATCTGCGCATTCACGGCAGGAAATTCCTTCAGGGCAATACAAACAGCTTTGGTGAAGAAGGACATGAAGCCAAGTCCTACACCGTACTTCTCTTTGAATTTATCTTTGTAACGTGACCGTAACTCCATGACCGGTTTCATGTCTACCTCGTTGAAGGTGGTGAGCATGGCCGTTTCATTCTTTACCGCTACCAGGCGCTTGGCGATAGTCTTTCGCAACGAAGTCATTTTCTCGGTCCGCTTATTTCGCTCGCCTCCGGTTGTAATCACCGGAGCTGTGGCAGCAACCTTAGGTGTTTCAGCTTTCGAGGTGGTTTGAGCTTTCGTTGCATCCTCCTTCGTTATTCTTCCCCCCACACCCGTACCGGAAACTTGTGCAGTTGAGATTCCCTTCTCCTCCAGTATTTTGGCTGCGGCCGGAGAAGGATGCCCAGCAGCGTAAGTTTTATCCCCTGCAGGGGCAGTTGTAACAGCAGGTGCGGAAGCAGTTGAAGCGGGGGCTCCGCCTTCCATGATTTCAATCCGGCAAATCAAACCACCGATTGGCAAGGTTGTTTTTTCAGCGGCTACTATTCGCAAAATTCCGGTTGCTTCTGCTGGCAATTCAAACGTTGCCTTATCCGATTCTACTTCGGCAATCACTTCATCCAATTTTACAAAGTCACCCTCCTTTTTCAACCAGGTGGAGATCGTTACTTCGGTAATGGATTCTCCCACAGCCGGTACTTTCATTTCCTTAATGCCGCCTGTGGCTTTGGGAGTAGAGGCTGCTGGAGTTTTTGCCTCCACCGCTGGAGCCGTTGTTGTTGCTGTACCTCCATCCGCAATTTCACAGATTACAGTACCAATTGGCACTACATCGCCCTTAGCCTTGGTGATTTTCAACACGCCAGCCTGTGGGGCTGTTAATTCAAAAGTTGCCTTGTCTGATTCGAGCTCGGCTATTACTTCATCCATCTTCACCACATCCCCATCCTTTTTGAGCCAATTGGCAATGGTTACTTCCGTAATTGATTCGCCTACGGTAGGAACTTTAACTTGTTGAGCCATTTCAATAATAGTTTTTTGTGAATGAAGATTATGATTCTAATGCCTGTGAAACAATTTTCTCTTGCTCGGCCTTGTGGACTTTATTGTATCCCGTTGCAGGCGATGCGCTCGCTTTTCTCGATACCAGTTCCAGTCCGGTCATGTACCGCTGAATGAATGACCAATAACCCATGTTCGAAGGTTCTTCCTGAACCCATGCCTGTTTGGCCCCCTTGTACTTTTTCAATACAGTGGCTAGTTGTTTTTCTGGAAATGGATGCAATTGTTCCAATCGTACGATCGCCACGTCTTTGGTCTTCCGCTTCTGGGCACCTTCCAGTAAATCGTAGTACACCTTGCCGGTACAAAGGAGTATCTTCTTTATGTCTTTGGAATTTACATTCGGATCATCAATCACTTCCTGAAAAACTCCCTTCGTGAACTCCTTCACCGGAGAACCCACCTGTGGATGCCGTAAAAGGGATTTTGGCGAAAAGACCACACACGGCTTTCTGAATTCCCACATCACTTGTCTTCGCAACAGATGGAAAATGTTAGCCGCTGTTGTTGGGTTGGCCACTATCATATTATACTCAGCGGCCAATTGCAAAAATCGCTCGGGTCGTGCATTGGAGTGTTCCGGTCCCTGACCTTCATACCCATGCGGCAACAGCATCACCATTCCATTTTGACGCTGCCACTTCGATTCTGCGCTGCTTATGAATTGATCAATGATTACCTGAGCCCCATTGGCAAAGTCCCCAAACTGTGCCTCCCAGATCACCAGGGCATGCGGTGAGGACATCGCATATCCGTATTCGAAGCCCAGCACGCCAAACTCTGATAACAATGAATTATAAATATGCAGTTTACGCTGTCCTTTGTCAATGTGATCCAATCCGCAATAAGCAGCATTGCTATTGGCATCGAAAAAGTAAGCATGCCGATGCGAAAATGTTCCCCGCTTCACATCCTGTCCGGACATCCGCACGGGAATTCCTTCTGTCAACAAAGATCCATATGCCAGTAATTCAGCTTCCGCCCAACCCAGGATTTTGGTTTCGAAAAATGCATCCTTGCGATCTTTCAATAGCTTCTCAATCTGCTTCAGCGGCTTAAATCCATCCGGAATGGTGGTGAGCGCTTTTCCAACTTTGTCAATTACACTTTGTGATATGCTGGTATCCGGAGAGTGGTCAAAGTCTGCCGGTTTGGCATTCCTGAGTTTTTCCCATTCCTCCTCAATCTTTTGAGGTTTGTAGGGAAGCGGCTTCTGTTTCACTTCATTCAACCGGTCTTGCAACTGGTTTCTGAAGTTCTTATCCATGTCTTCGGCCAAGGTAGCGTCAACATCACCCCGTTCAATTAATTTCTTGACATACACCTCCCGTGGATTGGGATGCTTGGCAATCAGGTTGTAGAGCTTGGGTTGGGTGAATTTTGGTTCATCGCTTTCATTATGACCATGCCTGCGATAACACAACAGATCAATAAAAATATCCTTACCAAACTTTTGCCGATATTCAACAGCCAGGTTTGCGCAGAAAGTCACCGCCTCGGCATCATCGCCATTTACGTGCAACACCGGTGCATCGACAATTTTAGCAATGTCCGTACAGTATATACTGGTTCGGGCATCATCATAATCGGTTGTAAACCCAACCTGATTGTTTATGACAAAATGAATGGTTCCCCCGGTGGTGTATCCCGGCAGTCCTGACATTTGGATGACCTCATATACAATTCCCTGGCCGGCAACAGCCGCATCCCCGTGTATCAATATGGCCATTCCCTTTTTCAGGTCGCCACCAAATTCGTCATCAATCTGACCGCGCGTATACCCTACTACCAGCGGATCTACTGCTTCCAGGTGGGAGGGGTTGGGCGTAAGCTTTACATAGATTTTATGTTTCGAAGGCGTGTCGATATAACTGGCATATCCAAGGTGATACTTTACATCGCCATCGCCCATGGTTAAGTCAGGGTTCACATTCCCCTCAAACTCGGTAAAGATTTGTTCGTAAGTCTTACCCAGGATGTTCGTCAGTACATTTAACCGGCCGCGGTGGGCCATTCCAATGACCGTCTCTTTTACACCCAACTCGGCAGCTTTGTTGATAATAGTCTGAAGAGCCGGAATGGTATTCTCGCCACCTTCCAATGAAAACCGCTTTTGTCCCAGGAATTTTGTGTGAAGGAAATTTTCAAACACAACAGCTTCATTCAGTTTCGCCAGGATTCGTTTCTTTTCATCCTGGGTGGGGTTGTTGTTGTAGTATTCTTTCTCACATTTATTAAAAAACCACTCCCGAATCTCATCATTGCGAATGGAGTTGTATTCGAATCCAATCGGACCGAGGTAAACCGAATTCAGCTTTTCTATAATTTTTCTTAAGGTGGCGCGCCCCATTCCAATTTCAGCAGCCACATCAAATTCGGTATCAAGATCGGCATCGGTCAGACCAACGCTTTTATGGTCCAGATTCACGTTGTGGTTTCTGCGTTGCCGTACGGGGTTGGTATTTGACTTCAGGTGGCCGAAAGTGCGGTATTGGAAGATCAGGTTACGGACCTGCGTTTCCTTGATGTTAAGACTATCTCCAGTACCGGGAACATGGCCGTTTTCACCATAGCGTTGCTGTGAAAACTCATAGCCTTCAAAAAACTTCTGCCAGGTGGCATCCACCGAGGTGGGATTTTGCTTATAAGCCTGATAGAGTTGGTCGAGGTAGCCAACATCGGCATTCGAGATGTAGGAGTATTTGTCCATGGCGATTTGAAAAGGAACCAAATGTAAAAAGGGGCGATTAGATTAAAAAACTTAATAACCGCTTATTCAAATATACATTTTATACCTGTTCGCGACTCATTTTTAGCATCAAGCATTGGCAAAAATAGAAAATAGGCTACCTTTGCAGTCCTTTAAAAATCGGACGAGTTCCAACATTTAAAAACGAAGAAAAATGGCAGTAAAAATCAGATTAGCCCGCAGAGGCCGCAAAAAACTCTCTCTTTACGATGTAATTGTGGCCGATTCCCGGTCGCCACGCGATGGCAAGTTCATTGAAAAAATTGGTACCTATAACCCTCTAACTGTACCGGCATCCATCAATTTGGATGATAACAAGGCATTTGATTGGTTAATGAAAGGAGCTCAGCCGTCTGATACGGTGCGTGCCATGCTTTCTTACCGGGGTGTTATGCTGCGCAGACACCTCCAGATTGGAGTTATCAAAGGCGCCATCACACAGGAACAAGCCGATGCCAAACTGGCTGAGTGGGTTAAGGGTAAAGAAAACAAGATTCAATCCAAGATTGACAGCGTTGCCAAGGCGAAACAATCGGCAGCAAAAGCACGCAAGGAAGCAGAAGCAAAAGTGAAGGAAGCCCGCGCGGAAGCCATCCGTAAGAAGCAAATTGTAGCAGCTGCTCCGGTGGAGACCCCAGCTGAAGCAACTCCTGCAGAGGGTGAGGCTGCTGCTGAGCCCCAGGCATAATTTCAATCTGTTAATATTCAAAATGCCAATACTTTCGTGTTGGCATTTTTTATTCTTACCAAATTTCACTCATGGATAAAGAATTGTGCTTCAAAATTGGCTATGTGGCGAAAGTACATGGCTTAAAAGGTGAAGTAACGGTAGTCATCACAGAAGCATTGGATTTTGAGACGGTTAAATCCTTTTTCCTTGAGATCAAGAATAACCTGGTGCCCTATTTCATTGAACATTATTCGGATCGCCAGGATAAAGTCTTTATAAAATTCGAAGACGTGAATACTGCCGACCAGGCAGCTTTACTCAAAGGCTCCAGCATTTACCTGGAGAAATCTGCCCGTCCCAAATTAAAGCGGGGTGAGTTTTACGATGATGAAGTAATCGGATTTGTGGTTGAAGATGAACTTCAGGGCGATCTGGGAAGAGTCACTGACGTAGTGCAATCTGGAATCAACAGGCTCCTGAATGTGCTTTATCAGGGTAAGGAAATTTTAATCCCGGTACAGGGGCCTTTCATAACTTCTGTCAACAAAACGAAGAAGCGGATTATCGTACATCTACCGGAAGGCTTTCTTGAGATTTAAGTACCTTCGATCATGCGCTTCGACATCATCACTTGCCTGCCGCGTTTGTTGGAAAGTCCCTTTTCTGATTCAATTCTGAAACGGGCACAACAAAAGGGTTTGGTAACGGTAGTTGTGCATGATCTGCGTGCGTATGCCCCCAACAAACACCGCACTACCGATGATTACCCTTTTGGTGGTGGTGCTGGCATGGTCATGATGATTGAACCCATTGACAATTGCATTACCCAGTTGAAGACGGAGCGCACCTATGATGAGATTATTTATTTGAGTCCGGATGGGGACATGTTCACGCAAGGGGTTGCCAATGAGCTCAGCCTGAAAGAAAATCTGATTCTGCTTTGTGGGCATTACAAGGGTGTGGATGAGCGGGTTCGCGAGCATTTGATCACCCGCGAAATCAGTATTGGTAATTATGTTCTTTCCGGTGGCGAATTGGCTGCTGCGGTGGTAGCCGATGCCGTAATCCGATTGATTCCAGGGGTTCTTTCCGATGAAACTTCGGCCCTGACGGATTCCTTTCAGGATGGCTTAATTGCTCCACCCGTTTACACCCGACCCGCGGAATACAAAGGCTGGAAGGTGCCCGAGGTATTACTTTCGGGGCATGAGGCTAAAATTGCACAATGGAAATACGAAAAATCCCTTGAAAGGACTCAAAAACGAAGACCCGACCTTCTATAATTTCCAAAAAATCAGTTAGTCACCCCTACGTATTCAAGTCAATTCGCCTATATTTGCAGTCCATTTTAAAAAGACCGAGCATCATGGCCGATTTAATTAAAGAAGTTGAGAAAGAATTAGCCGCAAAACGGACCAATATCCCTGATTTTAAGCCTGGTGACACGCTCAATGTGCACGTAAAAATCAGCGAAGGAAATAAGGAACGGATTCAGCAATTTCAAGGCGTTGTCTTATACAGACGCGGAAAAGGCACAAATGGCGAGAGTTTTTCCATCCGGAAAGTATCCAATGGCGTTGGCGTTGAGAGGATCTTCCCACTGTTGAGCCCGAGCATCGATAAAATTGAATTCATTAAGTCAGGAAAGGTACGGAGAGCCAAATTGTACTATCTGAAAGGGCGCCAGGGCAAGTCTGCCAGAATCAAAGAAAAACTAGCTGGAACCAAAGAAGCATAATTGTCTTATGCTCCATAAAAAACCCATTTCAGCGTGCTGGAATGGGTTTTTTCATTCTGCCCGGATAACCAACTCCAGATTGCACATACCGGCACGGAAACCTATATTTGCCCCTCATCTCAACCGAAAATATGGCAAAATCCAACATCAGCGCACTACTAGGTAAGGACGCTGATTCCCTCCTTTCCCACAAAAGCAAAACCATTTCAAAGAGTCAGATCCATTTACCCGGACCTGATTTTGTAGACCGGATTTTTACACAGTCCAGCAGAAACACGCAAACCTTGCGCAGCCTGCAAACGCTCTTTGATACCGGACGGTTGGGTGGCACCGGATACCTTTCCATCCTCCCCATCGATCAGGGAATTGAACACAGTGCTGGAGCTTCGTTTGCAAAAAACCCGATATACTTTGATCCGGAAAATATTATAAAGTTGGCCATAGAAGGCGGTTGTAATGCAGTGGCCACTACGTATGGTGGGCTGGCATTGATGTCACGCAAGTATGCACACCGAATTCCCTTCATTATTAAGATTAATCACAATGAATTGCTCACCTACCCGAACAAGGCAGATCAGATCATGTTCGGATCCGTAGAAGATGCCTGGAATCTCGGTGCGGTTGCTGTCGGGGCCACCATCTATTTCGGATCCGACAATTCAACCCGCCAAATTCAGGAAGTTGCCAAAGCGTTTGAACGCGCCCATGAGTTGGGTATGGCCACCATCCTGTGGTGTTATACACGCAATGCCGCTTTCAAAAAAGACGGTATTGATTACCACGTTTCGGCCGACTTAACAGGCCAGGCCAATCACCTGGGTGTAACCATTCAAGCCGACATCATCAAGCAAAAACTGGCGGAGAACAATGGCGGTTACAAAGCATTGAATACAGGGGGTAGCAGCTATGGAAAATTAGATGAGCGTATCTATACCGAACTAACCTCCGATCACCCGATTGACCTGTGTCGCTATCAGGTAGCCAATTGTTACATGGGCCGTGCCGGGTTGATCAACTCAGGGGGTGATTCAAAAGGCTCGAGCGACATGGCCGATGCTGTACGCACCGCAGTTATAAATAAGCGTGCCGGTGGAATGGGATTAATCTCCGGTCGTAAAGCTTTTCAACGTCCTATGAAAGAGGGTGTTGAAATTTTGAATGCCATCCAGGACGTGTATTTGGATAATTCCATCGATATCGCCTAACCCACAAACAATGCCTTGGTTTAAACGGACTGACAAAGGAATCTTAACACCCACCGAAGCAAAACGGGAAGTTCCCGATGGGCTCTGGTTTAAATCACCGGCCGGAAAGATTGTGCATACGCGGGAGTTAAAGAACAATGCCTATGTAGTACCGGAAGAAGAGTTTCATGTGAAAATCGGTTCGCAGGAGTATTTTGAAATTCTATTTGATAACAACGAGTTTACCGAGCTTGATGCGAACATGGAATCGGCCGATCCGCTCAAGTTTACCGATACAAAAGCGTATCCAAAGCGTATTAAAGAATCGCAGGCAAAATCCAATTTGAAAGATGCCGTGCGCACGGCCTTTGGCAAGATGAATGGGTTGGACCTTACCATTGCCTGCATGGACTTTAGTTTTATTGGCGGCTCGATGGGTTCAGTAGTAGGCGAAAAGATTGCCCGCGCGATGGACCACAGTCTAAAAACCAAAACGCCTTTTTTGATGATCTCCCGCTCTGGCGGTGCGCGGATGATGGAAGCGGGCCTTTCGCTTATGCAAATGGCCAAGACCTCAGCTAAAATTGCATTGCTCAACGAAGCGGGTATCCCGTATATCTCCTTGCTCACTGACCCAACTACCGGTGGCGTTACAGCCTCGTATGCCATGTTGGGTGATTTTAATATAGCCGAGCCGGGTGCATTGATTGGCTTTGCCGGGCCACGCGTTATTCGCGAAACCATTGGTAAAGACTTACCCAAAGGATTCCAAAGTGCTGAGTTTGTTCTCGATCACGGCTTTCTGGATTTCATCGTTGATCGCAGAAACCTGAAGAGCCGGTTGACTACACTCTTGAAAATGATTCAGTAATCAATGTCGGTTGGAATTGGGCTCTACCCGAAATTCCTGTTCTCCATAAAATAGTCGACCATCATGGGTAAGTCCCTGGATCCTGATTATCATGGGTCCAAGATCATCTGTTACCGAAAGTGTAGTTTCAAAATATCCTGACTGATTGGTTTTAATGCTTGGATTCCAATACAGGCTGGACCGCACACTCGGTTGATTAGGCTGAGCACCCTGCAGCCAGCGGGTTTCTGAAATTGAGATGGGTTGACTTAATCCTGTTATTGGAAAAAGTGATTCCTGGAGGGCTTCATTCAGGGAGCCTTTCTTCGATTCTACAAAGATAATTCCATGCTGACCAAGACTACCGAGCTGAGCCAGCTTATTGGGGTTATTAATTACTTTCAAAGAGATCAGGTCCTCTGGTTTAAGACTCAGAAAAAATTTAGTGCTGGCGGTCATCACCCCATCCACTATGTAAATGGGGTCTTGCTTGTAAAATACAACAGACTGTTCATAGCGATAGAACAGGCGAACCGTGGCTTCAGTCCCTTTGCGCTTAATCTGCACGAAGGAGACTACTTCGTGCAACAACTCCTCCATGGTTGGAAAAACAATATAATCTGCGAGCTTGATCGTGTAATCCGCACCTTGAAATTCCTCCTCCAATATGGCATTGGGTGAAGGGATCGATTTGCTAGCATCATTCCCTTTTGAAAAATAGGAATAGGATTGACTGATAAGGTCTCGCTTCAAAGCATAACTGGCGTAGCGATCTTCCTCTGTCTGCGTGTGTGATTTCCAACGCAGACCAAGATTCATTGTGTCCGGTACAAGTTTTATCTGGTAGGTCTCATCCAGGGATTTCCCATTCCTTCTAAGGGTGAAAAACAAGTGATCCTCATCCCAAAAATCAAACGTAATTGGCATTTCAAAAAATCCTTTCTTAGTAAAGGCTTCGTACCCCATTGCATTCCTCTGCAGATAAGCAATTACCTGGGTGGAATCCGGAATGGATTTGGCATCGTCTTTTGGAATGGCTCTTCCTATTATTGAAATCTTACCTAAAAACGGATAGGTAAAGGAAGGATCCTGACCATTATAAACCTGCTCCCAAGGGATTCGATTCCACCGTTGCGTTGCCAAATAGCCATGCAGGGAATTTACACCGCTTGACTTAACCCATTGCGCCCAGTTTCCTACAATCGGTAAGTCCTGTAGCACTGGATGATGCGAGGGCCGATCATCAAATAAAGGTTGCTGAAGAATGGAGATCGATACATCGGAATCGAGAAGCTTACCGGACTCCTCCGTAACTCCAACTGCAAATGTAAACCGATCACGTTGTTTTACGCTCTCCTGCAGTCGAAACTGAACTTTGACCTTTCGTGCCTCTGGTAAAAAAATCCGTTGTGAAAGTTCCTTTCCATCTCCAGCCAGAATATATACCTGATGGAATTCCGAAGTATGGGACAAGGTGGGCAGTTCAATTGAAAGTTTCATTTCAGTAAAACGTAATTCTCGCTTTAACAGAAATCTGCCTTGTGCCATTACAAGCAAGTAAACATCCTGATCTTTCCAGCGAGATTGTTCAGGTATTGTTAGGGTTGCTCTCCAGACTGGAGTTGAATCAACGTGTAGGACAATCCCATCTTCTTCAACCGCAGGAAGGTCAACGATTGTCCCATCCGCCTTTGCCTGAAACCGTTGGTTTCTGCTGGGTGTTATTTTGAAATCACCTACTCCGGCTTCATCCAATTGCACGGTCTGAAGTTCCTCACCGGCTTCATTCAAAAGGTGAATAAATTGACGGGGCATACCCACCGCATACACCCGGTTTTCAACACCCTGAATAAAGTGACCACCCTCAGCCCCTATCATCAACGGGCTGGATTGATTCGGTGTCAGTGCAACTTGTTGCTTGGTTACAATTGGAATGTCCATTTGAAAGAATGAGTCCGGTCCAAAATTGCGCATCCATTCCGAGTACACGAGGAACTTATAGACTCCCGGGTTAAGGTCTCCCTTCAAAACAAACTGATTAAATCCGAAACCATCCTTTACTTTGAATCGTACCCGCTGAACAATCTGATTCTCATCAGAAACAACATCCAGATGAAGCAAGTGCATGCCGCTAATAGGCTGGCGATCTTCCAGAACATAGTTAACAGAGAAAAAAACGGTATCCCCCGGAATGTATTTGGGTTGGTGGGTAGTCAACTGTACACGTACAAAAGGATATTTCTTTCTATAGTCCAAGTAACGAGTCTCTAACTCCGATAAGAAATCCAATGGATACCATGATGTTGTCACCAGGACAATCAATCCGGAAATCAGTATTCGATATTTCTGAGTCAGTTGCATTTATTTCTTTCTTAATCCACCCAGAAGTCAGGTTTAACCGTGGTTGTGTTGGGGTACAGTTTCTCACAATGGTCGGTAAATAACAACTCAACTTCCGGAATCACGGATTGATTCGGCACATCGTTACGGGTGATGTAAATCGAATTTCGAGTAATGGCAGTAGCATAAAACAATCCTTCTATCGGGCCACTCTTACCACTCAATTGGGTAAAGTTGGTTGGAATTTTACCAGCTTGTGGTTCGAACAAACTTCCGGTAGCCCGCTTTTGATCCTTAATGGCCTTCCAGAAAGCAAACGCCTGGGGCGAAAGGCTAAACTGTTGCACTTCCGCATGCACCTTGTGCATAAAGGTCCATTCGGTAATGGGTACATAGCCAATTTTAACATCCCGGAAAAGTCCATCTTTCACCACCTGGTTATCGCTGACAACCGGTTCGGTATTGAAGAATTTAGACCAGCACGTACAACATTCACACGGACTGACATACGTTAACGCGCCATTCCAAACATAGCCGCTACACGGCAAGGGGGCTGGACAGCGTGACTCACCACAATTTACAGTATATAACTCCGGATTGGTTTCTACCTGAAAGGTGCCCACAAACTTCCACAAAAAGTAAAAATTTTGCTGCTCTCCGGCTGTTGAATTGAATAAGACATCAAAGCCATACTCGGTTGCACCATCAGCATTCTGCTCTGCTTTGTATTGCGGATATACCTCAGTAATTGTTCCAGCGGGTAACAAGGGGTCTGGTGTGGAGCGATAGATTCTTCCATCCAATGTTTCTACTTCAAGCATATAGGCTCGCCCGATGGTGCCACGAATTCCCAGGGGATTGGTTTGGTATTCGCCATCGGCAACGCGCACCAGATTCTCCGTATTGCCGGCATCATCGGATAGGGTGACCCGGTTAACGGAAATTGGCGTCTTTATCGATTGCTTCGATTCAATATCGAACGCCTTGGAGATCTTGACCGTATATGGCCCTGGTTCATCACTGATAAATCCTTCCACCGCAATTGGGAAATTATCAGGAGCATCGATATCAAATGTGATGCGGTCCACACAGGCCGTACATAGAAGAATTAGTATATATCCCAATCGGCCTTTCATCTTTATCAAAACTTAAAACTGTAAGAGATGGAGGGCAACGCAATTCCGATGATGGAGAGTTGATACGGCCTCAATATTCCAGGGCGAACTTCTTTGAAAAAGATGGAATAGGCGTTCTTGCGTCCATACACATTGTAGATGGACAATGTCCAGGTACCATCCCATAGTTTTTTACGCCTGTGACTGCCTTCGATTACAAAGCCAACATCCAGCCGGTGGTAGTCCGGCACCCGAAATTGGTTGCGATCGGAAAAAGAAGAGACCGTAAAGTTTTCATAACTAAAAGCCGAAAGCGGCAACGTTATCGGACGACCGGTGCGATAGGTAAATGATCCAGTGAAGAAATAGCGTCTCGATAAATTATAGCGCCAGTTCAGATTCACTACATGTGGTTGATCAAAGTTGGAAGCGTACTCGCGGCCCTCATTAATGGTTTCTTCCGGAAAATTGCCCAGGATGGTTCGCAAGGATCTGGAAAATGCATAACTCAATGAGCCATTTAAGCGCCCCGTCAGCTTCGAAATCTGGGTTTCAATTCCATACATGCGGGCCTGACCTTGCAGCAGATCCGTTTCCAGGTTTGGATTCAAAATGAGCTGGGCTCCATCTTTAAATTCCAGCACGTTGTCTAACAGTTTATAGTATCCTTCTACAAACGCTTCGTACTTACGTTCCTTGAAGTTCTTAAAGTATCCCAACGAGAATTGATCTACTTGTTGCGGTTTAAAGTAATAGCCACTGGGCTGCCAGATGTCGATGGGGGTAACGGCTGTAGTATTTGTTACCAGGTGCAGGTATTGATAAATCCGGTTGTATCCGAACTTGATGGAGGCTGTTCTGGGTAAATCGTAGCGCAGGCCGAGGCGCGGCTCCAGGTTTTGATAGGATTTGATTTTATCACCCTTTGCATAGAACAGTGTATCGGTCTGGTAAAGGGTTTCGCGTGGTTTGTCAGGATCGTACGTATTGACGGTACCCGGACCGTAGGCCGTGAACAGGGAATAGCGAATACCTACATCGGCATGTAATTTGGCCAGGATGTCAAATTGATCTGAGAGGTAAAGACCTGATTCGAGTGACTTCTGCAATTCCATTTGAATGAAGTTCTTGTTGGATTGCTCTGAAGAAGGCTCCAATGTTCCGGGATTGAAATCGTAGTAAATACTTTGGGCTCCAAAATTGAGCTTATGGTTTTTTATGCGGGCATTGAAATCGGCCTTGGCGGTTGGGTAGGCCAGTTCATACCGAAGATTAAAGCCCGTGAGTGGATCTTGATCAGAAACATCGTAAGAGTAGTTGCCCATGCCCAGTGAAATAGATCCGCTGAATGAAGAATTGAAGGCATGATCAAGTCGTAGCGAACCCAAATAGGTATCCCAACGGTACGTGGAGTCGCCCTGCAAGCGAAATTGATCATTGCTCAGGTAGCCGGAAACCGTAAGCTTGGTCTTGTCACTGAATAAGTGGGAAAGCTTAATGGCACCATCATAAAAGGTTACCGAACTGTTTTCCAAACCGACATAATTGCTGCGTACGGTATTAATCAACCAATCTGAATACGTAGTTCGAATGGATGCAGCAATGGAGGTTTTATTTTTTTTGATTGGACCCTGAATCATTAGGTTGGTAGAAACCATTCCAATTCCTCCGCTTCCCTGCCACTTCTCGAGACTTCCTTCCTTCGACCGGATATCCAATACGGAAGAAACGCGACCTCCATATTCAGCCGGGATGCCTCCGCGGTAAAAGGTAACATCGCGGATGGCTTCTGAATTGAATGCCGAGAAAAAACCAAATACGTGGGAGCTGTTGAAAACCGGCAGCCCTTCGTATAGAATTAAATTCTGATCAACACTCCCTCCGCGCACGTTAAAGCCCGAGGCTGCTTCACCAGCTGTTGTTACACCGGGAAGCACCTGAACCTGCTTGATGAGATCCACTTCGCCCAACAAAGCCGGAGCACGCTTAATTTCTTTCATGCTTAGTTGTGCCTGGCCAATACCACTGGTTGTTATTTCGCGCGCTGCGCGGTCCTCCACCACAATTTCCTGCAACACGGTGGGTGCTTCGTCCAATTCAATTGAAATAGACCCTCCGGAATATACTTCCAGGTCAACCACTTTCTCGTCAAAATTGATGTAGTTGAAACTGACTACGTGCGCTCCC
>CAZAUN010000024.1:0-15203 GCA_964488465.1 uncultured Ohtaekwangia sp. | reverse complement strand
TTTCAATTGCTTTTTGAATTATAAAAGCAGTAACATTTATGAAGAACAAATTTTTGCTACCGCTATTGGCGGTTGTGTTTGCTGTGGTTGGCGCTTTGGCGACCCCACTAACAGGACAGATGGCGTGGTTTAAGCCGGTTGTGGGTTCTGCTGAACAAGGAATTATCGACAGCCCGGACACCAGTGATCCGTCTGTACGCTGCACGCTTTCGGGAGCCACTCAGTGTTTCATCGGAAGTCGGCAAGCGTACAACAGCCAACAAGGCGCCAACACGCAGAATCCTGCGGACTTGCTGAAGTACGATTGATTCTCATTAAGGGGCTGACCTCGGTTAGCCCCTTAATATCTTCCTCATCATGAAAAAGTTCATCCTCCTGATCATCGCCTGCAGTAGTGTACTTGTTGTAGTTATCCCGTATTGGCTTTCGAATCGAAAGCCAAACGAAAAAAACGGTTTTGTCAGAAGAATTATATCAGACAAACTCACGCATATTAACACTACTAACGTTCAGTCCGCGCATCTGTACTTTGCCGGAAGCAATCATCATTACGTGTACCTCGCGAAATCAACGGCCCCACTTCAAGTAATTGAGTTGAATCAAAATGACTATCGGGTAATTCATCTGCAAAATCCTTTTGATCCGATTTTGAGAGAAAGTGAAATACAACTGGATTCACTTTATGTTTATGTTTCAGATCTAAAACGACACAAGATTTTCAAAGGAAGTATTAACACCTGGCAATTAACCGAAGAGGTTGCGCAGAATGGTTTTTACTCGGCCTATGTCCCGATCAGCAATGGGTCGCTGGCGCTGCGCGTTTTTTCGGACGATTCATCCCAATATGTTTTAGCAAAGCGAAACCACCAGTCCACTTTCGCACCAAACGGCACTTCGTTACTGGAGAAGCAGATTGACGGCTTCTTTTGTACTGATGGAATACTTCGCTACGACAATAGCAGGAAACTACTTGTTTACATATATTTTTACCGCAATCAATTCGTATGTGCCGATACCAATCTTAATCTGGTCTACCGTGGAAAAACCATTGACACAACCCACTATGCTAGAATAAAAGTAGGAAAACTCAAAAACGCGTCTATGCTTGCATCTCCTCCTTTCATCGTGAACAGAAGGGCCATTGTTGAGCGCGGTCGGCTTTACATCAATTCAACATTAAAAGGTGACAACGAAAACGATACCATATTCAATACCTCAGATGTTATTGACGTGTACGATTTGTCAACCGGCAAATACGCGTATAGCTTTTATATACCTCGATTTCAATACACCAGGTTACGCCACTTCACGGTTAATGGAGATAATCTATATGCATTGCATGACGCTTTTTTAAATGTCTATTCACTCAAACCCGATTCCGCATTGTTCTCAACGGAGTGAGGTTTCTTTCGGATCACGGATGACCACGACCCTGAACGGCTTATATGCCTTCGTTAACTCAAGCCCCAATGTTTTGAGATGCATTCTAATTTCCTCAAACGACATTCTACGGTCCAATGTGAAATCAATTTTATCTATGATCCCCGTTTCATCAATAAAGGCACTCTGCTCTGATTTTGGGAGCTTTCCAAAATCCATTGACCCGTACCCATAAAATCCACCCAGAAAGGTTATCACATCCTGCATGACTGCGTTCTGATATTCGAAAGGATAATCCATATCCCGGATATTCAACTTCTTTGATTGATCAGGAGATTTCAGTTTTTGCAACGCAGCTTTCTTATCGGGAGCAGATAACCGCCAATACGGCATCTGACGGGTTTCCACAGTCACAGAATAACCAAAATAGGTGTCCAGGTCATTTCGCATGGCGGCCTGCAGGTACCATGCATGGCCGGTGCCCTCGGGCACTTTTAGACTATAGTTGAATCGATTTACCGGACTGCCCTTACTCCATTTGAAAGGCGCATGGTCGGTTACTTCCAAAATAGGCTCATGCCATAATTTTCCGTAAGACGTTTTCAAGTGGGGGTGCTTTACCGTGTCTGGAAACTCCCAGTTGATGTTACGGAAATGTACAGCATTTTGTACGGTGTCACCATAAGCGAGGTAGTAGAGTTGGGCGATGTTTGCTCCGATCACTTGTACTCTGTTTCTGTATTTGTTATACTCTGAGGTTGAATCTACCCAACTAAAACTATGAATGAATCCCGGATTTCCCGCCTTAATTTTTCCGTCATAGCGTGTAAGAATGGAACGAAACAGAAAGTCCGACTCGTTACCTCCGTTACCTTCAATGAGCAACAGTTTAAAATGATCAAACGAAAGATTAACTTCTGCTTGCGCATCGGGATTTGCCTTGTGTCCATCTGACTGGAGTCGTTCAATAATTCCCGAAACCTTATTAGGGTCGCTTCCTATCCAGGCAATGCGACCTGCCTTATCAATCACAAAAATGTGAGGTATCCCACTTAGTCCTGCTGCACTAAGCCAGGTACGTTCTAACGCACCATCGGGCGTATCAACGGCAACTCCGTAGTTTATTGCTGTTGATTTCTTGGTAACATACCGTTCCACCTTTCCAACATAGGCTGTGCTGTTTTTTGGGAGCCCTTGGTTTTCCATTACAAATAAGCTCACCACATCAATGCTGCTGCCATGCTTCTTGACCAAGGATGACAATACCGGAATTGCTGCAGCACATGGTGCACACCACGTTGCACCAAATTCAACAACGTATATTTTACCTTTCTGAAATCCGACAAGGGAATCGCCCTTGATCCACTTCAACGGGCAGAGCGCTGGTGCACGGTCGCCAACCCGTAAGGCAGGTTCATGCTGGGCAGTTGTACTGAGATGATAGAATGTTACTATGATCAATATTATTAATTTCTTCATGATCTTTGAGTTTGAGGTATTGTTGAAAACAAAGGCATTTCAACTCAGGCCTTTATCAAGCCTGAACCTTGTTTGATAATTTGACTAATGATTAATGAATTACTGTTGCATCGATACCGTATGGTCAGTAGCCGTCATTCTGCGAAAGACCGGGATTCAATAATCGTTCGGATTCCGGTATTGGAAACAGTACATCCGTAGCTTGCCAATCTGTTTTGAGTGGAGATAGGATTTCGTTTGCGCGGTTTGTTCTTTTGATATCAAGCCAGCGGTGGCCCCATTCTGCGAACAACTCCACTCTTCTCTCTTGCTCTATTGCTGCTAATAATGTCGGCTGATCGGAAGCGGATGTATTCTCAAGGCCGGATCGGTTTCTTATTGCATTGAGGTCTTCCTGTGCGCCTGCTACGTCATTCAGTCGCGCACGCGCCTCGGCACGAATAAGGTATTGTTCGGCCAATCGTAAAACAGTGGCATACTCTGAAAGCACAGGATTAAGTCCGACCTTGTACTTGTACGGATAATGCCATGTGCCGGAGGCATTGGTAAACGTACCAACCCATTTAGCCCTACGCTCATCATCAGCTTCAAATGCATTCACCAAATGAGGTGTCAATGACACTCTGCGGGAAGTGGCATTGGGAGCACCGATAAGAATGAACAGTTGTCCCTGAGGTGTATTGGAGCCTGGGATCACAGGCCTGAGTTGCAAGATTGATTCAGTGCTGTTTGGCAAGAAAACACGATTCAAGTCCGATTCCAGGGAGTAAAGGGGATTGCCAATTACCTGTGTTGCGTAGGTTTCAGCCTTTTGCCATTCACCGAGGTATAAATACAACCGCGCCAGTAAGGCTATTGCAGCGCCTTTGTTCGGCTGAATTCTTTCACCTGCCGAAAATGTATAATCTTCCGATAATTGTGAGACTGCTTCCAGCAGGTCCATTTCCATATTCTCATAGATCTGGGCTGTTGGTATCCTCAAGGCCTTTGCATTCATGCGGTAATCTGTTGAAGTCAAATAAGGCACATCACCAAACAGATTTACCAGATAGAAGTGACAGAATGCGCGGATAAATTTTGCTTCTCCGGCCAGTTGGTTTTTCATGGCTGATGAAATGCCTGTTGACTTTGACAATCCTTCTAACACCGCATTGGCGTTGTTGATGTACCGGTACGCTTCACGCCAGAATACGCCAAGCACATCATTGTTCGTTGCTGCCAACGAGTTGTTATAAAATTGAACAACATCCGCACGGGTTGCATAACTAATCAATTCATCCGAAGCAATTCCCGTATACTCTTCCATGCCGGCTCTTGTGAACCCCGGATTGGTCATCATCAAACTGTAAATGCCTCGCACCGCAGAAGCTGCCGATGCATCATTATTAAACACATTCTCATTAGATATCTCCGTCTTCGGAGGATCTATCTCAATGAAATCATTGCAAGCCGTGCATAACAACAACGCAATGACCATATGTTTGAACCGATTATATTGAGTTGTAACTATATTTTTCATCTTCATCCTGCTTTTAAAGTGAGACTTGTAAACCTGCGGTTATCATTCGCAACGGAGGTAACGACATAGACATCTGGTTTTCCGGATCAAGTCCGATATACCGTGTAATCGTAAACAGGTTCTGCCCCTGGATATAAATTTTACCTGAAGAAAGTTTCACTTTCTGACACCAGGCCGTTGGTAGCGTCCATGACACCGATGCGTTTTTCAACCGCATAAAGGAGGCATCCGTAACAGCATTATTTGACAACCGATTTCTGTTGAAGGCTAAACCAACCGATCCGTCTGGATCAAATGCGGTGAACCGCTGAATCCCCGAATCGTCCCCCGGTTGCTGCCAACGCGCCATTACTTGCGCGGGTTGATTGGAGAGATCACCGGGGAATGTGAACGACCGGATGTAACTAAAGCCTGATTGCTTCACAAACTGAAAAAGGAAGTCGAATTGAAAATTCCCGAGCTTAAGCGTGTTGTTTATCCCACCATAAAATTGTTGGGCTACGCTTTCAATGCCCACATAATCGTCAGGGCTTGATATTGTCCCATCGTTATTACGATCTGCAAAGGTGTACAATCCTGTCTGGGGGTTGACCTGTAGATACTCATATCCCTTCAAAACGAAGACGGGTTTACCTATATCAAAACGGTTCGCGTAAGCCCTGAATTTCTCAAGTTCAGGAAACTCCCTTAGCACGTTAGCGGGTATGGTGACATTAACGTCCGCAGTCCACTGGATGACCTTCGTTTTAACCAAGGTTGAAGAAAGAAGGAATTCCCAACCGGTGTTTTCTACCGTAGCCGGAAGATTGAATTGAACGGTTGATTGACCCGTCATAACCGGCAACGGGAGCCCGACCAATTGGCCTGTTGACCGATTAAGGTAGTATGCAGAAGAGAGTGAAATCCGATCACCCCAGAATCCCAGGTCTACTGCTGCTTCAAACTTTCTGTTTGTCTCCCAGGAGTACTCCGGGTTGGCGAGCCGCGATACATACACGCCTGAGTTGTTGTTGTACGGATAGGTAGTTGGTGAATACGTATTCAGGTATTGATAGTTGCCAATCGCATCACTTCCCGTGGAGCCAAAACTTGATCTGACTTTTCCGAAGCTTAACCACGACAAGTTTTTCATCCATTTCTCATCCGAGAATATCCAGGCAATTCCAGCTGCACCAAAATTAGCAAACCTGTTCCCCGGACCGAAACGGCTCGATCCATCTCTGCGGCCGGTCAGGTTAATGATGTACCTCTTCTTCCAGACATAGTTTAGCCGGGCAAAAAGTGCGGCATAGCGATACTGTGAGTAGGAAGCATCGGTGATATTAATGGTGGTGGCTGCATCGATATTCTCCAAAAAAGCATCATTCGTGTATCCACCGGCTTCAATTGTTTTTCCTGATTGCACATTCTCCTGAAATGTTCCGCCAATAAGGGCTGTAAGGGTTCCGTCTCCGATATCCCGAGTGTAGTCCAATTGAGGCTCAGCAATCCATGTGTTGATATAACTATCTCCGAAATTGGAACTACCCGTAACGCCCCACGAGATAACCTCCGGGCTATAGGAACTTAGCGGGTTAGTGACAATTTCATTCACATTCATGCTTGTATAACCGAGCGAAGTTTTCAGGTTTAACCCCGGCAGCACTTCATAACTTAATCCAACATTGCCGACAAAATTTTCAATATCACTTTCGTATTTTCTTCGCAGAACTGCCAACGGGTTCGACCATGTGTTATCTTCCCAATTCAAGTTTCCCTGATCATCATACAACGCAGGCGCATTTGGAGGCAAGCTCATGGCCATCGCGGTAAGGTCGGCACTGATGATGTTGTTTATGCTCGCGCTGTAGTTCACCGAGGCAGAAGCCTTGAAACGGTTATCCTCCGAACGGTGATTGATGTTGAATCTGCCAGTTCCGCGATGAAAGGCGTTGCTTCCAGGAAAAACAGTCGATTCCCGGTAGTAGCTTCCCCCGATGAGGAACTGTGTATGCGATGTTCCACCCGCAATTGATAACTGTGCATTGGTAAGGTGGGCTGAACCCCCGATGAGTTTTTCCTGCCAGTCGGTATAGCGATCGCTGTTCCACATTTTAAGATCTGGCCAGTACACATCATAAGCAGGATCTTCCAACATGGTGGCGTATCCATCATTCTCAATTGCCTCTTGGCGCATCTGGAGATATTGGTTTGTGTTCAACAGGTCAACCCTTCTGGAAACATCACCAACACCTTGCGTCATATCCAATGTTACTCGCGTTTTGCCAGCCTTTCCCTTCTTCGTTGTGATCAGTACAACACCGTTTGCTCCTCTTGAGCCATAGATTGCCGTTGCATCTGCATCCTTGAGTACTTCAATACTTTCGATGTCATTAGGGTTAATCAGACTCAAAGGGTTGCCTCCACGAAGGTTGCTGCTGCTCATGATTGAAGATGTCAGCGAGGAAGAAGTGAAGGGGACTCCGTCAATCAGGTAAAGCGGTAAATTCCCATTGATTGTTCCACCCGCTCCGTTACGTAAACTATTCTGGCCTCTGATTTGAATGTCGAAACCGCCCCCTGGCATACCTGTGTTTTGCTGAATGTACACGCCCGTCATTCTTCCTTGAAGCGCCTGCAAGGGATTGTTAACAGGCTGCTTTTCAATTGCCTCTGCCGTTACCCTGCTAATATTTCCAGTTTGTTCACGTTCTTTCACCTCCCAATAGCCCGCGTTAATCACTACTTCGCTTAAACTCGTCACATCTTCGCGCATGGCTACGTCAATGACGGTGCGGCCACCAACAGGTACCTCTAACGAGGTGTATCCGATAAAGGAGAAGACCAGCACATCCTTATCATCGGTCATGATGGCGTACTTGCCATTCACATCGGTGGTGGTGCCGTTGGTGGTTCCCTTGATCAACACGTTCACACCGGCCATGGGCGTTTGTGTTGAGCCTTCGGTTACGGTACCGGTTACCTGGATAAACGTGTGATGCAGTGAGGAACCATTGGAACCTCCGCGCGTGGATGACTGATCATCGGTACTTTCGGCAGTCACTTTCTTGAGTGTGATCGCTGCTTCTTTTTCATGCACGTTGTACCGAATCTTTCGAGGAGTTAACAGTTCCTCCAACAGCGCGCGCAGTGTTTTCTTCTCGATGGAAAGTGAAACGTTCGGCTCTTCGTGAAACTGGTTGATGCTGTACGCAAACTTTACCTGCGCTACAGCTTCAATTTCGTGCAAGGCTTTTTCGAAAGGCAAATCGGTTATGGTGATGGATATTTCTCTATCCAACACTTGTGCGTAGTTCGGATGGGCTAACGTTACTCCGCATAGGGTAATGGCTATTACTGCCTGTACCGCACATATTCTCATAACCTTCCAAAGTTTTGCGGTAAAACTTTTTTTCATAACTTGAATTGGTTTTGTTCTTCTTCTGTATTTGAAATGGGACAAAGCTTCCCCGCTTCCATCCAAGGATGGAAATTTCAACACCCGGTAGGGGTTTGACATTGGGGAATTCTTGACAAAGGTGAATCAGACCCTTGTCAAGGGGGACAAGCAGGAGTGATCGCATCACTCCTGTTTTGTTTTAGGTGGAATCGAATAGAATGGCGTGGCTCGGTTTCATGGTTGGCAGGTTTAGGTTCTTACTTACATCCTTTACCGGTAAGAGTTACCGTTTTATCCTGGACACTGTAGGTCACATCCAGTACTTCCGAAATCAACTGCAACGATTTTTCCAGGGATTGATCCGTAAAATCCATGGTGATCTTGCAGTTCCGGATACGCTTGTCGGAAAGTTTTACCGACACGTTGAATTTGCTTTCCAGCCGGTTCACCACCTCATCCATACCCGTATTGGTGAATTGCATGTTGTAGTCGGTGTTCACCGTAAGGGACGTAATTTCCTGCGGGCTGGTGGAGAACTTCTCAAACTCCCCGTTGCTTTTATAAATAATCTTTTCCTGCGGCAGCACGTCTACGCCTGCTGTGTTGGCGGCCGATGAAAGGTTCACTTTGCCCGTAAGCACCGTTAGCTCCACTTGATCAATACCTGTTTTAATATTGAAGCTGGTGCCGAGCACGCTCACCCTCACCTCTCCGCATTGCACAATGAATGGGTGGCTTGCGTCCTTCGCTACTTCAAATAATGCCTCGCCCTGAAATGTGGTATAGCGGGCACCTTCATCCGGCTTTTCGTAATACAATACCTTGCTTTCGCCCCGCAACCACACCAGCGATCCATCGTTCAGGATGATTTTTTCAACGCCATTCTTGGCCACCACTTCGAGTTGGTATTTGCCGGACGTGGTGAAATACCACACGGCATACGACACCAGCGAGACGATCACCAGCGATGCCGCAATGCGGATCATCCATTGGTCGGGGCGCGTCTTTCTTTTGGGTTTCAGCGCCACAACATCTTCCACCGTGGTGATGCTGCTGGTCAGCTTCCGGAAGATGCGGTCTTCCTCTTCTTTACTTAATTCCAGGTCGGTATTGTCTTCAGCGCCCATGGCGTCCAGCCATGCCTCTATCTTTACGCGTTCCTGTTCGGATACTTTCCCCGTAACATAGCGCTCCATGAGCAGGTCAAAATCTGATTTTTCCATGGCTCCCGTGGTTTTGTAACGTGTCTACTAATTTAAGCAAACGGATTGCCTCTTTATATTACAAAGTGACGGGATTACGGGGTTCATATAGTCGGGCGGAACCCGACACGCAAAAATGCTATTCCGCAGGCTTAAAAATCTTATCGTAAGAGCCTCGGAGGTTGCCGATACCTACATATTTACATGATTCTCAAAGAAGTCTTTGAATTCTGACTTGAAGGATGTATTACCAAAATTCAGCACTACCAAATTGTTTTTTGCCCGTGTAATTGATGTATAGATGAGTTCGTTCATAGACTCGGAATTCATTCGATATTTCGGCTCAACTATAAAAAAAACAGTGCTCGCTTCCCAGCCTTTAAAACTGTGAATTGTTGATAGCTTAATCCCATCGGTATGGAACCAGAAGTTTCCTTTCCTAAATCCTCTCAGAGAGTTTAGCCGATTTTCTACATGCGACAAAAATCGATCAGTACCTTTTACAACATTTTTATGTTCCTCAAACGCATCCGTGAAACGTTGAAGCCACTTCTTGACAAGCGGATCTCTATACATTTCGTTTCTATCCTCAACATTGCTTTTGAAGTGCCTGTCATCTGGTGCATTTCGTTCGGTTCTGTGCAGAGCAAGTAACGAACTTAGTGCACGATTTTTTTTATCCGCATTCTGATGTTCCGGCCAAAAGGAGTAGCCCTCTTGCTTCACGTGCATTCTCAGATCCTTTGGCACCTGGTCGCCCATGTTCTCAGCTACAAGAGTACTCAGTATTATGCCGAAATATTCTTCAAGAGATTCAAACATGGGATTTGTCATTTCATTTGTTTTGACCCGATAATACAAGTCAAAATCTCTTAAGAATTCTATAGTCTCACCTAAAACCGCCACATTCTTCGGTGGTTCGCTCAAGCTTTTAGTTATTTCCCGGACGCGATTAAATAATCTTGTTACTTCAAGCATACCAACATCGATGTAAGATATCTTTTCGTTAGTGTAATTTAATCCAAGTTGAGTAGAAAGGAATGAAACATGGTCATCAGCATTATATTTCTTAGACAAATACTCGTGCTGGTAATCAATAAAAGTTTCTTTAAGCTTAGCTGCGGATCGTACAGATTCTTTCAATGATGTCGGTCTTTGAGCGACATTAGTTCTAATATCTTTATTGTTAATCTCTCTACTATATATATTCTGTTTCTCATCACTGAAGAGCACATATTCACCATTTGGCTTGAGGAAGTATTTCTTAACAATATCAAGCCAAGCTTTTTTGAAGTCCTGAGTTTCATCAATCAATATCACCGGGTACGGCTCAATCGCATCCTTTACCGGTTCAAAGAGATTTATATCCGCATGGTACTCCTCAAAATATTGAGCCTTCTCCTCATTGGTCCACGTGTTGAAATCTTGAGGTAAATCGTATGTGAGCCCATAGTTATTCATTTCCGTGGCAATGAAATGATCGTAATGAGTCACATAGAATTTACTTGGATCGAATTTTCCAGTTACTCTTGCTATTTTGTCATGTATATAATTCTTAAGGGTTATGTTGTACGTGAGTATTAGTATTCGTGCGTTAACTCTTTCGAATGCTTTAGCCGCCCTTGCCGAAAGAACCGTTGTTTTACCAGAACCCACTACGCCCTTTACCCACTGCTCCCGGGGCTCACTAAAAATCAGTTTCTGTTGTTGCTGAGTAAACTTTATTGATGTTTTTGAGAATTGCTCGTAGTCAAACTCAGAGGGACGCAGGAACCTGACAATGCTCTTGTATTCTTGCTCTCCAAATCGATCATTAGCAGACTTCTTGATTCCCTCAAAAGTGTTTTGGATTAGCTTTGGAAAGACATCTTTACTCCATAGAGCGACATTGCTTTGAATAAAGCGCATCCGCCCTTCGTTAACAAATAGCTGCTGCTTTACTTTCTCGAGTTGATCCTTTGAAAATTCAAAGAAGTACACGGCAGACTTCACAATGCGCCAATATTTTGCATCATAGATGTGCTTGTTCAGAAAGTCCGCAATGTGCAACTCAAATAGATTTCTCTTATATCGATAGGCCTGATCTATTGGTGATTTTAACTTTGAACCATTTAGTTTCAGATACCAGTGTCCTCTTTCATCGATATAGTAATGATAGGGGCTCCAGTCTTTGACCTCAATAATGAGGACGCCATAATTTTTTTTAAGAACAACAATATCGGGCCGATCGCCATTGAGGAAAGGCTGGAAGTAGACCTCGTATGAATCATGAAGTTTATCTAGTACGGAAAGGATATGGCCTTCTCCTGGCTCGGGTTGACGTTTAAGGTTTCGGATATCAGCTAAGGAGGGGTAGAAGATTGCCATATGGAGTACGCCATCATCTTGGCCACAATTGAATTTAACAAATTTGTTCTTAGAGGACCAAGTCCTCCCAAAAATACCTCCGCAAAACGCACAGATACTTACTCCGCAGGCTTAAAAATCTTATCGTAAGAGCCGCGCAGGTGGGCAAATGCCTTGGAGATATACAACTGAACCGTGCCCTTGTTGATGTTCATGCGCGTGGCGATTTCCCCGTTGGACAGGTTCTCGGTGATGCGCAAACGGATGGCCTCGCGGCAACGGTCGGGCAGGTCGTGTATGTGTTGCAGGAGTGAGGCATGGATGGCCTGCGGATCGCGCTGCTGCTCCTCGTCTATTGTTTCATATACGGCTTCGAACAATTGGTAATGCTCGGCAAATTTGCGTTTCACCTCGCGATGGCTGAAATACCGGATCACCATGTAGCGCACCGATGTAAACAGGTAGTGCCTGAGTGAGGTAATCATCAGTTCTTCCCTGCGCTTCCACAGCGACTCAAACACATCATGCATCAGTTCCTCGCAGTCTTCGCGCACCTTTATTTTTCGCAGTGCATAGCCAAAGAGTTCTTTGGCATACCTGCGGTAGATTACCTCAAAGGCCTGGCGGTTGCCTTGCCTGAGCAGGTCCACCAACTCCGTATCCATATGGTTGTGGTACGGATTCATAACACGGTAAAGGTTGGGTGAAAACAAAAGTCCACGCCCTGGAAGGGCATGGACAACGTGGGCTCCTCGTGAAATGCTTTGTTGGCAGAGGTATTTTCAAAAATAGCAAAATTGCCAACACACCTATACTGGTGGAAAGCATGGAGTGTAAATAATATAAGTGCGGGGCTTTGCTTACCGTCATTACTGAGGCCTGAGAAAATGCCCGGGTAAGCCAATAAGCAGGGAGCACCCGCACTTAATGCGGTGAATATCTTGGAAGCGGTTCCCATATCTCATTCTCTTCTGTTTCTCAGGCATCAGTAAATGAGATGGGGTAGTTGTCAGTCGAAATCAAATATAATCAAGATATTTTTAATTCGGAAAAGTTGAAGTATTTAATCGGTTGATCGGCCCAATTTGTTTGCGTGGGAAAACGCGAACATAAGGAGAAACGAGACGTAAAATATCAAGTAGCTTTTGGTAAGAGAGTAAAGGAACTACGTGAGAAACTGGCGTGGGCACAAAGCGACCTAGCAGCCATTTCATCAGTAAGCGAGGCGCAGATTTCTGCAATTGAAAATGGTCACGAAAGCCCGCAACTTCATACGTTAAAATCTATCGCTTTGGCCTTCGGAATAACACCATCGAAACTTCTTGATTTCCCATATGACTTTAAGTTTAACACAAACTTGAAAAGGGGAAAGATTAGGAAGTCAGGTGTAACCCGGAATATAAAGAAGCTATTAGATGAGGGTTTCTTTAGGAGTCCAAGATCAGTCAGTGATGTGATTGAAAAATGTGAAGAAGAGTTTAATATCAAACTGCGGAGCGCTGAAACTTCTGGTGTCTTGTTACTTCTTGTAAATGGAAAGACGCTAAGGAAAATACGGCCGGGAAAAAGCAAAAACTTGTATCAAGAGAAATAGAACTAGAGCGAGTCGATCTTGTTCTTGCAGATCCTTTGGACTATAGATGCCATTAACTCTACGCGACTGATCAGTTCTGAGAGTTCATCCTTTGTGATACTGTAATGATCTTGTTTATATCTCGCTTCGACATATCCTCTCTTCAGTAAATCAAACAAGTGCTCATCTTGCTTGTCGGTCTCGGCCTTAAAGACCAAAAACAATTCGTCAGAGTAGGCCTTTGTTTTTTTTCGAAGCTTCCAAAGATTATGTGTTTTAGGTTTGTACCCAGTAAAAACTAATAGAAGGGAATAATACAAACTTTCAGCAGCTTGATGCAGATTAAAAGCACCGATCTTTAATTCACCTTTAGACAGGTAATATCTCACTCCGTCTAGAAACCCCGAACTTATCGGGAACCATAAATCGAAATATCTTTGAGCCTTTTCTTTCTCCTCAGCTGGTGTTAAAATTCGGGGCTCAAGAAAGTTTACATTTCCTCCATCATAAAGTAAAATTCCCTCCTTCACTATGTCCGCAAAAAAATATTGCCCCCATCCAAGTCCTTCATTGATGTAGTCGATCTCATGTATTTCCAGGTTCACGGGTGGATTGAAATGATCTACCCTGTCCATAATCTTACTTTCCTGCACGTAGGTCTTCTCCGGGTTGTTCTTCGTCACCACCAAAAAATCGTAGTCGCTAATGTACTCGTGAATGATGCCGTCTTTTGTCTGGTATCGGTGCTCTACGTGTGTGCCCTTTGCATGGCTCCCAAACAGGATGATCTTCTCCGGGTTCACCACCTCCCGGATAATCTCCGCGATACGGTGGATCTCGTACCGTTTGTTTTCAGGGAGGTGGGATAGGGAGGTTTTCATTGGTCAAGTTAGCGTCTATAAAAGCCTGAATTTAGGAAAATTTGAAGGTTTTTTCCCTATTTTCATAGCTCGAATTAACAGCCACAATTTTTTACCATGCTTTGTGCGTTATGCCAGCAAAGGGAAGCCAACAAGAAGAATACCCACTATTTAACGGATGGGATAATACGGTCATGCCTGAATATTGACGGCAGTTCAGAACGAGAAAGAGGGCTCTACTTTGACATGTCATCAAAGTCACACGTGAATTTTAACTTTCAACGATCAACAAGCCCTGAAAAGCTAGAAGAATTGCTTAATAGACCTGTGAGCGAGGAGGAGATCCACAGGGCATCACAAAATCCGTACTCTGTCGATAATGTATTTTGTGACAACTGTGAGAAGATATTCACAGAAATAGAGAATGCATTTACCCGGGATATTCTACCTAAGTTTCGTCAATCAAACCTGGCTTCAAAAACTAGTGTGTCAATTGAGAATTCAAGAATCGCTAGGTTGTTCTTCTATTTGCAGGTTTGGCGAAGTGCTGTATGTGTTCCCAAATTATCGATCTCACAAGAGGTCAAGGAGAGACTTCGGCAGTTCATCTTGAACCACCAAGTTGTGTCACAAGAAGAGTTGTCAACATATCCATTATTAATAACCTATCTTGAGACTCTTGGCGGCCAAGAGCTATTCACTCAAAATTTTGTTGGGTTCATAAATGCCGGAAACCCGCTCATCATCTTTATGAATGATTTTGTCGTTCAGTTTTTGGAATCATTGCAAGAACCAAAATTCGCCCTGCTACCAGATCTGAACAAAGATGATTTTGCGGCATATATAAACCAAAGCGAAATCGAATTCAGGGTGCGAGTATTGAATGATTCGCAGAGGACTGCATTCCTGAAGGCTTATCGACAAAATGACGCGCGGATTCGGGTGGGACACTATGCGAAATCATTTGTAAAACTTTGGGTTCAAATATTTGGGCGAGAGCCTCAGCCTGGTATTGTGCAAGAGTACATTCATGAGTTGGTTAAAAATGATGAGGAAAGTATTTTCAACTATACTAAGGAGAACATTATGAAAATTACAGAAGAATTTATCAGGAGGAGGGGTTATAATGCTTAATGGTGCATGATTAAAACTCACAGACATTTTGACGCCAAAATCAAATCCGTTCAAGAGTACCTTGATGTAATTGAACAGATTAAACATTTCAATGAGCAAAACAAGAACAAGGCTGATCTAATATTCCGCGGTCAGAATGTTGATGAACATTTACGCCCTAAACTCTGTAGGTTATTCGAAGATGGCAAACTAAACGGAAACATCTCCACGGTTGAGCGTCTCATGCTGGATGATTTTGAGAGGGGAGTACTACCACTTACCGAATACAAGCCTGACAATAAATGGGATTTACTTGCATTGGCCCAGCATCACGGTCTTCCTACCAGGCTTT
>CAZAUN010000023.1:8683-20534 GCA_964488465.1 uncultured Ohtaekwangia sp. | reverse complement strand
CAGTTTGCGCTGCAACATGGCCAGGTGTGTGAGTATTTTGATTTTGTTGTGCGGGGTTGCCTGCGGTTGTATATGGTGGATGACAAAGGCGTGTACCACATTCTTCAATTTGCCACCGAAAATTACTGGATCCTGGACCTGACCAGTTTTCATAAAATGAAGCCGGCAAAACTCAATATTGATGCGCTGGAAGACACGGTGGTACTACGCATTAATCATTCGGATTTGATTGACCTGTATATAAAGGCTCCCAAGTTTGATCGTATCTTCAGAGTTCTTCTCGAAAATCACTTCATGCTGCAGCAGCAACGAATGACCCAGTTATTCAGTTCGACAGCCGAAGAACGGTACCAGTTATTTTTGGAAACTTACCCGCACCTGCTGAATCGGTTATCGCAAGTGCAAATTGCCGCCTATCTCGGTATTACCCCTGAGTTTTTGAGCCGTATTCGCAGCCGGATGGCCAAAGGGGACAAATCTTCTTGATAGCTTAAAGCATTCTGGTCTGTCGGGATAATCATTAATCTCGGTCATCAAAGATACCGATTGAGGTAACTGCAAGAAAATCTTTTTCAACGCAAAGGCGCTAGGTCGCAAAGATTCTGAGGAGAGCATGCTCATTTGAAACCCTTAGCGTCTTTGCGTCTTCGCGGTGAATACTACTTCCTTGTCATTAGTAGTTTACCTGCTGAACCAACGGATGCGAAACGCTTCACATAAGATATCCCTGTCGGGTAGGCAGGCTTTATGAAGTCTTAAACCAGATCAATCCTTTTTCTTAAACCAGGTCATTGGTGCAGCCCCCCTGTTTGCTGTTGCTTTGTATCATCATTCAAACAAAAAAATATATGAAAACAAATCAATCAAAAGTGGCCGTTATCGGTCTCGGAAACATCGGAAAAGTAGTTGCCTCCAACCTGGTGAAGAGCAATCGCGAAGTAATTGTAGCCAGTAGTAAATTAGAAGATGCCACTGCATTAGCAAAACAGCTGGGAAGTCTTGCCAACGCTGCTGACGTACCGGCTGCTATTAAAGAAGCTGACATCGTGGTGCTGGCTGTTTGGTTCAGTACTATTCAGGAACTTTTCAAGAAGTATGCAACTGAATTACAAGGCAAGATTATCGTGGATCCCTCCAATCCCATCGCACCCGATGGCAACGGTGGGTTCAAGAAAATCATTGGTGTTGATGAATCAGCCGGGCAAATCATTGCGGGCGTACTTCCTAAAGGTGCTAAATTGGTAAAGGCACTCGGCACGTTGGGTGCAGGTTCTTTGGCCAGTGCAGCCTTTCAAAGGCCGGAAGCCGCGGTTCTGTTTTATGCAACGGATGACAACAGCATCAATGCAAAGATTGAAGAGTTGATTAAAGACAACGGATTCGAACCGGTTCGTGTTGGGGGTATTGATCAGTCTATCCGCATTGAAGTGTTTGGCGAACTGCATGAGTTTGGAGCCCTGGGCAAAACCGTTACCCGCGGAGAATTGAAGCAGCCGGTTTAAGACCCACACATCCGCCACTGAAAACAACAAGGCTTCTCTAAATTTATCACTATGAAAAAGATTCACCTTATTTTCTTGCTCGTGCTTGGTACCTTTTGTGTATCGGGACAGAAGCAGAAGCTAACGCTTAAAAAGCAAACGTTTGAATTGCACAATGTAACCGGCTCGATCATTACGTTCGAAGGAAAGAAAGTGCTGAAAATAGAACGGGACTTAAACGCGCTTCCTTTTGATGTCAACAATATTGAGAAAACCGTTGACGAACCCCACTATGCCCGGCTTGTAGGCCTGGAGGACTTTGAAAATGGTACGATTGAAGTACAGATGTATAGTCAACTTCAGGATCCGGCCCCGTATCCCGGAATTGCCGGCTTCATTGGGGTCTATTTCAGGATTAAAGAAGACGACTCCGCCTTTGAAGGCATTTACCTACGCCCCAAAGTGGGCCGAGTTAATAATCAGCAGTTCCGGAATCATGCCGTTCAATACATTTCTTATCCCCATGCAAAATTTGATACCTTGAGAAAAAGTTATCCGCCCGGGTCGTATGAAGGCTCGGCTCCTGTAGCCTTGAAAGAATGGATAAAGATGCGAATTGAAGTGAATGGCGAAACAGCGGAAATGTTTATTAATGACATGAAATACTCTTCGTTTATCGTGGATAAAATGCTAGGCAATAATAAAATAGGTGGCGTAGGATTGTATGTGGATATTGGAACCATCGGGTATTTCAAAGATCTAAAAGTGACCCGCGGTCCGTTAAAGAAAAAATCTACGGGCGAGAAGATTGATGATATTTAACACGTCATTCGGATGTCTTGTTTGAAATCTGAACAGCCCGATAAGTACTGATTACTATGATTAAACAATTTAAATTATGAAAATGAAAACGTTAACCTTCCCGCTCGTACTGATGTTGGTTTGCCTGTCGGCTGTAACCCAAGCCCAATCCATCGATGAGATTGTGAAAGAATGGGAACGTGCCAAAGCCTACACCAAAGAATACCTGGATGCGATGCCCGAAGCCGGGTATGCCTCGAAGCCCACGCCCGAAATGCGCAGCTTCGCAGAACAAATGCTGCACCTGACCGATGCCAACTACGGCTTTGCCGCGGCTGCTTCCGGTGAGAAGAGCCCGGTGGGTTTTGGGGAATCGGAAAAGAGCACGGACAAATCCAAGGCGAACGTTACCACCCTGGTACTGGCGAGTTACGACTTTGTGATCAACAGCCTGAAGAAGATGACGCCCGTTCAGCTCTTTGAAAAAACCAAACTGTTTAATCAGTTTGAAATGAGCAAGGGCATGGTGTATGCCAAATTATTTGAGCACCAGACCCACCACCGGGGACAGACCACCGTGTATCTGCGGTTGGCCAAAGTAACCCCACCTAACGAAAAACTGTTTTGATTGAATAGAAGGTATCTCCTGGCCTCTCAGGTTGATAATTAATCACGGTCATCAAGATACCTATTGAGATAACAGCAAGAATATCTTTTCACCGCAAAGGCGCTAGGTCGCAAAGGTTCTCCGCTGAACGTGCTCTTTGAAAACCTTGGCGGCTTTGCGCCTCTGCGGTTTATACTACTTCATTGTTGTCAGGTGGTACCACCTGACAACTTTATTTCTGGTTGACTGGTTAAACTACTTGACCGCATTGCGTTATAACGCGTTTGTATTAAAGGTTGGAAACAATTGAATAATACAGGGGTAAGCCAATGGTAATATTTAACGGAAAAGTAACGACCAGGGCCATGGGCAGAAACAAGCCCGGGTTTGCACTGGGAGCAGCAATCTTCATCGCAGCCGGAACAGCAATGTAGGAAGCGCTGGCTGCGAGCACAGCAAAAATAAACCGGTTCCCGGTCGCATCCGTAACCAGGCCACTCAACCACGCTACTGCACAACCATTGATGAGCGGAATAAGGATGGCAAACGCAGTTGTAAACTTGCCGCTTTGAAAGAAATCATCCAGTCTCCGGCCGCTGACAATGCCCATGTCGAGGAGGAAGATGGCCAGGAATCCTTTAAAGATATCGGTGGTGAAGGGTTTTATTCCCTGGGCCTGTTGTTCACTCGCCAGCAAGCCAATGATCAGGCTTCCCACAATCATGAACACACTTCCGTTCGTAAAGGAATGAGTAATGATGGAGTGCACCTTCAGTTTTGTTTGACCCTGCTCGCCATAAAATCGAATCAACATCACCCCGATAACGATGGCCGGAGCTTCCATGAGCGCCATCACGGCTACCATGTGACCGTCAAATGTTACTTGTTGTATTTCCAGGAAGGAGACCGCGGTAACAAATGTAACGGCACTTACGGAGCCATAGGCAGCCGCGATGGCCCCGGCATCTGCTACTCGCAATCTCCGTTTCAGTATAAAAAAAGTATAGAACGGAATCACACTCGCCACGGCAATGCCGAATACCACCGCCCAGATGATTTCCATTGTAAACTGACTGTGGGCCAGCTCCTGGCCCCCCTTGAAGCCAATCGAAAACAAGAGATACAGGGAAATGAATTTGGATGAATTGGCAGGGATTTCCAGGTCACTCTTCAGGCGAACGGCCAGCACACCCAGGACAAAGAAAAGCAGGGCCGGATTGGTTAAATTATCCAGGAGTAAATCCAACCGCATAGCGTGTATAAGATGATTTTCGAAAGCAACTTTTGTTGTGTTGAAATGGGCTTATTCCAGAAAAGTAATTTCAATGTTTCCGTTAACTTTCAATTGCATGCCTTTTTTTTCAGCCAGCACGAGCGCCTTTTTTAATCGTTCAGCTGATTTTTTAAGCTGCTCGATTCGCTTTTGGTGCCGGGAAGTATTGCCCTCATTGTGCTCTTCCATCATGTGTATCTGCCGTGAGTGAAAGTTGATCTTGTTCTGAATCAATTCCATCAGGATTTTCCGCGCATCGGAGGGTGAAAACTTCCCGTCTACAAGCTTGAATGTGTGTGAATTTTTCATTGAATAGGGGTTTACTTATTGACCCTGACCTAACGAGTAGGCAGGCTTGTCGTTAAATGCATATAGGTTCTCCGTTTTGATCGTATCGATTTTATTTTCGATCGCTTTGTTCAACAACCGAATAATTTCCTGTTTACTCATGGTGTTGCTTTCCACCGGTTTAAAGCGACAGCGCCAGTGGTCAGTACAGAATGTCTCCTGGAATCCTTCCGGCCACACTTTGATTCCACGGTTGGTAATCATAGAGAGCTGCACTTCTGCATTACCCAACGCTTTCACGTTGGCTGCCAATTCATCCGGGTTGGTACCCGACCAATGAACAAAGAGATCCACACCCACAAGGTCCTTCTTCGCGGCCGGTTTACGCTTGTATTTAGGAAGTTTCAAAGCTGCCCCCTTCGCATAAGAAACCGCGTTTAAAGTTGAAGGCTTCTTGCCGAGGTTGGCAATTACAGCCTGCGCAAATTCCTGCGTGCCTACTTTCACTCGACTCACACCCTCCTTAAATATGTCATAGGTGTGAATTCCGTCTTCGATTGTCTTTAACCAGGCGTTCTGCACGTTTTCCGCCACTTCGGTTTGGCCCAGGTGGTTCAGCATGAGAATCGCGCCCTGCAACAAACCGGATGGGTTTGCCATATTCTGTCCGGCTCTGCGGGGTGCCGAACCATGGATGGCTTCGAACATCGCACACTCTTCACCAATGTTGGCAGAACCTGCCAATCCCACAGAGCCTGCAATCTGGGCGGCCACATCGGAAAGCATATCGCCATATAAATTAGGCATTACGATCACATCAAAGGCTTCGGGTGTATCCGCCATTTTAGCTGCGCCTATATCGATAATCCAGTGCTCCTTTTCTATTTCCGGATATTCGACTCCAATTTCATCAAACACCTGGTGGAATAAACCATCGGTTTGCTTCATGATATTGTCTTTCGTGAAGCAGGTAACTTTTTTTCGGCCATACTGCTTCGCATATTCAAATGCGTAACGAACTATCTTCTCGCAGCCCGGTCGGCTGATGAGTTTCAGGCACTGAACCACTTCATCCGTTTGCTGGTGCTCGATGCCGGCATATAAATCCTCTTCATTCTCCCGGATGATGACAAGATCCATTTGCGGATGTTTCGTTTTTACAAACGGGTGCAGACTCACACAGGGACGCACGTTGGCATACAACCCCAGAAACTTGCGTGTGGTTACATTCAGGCTCTTATAGCCTCCGCCCTGCGGTGTGGTAATGGGCGCTTTTAAGAATACCTTGTTTCTGCGGATAATGTCCCATGATTCCTTCGCGATCCCGGACGTATTTCCTGCCAAGTAAACCTTCTCACCGACCTCAATCTCCTCAATTTCAATTTTTGCGCCTGCGGCCTTAATGATGGCGAGCGTGGCGGCCATGATTTCCGGACCGATACCATCTCCTTTTGCCACTGTGATTTTAGTCATAAGGGTATGTGTTTTATTTCGGTCGCAAAAATGGGTGTTTGTATGCATCAATTTTTATTTATTTTTATAATAAAGACCATAAACTATATTTATGAACTACACCTTGCATCAGTTACAGGTTTTCTTAAAAATCACGGAACTTCAAAGCGTTACGAAAGCAGCAGAAGAACTGCACCTCACGCAGCCCGCTGTATCCATTCAACTGAAAAACTTTCAGGATCAGTTTCAAATACCACTCACCGAAGTAGTTGGCCGAAAACTTTATGTGACCGACTTTGGCAAGGAGATCGCGCGCTCGGCCGAAAAGATTCTCAATGAAGTGCACGCCATTGATTATAAAACCTCTTCCTTTCGCGGGCAACTATCCGGGCGCCTGAAGATCTCGTCCGTCTCCACCGGCAAGTATGTAATCCCCTACTTCCTGTCCGGCTTTTTACAGACGCATGCCGATGTAGAATTGCGGTTGGATGTAACTAATAAATCCAAGGTGCTCGAAAGCCTGGAAAACAATGAGGTGGATTTCGGATTGGTTTCGGTGCTTCCGGAGAAGTTGAAGGTAGAGAAGGTGGAGTTAATGCAGAACAAACTCTTTCTGGTCAATAACACGGACCTTTCTTTTAAAAAAAATCCTTACGAGAAAAAGATTATAGAACGCTTGCCCCTCATCTTCCGCGAAAGCGGGTCTGGTACACGGCATACGTTGGAAAAGTACTTTCAGCAACACCGCATTCACGTCACTAAAAAGCTGGAGCTCACGTCCAACGAAGCGGTGAAGCAAGCCGTGTTGGCCGGATTGGGTTGCTCCATCATGCCGTTGATCGGAATCCGTTCGGAGCTGACCAATGGTGACTTACAAATCATTCCCGTAAAGGGCTTGCCCATCCAATCAACCTGGCAGTTGATCTGGTTAAAGAATAAATCCTTTTCGCCAGTGGCCGGTGCCTTTCTTAACTATATCCGCAAGGAAAAGAATGCGATTATTGAACAGAAGTTTAAATGGATTGAGGATTACTCCTGATTGTTTATTACAGATCACGGATTACATTTCTATCCTTTTTGATAATACCCAACTTGCTTGGTTGCGTAAATAAATGTGCGTAGCCAGCTGCTTCCACCTCCAAACGATAGACCTTCTTCGTATTCGAATGAGCAAAGCCCGTTACGCTCGCAAGGACTGGTTGATACCGATGCGGTGTGCGACTACCATGATGACGGGAATCAGCAATTCAGGAATCACGTAGCCGAGCCATGTGCCCTTTGGTTCCGGGATACCCACGATGCTCATGGAGACCAACCGACCCACACCTCCTAAAAAAACAGGCAGTGCCAACAAGTAGACGAGCGTGCCCTGCTGTCGGATGTTGATGCCGGCCCACAATCCAATCACTCCGCAACTAAAATAAACGCCCGACATAAAGCGGTGTATGTTATCCAGCCGCGGGTTGGTTTCGGGCTCTCCCAGATACATTTGTAATGCACCTCCCGACATGGCAATGAAGGCCACCAGAAAAAGGCAGATTTGAACTACGCGCTGACCGGGCAGCAAGCGGGTGGATTCCTTCGTAGCCATGAAAAGTTATTGTTCAGTAAAAGTATGGATTTTAACCATCCTCTGGACTTGTCTGTAAGCCGAGGGGAAACGGATAAAAGCATCGATCAGGCCCGCGCACTACCGATCTTCCATGGTGCCAGTTTTAAGTACCACCGTCATCCCCGGATAATTTCCACTGGCATCATCTTCTGCAGTAATGAAAAAACCGGTGGGTTTGTGCGGGGTAACTGTTTTTAATGAACTGGTTAACATGTTTGAAAAGCCTTTGGTATCGGTTTTAAGCTGACCCATATTTTGCGCCCCGTTCTGGTCCGTTTCCATCCAAACCACATAAACGCTTTTTGGGGGTGAGAGTCGGGTAGGATCTGCCAATCTTCTGACCGTTAGCACCACATCGTAGTTTTTATTATTATCCTGCCGGATTGTAACATTACCTTCCGCAGCGGGTACAACCGCAGACGTTAGAAAAGCTACCTTTTTTGTACATGCCGCAAACAGCATGAATACCAAAATCATCATACCCGCGTTTACTCCTGTCCAGTTCCTTTGTGTTTTCATTGCTTGGCTTGGTTTATTTGCTAACAAGTTGGGCAATCCCGCCATGGAATGGCTTACACAAGTTCCTGAGTGGGTTGCATAGTTAACGGGTAGGCGTACTTGTTGTTGTTACCCCATTCTCTATTGAAAAGGTTACTATCATGCTTCGTTAGGGGGTAAGGTTTCGCTACAAGCACTTCGTGGGTTGTATTTGGCAGCTAGTGAAAGTAGTGTGTATACGGCTTCGTGTTTGCCCCTTGTGCCAACCCTGCATATGATTATTCTATTCCTGGTTTACGATGACCCGCTGATGGTGTGCTTGGCACAGTTCGTAACACCAAATATCCTATTATACCCGTGATAATGGATGCCGCTAAAATGCCCAATTTTGCCTGGTTGATCAGGGCCACCTCTCCAAATGCCAGGTTAGTAACAAAAAGTGACATGGTAAATCCAATACCTGCTAAAAATCCGGCTCCAATAATATGTGGCCATTGTAGGGTAGCGGGGAGTGTTGCCAATTTCATACGAACCATCAACCAACTAAAACCCACCACTCCAAAAAATTTACCTACGAATAATCCAAGCAGGCACCCGATAGCAACGGGTTGAATCTGACTGAATGAACTTGTTTGTATTGAAATGCCAGCGTTTGCTAAAGCAAACAAGGGCATTACGATCAATGCAACAATTTGATGAAGTCCGCTCTCCAGTCGTTGCAGTGGCGTGTCAGCTGCCCGTGCCAGTGTTTTTATTTTTTCGATAATGTATACTTGTTGGGGTTCCAAGAGTGTAACCGAATTAGGTGGGATGGCCAGAAATTCACGGGTATACAATTTCAATTTTTGAGTGAAATCAATCTCATCTACTTTGGGCCTTGCGGGGATGGTTAGCGCTGCTAATACACCGGCAATGGTGGCATGAACCCCTGACATGAAGAAGGCTAACCACACACCACAAATGCCGATGATCCCATAAAATACCGTACTCCGGATACCCATGAAGTTTGCACCCGCCAATACAACGATAAACCCCGCGCCTATGGCGAGATTCAGAAATGAAATATGGGAAGTGTAAAAAAAGGCAATTACCAGCACAGCCCCCAGGTCATCGGCAATAGCCAATGCGGTGATAAATATTTTCAGCGAGAGTGGAACGCGTTTTCCGAGAAGCGCTAGCACCCCCAAGGCAAAAGCAATATCCGTTGCCATCGGAATCCCCCAACCCTTTACTTCTGGTAGCTCGGGGTTAAACGCTACGTAGATTAGTGCAGGCACCACCATACCTCCTATGGCTGCAACAATTGGTAACATGGCATTTCGGGGGTTCGACAATTCGCCACCCATAATTTCTCTCTTTAGCTCCAAACCAATCACAAAAAAGAACATGGCCATCAATCCATCGTTTATCCAATGGTGCAGGGTCTGTGTCATTGCATGATTTTCAAATCCAATTGTGAATGTATACTCCCACAGGTGGTGATAAGCATCTGCCAGCGGAGAGTTGGCTAACACGATGGCAACCAAGGCACTGATAAATAAAACTATCCCACCGGTCGCCTCATTTTTAATGAATCGGTTGATGGGTTTCACAAGGGTATCAATATGCGCTTCTGACATGAACGGTAATTTCCGCCAACGTAAACAAATATTAACCTGAATTTAAGCGTACTCCTATGTGGGCCTGAACGTGTCGAAATCTGCTGCTATGCAGAAACCGGCTTCGGTAGTCTCATCTTCACGATACGCTATCGCGTTGAGTTTCATCCTTCGAAAGTAAGGTATAAATATCGGGTTAAGATGGTGTGAACAATAAACATTTTATCCTCGTGAATACGTGTGAATCGTGTAAGTCTGATCTCCCATGATGTAAAGAAGTCGCCTTCTGTAACACGTATGTTTGTGGGGATTGAAAAAACCGCTATGGATTTTCGTACTACGATCGTTGCCTGGCAAGGATACCCTGATTCAGAAAGTTAAAGACTCCAATCGCTACCAGAAGCACTTAAATAAAATTACCATGGAAACAGAAACGAAAGGGTACGATTTAGTGATCGCTCTCAATACCTTTCCCCTATCCTACAACGATGTTGGGGAAGGTAGCATTCCGATTATCTTCTTGCATGGTTTTCCGTTCGACAAATCCATGTGGCAAGGTCAACTCGATTTTTTACAATCCTCCTACCGTTTACTCGCCTATGATATCCGAGGATTTGGAAAATCAACCGATGAGGAATCGCACCTGAGTATGGATTTATTTGCGGATGACTTAATTCAGTTTATGAACGCGTTAAGCCTTGACCGAGCCATTGTTTGTGGACTCTCAATGGGGGGATATATCGCGCTGAATGCCCTGAAAAGATTTCCAGAACGCTTTGAGGCCCTGATTCTATGCGACACGCAATGCGTAGCCGATTCTGCGGAAGTAAAAGAAAAACGCTATCAGGTTATGGATGAAATCGCAATCAACGGGGTCACCAGGTTCAATGAGGGGTTTATTAAAAGTGTATTCCACAACGATTCTCTAACAACCAAAAAGGAATTGGTTGAGCAAGTGAGCAAGGTGGTATTTTCCAACTCGAAAAACAGTATGATGATGGGCTTGGCAGCCCTCGCAGAGCGTTCCGAAACCTGCTCTACGTTGAATACGATAACCCTTCCCACCTTGATTCTATGCGGCAGAGAAGATGAAGTAACGCCCCTTGCCCAATCTGAATTGATGAATGCCTCGATCAAAGGGTCTCTGCTCCGCGTGCTTGATCATGCCGGGCATGTGTCCAATCTGGAACAACCGGACGAATTCAACAAACACCTGCTCGATTTCTTAACGAAGGCAACGGAATTGAATTTTGAGAAAATTAATGGCCCACAGAGGATGGCATAACATAGTGTCTAAGTTCCCATCGTGAGCGCTTAGGGTATTCTTACCGATATTTCCATTTCACCAGGACAATATCGCCATTCTTATCAAGGGTATGGCCGACAACCAATGCGGTATTCCGGTTCAGCGGCTGCACATGATACCCCTCTTCATCCTGATCGCTGAGTTGAAGTTTGCGGGTTTGAAAGCGAGCTGTCTTGAAATCAAAGGTGGCAAGCAGCAGGTTCCAATCGCTGTTTAGATTTTTCCGTGCAAAGCCGGTTCCTACAAAGAACTTATCATCATTCAAAAATCCATTGATCAGCCTTACATCCTCCCCCGTAACGAAAATGTGTTTGGCCAGTACTTCGCCTGCCTCGTTCATGTGAAGGATCATGGGGTCGCTGAGGGAATCTGACTTTTCTGCGGTGTACCCCACACCCGTTGCCACTGAATGCGGGCTTTCTTGTCGAGCCCGGCCAGCATTAGCTGGGCATGGTGGTGATAGGAGAATGCCACCACGAGGAAATCCTGCTGATCTTTTATCAGGTAAATTCCGCGGTCAAGGCTATCGGTTCCAAACCGGGTTACCGTGTACCGGGCCGGATCTTCCCACGCCAGCGACTGTTGACTCCAGGCGGGGCTTATGGAAGCCAGCCAGAGCAACCAGCAGGAAGTGAGGATCTTTTGCAGGGTCGTAGTCTGGCAAACGGAAAATTCAAACTTTGGATGCATTGCCTGATAAAATCAGTCCGGTGAGCTTCCTATAAGGTCCACCCTTTAATTGGCAGGCTCACTCCGCATTTGTGTTGCCCGGTTCCCGAATCGTGTTAGGTACTCTCCCGAATCGTAGTTGGTCCTCTCCCGAATCGTGTTGGGTGCTTCCGTGCATTTGTGTTGCTTCGTTCCCGAATCGTGTTAGGTACTTCCGTGCATTTGTGTTGCTTCGTTCCCGAATCGTGTTAGGTACTTCCGTGCAT
>CAZAUN010000023.1:0-8583 GCA_964488465.1 uncultured Ohtaekwangia sp. | reverse complement strand
CCGCGGCTTTGTGTTGGTACTCCCGCGGCTTTGTGTTGGTACTCCCGCGGCTTTGTGTTGGTACTCCCGCGGCTTTTAGTTGGTATGTCCGCGCATCGTACTGGGGCTGTGCGCGAGCTTGTTTGGGTGCTTTCTGGAATTTCGCATTTTGAATATATCCGTTTATAAACGTTTATAAACGTAAGTAAACGTTTATTATACGACTGCGGTCTTCCAACCGTCTAGTATTGGCACCATGATTCCCACCGTCACCCTGCACCCCCTGCTGCATCGCAACCAGTTGTGTGTGGCAATCCGCTGGCAAAACAGTGCGGTAATAGAACGGGTCGTGCGCAGTTTTCCCGGCCGGTTGTTCAGCATCACCCACCGGTGCTGGTACATCCCCCATGCCGAAGACACGCTACAGGAATTGAAAGCCCGGCTTTCCCCGCATTGCCACGTGCGCCTGCACGACCACCTGCAGCAAGACCTGCCGCACCCGATGATGGCCCCACCGGCTCCCGAGGTTACCCTGCCCCCCGATTACCTGGAAACGCTCCTCCGCATGCGGTACAGCCCCATGACCATCGAAAACTATGTGTCGCAGTTCAAGGCCTTTCTCACCTACTTATTGCCGGACGATGTGCAGGCCATTACCGAAGAACGCATCAAGGCCTACCTGCTGTACCTCATCGAGGAGCGGAAGGTTTCCATTTCCACCCAAAACCAGGCGATCAACGCCATTAAGTTTTACCTGGAACGCGTACTGCGGGGAGAACGCAAAGAATATTATATCGAACGCCCGATCAAAGACTGGAAACTGCCGACTGTGCTCAGCGAAACAGAAGTGCGGGATTTGCTGCTCAATACGCACAACCTGAAGCACCGGTGTATGCTGTTCTTTTTATACTCGGCCGGGTTGCGCATCAGTGAACTGCTGAATCTGAAACCGGGGGATATCGATGCCGGCCGGGGTTTAATCTATGTGCGGGCCGGCAAGGGTAAGAAGGACCGGGTAACCTTATTGAGCAAAGTAGCCTATTTATATATGGAGGAATATATAAAGCAATACCACCCTAAAACATGGCTGTTTGAAGGCCGCACCGGAGAGGCGTATGGCAAGCGGAGTGTCAACCTGATTATCAAACGCAGCGCGCAGCTGGCCAGCATTAGCAAGCGGATCAGCGCCCATACCCTGCGGCATAGCTTTGCCACCCATTTACTTGAACGCGGCACAGACCTGCGGTACATTCAAAGCCTGCTGGGGCATGAAAGCTCCCTTACTACGGAACGGTATGCGCACGTAACGAAAAAGGGCTTTGAAATGCTGGTTAGTCCGTTGGATAATTTAACCCGGACGCTTATTTTAGAAGAATCCAATAAGGATATATAGGAAATACCTATATACAATCGTTGTGTGCCATTCTTGCTGGACAGTTTAGCGACAGATAAATGACTGAGAACAAAAATATTCGAGGACTTATCAGAGAACATTTCAGTTATCTAATAACGGACTATGACTTCGTTGACGACCTGGACTTAGACACTGACGACATCTATTCTGAAGTTAGATTTAGGAAGAATGACTGGAAGGTTTCAATTGTTACAACTGCGCACGGGACAAAGATTTCAATGAGACTAATTTCGCCAAAGAACGACTTCGGATTTTTAAGTCACTACTTCGATGCTGTTGACAAGGAATACAAAAAAACTGAAGGCGGGACAAAAAACTTGGGAGAAAGCATACGGTATTATTCAGAATTATTAAGGACCAAAGGACTTGACATTCTAACAGCCGACTCTGGACGGTTGACAACGATATTGGAACTGATTAAAGTTGAACACGATAAATGGATTAAGCCGTTGATGAAAAAACAAAGTGACGCGTAGCAAGAACGGCACACAACAAAATGCATATGCCATGGCGTGGGACGACTTGCCGATTAAGTGTAAACTACTGATTTCGTACAGCAACGTAGGACAGTGACTGGTTTTAAAAGCGCCACGTCATATGCACAAACGTTGTGGGTAATGGCATCGGACAATTTAGTGTAATGGACAAAACGACATTTGAGATAACGAAAATGGACTGCCCATCAGAGGAGAGACTGATAAGGATGAAGCTGGACAATTTCTCTAACATTAAAAACTTAGACTTTGATTTAGAAAAGCGTAGACTGACAGTTTATCATAACGGACTGACAACCGAAATAGAGAAATCAATAGACGACTTAAAACTGAACTCAAAAAGAATTGGGACAGAGAAAATAACGACCGACATAAAGATTGAGAACCAAATAAATGAAAGGCAATTACTCTGGACTGTTTTACTAATCAATTTTGGACTCTTCGCAGTAGAGAGTATCACGGGACTTATTTCAAAATCAATGGGACTTGTAGCCGACAGCTTGGACATGTTGGCAGACGCTTTGGTTTATGGACTTAGTTTGTACGCTGTTGGAAGAGCAATCCAAGCAAAGAAAAATGTAGCCCGACTTAGTGGATACTTTCAAATGATTTTAGCAATTATTGGGTTCATCGAAGTTATCAGACGTTTTGTTTCGGTGGACAGTCCACCCAACTTTACGACAATGATTATTGTTTCAATTTTTGCATTAATCGGCAACGGAATTTGTTTGTACCTGCTACAACGGACAAAAAGTAATGAGGCCCACATGAAAGCGAGCATGATATTTACGTCAAATGACGTTATTATAAATATGGGAGTAATTTTAGCCGGTGGACTGGTTTACTTTTTTAATTCTAACAAGCCGGACTTAATTATTGGGACAATAGTTTTTGTAATCGTGACAAGAGGTGCGGTGAGAATTCTTAAAATATCAAGCGAGTGAAGATGCCACTACCCACAACAAAATGTTTGCTCAATGGTGCGGTGACGTGTTACTCAAAGTGCTATCTTCGTTCTACGTTTTGTGTCGGGGACAGGACGCGGCTTCGAAACCGCACCACTGCGCAAACACAAACGTTGTAGGGCATTTCAAAAATGAGAGTAGGTTTCAAAAATTACACAGTTGACATAGTTGACGACTCCAATTATACATTGAACTCGGTTGACAACTTAGTTTCTTATGACGTTGAATATTTTGACGGAATGGCCAACTCAGATAGAGTCTACCCGACATCAAAACATGGAATCACGGTAACTCAGGATGGAGACAAATTAGCAAGCGCAATTATTTGCGAGATCGGTGGATCGACAACTATTCACGACCATTCCTTCGTATTTACAGACGACTCAATTTTAATTTGCTGTTCGGACAAAATTTATTCTCTTTCAGTTCCACGACTCCAATTGAATTGGAAAAAAAGACTTGACCCCGCGACATGCTTTTCTATACGACCATTCAAAGGTGATTATATAGTTCACGGTGAACTTCAAATAACAAGGATTGACAAAGAGGGAAATGAGAAATGGACTTTCGGGGCGCGGGACATATTTGTGACACCGGACGGAACAGACTCACTTGAGTTACTGACTGACAAAATAAAATTAAGAGATTGGGAAGGATACGAGTATTTGTTAAATGAAGACGGAAAAGAGATTCGGTGAATTTTGAAACGCCCTACAACACCAGGTTTGGTCAATGGCGGGGTGATGTGTAAACATAAAGTGTTATCTTCGCTACAACGTTTGCCCACTGCGGACAGTGACGACCTTGTCGGCCTTAGCATTCCGCGATGCTCCATTTGCTAAGGCCTCCTAAGCCCGCCACTGCCCAAACCCAAACGTTAGGCCCAATTGCTTTATGACATTAATAGCTTCGTACATAAATAAATTCGGAATAGTTCAGGCGAGTGACTCCAACTTGACAACTGACACAGGAAACGCGGGGTTTGGACAAAAGATATTTCCAATACCGCACTTAAATGCCTCCTTATCTTATTCGGGGACATATTACATTGACGGCCGACAAGTTGATGAATGGATGAATGACTTTGTTACGGGGACATTCCATACATGTTCGACAATTGAGGAGTTTACAAAGCAACTATCTGAACGAATGACAAGTGAGATGAGAGAAAACGAAATTAATGCAGTCTCAATTGTTCACATTGCCGGTTATCAGAAATTCGACCATCAATCACACCTGGAGCATTGGCATATTTCAAATAGCGGACTACAGGGGGACGGAAACTATTCAGCACCGCGGACAAATTTCAACTACTCAAACGACTTTAATTCACGGACGAGAAAGGAGCAAAGAGAAATGCTAATACAAATGGATTTCGACTCATTGAATCATGCAATATATATTAATGGGTTTCCAGACGGACGGATTGCTTACATGTACATTAAATCCCAAATGGACAAAGTATTAACTGATATTTGGAACACGAAAGAGTGGAACTTTAGACAACCTCAAAATCTTTTTGAGTCTGCAAGCATTCTAAAGTTATATTTTGAATTTGTTTGTCAACTCTTTAAACTGAGTTATCATAGTGCTCTTTATATAGGTGGAGATATTCAGACAAATTTGATTCCAGCACCACAAGATTTGTGTAAAAGCAACTGGGCCTAACAGCATGTTTCTGCAATGGTGCCGTGACGAGTTAATTTTAAGTTTTATCTTCGTTCAACGTTTTTGTTTCATGGGACAGGACGCGGCTTCGGAAAGGCACCACTGCAGAAACACAAACGTTGGCAGTAATAGGGCCCGGACAATTTGGGTTTCAAAAAAACGGACGACAATTTTTCTAACAACAATTTCCCACGGGGACAATTGAACGGCTTCGCAAACAACTTGGACTTGAAAAAATCAAAACGGAGGACAGATTAGAAAGTAAAACGGCCGACCCTTCGCATTTTTAAAAAGATTGGGCTTCGACTTGCCAGCGCAATTGGCACATGCCATAGCCGCGCAAACCCACCGCGACACCAAAGCTATGGCAAGAGCCAATTCCAACGCTCGACAAAGAATTACTTTGTATTTTTAGACTTTGAAATCCTTGTTGACAATGGTTCGTTCACTCTTTAAACTAAGTATTCGAAATCTGTTCAGAAAGTCCAAATTATTTACAGCGATAAATATTGGTGGATTGGGTATGGGTGTTTCGAGTTTCATTTTAGTTACACTCTTCATTTCCGATGAGTACAGTTTTGACAAATACCATAAAAATGCTGACCACATTTATCGTGTTGTTCTGGATTTCAACAGTGATGGCACAGTTACGAATTGGGCAAAAACGAGTGCACCAATTGGAAAATATTTGACTGGGGCATTTCCCGAAATTGAACAAGTCGTAAGAATCCGCAAGAACCCCGGGACTGACCTACTAACCTACAATGACATTCAGTTTTACGAAGAGAAGTTGTTTTTTGCTGACAGCACTTTATTTAAGGTGTTTGAGTTCTCGCTCGTTAGGGGAAATCCACTGAAAGCATTAAGTTCAAAAAACTCAATTGTTATCTCTGAACAACTTGCACAAAAGTATTTCAACAATGAAGACCCTGTAGGCAAGTCAATTCGGTTCAACAATCAAGTTGATTTAAACATAACTGGAATAATAAAAGACATCCCTTCTAATTCGCATTTTGTTGCAGATGCTTTTATTTCATTTTCCTCATTGGATGATTTACTTGGTGAAAAGAGGCTCAATCACTGGGGACAGTTTGACCACTATACCTATGTTCAATTAAATAAGGATGCGTCACCAAAAGAAGTTGAGAAAAAGCTTCCTGAATTATTGAAAACAAATGCACCCGAATGGGTTAGCGAAAAAGAATCCCTTTTTCTACAACCACTCACCGACATTCATTTGCACTCTGACAGAAAAGATGAAATCACCATCAACAGCAAGGAGAGCTACTCATACATTTTGGGGACAATTGCTGTTATCGTTTTAACCATGGCGTGCTCAAATTTTGTGAACCTGACCACGGCCACACAATTATCACGAACTAAGGAAACAGCAATACAAAAAATCCTTGGAGCAGACAGAACACAATTGGCTATTTACTCTTTACTGGAGTCGCTAATAATCTGCTTCATTGCAGCTCTGACAGGTTTTATTGCTGCTTATTTCGCTTTACCGACTTTCAACCTTGTTACAGGAAAGCAAATATCATTTATAAATATTGGTTGGCTAATTTCCTTGACTTTAATTTTGTCAGTTGGCATTGGACTACTTACGAGCATTTTTCCCTCGATACAGGCACTCCAAACGAATATTCTGCAAGTAACAAGAACAGGTAACGAAAGAATTCAGAAGTCGACATTTAGAACGGTATTGATAGTCTTTCAGTTCTCAACTTCCATTCTGTTAATCCTCTGCACAATGGTTGTTTCCTCGCAGTTCACTTTCCTCAAGACAATGCAAATTGGGTTCAATGGTGAGAATATCATCATGATACCAATTAAAGACAGGGAAAAAAATGATAAGTACGAAACTATTGTGAACGAATTAAATCAGCTTCCTGGTGTTCAAGGCGTAACGTTCTCCTCAAGCACTCCCGCTTGCAACAACTCCCTGACATACACATACTCATTTGTCGGAACCGAAATTAAAGACAGGTCAATGTCCACATTTTTAATTGATGAAAATTCTCTTGACGTGTTTGGAATGAAGTTAAAAAATGGAAGAATGCTTAATTCCGTAAGTCAAGATACACTTAGTGAAATTCTCCTGAATGAAGCTGCTGTTAAGCAACTTCATTTATCAGAGCCAATCGGTCAGTTGGTTACGGGTAAGGTTAAGGGCAAAGTTGTGGGCATTGTTGAGAATTTCAATCACACAACGCTGCATTCTGAAATTGAACCAATCATCATGTATGCTTATTCACCAACGTATCGATTTATTTCAGTGAAACTTAACGACAACGATAAAAATATCGGATTGTCCTCATTACAAAAAATATGGCCAAAGTTGTATGACGGATATCCGCTTGAATACAAGTATCTGGAAAGTGAAATCCAGCAGCTATATAGTTCTGAACTTAAATTGGGTCAGGCCTACAAATTATTTTCAATTATCGCATTAGTAATTTCTGCAATCGGACTTATAGGTTTAACTACTTTCTCTTTGCGTAGAAAATATAAAGAAATCAGTATTAGAAAGGTGTTCGGCAGTTCCACCGGACAACTCATAAGTCATTTGTATTCCAACTACGCGAGAATTGTTCTTGTGGCAATTTCAATTTCATGGACACTTGGTTACTATTGGATGAATCATTGGTTGACAAGTTTCTCCTATAAAATAGAGCTGACAATTTATCATTTCATTATTCCTGCAGTTATCACAATCATAATTCTGCTCATAACGACAGGCATTCAAACTTTAAAAGCCTCACTTACAAACCCAATTGACAATTTGAGAGATGAATAAGAAGTTAATTTGTTTTAATTAGTCGCACACACATTGTCTGGCCGCACGATACAGCCCACATCCAAAGCCAGCCAATAAGTGTGCTTAGTTTTGTGTAAGTGGACAAAGTAGAAATAAAAATGCCCCACCGCACGACTTACCAATAAAGGTTTGAGTTAACTGACGGGGGACAAAAACAAATGACCACGAATGAAGAGAGGAGAAGGGCCCTACTACTGCCAACAAGCATGTTTATGCAATACGGGGGTTTTGTGTATGTATTAAAAGTATTTTCTTAATTTAGTTCGGTGTCGGGGACAGAGACGTGCAGGTCGGGCAAAACATTTCGCTGCGCTACATTTTTTAGCCCTCCTATTCCCCGCACTGCATAAACACAAACGTTATGCACCATTTTTAACGAATGACGGGACTACAAAAAATAATCGGACGAGTATTTCCTCCTTACAAGTTTAAGGTTCAGCGACAAGAATGGACTGTGTTGGTAGACAGCTTGATTAACAGTTTACCTGACGACTATAATGAATTGAAAGAGCAAAAACGTAGGACAAAACTATTAGACCTAAGCGACTGGGACCTATTTCCAGATTTCAAGTTCATGACAATTAGTTACCCCGGGACAACTCTAAATGACTTTAAGAAACGAGGACAGAATTACAGACTTTCGGGACAGAGAATCTTTTCAAAGAACCTTAACGACTACACAAATGTTGAATTCTTGATACACGACAACTATTTAGCTGGAATAAGAATTGAGAACTCTAATTATGAAATTGAAGAATTCGATTTAAAAAGAATTGAAAGTAAAATTCTTCAGCGGACATCAGTGGACTTTCCTCCTTCGGAAATAGATTTATTTTATGAGCGACTTGACGACAAACTAAAAAATAGATTGAATCCTGACAGCATATTCGACATAGACTTCGACAATCGAACCTACTATGCATTCCACGACATGGAGGACGGTAACTATTTAGCGACCGACAAAAAATTAAATGTTTATTCTTTAGTTCATGACGCCCAACCAATGGCTAAGAAATTAAAATATTCATTGGCGGACATATTAGTCGAGATTGAAAAAAAGACATTTGATAAGGACAAACATTTAGAGGAGAGGTATAAAAACGGTGCATAACAACAGGTTTGGTCAATGGCGGGGTGATGTGTGGGTATAAATTTCTATCTTCGCTACAACGTTTGCCCACGGTAGACAGTGACGACCTTGTCGGCCTTAGCATTCCGCGATGCTCCATTGCTAAGGCC
>CAZAUN010000022.1:0-35412 GCA_964488465.1 uncultured Ohtaekwangia sp. | reverse complement strand
GAAAACCTGTCGAAAGCCTCCGCCATCCCCTTCGGCTACTTGCCGTTTTGAATGAGAACGTAATTCAAAGCACCTGTCACCCTGAGCCTGCCTGCTCCGCCAATTGGCGGATTCGGCAAAGGCAGGCCTGTCGAAGGGTGACTTCGGTTTACTATTTAGTGAAATTGTAAGTCATACTTCGACAGGCTCAGCATGACAGATTCTTAATGACTTTTAACTTTCAACTTTTAACTCACTTAACAACTACTTATCTCGTACCCTGTCATTCCGGGCAAGCTTGAGGGATCTTAGGTTGAAGTGAATTTTACTATTGATAGCGCCAACGGTATCGAAGTATTGGCGCGACCCTGCCTACCGGCAGGCAGGCCGGACGCGTCAGCCCACTGGCTGAATCCCCCATCGCGTTGGATCTGCATTTCATAGCTCCTTCTCCACGATGCTTCACGGGGATCCCGGCTTCACGCGAAGCGTGGCCGGGATGACATCTTCGTAGCAGGGATGTAGATCACTAATCGAAAATCTAAAATCGTCCATCTAAAATCTTCCGGGTCGGGCCGCACGCGTAGCGAAGTTTTGATGCACGCTGATGGGTGAGGGAGTCAGTCTTCAATCGCGGAGCCAACAAAAAACCAACCGCAAACCAGCCCAGCGTTGGCGTGGCGTGGCGGGAGGCCTGCTGGGTTGCAGCGCGTGGTGTAAATGGTATCTTTACAGAAGACCAACTACTCATTCCTGCATGGCCACTACGAATATTATTGTTAACAGCAAAGTGTAACGGGGCCGCCATGCGCAATGATTACCGGTCTGTTTACGTGGCCTTCGATCCGCATCCTTCCTACAAAGGGGCGTCAACCCATATTCATCAGATGTGTGAAGTGCTGGCGGGTGCACACCCGCCCTTGTTGGTACTCACCCTCAAGAGCAATCTACCGCCTGTCTGGACCGAGCACATCCATCACTATTGTTTTGAATCGGACGAAGAGAATCTCCTGAAGCGCACCAGGGCCTTCATGCACTGGGTAAAAGCAATTCTCGATCAGCAGTACAACCTGGTAGTCGGCCACTTCCGCGATATTTGGGGCGGCCTTGCCGTGTTGGAATTTCCCCACATCCGCCCGGTGTTTGAAGTAAACGGCCTCCCGTCCATTGAGTTGCCGTACCGCTATCCATCCATCGCAGGGGAAACGCTGCAAAAGATTTTGCGCATGGAGGATCAGTGTTTAGCGAAGGCCGCTGCGATAATAACCCCTTCGCACACAACGAAGGCCTGGTTGAGGGTGCGCGGTGTGGAAGGAGCGAAGATCACCGTCATCCCCAATGGTGCTGAAGTGCCGGAAAAAACTCCGCGCCCAACGGACCTTCCGGAGAAGTACATGGTGTACGTGGGTGCGCTTCAGCCGTGGCAAGGTGTGGATGTACTGCTGCGGGCCTTGCGCTACCTGCAAGATGTACCGGTGCCGCTGGTCATTTGTTCATCGTACACCGAACATCATGCAAAGCCCTACCTCAAATTTGCGGAAAAGATTGGGGTGTCGGCCAAGGTGATCTGGCGGTATCAACTTGATAAGGCCTCGTTAAACAGCGTGCTGAACCAGGCGTTGTTTTCCGTGGCCCCCCTTACGGAATGCAGTCGCAACCTGGAGCAGGGCTGTTCGCCTTTAAAAATTCTTGAGAGCATGGCCTGTGGTACGCCTGTTATTGCTTCTCAAATTCCGGTGGTCGAGGAGATCATCCATCATGATGAAGATGGCATCCTGTGTCGCGCGGATCGGCCGGCAGAATTGGCGCGCACCCTGCGCATCGCTATTGATTACCCGGAACGCACCCGGCAGTTGGGTGAACAAGCCAGAAGAAAAATTCAACAGCAGTTTACCTGGGGGCACGCACACCGTGCGTTGCAACAGGTGTATGATAAGGTTCTGATCTTTTCTTTTTAACCGCCACCACCATGAGCATCAGCAAGGCCAAACAGTTTTACCAGGGGCTTACCCCGCAGCAAAAACATTTTGTCGACAACAAAGTCATTAACACAACGCTGAGCGTAAAACACTGGCTTGGATTTTTGAGCAAGGCCAGTGCCTATGATGACTACAGTGATAAAGCCCGGCAAACGTTGTCCATCAGAATGGCGTTGGTTGGGGTAGGCATTATTGGGCTGGTGATTTTAGCGTTGGGGAGGGCGAACTATTACCTGCTGGCACTTCCTGTTATTTTAGGAATTGTTCTTTTTAACATGGCCCAAACAAGGAGCCAATTTGCCAGCCGCGATATCAATAATTACTTGCGTTTGTTTTTCATGCCTTTCCTGGAGGTGGTCCGGCAAAAAGCCGGTGAAGAAGCCAAGCTTTCCGCCTCCCTCGATTTTCGCGATCCGTTTAAGGTATTAAAACCAACGAAGCAAGAAGTTAACGTTCAGGGCCGGAAGCGTTACATCAACATCTACGAACCGAAAATGATCATTGCCGGAGTTACGCTGTTGGATAATTCCTACCTGGAAACGGTGGTGATGGATGAAATTAAGAAAGTAAATTACACCAACCCGCGCGGGAAGTCTAAATCGAAAACAAAAACAGTACATCGCATTTTTATCCGGCTAACGGCCAGCAAGAATGTGTACACGCGCAATGATAGTAGTATCCCACCCCACGTAGAGTTTACCGATCAGGCCGATAGTTACTCGTTCAAACTCAAGGAAAAGAAAAAGGAGGACACCTACGGAGTATTAAAGCCGAGTGAGTTTTTTACGGAATTGGCGTTGCTCTACGGATTGCTTCAACCCCTGCACGGGGCAGCAGCAGGAAGCCCTGCCCCAACAGAACCCATACCGGGTGCAAGCAGCATGACGGGCACCGGCAGCGGCATTACCGAGGCGTTGGTGTGGAATGATTTGCTTTTTAATAATTATGATTATGACAGCGTTTCCAGGCGGGGCAGCGGAGTGCCCGGTAGCGACAATGAATCCCGAAATATTTTTGATAGCTAAATGAGCATCCTCTGGCTCACCGAAAATTATCCGCCCCAGCGCGGAGGCATGGCCCAGTCGTGCGACCGGATTGTGGATCACTTGCGCAAACTCGGGCACACCATCAATGTCTTGCATTTTACAGACCGGGGCCTTCCTTATCAGGTAACGCAACAACAGAACGGGTGGTATGCAGCCGCTCCCTTCGAAGACAGTGAAGCCCATACGCTTAATGTAACCTGGGAATTTGTGCGGCAAAAACCCATCGCGGCCATCGTTTGCTTTGGCGGGTACTTGCCGATGCTGGCTGCGCCCGTTTTTTCAAAATGGTTATCGGTGCCGTTGCTCACGTTGGTGCGGGGCAACGATTTTGACGCGGCCGTTTTTACACCCCGCAAACGCGATATGATGCGCGATGTGCTCGAAGCCTCCCGCGTGGTGAGCGTGGTTTCGAAAGACAAAGCTGAAAAAATCAAAAAGCTTTATCCGCACGTGAATGTACACTATGTTCCCAACGGCATTGAGATCGAAAGCTGGAATCCTACGCCCAGTGAAATGGCCTTTGCCAAAACCTGGCGAAAGGAAAACAGTGAACAGAAAGTTTGCATAGGCTTATTCGGTCAGTTAAAAGCAAAGAAGGGCGTTCGTTTTTTATTTGATGCCTTGCGGCAATCGGAGGTGTTGGCACGCCTTCACATTCTGCTGATCGGGGAAGTAACGGAAGAAACCGGGCAGCTCCTGGCTTCCGATGCGTTTTCAATAACCGCTTTACCTTTTCTCGACCGGTATGAATTGTTGAAATATTATTTGTGTTGCGATGGCATGACTATTCCCTCATTTTATGACGGTATGCCCAACGTGTTGCTGGAGGCGGGTGCCCTGGGCATTCCGGTTATTGCTTCCAACACAGGCGGCATGAAAGACATCATCACCAACCGGCAAAATGGCCTGGTGTTTACACCCGGTGACGCTTCATCGTGCCGGAAATCTTTTTTTGATTTTGTAAATTTATCAGCGGATGCGCGGGCCGCGCTAGGTGCCCAACTGCAGAGTGTCATCCAAACCCAGTATACCGTACAACTTGAAGCTAAGCGATATGACGAACTTCTTAAAACATGGCTGGATAGCAATCACCCTGCTGTCCGCCTGCACGTTCAGTAACTCCAACCCGGGTGGCGGTCAGTATGCGATTCGGTCCGCAACGGAAGCCGAGCTGGCTGCCATCAGCATCCGTGCCGATGAAATTTCAGTGCACGATGCAGACGGCCAACTGATTGGCGTGGCGAAGCGCAGCGATAAGCGAAAATATTACGATCCCTCCAACACCATGGTGTATGCGGTTAAGCTGGATGATGACGGTTTTAAGCTGCGCGATGGGAACGAACAGATGATCTGGAAAGTTAAACTATACGAAGACAAATTGAAGATTGCCAACAACGAAGAGATGAACCGGGGCTATGAAGTTAAGTTGCGCGATGGGAAATTGAAATTAGAGCGAAACGAAACCGAGTTAAAATCATTGCGGTTAAGCGCGGACACCGATTGGTATGCGGTGGAGGACCACTACAAAATTCAAGGCTTCGGCCAATCGCTGGCCGTGGGCATTTTGCTGATTGATGAATTGAAAGAGCGCGAAAAATTTATCATCATGGCCGAGCTCGTCAAACAGGGCCGATGAAACTTTTCTATGTGATGGGCGGAGGACTGGGCCACCTGTACCGGGTGCGCACCTTTATTAATCAGGGGAGCCTCACACCGATTAAAGTGCTGACCAATAATCCGCTGGCGGAAAAATTGTTTTCAAACGCGGAGATCGTGTTTGTCGAACACAAAACCCCACATGGCCTTATTCAACAGATACATTCTGCGCTGAACACCCTCCCGTTCTCCGAATTCTATATCGATGCTTTTCCTGCCGGATTGTTTGGCGAATTACCCGTGCTGAACCAACGAACCGTTTACCTGGCCAGGCGATTGAACTGGAGTCTGTATAAAGTGCTGGTCAAGCCCGGCCAGCTTCGTTTTAATGAGACGTTGCTATTGGAAGAGTTGGAAGAAGCGCATAGGCAGGTTGTCAATGAAGTCTCAGAAAGCATTTCTCCCATTGACCTTCATTATCCGCCAGCGGATAGCAGCAGCATTATTTCAAAGGAAATTATTCCGCAGGCAAAACCGGTTTGGCTCATTGTACATTCCTTCATCCGGGAAGAGGTGGAGTCGCTGGTGCGGTATGCCAAAGCGATAGCCCGTTTAGAAAAGCAAGATCCGGTATTCATTGTGCTGAGCGATCAGCAGATCGTTGAGGAAGATGTGTATTGTTATACCTGGTTTCCGGCAACGGATTGGTTTCCGTTGGCCACACGGATTTTTACAGGCGGTGGCTTTAATGTGTTGAAGCAAGCCGTTCCGTATGCGGATAAAATTACCGCCATTCCCTTTCCCAGGCGTTATGATGACCAAGACTGGCGCATCAAAAAGTTTAGATCTGCAACAGGTGCAGCCGCATTGAGTGCCGGGTAGTTAGAAGCCGGGCTAACAGTCTTCGCTCGCGGAGCAACCAAAAAAGCAACCGCAATCCAATAAGAACTTGTCACCCTGAGCCTGTCGAAGGGTGACTTCCGTGTACTATGTAGTGAAATTGTAAGTCATACTTCGACAAGCCTGCCTTTGCCGAATCCGCCAATTGGCGGAGCAGGCAGGCTCAGCATGACAGATTCTTAATGACTTGCATTTCATAGATCCCGCTCCACGATGCTTCACGGGGATCCCGGCTGCACGCGAAGCGTGGCCGGGATGACAGCTTCGTAGCAGGGATGTAGATCACTAATCGTAAATCGCAAATCGCAAATCGTCAATCTAAAATCTTCCGAGGTGCGGGCCAGAATCCCCATAGCGTTGGGTCTGCATTTCATAGATTCTTCTCCTCGGTAGAAAGGAAAGTTTTACCCACTAAATTTGTATCTTTGAATTATGAATCGAGTCACGGACTACATCACTATTGACAAGGAAATCCTATCAGGAAACCCTGTTTTTAGAGGGACAAGAGTTCCTATTCAGACTCTCTTTGACCATTTGGAAAAAGGGATCTCGCTTGACGAGTTTCTAAGGGACTTCCCAACCGTAAAAAAGGAACAAGCCATTGCCGTGATTGAGATCGCAAGTAAAATTCTGACCTCAAAAAATATCGAGCAACTGTATGAGACTGCTGCTTGATGAGAATCTTCCCAAAAGATTAAAACAAGATCTTAACGAATTTGAAATTTACACTACAGCAGACAAAGGCTGGATGGGAGTTTCAAACGGTAAACTATTAGAACTGTTAACCGAAAACAAGTTTGACGCATTATTGACCTTTGACAAAAACTTAACATACCAACAAAATTTTACCAAATACACGATTGCAGTCATTGTGTTAAATGCTCCGGACAATAGTTACGCAACATTGAAGGACTTCGTTCAAAAAATAAAAGACGTTTTAAAGACCCGCTTAAAGCAGGGACCGACTGAGATTAAGTGAGGCTAGACCTTCGACCGAACGGTTTCTTCGTTCTATTCTTTTCTTACTTCAACAATTCGTTTACTAATAAAGAATCTGCATTTCATAGATCCTGCTCCACGATGTTTCACGGGGATCCCGGCAGCACGCAAAAGCGTGGCCGGGATGACCTCTTCGTAGCAGAATGTAGATCACTAATCGTAAATCTAAAATCGTAAATCTAAAATCTTCGAAATTTCTCTACCTTGAAAATCAATCTAAACCCTCATGCGCACATTCCCTTTCCTCTTGCTGCTCTTCATGATCACCGGTTGTAAACAATCAACTGAAACTTCGTCCGTCATCGATGCGGATACCAAGGCCTGGTGGGCCACCACCACCGCACTTAGCAGCGATGCGATGGAAGGCCGCGACACAGGGTCGCCCGGCTATGCACGGGCGGCAGCCCTGGTAGCCGAGCGCTTCGCAGCAGCCGGCCTCGAACCCCTGGGCGACAACGGCACCTGGTTTCAGGACGTACTCATGGAAGAAACCACCATCACGCAAGCTACCATTACGGTGGGCAGTCGCCCGCTTCGGTTCCTGCACGAGGTGTATGCCGGCCCCAATACCATCACCCCAACCATCGATGCACCGCTTGTCTACTGCGGCTATTGCGACTCCACCAGTACGCGCAACGTGAAGAATAAAATAGTAATCTGTCACGGCACCAGCCGCGAAGGGTTGCCCAACAATACTGACCGGTTGCGCATCCTCACACAAGCCGGTGTGTTGGGTGTGCTCATGATCGCAGACCCGGGCTTTGTTGTGGAGCCACCGCGTTGGCCTTTTGCCTATAGTAAACGAGTGGTGCTGGCCGGTGCGGCTTCCGCCCAAACGTCCATCCTCAATTTCAGACTGAACGCAGCAGCATTGGAAAAAGTAATTGCTGGCACCGGACAAAATGCACAAGAGCTCATCGACCTGGGCAGCGCGGGTAAACCCCTGCCAACCTTTGAGGTACCCGATCGGTTGCAGGCGAAGTTTACCACTGCGCAACGAACCATCAACTCACCGAACGTAATTGGTCGTTTGCCCGGCACCGATCCGGCCCTCGCGAACGAAGCGATCGTGCTCACTGCCCACCTGGATGGCTATGGCTATGGCGAGCCCGTGAATGGTGACAGTCTTTATAATGGTACGTTGGATGATGCGGCCTATGTAGCGCTCATGATTCAATTGATCGAAAGGCAGAAGGGTAAAGGATTTAAAAGGCCGTTGATCCTTGCGGCCGTTACCGGGGAAGAGAAAGGCTTGCTAGGCTCGCGCTACCTGGTGCAACACCTGCCGGTACCGAAAGAAAACATTGCCGCGAACATCAACCTCGATCAACTGCGGCCGCTGTTTCCGTTGGAGATCCTCACCGTGCATGCGTTGGATGACACCTCGCTGGGGGCGGATGCTACGGCCGTGGCCACGGGCATGCAGATCAACGTGCAAAACGACCCCGAGCCGGAACGCAACCTGGTGATGCGCACCGACCATTGGAACTTTCTTCAGGCCGACATTCCCGCCATCAACTTTGTGTTTGGGTTTGAGCCCGGCAGTGAGAGTGAGCGCATCTACCGGCAATGGTACCGCGAAGGGTACCACACCCCCAAGGATGATCTGGAGCAAAAGATCGACTGGACTGCCGCGGCAAAGTTCAACGAGTTTTACTATCGATTGGTGGCGAAGGTAGCCGATGGCGATTCAAAACCCACCTGGAAACCCGGAAGCAAACTAAGGCCGGTGAAGGTTGAGGAGTGAGGGAAGAGTGTGGTTCAAAATAAAAAGCCTGTCATCCTGAGCCTGTCGAAGGGTGACCTCGATGAACGATGAAGTGAGCTTTAAATCACGCTTTCGACAAGCTCAGCATGACACGTTTCAAAGTGAAGGGTGTAAATCGCAAATCGCAAATCGTCAATCTAAAACCCTCCTGGTGGGGGAATTTAGCCTTGCACACGCATAGGTGTACTGGTTGGTGAAAACACCAACCACAGGCAAAACCTCAATCCAGAGCACAGGCGGGGTTGAGCGGAGGGGCAGCCTGTCCGCCCTATGGCGGAAAGGATCCCCCAATAAGAAGCCGGGATAATAGTCTTCGCTCGAGGAGATTCTTCTCCGCCAGCTGGCGGATCTGAATTGCTTTCAAATTTTTTTTATCCACTACAAACACAGAGCCACTGAACTTCGATCGAGGAGCAAACAAAAAATCAACAGCAATCCAGAGCTCGGGCGGGTTTGTGTATGGGGGGCGAAGGATCCCCCAATAGTAGTCTGTATAATGAGCTTCGACCGAGGGGATTCTTCGCTCCAATTCCGTTTCTTTCTTCAACGATCCCTCACTAGTAAAGAACCCTTTCATCCGCAAAGCACGGTAACGATCCGCTCTGAATTGCTCTCCATTATTTTACGTTGGGTCTGCATTTCATAGATCCTGCTCCACGATGCTTCACGGGGATCCCGGCTTCACACGAAATGCGTGGCCGGGATGACACCTTCGTAGCAGTTTTCTTTAATTCTTTTACTTTAAGCTTTAAGCTTTCCGCTTTAAGCCTTTAAGTTCTCAACTTTCAGCTTTCAGCTTTCAACTTTAAACTTTCAACTTTCAACTTTCAACTCCTCCATCCTATCTTCACTCCATGAATCCCATCGAAAAATACTTCACTGCCGAGCGCTGGTGGTGCGCAGGCGGCATGGCCCTCGGCTTCTTCGCCACGGCCGTTGCCCTCTACTGCCTGCTGAAAATAAAACAACCCTATTATAATGGTCTGGCGTGGGCCCTGCTCGTACTCGGACTCTTCTTCTTCATCATCTGCATAGGCGTTTTCCTGCGCAGTCCTAAAGACATTGCCCGCGTCAATGCCGTGATCGAACGCGATGCCGCACAGTTGAAGCGGGAAGAGCTGCCCCGCATGGAACGCGTCATGCGCACCTTCAAGGTGATTATGGTGGCCGAGATTTCGCTGCTTGTGTTGTCGGTAGTGATGATCTGGTTTGTACCGGTACCGCCCGCCTGGAAGGGTGCCTTCCTGGGCGTCCTCATCATGGCCACCCTGCTACTGGCCTTCGATTACCTGGCTGATAAAAGAGGGGCCGAGTATCTTGAATTTTTGAAAGCACAGGTGCCGGCATGAAAGTCTCCAATCCTGACCATCAGAAAATTCTGCAGCAGGTAGGGTTGAGTTCACTGCATTATTATGATGCCAGCCAGTTTAGTCGGTACATCCCCCAAGACTATCCGGATTCGGAGACGGAAGCCATGGATTCCATTTACCGCATGTATGAGCGGGTACTGCTGCACCGCGAGTCGGGCCTGCGCATTTCCTTTCTAACAACCGAGAGTTACGATGGCGATTCTGTGGAGTATACCGTTATGGATTGCTTCGTGATTACCCGTCACCATCAAAAACTCAGCGTCACCGCCATCGATTTGCAAGCGCGCATCTTCAAAACCCCCTCCGGCCCCATCCCCTTCACAACCATCCTCAACACAACAGAGTAAGCCTTTCAGCTTTTAAGCTTTATGCTTTCCGCTTTTAAGCTTTAAGCTTTCAACTTTTCCTTCATTCCAAACAACACCCGCACCACCTTCCACCGCCTGATCAGCAGCTCATACACGAGCAGGCACACGCCAAATGTTCCTACGGTCAAAAGCAGGAATTTCGCTGCGAGGCCCCAGGGAAGTTCCATGAGGTAAAAGGCAATCGTGATGGTGACAGTCTGGTGCAGGATGTAAAACGGATACACGGCTTCGTTGGCATAGATGAGAAAAGGGGAACGCTGTACCAGGTAAGTGGATGCATACCCGAACAAAGCCAGGATCCAGCACCAGAGGTTAACCACTTTGAACACCGCTTCGGTGAAATGCACAACAGTGGTATCCTCAAAAAGCTCGCGGATGCCGATGAGCAACGTGAAAGCCAGCAAGCCACCGAATAAATACTTTTGGCGGTGCGTGCGCACGGTGTTCCAGAACGGTTCGCCTATGCTGATCAGCACAAAGCCATAGAAGAAAAGGGTCCCGTAATTCACAATGTTGAACCAGTCGCCCACGAGCGCATGCGTGGATTCGAAGAAGGGTTCAACGAGGGCCTCCCACACATACAACGGCACCACCAACCAGAACAAGCCCCACGGGGTGGTCGCCCAGGTGGCAATGCGTTGGGTGAAGATGTTATGCGGATGCCTGCGCAGGGAAAGGAACACCGGAAGCCAGACGACTGAAAACAAAAAGAGGTACGGCAGAAACCACAGGTGGTGCCACGAGAAATTTCCTTCGGGGTAGGTACCGTGGGTAAAGACCTGAGATGGGTAAAAATCAAAGTAGCCACCGGTAAACTGACCATGAGCTACGCGTTCGAAATACACCTGGGGCGTAATGATCACCAGCATCCCGAACAGCAAGGGTATCATGAGTCGGGTGAAACGTTCACCGGCAAACTGACCCGCGGTGCGTTTACCCAGGGCAAAGTAAGTACCCATGCCGGAGATGATAAACAGCAGGGGCAACCGCCACTGGTTAAGAAACATCATCGGGTAGCGCAGCCAGTCGTAGAGCACGTTATTCTTAATGTGCCACCCCCAGGGTACAAAGAACATGCCCACGTGGTAGAGGATGAGCAACCCAAACAAGATTACCCGCAGCCAGTCGAGTTCATTTTTGCGCATGTGTAAAGATAAGTTCCGGAAATGAAATTGTGGGTAGCCTTTACCTTTTCATAATTTGATAGAGCAGGAGCAGGATCACAACTCCCAGGAGGCTGGTGTAAATGGTTTTGTTGTGCCGGGCCAGCCAGTTGGGAAGGTAAATATCAAAGTTATCGCGTGTAGAGGCAGAAAACTTGCGTGCCCACACGGTGAGGGGACAACTGTTTTTAAAAATCAAGAGCACAATTCCCTCTACTAAAAAACTGCCGAGCCCGAGCCAAACCCAGTGATCAATCCGGTTGGTGATTACGGCATAGAATAAATAAAAGAGCACCCCATTGAAGAATAGCCAGATCATCGTATGAAGGATCTTAATCGTGATGAGTTTATGAGAAGGGTTCATAGAATCAGAAGTGAAGGATAGTGAGAATGGCTTTCACCACGGTAAATGAATCGCATTCCCACAAGAAAGAAAATGACAATTTCTGGTTTCTGAACTGATTCAAATCATGCGTGCCGTTCCCCGCTGCCCGTTGAAATAGTCAAGGAGCTTCGATCGAGGAGCAAACATAAAAACCAACCGCAATCCAGAGCAGCGTAGGCTGGGAGGGTGGGAGGCGAAGGATCCCCCAAAAGGAGTCGCTATAATCAACTTCGAATCGAGGAGCAAACCAAAAAAGCAACAACGATCCAGAGCTGGGGTGGGCTGTGGGTGGAGCGAAGGATCCCCCAATAGAAGTCGGTTTTTAAAAGGGACATTCCAAGCATAACCGCACTACGGCTCCATCCCCATAATGCGGTCAGTCAGGTTATTCCAACCCGGATTCATTTTTGTAATCAAGTCTTCCTTATACGCCCGACTTTTTCCTTTGATAAACCGTTCTCGTTCAAGCGCGGCTTCTTCAGAATCCAATGCTTCAAAGTAAACAGGCTTGTTGAGGTTATACCGCGCAGTAAAACTTCCAGGATTTATTTTTCGAATGTGTTCCCATAATCGCGTTCGCAGATCCGTAGTCATTCCAACATAAAAAACAGTGTGGTGTTCATTGGTTAGCAGATAAACAAAAGCACCTGGCCGCATGATTTGAATTTCACTAATTTTTCAAAAAGTAAAAAAGGCCAGCTGGCGGATCTGAATTGCTTTCAATTTTTTTTCTTATAAAAACCAACCGCAATCCAGAGCTGGGGTGGGGTTGAGCGGGCGAAGGATCCCCCAATAGAAGTGGGGATAACAGTCTTCGACCGAGGGGATTCTTCGCTCCATTCCGTTTCTTTCTTCAACAATCCCTTACTAATAAAGAACCTTTCATCCGCAAGGCACAGTAACGATCCGCTCTGAATTGCTTTCAATTATATTTATTATCCTAAGAAGAAGAATGGCAATGAACTTCGATCGCGGAGAAACCAAAAAAAGCGACCACAATCCAGAGCTCGGGCGGGTTTGTGTATGGGGGCGAAGGATCCCCCATTAGAAGCCGGATAATAGCTCTGCCCATGGTCGGATTCTCTCTTTCTTCAATCATCGTTTCCAGATAAAGAGCCTTCTTCAACCACAATCTGTATCCCTTACCGCTCAGAATTGCTTTTAGTTTTATAAAAAAATAGTGCTTACGGAACTGAATTATTATTTGCTACTTACTCCCGAAATTAAAACTACTCTATGCGTTACTTACTTATACTCCTTCTCCTGCTGGGTACCACACACCTCCTGGCCCAGCAAGAACCCGCCAAAGCCAAATTCATCGACCCGGCCAACATGGACATTACCACTAAACCGGGAGACGACTTTGTGCAATATGCCGGGGGCACCTGGTTAAAGAATAATCCCATCCCCGCCAAGGAAACCCGCTGGGGCAGCTTCACCATCCTGCGCGACTTCAACGTGAAGGCCGTGCGTGAAATTCTGGTGGAGGCTGCAGCCGATGCCAACGCTCCGGCCGGCTCCATCAAACGCAGGGTAGGTGACTTCTATTCTGCCGGGATGGACAGTCTGACGATTGAGAAGGCGGGCTTCACACCCATACAGCCCGATTACGTACGGGCCGGTTCGTTGAAAAACACCCAAGAGGTGTTAGACGAAATGATTTACCAGCGCACGCACGGGCTCGGTGCTCCACTGTTTGGATTTTTTGTGGGGCAGGATCGCAAACATCCGCAAACCATGGCCGTGCAGATGTCGCAAGGGGGTACCTCCATGCCCGATCGCGATTACTACCTGAAAGACGATGCCCGCACAAAGCGGATTCAGGGCGCCTTCCAAACGTACATCACCACCTTGTTTACCCTGGCGGGTGAATCAGAGGCGACTGCCAAAGAACGTGCGGAAATTATTTTTAATCTGGAGAAACAACTGGCAGCAGCGCAGATGAGCCGCGTGGAGATGCGCGACCCGTACAAGACCTACAATAAATTTGCAGTGGCGGATTTCAGTCAGCGTACGCCCACACTCAACTGGAACACTACCCTGCCCAAGCTAAAGGTGGGCACTCCCGACAGCATCCTGGTCAACGCCCCGAAATTTTTCTCCGTGGCAGATAGTTTGTTGAAAGTCGTTCCCGTAAGTCAGTGGCAAACGTATTTGCAGTGGAACATTCTCCGCTCGGCTGCTCCTTATTTAAGCAAACCCTTTGTAGACGCCAACTTCGCGTATACCCAAACCTTATCCGGACAGAAAGTACAAACTCCGCGGTGGCAACGGATGTCGTCATTAACCGACAATACGATTGGCGAATTGCTGGGCCAGTTGTATGTAGCCAAACATTTCAAACCCGAAGCCAAAGCCCGCATGGATGAGATGATCAAGAACCTGGTAAAAGCCTACGAGATCCGGATCAAAAACCTGACCTGGATGAGCGAGGTCACCAAACAAAAGGCGCTTGACAAGCTGATGGCGTTTACACCCAAGATCGGCTATCCTGAAAAATGGAAAACGTACGAAGGATTGGAGATCAGCCGCGATTCATTTGTGCAAAACCTGCGCAATGCAGGCGCCTGGAATTACAACGATATGGTCAGCCAGTTAGGCAAGCCGGTAGACAAGAAGCGGTTTGGCATGACACCGCCCACCGTGAATGCGTACTACAGCCCTGTGAATAATGAAATAGTCTTTCCGGCCGGCATCCTGCAATACCCGTTCTTCCACCCGGATGCCGATGATGCCTTTAATTATGGTGCGATCGGAGCGGTGATCGGCCACGAGATCTCGCACGGCTTTGATGATTCGGGCAGCCAGTATGATAAGGATGGTTCGTTGCGCAACTGGTGGACACCCGATGATCAGGCTAAATTCAAAGCGCTGGCACAACGGTTACAAGAACAATACGATGCCTACACAGTACTCGACAGCATCCACGTGAACGGGAAGTTAACGCTCGGTGAAAACATCGGTGACCTGGGCGGACTGAATGCCGCCTACGAAGCTTTCAAGATGACGCCACAGGGTAAGTCCAATAAAAAGATTGATGGCTTCACCCCCGATCAACGGTTCTTCTTGGCGTGGGCACAGGTGTGGTGCAGCAACACGCGGCCTGAAACCAAAGCGCAGCTGATCGTTACCGACCCACACTCGCCTTCCGAGTACCGCACCATTGGAGCCCCGGTGAATATGGATGCCTGGTACAAAGCCTTCAATGTTCAACCGGGCAACAAACTCTATAAGAAACCAGAGGATAGAATTAAGATCTGGTAAATGAGAGTTTAAAGTAGAAAGTTAAAAGTGTAAAGTTACAGTCAGGTCTTCCGACCTGACTGTTTTTTTTCTGATTCCCTTGAGTCTTTTGGACGGACTGACAATCAGGGTATGATCTGCCTTGTTGAATTTTAAATTTTGAATCTTGAATTTTGTTTACCCCGATGCTATCGCTCCTGAACATTTTCTTCTTTGTGTTTCACACAACCTTTACCCTCTTCAACGTAGTCGGGTGGATGTTCACCAAAACAAGAAAGCTCCATTTGATAACCATGGCACTAACCGCCTTTTCGTGGTTTGTCCTGGGCCTCTGGTATGGCTGGGGTTATTGCTTTTGTACGGATTGGCATTGGCAGGTGCGGGAAGCGTTGGGCTATCACGATCACTCCAACTCCTACATTCATTTTTTAATCCTGAAGGGAACAGGGGCTGACCTTAACACCCGCTTGGTAGACACAGCCACGGCCCTTGTATTCGCTGTGAGTCTGCTCGCCAGCCTGTGGGTGAACCGAGCGTTGCTCAATCGTAAAGCATGAACCGAACCCTGTTAATAAAGGATAATGGAGTATGGGTTGGACGGGTTCCTGGCGTTTTCGCCACAACTTCCTGTAAGGTTGCATTGCTTTTAGTAAATTCGATTTCACAAACCGCTCAAAGCTATGCCCTCCTTTACCGTTCAAAAGTCCATCCTCATTGACGCGTCCGCAGAAAAGATCTACTCCATCCTCAGTGATTACCACCACTGGCCGGTATGGTCGCCCTGGTTGATCGTAGAGCCCGGTGTAAAGGTGATCGTAAAAGCCGATGGTAAGGAATACAGTTGGGAAGGCAAGCGCACCGGCAGCGGAGAAATGAAAATGGTAAAGGAACAAGCACCTGCGCAATTGGAAATGGTGGTCACCTTTTTGAAGCCCTGGAAGTCCACGGCCCCGGTTTGGTTTGAATTAAAACAACAGGGCAGTGCCACAGAAGTAATCTGGGGGATGAAGAGCAGCCTTCCCTTCTTTATGTTCTGGATGACGAAGATGATGGCCGCCTATATCGGAATGGATTATCAACGGGGGTTGATGATGCTGAAAGATTATGTGGAAACCGGTGCCGTCCCTTCGCGGCTCGCCTTTAAAGGGATCCAACCGTTTACCGGGTGTATGTATGTCGGAATAAAAACCACCTGTACGATGGATACCCTCAATAGCAAAATGGCGGAAGATTTCGGAAAGTTATCGGGCTGGGCCACACAACACGCGACCCAGATCGCGGCTCCGCCTTTTTCCATCTACCATACCTGGGACGTGGTGAAGGGAAAGGTGGTGTATACTTCGGCCTATCCGGTTAAAGAAATACCGCCTCACCTGCCGGAAGGGTTTATAACCGGCTCCATCCCTGCCATTAACGTAAATACCATTACCCATACAGGTGCCTACAAACATTTGGGCAATGCGTGGATCACCCAATACATGATGCAACGTGGTAAAGAGTATAAATACCGCAAAGGAATTGATCCATTTGAAGTGTATGTAAGCATGCCCGGCCAGGTACCCGAGGAGCAACTGATTACCGAAATCCATTTTCCGGTTGCTTAATCCCGTGTGAAAGGGTGGACGTGTTTTCCCTCTTTACTCTATTAACCGATCCAGTGTGCCGGTGAATCTGACTTTGCTTATGTCAGCCATTGCGAATTAAAGCAGGAAATACTTCAGTATAAACGTATCCTCACTATCCTTCGACAAGGTGGCAACAACAAATACGATGGGCGTGGCAATCATGATTACGGTAAGAAGGACATTGAATTTTTTCACAGTCACTTTCGTCACATGGGTTGCCATCGAATCAAAAGTATCTTCATAAAAGTAGGGGGCAGCATCAGACTGTTTTCGTGGCAGTACCGTGCCATATAGGTTTTCTCCGCGGATGCTGTCTAATTGAATGGAAAGCAGTTGACCCGATTGAAGTGTAAAGTGATACTTTTTTCCAGGCGTTAGTTTTGCCCGATAGTCGTTTGCGGTACGCATGTTGGTGCGAGTAACACGCTGATACGAATAACACGCGGTGAGATAAGGGATCAGGATGCAAACCAATAGTGCATAAATCGTTGATTTCATGGCATTGCATCTGTAACCGGTGGAGAAGGTATCGATAATAACCGGAAAGTCAATCGTAGCAATCCACCTCACTCAAGGGTCCAAAAAAAAAGAGACATCCGAAAGGACGTCCCTTTTCAACAGATAAATACTTATTTCGGCAAAACTACGCCATCAATCACATGTACTACACCATTCGAACCTTTCAGATCCGCAGCGGTAACGTAGGCGGCATTACCTCCCTCATCCGTTAACTTCACTTTGCCATTCTCCAAGGAAGCAGTCAGTTTACCGCCACTGACAGTAGTCACTACCGCTTTGCCATTTCCACTCTTAATAGCAGCGGTTACAGCAGCCGCATCCAAATTACCACTCACCACATGGTAGGTAAGGATCTTGGCCAACTGGGCTTTGTTTTCAGGCTTCAGCAAATTGGCTACGGTGCCTTCCGGTAATTTGTTAAACGCAGCATTGGTAGGTGCAAACACGGTAAACGGACCTTTTCCTTTTAAGGTCGTTACCAGATCCGCAGCCTTTACTGCGGCTACCAACGTAGTGTGATCAGCCGATCCGATGGCAATGTCAACAACATCTTTACTTTGACCGAAGGAGGTTGCTGCAACAGCAATCCCCATCAGCAACACGAATACTTTTTTCATCTTTTTTTATTAGTTTATACCAGTAGCAACAGAGGCAAGGGGTTAATGTTCACGAGGGTTCTACAGATTTCACATATCATTAACAGTGTTTACTCAACGGGTCGCTGGTCCCGTAAAGGTTAAACAAGGATGTTGTAGGATTAGCACGACACGACCCGGCCAGCTTCAACAAACCGATTCCAACAAATTAATTTTGTTTCGCGTGTGTAATTTTGATTAGAGAGTTTGTACTTATTGGCTGATGAAAAAGAAAATTAAACTCGTTCCCATAGTCCTGGCGTTGGCAGGCGGTGCGGTGGGATTTTTTTCAGCGCAGGCTGGCCTTAAGGTGGCGGAAACCATGCCCACCTCCGTATTCATTACGTTGATGATCCTGATTATTCCTTCCTTCTTTCTGGTGGTCGCCCTACACGAAGCTGGGCATGCCCTGGCCGGGGTGTGGGTAAACTTCGATTTTCGCATGTATGTGGTGGGGCCGTTTCTGTGGGAGAAAGAATCCGGCCAATGGAAATTCAAGTGGAACAAAAATGTGAATACTTCCGGAGGTATGGTGTTGTGCCTGCCCACAGAATCAAAAGACTTGCGCAGCCGGTTTGCCCGCTTCGCAGCAGGCGGACCGCTCGCCAGCCTGGTGAGTGGTGGTGTGTTTGCTGGTATATATGCAGTAATGACACTCCTTTCATCGTCATCGTTAGTTATGCAGGTGCTGATGGGGTGGGTCGCCATCCTGGTGTTTCTGTCGGGGGTGATCTTTATCATAACGGCCCTACCGTTTCATACCGGTGGGTTCTCTTCCGATGGAGCCCGCGTGTTGCGTTTGTACCGCGGTGGAGCCGTAGCCCGCTTCGAGGTGTTGTTATTAAAGATCATTGCCACGAGTTCGGCTGGGGTTCGTCCTTCGCAATGGTCCGTATCCGAGCTGGAAGAAGCGCTGACCTTAGCCCGCGAGATAGATGCTCCCATGCGTGTATACCTCTATTACTTCTTCTATCACCACGCGTTGGATACGCATAACCTGAGCCGGGCAGAAGAATACCTGAATCACTACCTCACCGAAGCCGATGCCGTACCACCCGGAATCCGCGCTGGTATCTGGATCGAAGCCGCTTTCTTTTATGCGCATATTAAAAAAGACCTGGACAAGGCAACGCACTATTGGAATCAATACAAACCTTCGGCTTTTATTCCGAAGGCGTTGGTACTGGGAACAGAGGCCGCCCTGTGCCAGCTTCGAGGAGAAACGGATCAAGCAACCAGTCTCTACGAAAAAGCCATGACCGAAATTCCAACCATGTTGGATCGAGGTGTTGCGATGTCGTTGAAAGATCAGTTTCAGGAAATGTTGACGGCAACAAATCGGTTTGTGAATACCAGCGCCCCGGTTTTATTACCATAAGCACAGGTGGGTTTTTAATTCTGGATGATCCATTCACGCTTTAGTGCTGACTCGCCAGGTTTTTCTTGATGTTCATCATGATACGATCCGGAGTAATGCGCGGCAGGTTGGAGATAAACCAGTTGTTGAAGCCCACAATCTTTTTCCCTTTTCCTTTCAATAACAAAGCAACCCCTTGCCGCGCAACTTCCACTGCGCTCACCGGCTTGTTCGCCTTGTAGGCATTGGTCTTCCACATGGCATCGGTGTTAAAGGCGGTGTCCACCGGTCCGGGGCAAAGTGCCGTCACGATTACTCCGCTGCCATCCAGTTCAGCGGCCAGCGTTTTCGTAAAGGCCAGCACAAATGACTTGGTGGCCGAATACACCGAATAGTAGGGAAAGGGCAGAAAGGAAAGCAACGAGGCGACATTCATGATGCGGCCGCGTTTGTGTACCAGCATGTCCTGCAAAAACAACTTAGTCAGGGCAACCACCGAAGTTACATTCAACTGAATCATCCGCAGTTCTTCGTCCAGATCGGTATCACTGAAGTTTCCGTACACACCGCTGCCCGCATTATTCACGAGGGCCGTTACAACTAGCCCCTGTTTGCTTACCGTTTCGTACAAAGACACAGCTCCATCCACCTCCGACAAATCTTGTTGAAACACATGGACAGAAATCGGATGGTGTTGTTCCAACTCTTGTTTGAGTGCATTCAGTTTGTCACCGCTACGCGCAACCAATACCAGGTCGATTTGCTGTGCCGCCAATTGCTTCGCCATTTCATAGCCAATGCCCGAGGAGGCTCCGGTCAGTAAGACAAGTTCTTTCATGGTTCCTTTTATTTAATGATGAGTCAAAGGTGGAGGTTGGAACACGCACCGGTCGTTAACATTTGTTTAGATTTTACCGGCTTCCTTTTTTAAGCCGGCTTAAGTGTACCGGACTGATGCCCAGGTAGGAGGCGATCATATGTTGGGGTACGCGGTTGTGAATGTTGGGAAAAACCTGGCTGATGTTTTCGTACCGCTGGGCAGGTGTAAAGACATATTGATTTTTCAGGCGGTTGTCAAAATAAAGGAAGTAGAACTCGGCTATCGTGCGACCCAACTTGTCGCCCTGCGCGAGGTGGGCATATCCCCATTCAATGGCCTTTCGGGGCATGACCACTACCGAAGTTTCTTCCAGCGCCTGTACACTGTTCGTAGCAGGGGTGGATACCAGGAAACTCGTGTAGTCGGCAATGAATTGACCTTCCATGGAGAAGTGAATGGTATGTTCGTTGCCGGCATGATCGATGATCGTACTGCGCGTTAAGCCGGAAGTGACGAAGAAGATTTCATGACTGATGTCCCCTTGGTGGCTCAGGAACTCTTTCGCAGTGAAAGTCTTCTCGTAACACTGGGCCAGAAAGTTGTTCAGTTCATCTTCCGTGATAGAGATCAGATGCCGGAGGGATGCTTGCAATTTCTCCATGGAGAAGAAACAACCAGCAGGCTGGATTGTTGCGTGTCAAAGCCCTGATAGGAACATCGCCAACGAAACGTCAAATCACCGGATCACCTTTCCGGTTAACACACTCACCTTATCCGTAAACGGATTTCCCGAAGCCCTGCGAAAGGAAACCACCTGCCCGACATGCCACAGGCAATCGGCTATCGGACCGTTGATCTCATTCCAGAACGGAAACTCGGTGGTTTTATCGCCACGCTTAAATACCATCTTGATGTTGTTTAAGTCGGCATCGGAAAGCGTTCGGAGTGTATTACTCGCTGCCTGCAGGTTGAGCAGCGTTTGTTCGCGCATCGCTTCGAAGGGCAGGCTGGCTGGCTGGCCTTCTGTACTCAATCCCTTCGTACTGTTTAGGATAATGATTGACATGCCATAGATGTGTTCGATCGTCTGCTGCGAGGTGCGTGTATCATTGCCCGGTTTGTAAGCCAGGTCTTCTTTACGCAAGCCTTCCGTAGCCCAATAAAACCGGAAGCCTAACCCATCAATCATGCGGGCCGCTACGGCTCCGGCAGTATACGTTTCCGGATAATCGGGTATTTCGTAATAAGGCAACTTCTTATCCTGCCCAAACAACGCCCCGGAGATCAACATCAAAACAACGAACCTCACGCCAATCATATACCCCATGATATTATTTCATTATCCATTTTCAATTGTCCATTATCCATTATCCCTTGTCCATTCCCAACAGGTACTTCGCACTCGGCTCAAACGTAGGGGCGTCCATCTCCACATAGAAATTCTTTAACCCACCCACCTTGGCAGCCTCAAAGAATTCTTTCCAGTCCACTTTTCCCTGACCGATTGGTACCTGTGCTTCGCCAGTGCCGGGCCAGTCCGATAAATGAGCCGAGATAAACCGGCCCGGATATTTTCTGAAATAATCGGCAGCCTTGTAGCCGGCAATAATCACCCACACCTGGAATTGCATTTTAATCAGATTCGGATCCAGCTCGCGCAGCAACACATCATAAATCAATTCCCCCTCCAGCTTTTCAACCTCCCAGTTGTGGTTGTGGTACACCAGTTGGATGTCGTTCTTGCGAAACAAATCGGCCATGCCATTCATCTCCTGCGCGGCTTTCTTCCAGTCGCTGAGGGTGGCGGTGTTGGGCAGGCCAAATGCCGACACCACCATTTGTGTTAGACCAAGCTCCTTGGCAAAGTCGATCCGTTCCTGCGCGTGGGTTTTGAATTCATGAAAGATATAATGGCAGCTGACGCACGTCATGCCCGCATCGTTGATGATCTGTTTCATTTCTTTTGCTTTCAGATGTTCCAGCGGACCGAAGCCGTACTTGGCATAGCCCTGGGGCGAGCACATCTCAATGCTCTTGTACCCATATCCTGCCATCCGCTTCAGTGTGCCGGCAAAATCTTTTGTCAGCGTTTCGCGGATCGTCCAGCTTTGAAATCCAAGCGGTGCAGGCAATATTCCTGGCGTGGTTGCAAATCCGTCAAGGTAGGGCGCCAGGGTAACTGCGGCACCGGCAGTCAATCCGGTTTGAATAAATTTTCTTCGGGTTACAGTATTCATGGTGTGAATTTTTATAGTTGATTAAATGGTCGCGGGTTCCCACCCTTTTCGATACGCACGCGCGAGGTAAGCATTCGCTTCCGGTGCATTGGTGATTTTCATGTTCGCTGCATCATAGTACAAGGTTTTGCCGGTGCGCAAGGCAACCGCATACAAATTGACGGCTTCCGTCAACGGCCAGGTATCCCGCAAACTTCCCGGACACTGAGCTTTATTTTTAATGCCATCGATAAAACCTTTAAGAACATCCCCACCCGTTTCCTCTTGTGGATGTTTCCAGCTTTCACCGGCACGTTTGCCGGAAATGATTTGCGGGTTTTCTCCATGGAAGCCGGCCAGAATGATTCCGGCATCGCCAACAAACATCATGGCTTCGGCCGGCAAGTCTTTATTTTGTTTTACCAATTCCTCCGGAACAGCCGGGCGCATACCTCCATCATACCAGCACAGGTTGATGGCCGGCCGCGAACCTTTCGCTTCAAACCGGAACCGGACCTGGCTGGCCAGTGGAAAGGCAAAATCATTCCGGATGCGGAACGGCACCTTTTCATTGAAGTCGACTGCATGATTGCGGTTCGGCTCGATGATGGTAGGAGCTTCGAGTTGCAACGCCTGGAATACTTTCCACAAACTATAGTGTCCCATGTCGGCCATCGAACCGCCCCCGAAGTCATACCAGCCGCGGAAGACCATGTTGGTATAGTTGGGATGATAGGGCCGCTCTTTCTCCGGCCCCAGCCACAAGTCCCAATTAAGATCTTTCGGAACGGGCGGGGTATCTGTTGGCAACGAAGTATACTGTGGCCATACGGGCCGGTTCGTCCAGTTGTGTACTTCTTTTAATGTACCGATTGCTCCGCTGTTAATCCACTCCATAGTTTTGTCCATGGAGGCATTGGCTTCCCAGGCTGCGAGGTGGCTGGTAGCCGGTGATTTTTTTGCCAGATCAATTACCTGCTTTCCTTCCAGCAACCGGTTGGCAACCGGTTTGTGCATGGTCACATGAATATTGCGCTTCAAGGCCGCGATGGCCAGCAGCCCATGCAGGTGATCGGGCGTCATGATTTTGATGGCATCGAGATCTTTCTCTTTGGCAAACAGTTCGCGAAAGTCGGTGTAGGCATTGCAGGCGTTGTATTGATCGGCACTGCGTTGCTCTTTATAATACGTGTCAACGATGTACTTGCCATTGTTCAACCCACCCGGTATGTCATTATCACCTCCGGGGGTCCAGGTCGTGCTGTTCAATTTTTTGCGGATCTGATCACGCAGGTAGTTCTTACCCCAGTCGCGGTAGCCGACCGCTTCGAGGTTCGGATCGCAGACCGCAATTATTTGAAGTTCGGGTACAGAGAGCAACGGCAAAATTTCGCGCAGGCCTTGTGTGCCCAGACCGATGTAAGCCATCGTGATCTTATCGCTGGGAGCCGTGAAATCTTTTCCACCGAGTACATGCCGTGGAAGTATGGTAAACGCCAGGGCGGTGGAGGCCATGTTGCCGATAAATTTTCTGCGATTGAGGGCGGAAGATGTTTTTTTCATAGCAGATTGGATAAAGTGAAGCGCACTAGGCTCAATCTATTCAATTACGGGATCATTTGCCAGCGGCCGGTGTTTACCGGAGGGAAATGGAAGGTCAAGGGCTCGTTCGTGCTTTGAAAACTCAACGCACATTGTCCAGCGTCATTGACGGTTCAAAAAAAGAAAGCCCGGAGTGCCGGGCTTTCGTGATTAGAATTCATAGTAATTAACTCCCGCACGCTTCACACGCATCCGGGTTGTCCAGGGAGCAAGCCATGTCGGCTCGCTTCTGATCGAGATCCGAAAGTTTTACTTCCGGCTCGTTGTAGGCAATCGTCTGCTGGGCTTCCTTTACCGGAGCATAGGTTGCTACGGGTTCCGTCACCAACGCATTGGCTGCGTTGGTCGCAGCTTGTGCATGGGCGGTTGGTTGTTGCATGGCCGTCTTATCCAATGTAAACTTGATCGCATCGGCTGCAGCCGTAGAGCGTAGATAATACATACCGGTCTTGAGGCCTTTCTTCCATGCATAGAAGTGCATGGAGGTAAGCTTACCGAAGTTGGGATCCGTTAAGTGAATGTTCAAGCTCTGGCTTTGACAAATGTAGGCCCCACGGTCGGCACTCATGTCGATGATCGACTTCTGCGAAATCTCCCACACGGTCTTGTAAATGTCCTTGATGTTTTGCGGAATCTCGGCAATCGGTTGAACAGAACCGTTCGTAGAAATCAGTTTCTGACGCATGTTCTCACTCCACAAGCCCAGGCTGATGAGGTCTTTCATCAAATGCTTGTTGGCAATGATGAACTCGCCTGACAACGTTCTGCGGGTGTAGATGTTGGAAGTATACGGTTCGAAGCATTCGTTGTTGCCCAGGATTTGCGAAGTAGAAGCGGTGGGCATCGGAGCGAGCAACAACGAGTTGCGCACACCATGTTGTTTCACTTCTTTCTTCAGGTTGTCCCAATCCCAGCGTCCGGAATCCGGAGTAACGCCCCACATATCAAACTGGAAAATTCCTTTCGAGACGGGAGAACCCTTAAAGGTTTCATACGGACCATGCTGTTTCGATAACTCCATGGAGGACTCCATGGCCGCGAAGTAGATGGTTTCGTGAATTTCTTTATTCAGTTGTCGTGCTTCCGGAGAGTCGAAGGGCATGCGCAACAAGATGAACGCATCGGCCAGGCCTTGTACGCCAATGCCAATCGGGCGGTGGCGCAGGTTGGAATTGCGGGCTTCAATTACCGGATAATAGTTCACATCAATCACCTTGTTTAGGTTGCGCGTAACCACTTTGGTGATTTCATACAACTTCTGATGGTCGAAGGTGCCTTCTTCGGTAATAAACTTGGGCAAGGCAATCGAGGCGAGGTTACACACGGCCACTTCATCGGGCGAAGTGTACTCGATAATTTCCGTACACAGGTTGCTGGACTTAATGGTACCTAAATGCTTTTGATTGGACTTGCGGTTGGCGGCATCCTTGTAGAGCATGTAAGGCGTGCCGGTTTCAATCTGGGCTTCCAGAATTTCAAACCAGAGATCCTGGGCTTTTACCTGTTTGCGGAACTTGCCTTCCTTCTCGTATTTTTCATAGAGGCGTTCAAACTCTTCGCCCCAGCAATCGGCCAGGCCGGGTGCTTCGTTCGGGCAGAAGAGCGACCACATCTCATTGTTCTCGATGCGCTTCATGAACAGGTCCGGAATCCACATGGCATAGAATAAATCGCGGGCGCGCATTTCTTCCTTGCCGTGGTTCTTCTTCAGTTCCAGGAAATCAAATACATCGGCATGCCAGGGTTCGAGGTAAATGGCAAAACTTCCTTTGCGCTTACCACCGCCCTGATCTACATAGCGGGCCGTCATGTCAAAGTTGCGAAGCATCGGCACAATGCCATTGGATGTTCCGCCCGTGCCTTTGATGTACGAGCCTTTGGCGCGCACGTTGTGAATGCTGAGGCCAATGCCTCCGGCCGACTGCGAGATTTTCGCAGTTTGTTTTAGGGTATCGTAGATTCCGTCAATGCTGTCATCCTTCATGGTCAGGAGGAAGCAGGAGGAAAGCTGGGGCTTGGGTGTGCCGGCATTAAATAAGGTAGGGGTGGCGTGTGTGAACCACTTCTCCGATAATAAATGATACGTTTCGATGGCAGCCGGAATATCTTCTCCGTGGATGCCTACGGCAACCCGCATGAGCAAATGTTGCGGACGCTCCACCACCTTGCCGTCAATCTTCATCAGGTACGAACGCTCCAGGGTCTTGAATCCGAAGTAGTCATAACTGAAATCGCGGTCGTAGAGGATGGCTTCATCCAGCTCGGCTGCATTTTCATGGATCACCTTCCAGGTGTCTTTGGAAATGAGCGGTGCATTTTGGCCGGTCTTTGGATCCACATAGGTGTACAGTCTTTTCATCGTGTTGGAGAAAGACTTGCTGGTAACCTTGTGCAAGTTAGAAACGGCAATGCGTGCCGCCAACTTGGCGAAGTCAGGATGGCGGGTAGTCATGGTCGCTGCAATTTCAGCGGCCAGATTATCCAGTTCCTGGGTGGAAACGCCATCGTACAGGCCATTAATCACTTTCATGGCCACCTCTACAGGGTTGACAAATTTGGGATCTAAACCATAGCAGAGTTTTTCAATACGGGCCGTGATTTTATCAAACTTTACGGACTCCCGGTGTCCGTCACGTTTTAGTACGAGCATCTGAAAATAGGGTTGTGTGGTAAAAAAAGTTTAAAAAATGTGATCGAATGTATCAAAAATCTTCGTTCAGTGAAAACTTTGGCGCGGTTTCTTTTTCCGTGCTTTTCATCACTCCGGCTTTCTGATATTCGGCCACACGCTTTTCGAAGAAATTGGTTTTGCCGCGCAGCGAAATCATGTCCATGAAGTCGAAGGGGTTGGTAGCCCCGTACACCTTCTTCCCGGTCAGCTCATTGATCAGACGATCGGCCACAAACTCAATGTATTGACGCATCTGTTCAGCATTCATACCGATCAGGTTCACCGGCAAAGCATCGGTCACAAATTCTTTCTCAATTTCCACGGCATCTTTGATAATCTCAATCACCCGTTCTTCAGAAAGTTTGTTGACTACATGCTGGCTATATAAGTGGCACGCAAAATCGCAGTGCAACCCTTCATCGCGCGAGATCAGTTCGTTAGAGAAACTAAGGCCGGGCATCAGACCGCGTTTCTTCAACCAGAAAATGGAGCAGAACGAGCCGGAAAAGAAAATTCCTTCCACAGCAGCAAACGCGATCAGGCGCTCCTGGAAATTTCCTTGCGAAATCCACCGCAACGCCCAGTCGGCTTTTTTCTTCACGCAATCCATCGTGTCGATGGCGTGAAAAAGTTTGTCCTTCTCCCGGGGATCCTTTACATACGTGTCTATTAATAAGGAGTAGGTCTCGGAATGGATGTTCTCAATGGCGATCTGAAAGCCATAAAAGAACTTGGCTTCGGTGTATTGCACCTCGCCCACAAAGTGCTCGGCCAGGTTTTCGTTTACAATACCATCGCTGGCAGCAAAAAATGCAAGCACGTGGGTAATAAAGTGGCGTTCTCCGTCATTCAGGTTGGCCCAATCTTTCAAATCGTGACTCAAGTCAATCTCTTCGGCCGTCCAAAAGCTGGCTTCGGCCTGTTTATAGAACTTCCAGATATCATGGTGAACGATGGGGAAGAGCACAAAGCGGTCTTTGTTCTCCTTCAGAATGGGTTCTTCTTTTACGGAATGACTCATGTGTAAAATATTTTAAAGGTTATCTATGTTTTTTGCAAACAAAAGCCCGTTCAGGGCTTCTGGTGCAGGTGATTAATTTTTTGGAGAGCATGAAGGATGAGATCAACATCCATTCATAACTTCAGCATCGACAAATATTCGAAATGATGAGTCAAAAACAAAGTGAAGTTTTTACGTGTAACACCAGGTGTAATCACACTTGCGGCCGTAAGTGTTTGGTAAATAGTTGCTTTAAAAAAATTGCGTCAATCATTAGATGAGATAAAATATTTTTAAATTTTTTTTGCCCTCGGGCAGCACCAAAATCGAAACCATTTTTAGTAAGCATGAACTTCCGACTTTCCTAAAACCCGGGGTGACAATTCTTTGCGACTTGACCATGCAATTGGAGAAGGGTGGTAACCGCATGGTGGTAAGGCCGTTAACCGGGATTAGTCAGGGGAGCCCCGGAAATCGATGAAATCAAGGATTTTAGGGCAATTTAGTGGGGTACCCTTGTTTTTCAAGTCGATTGATCTATCTTTGCAGTCCATTTTTAAAAACATAAGCATGTACGCAATAGTAGACATTGCCGGAAAGCAGTTTAAGGTGGCTAAAGACCAATATATCTATGCTCCTAAGATGGAGGGAGAAACGGGTGCAAACGTATCGTTTGACAACGTTCTTCTTCTGGACAAGGATGGCAGCGTGGAAGTTGGCGCCCCTACTGTAAAAGGTGTGAAGGTTTCAGGAAAGATTCTGGAGCACGTAAAAGGAAACAAGGTGATCATTTTCAAAAAGAAGCGCAGAAAAGGATACACGGTAAAGAACGGTCATCGCCAACAGTTTACCAAGGTGCAAATTGAAAGCATCGGGTAATTTTTGAATGTTGAATTTAAAATTTTGAATTGAGTTATGGCACATAAAAAAGGAGAAGGTAAAGTAAAGAACGGCCGCGAATCGGAAAGCAAACGGTTAGGCATTAAAGTATTCGGTGGCCAGAAGGTAGTGGCGGGCAACATCATCGTACGCCAGCGGGGCACCAAACACAACCCGGGCCGCAACGTGGGCATTGGTAAGGACCATACCTTGTTTGCACTGACAAACGGAGTAGTAGTATTTAAGAAAGGCCGCGCCAACAAATCTTTTGTTTCCGTTCAGGCCGAAGCCTGATTGGAGTAAAGAGTATCAAATTTTCAAAAAAGCACCCTCATATCGAGGGTGCTTTTTTTATTTTGTCTATTTTATCGCAAGCAGTTGAAAAATTTTCAATCAGGGGAATATCCAAATATAATTTGGTGTAGGAGGGTTGTGTCTGCATTTACACCGAATAACTAAGGCCGCAATGGTTGCAGGCTAAATTTTATTCTGCATTCCTACCGGGCTGGCAAGAATTATTCTGCGTTTCCATGTTAATTTTTAAGGGATTGTTAAGAAATCTTTTCGGTTCCGGATAAAAACCCCCTAAATTGGGGGTTCATAAATTCATTCTTTAACTAAACCTAAACCTATGAAGAAGTTTTTACTGTTATGCTTCTCATTCGTTTTTGTGCTCAGCGCCTGGGCACAGGATCGGGTGGTTTCAGGTAGGGTCACGTCCACGGAGGACGGATCGGCTTTACCTGGAGTAAACGTGGTTCTGAAAGGAACTACCAACGGAACGGTTACCGACTCTGACGGTAACTTTAGACTCACTGTACCCTCTACGGGCGGCAGTTTGGTGTTTTCATTTATTGGTCTGAAGACCCAGGAAGTGGCGATCGGTGATCGTACGACTGTGGATGTAGGTCTTGGCCTCGATGTTCAGCAATTGACGGAAGTAGTAGTAACTGCACAGGGTGTTCAGCGTGAGCAAAAGGCCCTTGGGTTTGCGACTACCACTATTTCTGCCGCGACCCTGGCCGAAAAACCGGAGACCGATGTTGGCCGTGCGTTGCAAGGCCGTACCCCAGGTCTTCAGATTTTGAACTCTTCCGGTTTGGCCGGCTCAGGTTCCAAAATCAACATCCGTGGTATCAGCTCGCTGACCGGTGACACGCAACCGCTTTGGGTTGTGGATGGGGTGCCGATTAACACGCAGTCCAACGACATCAGCAGCAGCTTTTTGGATGGCCAGGTAGCTCCGACCCGCTTTTTGGATATCGACCCGAACAACATCGAGTCCATCAGTATCCTTCGCGGATTGAGCGCCACCACTACGTACGGATCGCAAGGAAGAAATGGTGTGATTCTGGTGACCACAAAAACGGGAGCCAAATCAAAGCAGAACAAATTCCAGGGTTCCATCACCCAGTCCTACTTCCAGGTGGAAGCTATTGTTCCTGAGTTCCAGAACAAATGGGCGAATGGTTTTGACGGTGCCTATGGTGAATTCTTCAGTAACTGGGGTTCAATATTTGATGGCAAGCCTACAGGGGTACGCCACCCGTACTATGAGCACCGCAACACGTTCCCTGAATTCCCTGAATTCCAGCAGGATGCTGTTACTAATGGGGGTTACATCCCGGTAGCCGCTCCCAATAACGTTGCGGACTATTTTGTAAAAGGCCATTCAGCTACTACTTCCCTTTCATTGGGTTCAAGCAACCAGTTTGGAAGCTTCAACTTCAACTATAGCCACCTCGATGAGAAAGGCTTTATTGAAGGCAACAACCTGGTACGGGATAACTTCTCATTGGGGGGAACAGCCAACATGACCGAGAATCTGACCTTAACGAGCACCTTTAATTTTGTTCGTACGGATTTTCAAACACCACCCAGTGCAGCTGGTTTTGGTTCCAATACCTCTGGTGCTCCTTCTGTGTTTGCGAACTTATTCTATACTCCTCGTAACATCAATTTGACGGATTGGCCCTGGGAAAATCCAGTAACCAAAGCGAGTGTTTATTACCGCAATGGTAATGACATTGTGAACCCCCGCTGGTTGCTGAAGAATGCTCAGCAAACCAGCTTAACGAACCGGTTCTTCTCCAGCTCTAGCCTTAATTATAAGCTGACTGACTGGTTAAGTGTTACCTATCGTTTAGGGTATGATCAGTATACAGAAGATCAAAGCTATTGGAACAACAAGGGCGGTACCGGATTTGATGCGTTGTTAACGCCTGGAGCTTATCGCACAGTTTCGAGCACGAACCGCGTATTGGATCACTCCTTCCTTGCCAATTTCAACAAGCAGATCAACCAGGATATTGATATAACTGGATTAGTAGGATTCAACTACCGCAGCAATCAATATGATCAGATGGGTCTGGAAAGCTTAGGCCAGGTTGTATATGGATTGCAGGAACACCGCAACTTTACCACTACGCTACCTAGAGATTTCCGTGGTTCAAACCTGAACTTCCAATCGAACAGCGCCATTCAAGGGGTGTTTTTTGATGCGAATATGGGCTATAAGGATTACCTGTTCTTGAACTTGTCCGGTCGTAACGATTGGTCATCAACTCTGGAAAAGGAAAATCGTTCGTTGTTCTATCCGGGTGCCAGCGTGGCGTTCATACCCACAGCCGCCTTCCCTGATTTTGCAGCCAATGTGCTGGATTTCTTAAAAGTGCGCTTTGCTTATGGAACTTCCGCAAACTTTGGATCTCCATACAACACCCGACCGACATTGACACTGAACTCACAAGCTCGTGTCGATGGATTGGGTAATGTGGTTACTTCCAGTCTGCCCGGTCTGTTGGCCAACCCGAACCTGCAACCTGAATTGTTGCAGGAGACGGAATTTGGTATTGAGACCAAAATGCTTGACAACCGCGTTCGGTTAGACGTCTCCTTGTACAATCGTACGGCAAAGGATCAGATCGTTCAGCGCAGTTTGGATCCGTCCACCGGGTACAACGCCAGCTATATTAATGCCGGAGAGATTGAGAACAAGGGTATCGAAGCTTCGCTTTGGGTGACCCCGGTTCGTGGCGAGTTAGTGTTCGAAATCGGAGCTAATTTCACCTTGAACCGCAGTTTGGTTGTTTCACTACCGGAAGGATCGAAGGAAATCCTGATTAACGGATTTACTAACCTTGGTAACTTCGCCATTGAAGGTGAGCCGATGAACGTTATCAAAGGAACGTTTGTACAGAAGGCTCCCGATGGTCAGTTGATCATCAACGATGCCGGTGATTACAAAATTGGCAACGACATTGGTATCATTGCCGATCCGAACCCGGGTTGGTTAGGTTCACTGATTACCAACTTAAGCTGGAAGGGTTTGAGCTTTGGAATGCAGTGGGATTATGTGCATGGCGGCCAGATGTATTCCTACTCGGCAGCGACCACGATTGCCCGCGGTGTTTCTAAAGATCTCGAGGAATTCGATCCGGGGTTAACTCTGATTTTACCGGGAGTAAATGAAATCACCGATGGCAGTGGCAACGTAACCGGATACAAGGAAAATGATATTCCGCTCACCACTTCAGGTGTATTTTTTGGTAATACCATTATTGGTGCCGACATGGACGACCGCGGTGTATATGATGCAACCCGGGTTCGCTTCAGAGAAATTTCACTCGGATACACCTTGCCGAAGAGCTTTGTCTCCAAGTTGAAAGTACAGGGCATCAGTGTAACGGCCTTAGGTAACAACCTGTGGTTCCGTGCGATCAACGCTCCCAAGTATGCCAAAGCTGATTTCGACAGAACAGCCTTTGGAGCAAACAACGGTGCCGGTTTTGATTACCTGGGCGGACCTTCTGCTCGCAGATATGGTCTGAACCTGAAAGTGACATTTTAAATGAGAATCAACATGAAAGACATACTTAAAAAATTTGGATTTCTGGTGTTGTTGGTAACCACGGTTACATCCTGCGATTTGGATGGTGACCTCGAGAACCCAAACCAGATTACCGTGTCAGGTGCCGATGTGGACCTGATTATGAACGGGATACAGCTCGATTTTGCGGACTTCTTTAATGCGGCTCACGACCGGGTAAATCCGTTGGTGCGCCAGGAAGCCATGACAGGTGGATTCCGGTATCAAACCGCAAACAGTCCACAGGATGCCAATGGCGTTTGGAGTGGAGCCTATGAAAATGTATTGGTGAATTCTGAAACCATGATTGCATTGGCCGAAGAGAAAGGTCTGACTACCCACGTGGCTGTTGGTAAGATTCTCTCCGCTTATGTTTACTTAACCCTGGTGGATTTATTTGGCGATGTTCCTCGTACGGAAGCATTGAAAGGTTCAGAAGGTAACTTTAACCCGATTGCCGATGGTGGTGAGAGTGTTTACGATTATGCCATTACACTATTGGATGAAGCACGCACCGAATTGGCTAAAACTGGTACTGCTGCCGGTGGTGCGCTGGTCCGTGACATTTATTATGGTGGTAACCGTGCACGTTGGAATGCCCTGGCCAATAGCCTGGAGTTAAAGGCACAGTTGAATTTGTCGCAGGTTCCTGCCCGCAAGGCTGGTGCTGATGCCCGGATGGCGGTTCTTTTAACGGCTGACCTGGTGGATACGGAAGCGGAGAACTTCACGTATAAGTATAGCTCGACTACGGTGCCGGTTTCCCGTCACCCGATGTATCGTCAATACTACGATCCTATCCGTGGTCAGGCCGGTGGGTATATCGCCAATTATTTCCTGTATGAATTATTCCAGGGAAAAGTTGATCCGGTTGATCCGACCATCATCGTTCAAGACCCGCGCTGGAGATATTATTTTTATCGCCAAGTAGGCAGCATTGCTCAGGCGTTGGCCATTGACCCCAAATCGTTGGGTTGCGCACCGGGTGCTCCTCCCCAACATTATACTGATGCTGGTGTAAAGATGTTTTGCGTATTTGATCCCGGATTTTACGGTCGCGATCACGGTGATGGTTTCGGTATCCCTCCGGATGGTCCGGTGTTAACGGCTGCTGGAGTTTATCCTGCCGGAGGCAAGATCGATAACACTACGGTGACAAACACTACGTTTGCCAGTTCGACCATTCAAGGTGATGGCGCCAACGGAGCTGGTATCCAGCCCATCTTCATGTCTTGGTTTACAGACTTTATGAAGGCTGAGATTTTAGCTCGTGCTGGTGATGCGGCAGGTGCAAAAGCTGCCATGAATAACGGTATCAGCAACTCCATTACTCAAATCCGGAATTTTGCTACCAGCAAAGGTCAGGTACTGAGCGCAGGTCGCGAGCCATCTACCACTGCCTATTTAGCAGCAGTAAGTGCTTTGTATGACAATGCAGCCAATAAACTGGATGTGATCGGTAAAGAATTCTACATCTCTACCTGGGGCAATGGCGTTGAAGCGTACAACAATTATCGGAGAACGAGTGCTCCCCGCGATTTGCAACCTACGTTGCAAACCAATCCGGGTCCGTTCTACCGTTCGTATGTGTATCCGGCAACGTATGTGAACTTGAATGACAATGCTTCGCAGAAGGATTTCAATGCCACGAACAAAGTATTCTGGGATACCAACCCTGATGATTTACAATAAATCTGAATCAACATGAAAAGAATTATAAAGAGTTTATTCACCATTGCTGCGATTTTCGTTGCAATGTCCTGTACGGATGAATCGCTCGATCCGTTGAACATGTCAACGGTGAAGAAGGGATCCATCCTGGCGCTGCGCGGAACGCAGCTTGACAATCTTTACTTTAAAGGATTACCAGGTTACGAAGTCTTTCCAAAGGCTTTGGATGGCACAGAATCCTTTGATTTTGATGCGGAGTACCTATCGGATGATCCGACTACCTTGGCGAGTTTTGACATATTTGTGTTAAAGCGCACCACTGTTGGCGGAACAACAACACGAGAACCGTTATTAAATGTTCCGTTCTCCCAGTTCAAACAAACAGCTGATTTCAAAGGCCCTTGGGTTTCAGTAGCCATACCGTTCGAGGATATCCTTACGGTATTAGGACTGGATTCATCAAGCCCAACATTTGCTGATGACATTCTGGCTTTGTACCCAACAGGTATTAATATTGAGAGTGATCTTAATTTGACTGATGGTACCAAAGTGTTGTCGTCTCAATTGGTGGCTGCCGGTTTGTATCAGAGCAACCAGTTTTATCCTGCGCAAAGACTGACTCTTGCAGTCACTAATTATTGTCCGGAGGATATTGCAGCCGAATACACCTATGAAACCACCGTAACCGGTGTTGGTGCAGGTGGTGATATTGGAGGCTGCCCAGGCATTGTAACTGGATCGGGTGAGTTTGTGAATATCTCGCGTGGTAAGTATTCTGTTTCTGACGCAACATTTGGTCAGTATGATTGCGCCTGGAGTGATGATCCGGCAGAGGGAGTAACCATCACAAATACCTGCGATGTAATTACTACCGGGGGAGCCGATCAATATGACCTCATCTACACTTTTTCAAATCTTCAAGTAACGGATGGAGGCACGAAGATGTCCTTCAAATGGGAGAATGATTATGGTGATGTAGGAACTACTGTCCTTACCCGTACGGATGGTGGAACCTGGCCATTAACTCTTACTACGAATTGATATTCGGAACAGAGATAAGTATAAAGGCCGCCTCGAAAGGGGCGGCCTTTTTTTGTTCTTATTATTATAAGTAAAATTCATTCCTTAATTTTCAGTTTGTGAATTTTTGATTGTGCGTAAATCAGGGTTCTTCCTATGTTTGTTTCTGTTGCTGACGTTGTCAGCACAGGCACAATCCATTTTGTCCATGCGGCTGGATGAATCTAACCGGGGAAAAGATTTGATTTCCGTATTGAAGGAGCTGGAAACAACATCCAATATTCGCTTCTACTACCTTTCCGATTGGCTGGTGAACATCAAAATTCCCAACGACTTCACAGGCGCTACCCTGGATGAGACGCTGCAAGAACTGTTTCTCGGAACCGAGATCAGTTATGTGGAGCTGAATACCAATACGTTTGTGTTTTTAAAAGACCCGGCCCAATCACTGGAACGAACCCGCTTAATTCAAACGGCAACCCGCGAACAAAAGAAAGTGGAACGACTTGTAATTGGTGATCCAAATCAACCTGATGTACGGCAACGCGTTACGTTGTCGGGTGCTGTGTTGGATGGTAAAACCAGTGAGCCACTGATTGGTGCAAGTGTGCAGGTAAAAGACACCAAACAAGCTGCCGTAACCGATGTGAATGGAAAATTTGAATTTTCTATTACGCAGGGAGCGCACGTAGTCAGTTTCAACTACATCAATTTTGACGAGAAAGTGGTTGAC
>CAZAUN010000021.1:0-37568 GCA_964488465.1 uncultured Ohtaekwangia sp. | reverse complement strand
AGTACTACACATTTTAAATACCGATTCTGTCCAACTTATAGGGGGTTAGTACACTCCGCCTCAGGCTGTTGGCGGTTGGATGGGGTTACTTCTAAGACTTCAAATTTAGAAGGATTGAAATTGTATGGAATCGTCACCGATGCACTTGCTTGTAGCGGGAAGGATCATTCATTTTCCTATCTTTGATTCAATGCCTTCATTAATCCCCACCTTCGAATACGACTCGTGCCTGACTGCCGGCAGCTCTTCATCATTATATGATTTATTATGTCATCATTAATCGAAGGATACCCATATGATCTATTTATTTCTTATCGCCACAACGATAACCGAAGTGGCTGGGTAACGGAGTTTGTGAATGCTTTGCAGGAAGAGTTGGCTAGTACCATCAAGGAACCCCTCTCTATCTACTTCGATAAAAATCCACACGATGGCTTGCTCGAAACACACAACGTTGACAAGAGCCTGGAGGGAAAACTTAAGTGCCTTATTTTCATCCCGATCATCTCCCAAACCTATTGCGATCCAAAATCTTTTGCCTGGCAACACGAGTTTTGCGCGTTCAATAAACTTGCCCAAGAAGATCAATTTGGAAAAGACATTACACTCAGGAATGGTAATGTAACGAGTCGCATCCTTCCTATTAAAATTCATGACCTGGATGAGGAAGATAAATCCATTATTGAGAATGAAATGGGCGGAGCGTTGCGATCGATAGAATTCATCTATAAAGAGCCGGGCGTGAACCGGCCTCTGAAAATTTACGATGACCGTACTATCAATCAACATAAAACTGATTTCAGGAACCAGGTAAACAAAGTTGCGCTGGCAGTTAAGGAACTACTGCAGGCACTTAAGAACACTGCATTAAATCCCCAAAATGTTTCAAGCAAGCCTCCTGATGTCGCGCCCAAAAGAAAACAGGGTTGGATCGTGCTGACATTTTTAATTCTGATTTTTGCTGCCTTCACAATCTATTATCTCCAAGGCAAACCCGAGACTACCAAAAATAAATTTGACCAATCATTGGACCGGGCGGAAAAATACCTTCTGGAAAGTGAACGGTATGGAGACCAACGGTATAAGGATAACGCGTTACAAGCGATTCAAAAAGTGCTGACAGAGGATTCTTTACACGAACGTGCCTTGTATCTGATGGCGTTTGTAAAGGAGGATACTACCGGGTATTACTTTAACAAAATTTTAAAATCAAACCCGAATAGTAAATATGGTTTGTTGGGAAAAGCCACTCAACTAGTGGCTAAGATGAAATGGACTGAGGCAAGAGAAATGTTAATCCACGTTCTGCAAATCGATCCTGAAAATAAAGATGCCTTGAGTATCCTTGCTTATGTTAGTCTGGCCACACAGGACTACCTCAATTGTTGGAAATATGCAAATAGACATGAAGAAGTAACGGGCGAGGGATTGCATGAGATTTTAAGCGCGATGTTCCTTGAATTAGGGGACTTTTCATTGGCTCGGTATCATCTAAACTTGAAACAGGAAAACAAGGAATTTGCATGCCAGGATATCGAAAGTATGCAAAGAATATTATTGTGCGAAGGAGATTTCGATAAATTGGAAAAGATGACCGACTCTGTTTGCCAGGTTTCGAAGTGTTCAGACTGTTCCTTTTGGCAATTGAGGTCAAAGGCACATGTTGGAAAATTTGGGGAGGCAGCCAGCTATACAGGTACTTCTCTTGCTAAGATGCCGAAGATAACCTGGCGATTGCCTGCGTTTGTTTTGTTAAAAACTGGTAAGCGCGATAGTGCTCAACTAATTGCCGAAGAAGAAATAAAATTTGACAAGAGCAGACTGGCAGATACCGCTTACACGCAAGCAATTCCGTTGTATTCACTTGCTTCTATTCATGCCATGTTTGGAAATTCCAAAGAGTCGCTGACCTGGTTAAGACGATATGCGGATAAAGGCTTTGAAATGGGTAGTGAATGGTATATTGCTCACGATCCGCTATTTGATGATCTGCAAAAGGATCCTGAGTTTTTTGCTGATTTCATTCAGATTATTCAAAAAGCACAGGCTCGGAAAAATGCACTACGTGAAGAACTTAGGACGTTAGAAAAAAGCTTAAAGTAAGGAAAGCGACCCTGCAGCAGGAGACGTTGCCAAGAAGGGTCGGCACGGGAAGCGCGAAAAAAAATAGTATGAGAAAAGTAATTGCAGCATTCAATACGACCCTTGACGGAAACTGCGACCACACTGCGGGAATAGCGGACGAAGAATTGCATCAACACTACACTGATCTTTTAGATAATGCAGGGGTTATCCTTTATGGACGTAAAACGTATCACCTCATGCAATATTGGCAGACCGTGCTAAAAATTCCGTCCGGTGTAAAAACATCAGACGATTTCGCAAAAGCAATCGATAAAATTTCAAAAATCGTTTTTTCTCACAAACTCAGGAATACAGCGTGGGAGACTGCAGAAATGGCAACAGATCCTATTGACGTGGTGATTCAGGAATTGAAGCAACAATCAGGAAAGAATATACTGGTTGGAAGTCGCAGTTTAATTATTCAGTTAATGAACTTCAATTTGATTGACGAATTACAACTTTGTATTCATCCAGTTATTGCTGGAAGAGGGCTGTCGTTATTTGAGAATATAAAGGAGAGGACACTACTCAAACTCAAAAAGACTAAAAACTTTACCAACGGAGCAATACTACTTTACTACGAGCCGACAAAGTGAAGTGAATTACTAGTATGAGCTCCAATTCTCAGCAGCGTTTCCGCCTCGGGGCACGAATCGGACAAAGTTCGACCCGTTTATCAAACTTTTTCATCCGCCATACGTTTGGTGTTTAACTTTCGGAAATAGTTAAACTGTGTTTTGAGAAAAATCATAAGCATCGTCCTATTTTCATTGACCGCTATTATTGGTTTAGCCCAACCAAAGCAGGTGACTGTTTCGGGGCTGGTCAGGGGTAAAGCAAGTCAGGAGCCTGTGGGCTACGTCAATGTAGTTTTGTTTTCGGAAAAGGATTCAACATTTATTGTTGGAACCGTAAGCGCAGAAAATGGACGATTCTCTATAGCCGGGGTTTCTCCCGGAAATTACTTCCTCGAGTTGAGTTTCGTTGGGTATGTCACTAAAAGACAATCCCTGTATGTAGGTACGTTGTCCGACTTTTTGGACCTGGGCACCCTTGAAGTGGAAGAAGACTCAAGAGTATTGGCGGAAGTAGTGGTTACGGGTGCCACAGAAGCGGTGAGTGAAGAGTTAAATAAGCAAACCTATACACTCGCTGATAACATAAGCCAGCAAGGAGGCTCTGTGCTTCAAGCCATGCAAAACCTGCCGGGCGTAACCGTGGAGCAGGGAAAACTGCTCATCCGAGGAAATGAAAGAGTGGTTGTGCTGATCGATGGGAAACAGACCGCGCTCACCGGATTTGGAAATCAATCCGGATTGGATAACCTGCCCGCTTCGGCTATTGATCGGATTGAGATCATAAACAATCCCTCTTCAAAGTATGATGCTAACGGAAATGCCGGCATTATCAACATCAGGCTGAAAAAGGAAGATCAGTATGGGCTAAACGGAAAAGCCGGGTTCGCTGCCGGCTTAGGGGCATTGTGGGTACGGAAAGAAAATCTCCCAGGCATCCGTCCTCAATATCAGGCTACACCGAAGTTCAATCCATCCCTCTCCCTTAACTACCGGAAAAAGAAGACCAATGTCTTTCTTCAGGCAGACAATCTGTACACGGAAACGCTAAACAAAAATGAATTTGTTACGCGTACTTACGAGGATGGCACCGTAATTAATCAGCAGTTAAAGCGCAACAGAAATACGAACGTTTTTAACGCCAATGCGGGAGTAGATTGGTTCCTGAATGACTACAATACGGTAACGGTTTCAGGGCTTTTCAGTCAGGAGTCCATCAAGGACTATGGCGACCAGCCCTTCTTTAACGGAAATACCGGGGAAAGCCTCCGGCTTTGGCAGTTTTTGGAAGATGAGGTACTCACCGCAGCGATGGCCACCGTGGCGTATGAACATAAATTTCTGCAGGCGGGTCACAAACTTAATGTGGGCGTTAATTATACGTTTGACAGGGAAGACGAAAAATATTTCTTTACGAACACAACTCCCGCCTTTATCGCGGAAGAGTCGTTCTTTCTCATTGCCGATCAAAAAGTATTTGACTTGACAGTAGATTATACCAAGCCATTGAAACACGGCTTGCTGGAGACGGGTTTTAAGTTCAGGAACAGGACCATTCCAACCGACATGCAGTTTAATCCTGCTGCTGAAAATTCTGTCTTGGATACCGGAGCCGATGGCACGGCCACCTATAAAGAAATCATACCTGCCCTTTACGGCAACTATATATACGAAGTCAAAAAACTGGAAGCCGAAATAGGGTTACGAGTGGAGTATGTAAATTTGGAATATGACGTTGATCCAAACCACAATACCTATCAAAGTGACGGCTACAATTATTTTCAGCCGTTCCCGAATGCCCGGATGACGTATAAAATAAACGATCGCAACAGAGTATCAGTATTTTTTAACCGAAGGGTTGACCGCCCGGATGAAGTGGATATTAGGATTTTTCCAAAGTACGATGATGCGGAAATCATCAAAGTGGGCAACCCTGCGCTTCGGCCCCAATTCACGAATTCAGTTGAAGTGGGTTACAAGACAAGCTGGGGCACAGGCTCTGTTTATGTGGCCGCGTACCACCGGTTTGCCGAAGGAACCATCACCCGAATCGCGAGTACCCTTCCCGGCAGCTACCTGATCTATGCAACAACTCAGAATGCCGGTAAAAGCTACAATACCGGAGTGGAGTTCACCTACAATCAGGATATTGCCAACTGGTATTCATCCAATCTTACTGCCAACGTATACCGGAATCAAATAAATGCCTTCACCGTTGAAAACAAATACCCTGAGCCCCATATCTTTTCAGCCGAGCGTCAGGAAATATATTCAGGAAATATTAAATGGAATAATATCGTTCGCTTAAAGCAGGGGCTTGAAGTGCAAGTGAACGTGTTGTATCTGGCCAAAGACATACTGCCGCAAGGCGAAATTGAACCCCGATACGCATTGAACATGGGGATAAAAAAGGGTATTCAAAAAGGAAAAGGCGAGTTATTTTTTAATGCTACGGACCTATTCAATACGCTCGTGATTAAGAAAGAAATACAAGGAACCGATTTCAGGTACACAAGCGAGGATTACTTTGAAACACAGGTCATTCGGGTAGGGTATAGTTATAAATGGAATTGAATGAACGGGGCTGACCTTCGGCAACGGCCGGCTCTAGCCGGGGACAAAGATGGCTATTCGATAAACCTGGAATTATGGGGAGGTTTTTTTTACGCTTGTAAGTTTGCAAAAATAAAGGAGGCTGATTGTTCAGCCTCCTTTATTCAACAACATCAACGGACTAATTTCCTCCGCTTAATTCCATTACGAATTCATTGAGTTCATCAAAGGTCTTGGTGCATTGAAAATTGAAAGCTACTTTTCTCCTAGAGAACTTCGGCACACAGAAGTTTTGAACAAATTGAAACTTGAAATTGACAGCCTATGCATTTTACAAAATTAGTGCCCAGTGTATTTTATACGGACCTTTCAGACGGGCTTACCTTGTTTGTCGATTGTCTGCAATTCACGATTGAGCATATCGATTTGCATCTTCCGCAACCGTACTGTGTATTAATAAAAGATGGACTTAGCATTATGGTTTTTCAAGATGAACCGTTGGCAAAAGAGCATCATCCGGAACTAAGGCTGGTGACGGATAATATTGAAGAAGTCTATGCGGGCGTGTGTGCCTCCCATCCGCATCTGCTGCATCCGCATCTTGATAAAGTTACAGTCCGACCTTGGGGTGCAAAAGAATTTGCGATTACGGATAGTCAACTCGGCATTCGATTTATGCAATGGTGACCATGCGGAAAAGGGTGAAAGCAACGAATCGCTAATCCGGGTTTACTAATCTACTCTGTAAAAAAGGAATGGAACGAAGTACCGCAGTAATAAAATAGTCCCTCATGAGCAACTCAATTGAATCTTCCAAAGTATTTGATGCCTCTGAAAGCATCAGCTACGCACCCGGTTCGGTGGTGAGCAAGACCATCGTCAAGAAACCTTCCGGAAACATTACGTTGTTTGCCTTCGATAAAGGCGAGGGCCTGGCGGAGCACAGCTCCCCGCACGATGCGCTCGTACAGGTGTTGGACGGTAAGGTTGAAATTGTGATTGCTGGAATTTCATATTTCCTCCAAGCCGGACAGAACATCCTCTTGCCGGCAAACATCCCCCATGCGTTAAAGGCCACTGAGCAATTTAAGATGATGCTCACGATGATTAAGAGTTAAATGCTCTTTCCAAATTGTCTTTTCAACGGCTATAAAATAATGGAACGCGAGCCGTATCTTTATTGTCAAACCCACGTACCATGCGCTTGCAACGGATTCTGTTCTTACTACTTGCCATCAGCTTTTATTCGTGTGAAGAAAAACCAGATCCCAGGATCAAACAACTCCCGGCTGCTACCGTCAGCTCCATGGCGCAGGCCATTGAGAAAACGGTAACACCTCAAATTGAATCGGGCCTGGTGTTGAAACTCTGGGGTGTGGATTCCCTGGTGGCCGATCCGGTTTCCATTGACATCGATGATCAGGGCCGCCTCTATTATACCCGCACCAACCGCCAGAAGAATTCCGAATTTGATATCCGCGGCCATGAAGACTGGGAGATCGGCTCGATCCAGTTAAGCACCATCGAAGAGAAGCGGGCCTTTTTGCACAAGGTGTTGGCCCCGGAACTCAGCAAAAAGAATGAATGGCTGCGCGACCTGAATGGCGATGGCTCCCACGACTGGCGCGACATGACCGTTGAGAAAGAGCACATCTACCGCATTGCCGATACCGATGGCGATGGACTGGCCGATCAATCGCAATTGGTGGTGGAAGATTTTCATGAGGAAGTGACCGATGCAGCCGGGGGGATCTTAAAGCAGGGCGATGACTTGTTTGTGGGCATCGGCCCGGACTTGTGGCGGATACAGGAGAACAAATATGGGTTGGCCGAATCAAAGACTTCCATCTCCAGCGGCTATGGCATTCACATCGGCTTTAGCGGGCATGGCATGTCGGGCATCGAGGTAGGTCCGGAAGGAAAAATCTACTGGCAGATTGGTGACATCGGCTTTAATGGAGTAAGTCCGGACGGTACGAAGTGGGAGTATCCCAACAGTGGTGTCATCGTGCGCTCCAATCCGGATGGCAGCGACTTTGAAGTCTTTGCCTATGGCAACCGCAACACGCATGAGTTTGTTTTTGATGAATACGGAAATCTGATCAGTGAGGACAACGATGGCGATCATCCTGGCGAAAGTGAACGCATCGTGTATGTGGTGAATGGTGCCGACATCGGCTGGCGCTCCAATTGGCAATATGGCAAGTACCGCGATCCGGACAACAATGAATACAAGGTATGGATGGATGAGAAAATGTATGTACCCCGCTTTGAAGGTCAGCCGGCTTATATCTTGCCTACGATTAAAAACTTTGTGAATGGCCCCACCGGCATGTTGTACAATCCGGGTACGGCCTGGAATGATCAATACAAGAATACCTTTTTCATTGTGGAGTTTGTTGGCAACCCAACACGGTCGGGGTTGCATTCCTTTAAACTGAAACCGAGTGGAGCCTCGTTTGAGTTTGTGGAATCGAAGATGTTGCTGAGTGGTGTGCTGGCAACCGGCATCGATTGGGGACCCGATGGGGCCATGTACCTGGGCGATTGGATTGAAGGTTGGGGCACGAAAGATTATGGCCGCATCTGGAAACTCGATGTAACTGATCCGGATGTAAATGTGCGCAAGGAAACCGAGCAACACATCAAAGCCGATTTTAAGGAGTACGACCTGCAACAACTTAGTGACTTACTGAAGCATGCTGATATGCGGGTGCGGCAGAAAGCACAATTTGAATTGGCAACCCGGCAAACGGAAGGGTTGGAGGTGTTGAAGCAAGCGTTGGAGCAGAAGGAACATCAGTTGGCGCGGGTGCATGCGATTTGGGGCATCAGTCAGTTTGCACGAAAGGAATTCACGCTCGCAGCCTTGCTGGTACCTTACTTACAGGACAGTGATCCCGAAATCCGGGCCCAGGCAGCGAAGTGGATTGGAGATGTTCGCTACAAAGAGGCCGGAGCGCAATTAATTCCACTTTTAAAAGATGATTACAGCCGGGCCCGCTTCTTTGCAGCGGAAGCATTGGGCCGGATTGAATACGAACCGGCCATTGAACCCCTCATTGCCATGCTCGAAGTCAATAATGATGTGGACAACTACCTGCGCCATGCCGGAAGTCTGGCTTTGGCCCGCATCGGAAAGCCGGAACCAGTCCTCGCGTTGAATACACACTCCAGCAAAGCGGTGCGCATCGCTGTTGTAATTGCTTTGCGTAGAATGCAGCATCCCGGCATCCGGGTATTTTTAAAAGATGCGGATGAATTTGTTGTAACCGAAACCGCCCGGGCTATCAATGATGATTTGTCAATACCCGAAGCACTACCCGACTTAGCCAATGCATTGAGTGATCATCGGTTTACCAACGAGGCGTTCGTGCGCAGAGCCATCAATGCCAACTTGCGCCTGGGAACGGAACAAGCGCTTCAAAACCTGATCGCATATAGTAATCATGCCGGAAGTCCGGCCACCATGCGGGCCGAAGCCCTGGATGCCTTGAGTACATGGGCGAAACCTTCGGTATTGGATCGGGTCGATGGTCGCTTCCGGGGTGAGATCACCCGCGCATTGGCACCCGTTCAAAACCTGGCCGGAGCCACCTTGATACAATTGGTAAATGACAAAGAGGGGTTGGTACGACAAGCTTCAGCCAAAGCGTGCGGTAAGTTGATGATTGAATCCGCAGCTGCTGCATTGATGGCGCGGGTGAAAGGGGATGCATCGCCTGAAGTAAAGGTGGCTGCATTAATGGCATTGTCACAACTGAAAGGAAGCGCCATGGATGTGGCTATTAAACTGGCCTTGGCGGACAACGATAAATCGGTACGGGTGGCAGGACTTGATTTGATCAGCACGGCCAAACTGGATCCGCAGCTGATGGTAACGTTGCTTACGGAGGTAATCAAGTCGCGATCGGTAGAAGAGAAGCAAACTGCAGTAACTGCCCTGGGTGGCATACCGGTTCCTTATTCGGAGCAAGCATTTACAACGCTGTTGGATCAACTGGAAGCTGGCGAATTACCGGTGGAAGTACAGTTTGAATTAGCGGATGCCATTGACAGTACGCATGCCCAACCTTTGATTGATCGCTTCAAAAGCCTCACACGTAATTCCGGTCCCGATTCGTTAAAAGCAATGTATGCCGGAGCGCTGTTGGGTGGCGATCCCAGGAGAGGCGCTGGAATTTTCTGGGGTCATCCTACGGCCCAATGTGTGCGCTGCCATGCCTTCAATGATTATGGCGGTTCGGCTGGTCCACGGATAAATGGTGTTGGCAAACGGTTAACCCGCGAACAATTGCTGGAAGCGTTGGTAACTCCCAGTGCACGCATCGCACCCGGGTATGGCATCGTAACCCTGGAGCTTACGGATTCAAAACGGATCACCGGAATTTTGCAGGAAGAAAAACCGGAAGGCTATGTATTGAAGATTGGAGATAAGCCCGATACGTTGGTGAGTAAATCGATGGTGGTGAAAAAGATTGATTCACCTTCGAGTATGCCACCGATGCAGTACATCTTGTCTAAAAAAGAGTTGCGCGATGTGATCGCATTTTTAGCCGTGCTGAACGAGGAGTGAGGTTACGAAAGAGATACGGTTACCTGGGGCTGAGGTTGATTCAGCTTCAGGGCGGCCCGGTAGAAAACATACACCGCCACGGCCATCAGCACATGGCTGATGTCGATGTAATTAAACCATGGGCTGATGGAAATCTGATTCATGTAGATCACGGCAGCCACGCTGGCGATGCCTACGCCCACCATCATCATGGCGCTGCCCTGATCGCGCGATTTGAGAAATACATAGCCGTGAAATGGGAGGACAACGGCCAGTAATCCATACCCGGAATGAAATTCAACCCAGCCGAAGTTGAGCGTGTAAATGGTAACACTCATCACGGTGAGCAACTCAACAATATTCAAGACAAGAAAGAAATTGCCAACGGCCGGGGGGATGTGCGATTTGGCATGCTCGATGGCGGAACGTTCAACCAGGGCCACACTAAACATGCTGACGATCCAGCCGGGTAATTTCCAGGCAAAGGAAAAGTGATAAAGAAAGCCATGACCAATAAGACCGCCCAGCAAGGTGGCCAATCCTAATAATCCGAAGTACCCTTGCAGATACAGGAACGTGCGGCCAGTGAAGGAACGTTTGCGTAGTTGAACCCAAGCATAGAAACATACTGCCGATACAATCAGATCGGTGAGCATGTTCATCGGCTCATCGATGCGGATGTGTAAAAGATACAATGACGGTTGTGCAGCCATAGCCGATAAACTGTGGTTAAAACGAGAATGACCGGTGATTGGTTTGTATCCTGCTTTGGAATTTCGTTAAAATGACAAAAGTCATTATTTCAGAATTCGGGGTTGTTGTATACCTTGGGTGGATGAGTAAGTCATTCGATGCCATTGTGTTGGGCGTAGGGTCAATGGGCGCACCGGCTTGTTACTATCTGGCAAGTCGTGGGTATACCGTGTTAGGGTTGGAGCAGTTCGACATTCCCCACGATCAGGGCTCGCATGCCGGGCAGAGCCGGATCATCCGCAAAGCATATTTCGAACATTCCGATTATGTTCCGCTGTTGGAGCGTGCCTATACCAATTGGAAGAACTTCGAGCAATTAACCGGTACACAACTCTATTATCCAACGGGCTTGCTGTATGCCGGTACTTCCGATGGCCTGTTACTAAAAGGTGTTAAAGAATCGGCCGCCCGATTCAACTTAGCGGTAGAGCATGTTTCGAATTCGAACGAGCGGTTTCCCCAATTCAACCTGCCCGATTCATATGAAGTAGAATATGAGCCGGATGCAGGCTTCATTACACCTGAACGTGCCATCGTTACGTATGCTGAGCAAGCCTTGGTAGCCGGAGCTGAACTGCATACCAAGGAACCGGTGCTGGAGTGGAAACCGGAGGGGAGCGGAATTCAGGTGAAGACCAACCGCGGAGTGTATACCAGTCAATCGCTGGTAATAACAGCAGGGCCGTGGGCATCGAACTTCATTCCTGCACTGGCCTCGCAGTTGAAGGTAACACGCCAGGTAATCGGTTGGGTAAATCCAAAACAAAGGGAACCTTTTCAATTCGGGAACTTTCCGTGCTGGATGGTTGATGATTCACAACCGGGCATGTATTATGGATTTCCCATATTACCGGTGGGGAAGTTTGGCGGGCCGATCGGATTGAAGGTGGCACACCATTATCCGAGAACTCCGGTAAACCCCGATCAGGTGAACAGAAGCGTATCGGCTGCCGAAGAAGAACTGCTGGTGAATGCCATTAAACGAATTCTTCCGCAAGGCTATGCTTCCACCCATACGTTGAAGACCTGTTTATACACCAACACACCCGATGAAAATTTTATCATCGACTACTTGCCGGGATATGATAACCGAGTAGCGATAGCGGCAGGCTTTAGCGGGCATGGGTTCAAGTTCTCATCCGCAGTGGGCGAAGTGTTGGCAGATTTGGCTACGGGCAAGACGATCGACTTACCCCTTGGCTTTTTAGGAATAAACCGGTTCATGACAAGCCATTGAAATACTTTTCGGAAATTGAACCCGTTAATCATTTCATCAACTACAGAACCATGACAGGAAGGATCGGTTTGATTTTAGGAGTACTCTTATTCTCATCTGCCGGTCAGGTGGTTGCCCAGTTTAGAAATTCTGACGTGGATGAGTACATCGCCTCTGATCCGGCAACGATGCGCAGCCGGGTGACAGCCGATTTTGAGTCTTACTTTTTTGTTGCAGAAGCCCGCCACTATTCGATGCGTTTTGGATACGAGTACGGACTCCAAAATGAAAAACATTTGTTTGGGATTTCGTTGCCCTTTGTGCATGCCATTTATGCGGCTGACTTTGGCGGCTATGAAAACACCACGGGTGTAGGCGATTTGAAAATGCGGTATATGTTTGTGGCCTATCAGGATGATAACAGCCCCAGTGTGAAACGCGTGTCGGTTTACTTTGAAGCCACGGCTCCAACCGGAGAAGCTGCGCTGGGGCGAGGAGCGGGAGCCTGGGTGTATAAGCCAGGGTTTATTTATACATTCCGGCCCAGTCCTTATGTATCGTTTTATCCGGAGGCAAAGTATCAGTTTTCGCTACAGGATGCCAATGCCTATGCAGGCGATGCACCCGATGCTACCGATCCGGACGTGGACGGCCGCATCCGGAATCTGGTGCTGGCTTTGCCGGTGGTGGTAACGGTGAGCGATTGGAACGGTTGGGCCGGATTAAACGCTACCTATATCCAATCTTTTACAGAAGAAACGTATTACCTCTTCCTACGGCTTGATTTTGGGACCATGATTGGAAGAAAAACTTCTGCGGCACTGAACATCTCCAAGTTCATCGCAGGCCAACCGCGGCTGGATGTATTGGTACAAGCTAAGTTTCAATTCTTTTTACGTTAGGAATGCTGACGGAAGTCATAGGCATTCTGGCAATCTGAAAGTATCTTTCGTTAAATATCCAGCTGTATGAAAAAGATCCTGGTACCCTGCGATTTTACCACCACCGCCCTGCAAGCTTTTCGGTTTGCCTGCGACATTGCCGCTAAAAGTAAAGGTGAAGTTTTTGTATTGAATGTGGTGGAAGTTCCCCATATGCCAAATTCTGTTTTTGTCCCAATAAAGGGCTACGAAGCCGATTTCCTGAAAGAACGGAAAACCAAGGTGAAAAAGCATTTTGATAAAATGTGTGAAAAATGGGCGGGGAAGGTGAGGGTAAGTTTGATTACCGACTTCGGATCTGTGAGCAGCACGATTTACAAGCACATCGATAAGAAGCGAATGGATTTAGTGGTGATGGGTACGCATGGAGCGAGCGGGGTACGGGAGTTTACGGTGGGCTCCAATACCGAAAAAATTGTACGTCAAGCCCCGGTGCCGGTGATCTCGGTACACACAGCAGCCAAATTAGCTTCCATTAAGCATCTCATCTTCCCAACGCGACTGGATTTAACGGATACCCGGTTGGTTAAGGCGGTGAAAGAATTGCAGCAATTCTGCAAGGCAACGTTGCAAGTAGTCTATGTGAATACCCCCTCTACATTTTTACGCGATGTGGAGGTAGAAAAAAATATCCTGCAGTTTGTAGCGGAGCATCAATTGAAGAATTGCAATGTGCACATCTACAACGACTATAACGAGGAGAGCGGGATTCAGAATTTTGCCGCCAAGTTCAACGGCAAGATGATTGCCATGGGTACCCATGGCCGCAAAGGCATCAATCACTTTATGAGTGGCAGCATTGCCGAAGACCTGGTCAATCACATCGATTGCCCGATCTGGACGTTGGCGGTGAAACGTTAAGCTTTCTTAAAGCTGTACAGATAAGGCGCCTTATGAGCCTTGCCGGAATAGTGTTTCTCATGCCGTTCTAAAAGCTCCAGACTTAACATCCTTCGTTGAAAAGAGGTGCGCCTCAGCGGAGCACCTAAAATGGATTCATACACCCGTTGAAGTTCATTCATCGTGAACCGGGGCGGCAACAGATTTCCATTCATCAACTTGCGATCCAGATTATCACGTAACGTTTGAAGTGCCTTCTCTACAATTTCCTGATGATCCAGAATGAGCGCAGGCAGTTTATCAATGGCATACCACCTGCACGAGTCGGAGAGGGCATCGGGTGTGGGAACTACTTCCGTGTAATTGATGAGCGCATAATAGGCCACTGAAATGAAGCGATCCAATAGCCAGTAATAATCTCCGTCAGGATCATGTCCATTGGCGATTAATATAGTGCGCATAATTTCAGGTTGGTACCGGGCCTGGGAACCAAACGTATGAAACTGTTCCAGGAAAATGTGATCAAGACCGGTGCGTTCTTTTAATCCCCTTCGTACGGCATCTTCCAGATCTTCCTGGATTTTTACAAACCCACCCGGTAAAGCAAACAGTCCGGTATTGTGATACTCCATAATCAGGATCTTGAGCTCACCGTCTGAGTATCCTAAAATCACGGAGTCATAAGCAATGTGGGGTAGATAATCTGCTGCTTTCACTACGTACTTTTTTCAAAAATAAGTGGCATGTGTGGGATCTGCTAACTATTATTGTTACAAAATGAGACAATAATGAAAAGAGTTCTTAATCTAACCCAATCATTACTCTTAATAGTAGGGATTAATGCATTGATTATGAAAGGCTTTGGTCAAGGTCAGGATGCCTTTCCCGTACAGATTAAAATTGAGCAAGGAGTAATTGAAGGCTTGTATGATACACGCAGCGGATTACAGCTGTATTTAGGAGTACCATTTGCTAAGCCACCCGTTGGTGAATTGCGTTGGAAAGCCCCGCAACCGCTCGACAAGTGGACTGGTGTGAAGGCTGTGAAAGCATTCGGGCCGCGTCCCGTACAGGCCATCGTGTTTGGTGATATGAATTCACGCTCCAATGGGGTAAGTGAAGATTGTCTTTACTTAAATGTTTGGACCCCCGCCAAACGAAATACCACTGGCTTACCCGTGTTGGTCTATTTTTATGGCGGTGGTTTTGTAGCAGGTGATGGCTCCGAACCGCGCTATGATGGTGCCAGCATGGCGAAGAAAGGGATCGTGGTGGTAACGGTTAATTATCGCCTGGGCTTGTTCGGCTTTTTCGCACATCCTGAACTGAGCAAGGAAGCACCTTACAAGGCTTCCGGGAATTACGGCTATCTGGATCAGGCCTTTGCCTTGCAGTGGGTGCAAAAGAACATTGCTGCTTTCGGAGGCGATCCAAAGAAAGTAACCATCGCGGGTGAATCGGCAGGTTCGATTTCGGTGAGTGCTCAAATGGTTTCGCCCCTATCTAAGAACCTGATTGCCGGAGCCATTGGTGAAAGTGGCTCGGGGATCAGCGCTTTAGCAGCAGTACCGCTGGCAGAAGCGGAAAAGACGGGTGCAGACTTCGCCAAAAATGCCGGGTATACTTCCCTGGCTCAGTTGCGCGCTGCCAGCACACGCGAGTTGTATGAAGTCTATGCAGAATCAAGACGGTTTGGGTTTCCATCGGTCATCGATGGCTATTTTTTCACCAAGCGTATGGAAGACACCTTTGCTGCGAAAGAACAGGCACAGGTTCCTTTGTTGGTGGGTTGGAACTCAGCCGAGATTCCGGGGATGGCCTTTATGCAGGGACTTCCTTATACCGAAGAGAATTTCATCAAGAAAGTAAAGGAGGCTTATCCCAACGATTGGGAAGAGGCGTTGAAGTTATTACCGCACGCGAATGCAAAAGAGGTGGAGTGGTCGGCTACCAATTTGGCTTCCGATCGTTTCATCAGCTACAGCACCTGGAAATGGTTTGATCTTCATCGCAAGAATAGCAGTCAGCCCGTGTACCGGTATTTGTATAGCAAGTTGCGTCCCCCGATGGTTGACAAGTCGTTAACACCCGGCCTGGCGGGGGGAACGACCTCCGCTCAAGGGGCCCCACAGTTTACTCCCATTGGCGCCCCCCATGCTTGTGAGATCGAGTATTGCATGGGCAACCTCCCCTTAATCAAAGATTTTGCCTGGACAGCCGATGATTACAAAGTATCGGAAACGATGCAGAATTACTTTGCCAACTTCATTAAAACCGGTAATCCCAATGGCGATAAATTGCCGGAATGGCCGGCAGCCAAACCGGACGACCAAAACCCACCGGTGATGGTTTTAGATACTGAATCGAAGGCTGTGAATTCAAAGGATGAAGCCCGGTACTTATTTCTGGATAAAATGACTAAGAAGTAGTTGATTACTAGCTGCTTGAAGAACCTGATGAGCTTCCATCGGGTTTTTTTAGATCTCTTTTTTGCAATGCAAGAATAAGAGTAATTTTGCGGCCAAGAAGTAAGATTTATGGCGCTCGATTTTCAGACTCCAGTACCCATTGTAGACGGAACTACCATTACCCGGGAAGAATTTACAGAACGATACGCAAAACCCCAGAAGCCTGTTGTGTTGCGGGGCCTTTGGAAGCAGTACCCGGCCTATACCAAGTGGACCATGGATTTTTTCAGACAGACCATGGGCAATATTGAAGTGGGCCTATTCGGAAACCGGAAGGAAGACCTGTCCAAAACCCTGCAGGTACCCAATGCCGTGATGCGGTTTGATGAGTATCTGAACCTGATTGAACGCGAGCCAACTGATTTGCGATTGTTTCTGTTTCCCATCTTCAAACATCGACCTGAGCTTCTGAAGGACTTCGATTATCCTAAGATTACCAGTGGTTATATCAAAGTGCCTTTCATGTTTTTCGGCCCGCCAAAATCCATCGTGAGAATGCACCAGGACATTGACATGTGCAATGTTTACTTAACCCAATTCCACGGTCGCAAGCGCGTGGTGCTATTTGCACCCGATCAATCGGATTTGCTCTACCGGCTTCCATTTAATGTTCACTCTACCGTGGATGTTGACAATCCGGATTATGATGAATATCCGGGTCTGAAGTACGTAAAGGGTTCGAGTACCATCCTGGAGCATGGGGATACCTTGTTTATGCCCAGCGGTTACTGGCACCACATCGAATACCTGGAGGGTGGATTTGGATTGTCCGTTCGCACCTTGGCACATAGTCTGCCCATGAAAGTGCGTGGTGTTTATAATCTGACGATTCAACGCACAACGGATAACCTGATGCGCAAGGTGAATGACCAAAAGTGGTTTGAGTACAAAAAGGCATTGGCTCGTGATCGTGCACAAAAGGCCATGAGCCGAATCGGATTACAGGCCTAACGATTTCCAAACACTGTGATGAAACTCTGAAATCGCTTTGGTGTGCAAAGCGGGGTAGAGGATCGTGTCGCGAAAGCGCGAGTTACTTTTATATAATGTTAAATGAGAGATTTCAGTTTGGCCTTCCTGAGTTTCCTTGAATCGAATCCATTGAGAGCCCACGGAAGCGCCTCCGGCCATATAACACAATTTAATTAGCTTTTCATTGTGATTTACTTCCGCTACTTCATGCGCTACGGCAATGTTTAAGATCCCCGCGAGGATATTAAGATTGAGAATAATGATTTGTCCCTTTTCTAATTCAGAATAGGGATCGTTCAGGTAACTGACGGTTCGTTTGCGTCTGGAAAACTGAAGTCCAAAACTTACCATGGTTCCATGCCAGGCATCCCGCGGGTGAATAGTAACGTAAGCTTTCCAAACCTGTTCAAGCGGAAGTGGCACTGTAAACGTGCGGTGATGTTTACGGTAGGTTGACTCTTCCTCCTGAATAAAGCATACGGGACTAAACAAATCAAATCCCTCTGGGGAATTCAAATGATTTGTTTGAATGAACTTCTTGACTTTTGGTTGCCGGACTTTATTCAAATCAATAAAAACATTCATAGGTCTTTCGTATTACAAAGTTAGCCATCCACGGTATTTTTCCGGCTCCAATTGGCTAAGGTCTATGCTGGTAAAGATAATCGTTGCTGCTATCGAATCAACTTCGAAACATTGATTTTATAAGGTCTATCTAAATCTGATTTACACATCAGAGGAAATTGAGTATCTTCGTTTAACCACTTCAATACCATTATGGTTAGAATCACGTTCATCATTGGAATAGTATTTCAATTTCTCACGATTCATGAAGGGTGGTCGCAGACCTGTGTTACCGGCACCCTGGCAGCACCAGCCAGTGCGTATTTGAAGACCATTGGACCTGAAAAATCAATTACCCAACTTCACGCAGCTTCTATTGAATCGTTGCGGTCTATGCCGGCCGTCAGGCCGCTTCCGAAGGATAGTGTTCAACGATTAACCACTCCCGATAAGATCAAAATCAATGTCTATAAGCACGCACCCGGCAACCTGCCTGTGATCATCAATTTTCATTCGGGTGGATTTGTGACCCCATTAACACCCGGCATGGAACGGGAAGCCTGGCGGTTGGCAAGGAAACTAAATGCGGTTGTGTTTGATGTCGATTATCGCGTGGCTCCGGAATTTAAACACCCGGCTGCGGTCAATGATGCCTATCAGGCATTGATGTGGGTGCAAGAGCATGCCCATGAATTTGGAGGGATAAAGGATCAGATCTATTTGATGGGACAGGATGCAGGCGCCACCCTTGCCGCACTTACCGTTTCAAAAGCAAAGCAAGCTGGCAAGAACGAATCCATCAAAGGCATTGTCATGATCTGTCCGTTTGTGGATAATCCAATGGTCAGCTACTACGGTTCAATGGAAGATAATGCCACCGGGTATGGACTCACCAAAGATCTTACGCAATTCTATTTTCAATCCTACCTCGATAAACCACTCTGGTTTACGGGTCATGCCGAGATCTGGCCTATTTACAATAAGGATTTCAACGGTTGGCCACCGGCCCTCATTGTTACTACTGAGTTTGATGTGTTGCGCGATGAAGGCATCGCTTTTGGTAAAAAATTAGAGCAGGGTGGTAATCGGGTTTCCATAAAATGTTATCCACATCAGTTACATAATTTTGCCGGCCTCTCTGCTTCTTCGGAGGAAGTCTCGCGCGTGCATGAACTTATTCAAGAGTTGATGTCACAGGCTAGCCCCAAAAAATAATCGTCAATCGGTTTTCCCCTGATGCACAATCTGAAACGAATCTTTCTACCGGGGATCATCCTGCAATCGGTGTTAATTGGTGGTGGCTATGCCACCGGTCGCGAAATCGTTGAATATGGCGCCCGCTTTGGAGCGAGTGGCTGGATCTGCGGACTGGCTATCTTCTTTGGGTTCTCATTAATGTCGATGCTTTCGATTGAGGTTTGCCGGCAGTGGCATGTGTATGATTATAAATCCTTGCTCAAGAAAATGATTGGCCCGGGTTGGATCGTGTATGAGATTGTTTACCTCCTGGGGGCCATCCTGACAATCGCGGTGATGGCCTCCGCAGCCGGTGAAATCCTGAATATCACGTTGGGATTCCCCAAGTGGGTGGGAGTGGTGTTGATTGTGGTGTTGGTTGGATTTTTAAATTACAAGGGCGAAGAGGTAATTGCCAAGCTGGAGACGGTGGGAACGGTTGCTCTATTCGCAGCCTATGTCGTATTCGCCTATGTGGTGATAACGAATCGTGGCAATGAAGTGGTGGCTGTCTTTACTTCATGGAATACCAATTATCAACAGTCCCCTCCGGGCATGGGCATGCGGCTGTGGACCGGTATCCTCTATGTGGGTTATAATCTGGGCGTTTATCCGGCATCTTTCTTTACGTTCAAAGGAATCCGTTCAATGCGGGAGAGCATTTTGGCAGGCGCCATGGCAGGCTTGTTAATGACCATTCCCTGGTTCTTAACCTATTTTGCATTCATGGGTTACTATCCGGATCAATCGGTGATTGGCGCATCGGTGCCCTGGTTAGTGATCCTCAAAAATTTTCATCCGGCACTCATTGTCATTTTCGGAATTGTAGTGGGCTGGACGTTGGTTGAGACCGCCACCGGAATGATTCATGCATTCATCAGCAGGATTGAAGTGGAAATTCATGCACGACAAGGAGCACCAATTAGAAAAATAGTGAAAGCTGGGATTTCAACGATAGCGCTGATATTGGCACTGTTGCTGGCCCAGGTAGGCATCATAGATCTGGTAGCCAAGGGTTATAGGATGATGGCCTATGCCTTGATTGCGGTATTTGGGATTCCGTTGCTGTATTATGGTGTTAAATTTTTACGAAATAAAATCTAACCGGTGTTGAGGAAACCTTCCCTGCCATTCACCATTTATTGAACAGAGCGTTCAAGGTGGTTGAAAACTCTTTCAATTATCCCGGATGTTGTATTTTAGAAGGTAGATTCCTTAGCTATGAAATTCTGGAAGCGTATAGCACTTCTCCTGGTGGTTGTTCCTATGATTGTGTTCGGTTCCTTCATCGCCATCGTCTATTGGAAGCAGGATGCGATCGTCCAGGAGTTGTTGAACACCGCCAACGAAGATTTTAAGGGGGTTCTCGAAATTGGAGATAGCCATATTTCACCCTTTGCCAATTTCCCCTATGTATCCATCGATCTCGATCACCTGAAGATTTTTGAGGACAAAAAGAAGTCGAGCCCCCCGTTGGTGGATATTGAGGATGTTTACCTCGGTTTTGATTTGTTTAAGTTGTTGCGGGGCGAGGTGGAGATTCGAGCTATAAAATTGAAGAATGGAACCATCAACCTAATTCAACATCAGGATGGATCCTTCAATATTGTCAATGCACTTTCTACCACCCATGAAATTGAGGATGCAGGGGAGGAGTTTCATCTCAACATCCGGTCCATTCAGGTAACGGATATTGATTTGTTGAAGCTCAATGAAGAGAATAACATTTTAATCGAAGCCTTTATTGAGGAAGCGAAATCGCGATTTGAGACCAGCCCGCACCATGTGCTGGTAGCGCTGGACAGCCGGTTTCAGATGAATGTAATGCTGGCAGGAGATACCACGTTTGTCAAGCACAAGCATTTCGAGGTTCATACGCAGCTCGATTTTTTAGAAGACACAAAGGTATTGACCTTACAACCCTCTGAGTTGAAATTAGAAAATGCCCTTTTCAGGATGGAAGGAACCATTGATACCGATGATGACATGAACCTGGACCTTCAGTTTCACGGCAATAAGCCCAACTTCGATTTGTTTATGGCGTTTGCACCTGAAGAGTTGACCCCTGTATTGGCACGATATGATAATGCCGGAAAGATCTACTTTGATGCTTCCATTAAGGGTAAGTCAATCAATGGAAATAATCCGTTGGTTATTGCAGATTTTGGCTGCGAGGATGCTTATTTCAATAACAAGATTTCTAATAAGAAACTGGATCAACTTTTTTTCAAAGGCCACTTTACCACCGGAGCCCTGGGAAATGCCTCTACCATGGAGTTTGTCCTGGAAGATTTTTCGGCTCGCCCTGAAGCCGGCACATTCACCGGCAATCTCCTCGTCAAGAATTTTGTATCGCCTGAAATAGATGTGAAGCTGCGGTCAGAATTTCAACTCGACTTCCTGGCACAGTTTCTCAACATCGATGACTTGCAGGATTTGAAAGGCTCGGTAGCGCTTACCATGAACTTTCATGATATCATTGATTTGGCGAATCCTGAGAAGAGCATTGAACGGCTGAATGAATCCTATTTTACAGAGTTGGATGTAAAGGACTTATCATTTCGTTCTCCGGACTTTCATTTACCTGTGCATGATCTTGACATCCGCGCTACTATGGATGGCCATGCCGCTAACATTGAATATATCAACATGAAAGTGGGTGATTCTGATTTGTTCATCCAGGCCAGCATTAGTGACTTACCGGCAATTATTCACCATACTGCTGACCCCGTTACGGCAACGATGTTGATTAAGTCAACAAAACTCGATATTCATGAGTTAACCCGTGGGGATAGCGTGCGTCAACCGGTGAATGAGCTGATTTCCAACCTGAGTCTTAAATTCAAATTCAACAGTTCGGCCCGAGCTTTTACTGAGTCTCCTAACTTGCCGGTAGGGGAATTCTTCATTGAAGATTTGTATGCCAAACTCAACCATTATCCGCATACCCTGCACGATTTTCATGCAGATGTTTTTATAGACAGCCTGGACTTTCGAGTCGTGGATTTTACGGGAATGATTGATAAGAGTGATTTTCATTTTAACGGCAGACTAAAGAATTATGATTTATGGTTTTTAACCGATCCACTGGGAGATACCCGGGTGGAGTTTAATCTAACCTCAAATTTATTGCAACTCGAAAACCTGTTTTCCTATGGCGGTGAGAATTTTGTACCGGAAGATTACCGGCATGAGGAATTTAGTGGGCTGAAAGTACATGGCAATGCAGATCTACATTTTAATAAAGGATTGCGTTCCATGGATGTTTTGCTGGATAAGGTGGAAGCGCAGATGAAAGTGCATCCGTTGCGATTTGAGCAATTCAGCGGACTGGTTCACTACGAAGATGACCATCTCCAGATCAAGGACTTCAACGGAAAGTTGGGAAGAAGTCAGTTTACCGCTAACCTGAACTATTATTTTGGACCGGATTCGATCATTCGTAAGCGGGATAATCATTTCTCTATCCGGGCTCCACACCTTGATTTCGATCAGCTATTCAATTACAATCCACCCCCGGTTCAAACGCCACAAGACCATGAAGCCGTATTTAATATTTATGATCTTCCCTTCAGTCATATGACGTTTGATTTTGATGTGAAGCATCTGAACTACCATCGCTATCTGATCGATAACTTCTTCGCGAAAGCCCGGACTACCAAGAATCATTATATCCATGTGGACACGTTACACCTGGAAGCGGCCGGTGGGGCCGTAAATTTGCATGGCTATTTTAATGGATCTGATTCTAAAAAGATCTATTTCAGTCCGGTGATGAAGCTTCATGCGGTAGACCTGGATAAGCTCCTGTTTAAATTTGAGAATTTTGGTCAGGACCACCTTGTTTCAGAAAACCTGCATGGCAAGCTAAGCGGCACGATTACCGGAAAGGTACATCTGCATGCTGACCTCGTTCCGATTATTGATGATTCAGAACTCCACATGGAATTTCAAGTAGTGGAGGGCCGGCTGGAGAATTATAGTGCATTGGATGCACTCTCGGACTTTTTTAAGGACAAGAATCTGGATCGGGTGCGCTTTGATACATTAAGCAATACACTTGATTTAAAGAAAGGAGTCCTTTCCATTCCTGCCATGACGATTAATTCAACCCTGGGTTACATTGAAATCTCGGGCAAGCAGGATGCAAACCTCAATATGGAGTATTTTGTACGGGTGCCCTGGAAACTGGTGACCCAGGTGGCCTCACAAAAATTGTTTGGTCCTAAAGACGAGAATCCTGCTGCCGAAGACGAGATTCAATACCGGGACGAAACCAAGCGCGAACGTTTCATTAACCTGAAAATTTCAGGTACCCCCGATGACTATAAAATCTCCCTCGCAAAGAATAAGGATCAATAGCGATTATCACCGCTTTAATACTTTACCAAGCAGAGCATGGCCCGAACTGCGGTAACGATAATAGTACATCCGGTCTTCGGCATTCGTAGGTCGCCACTCAGCTGAATAGGAAGCGCCTTTCCGCACATTTCCCTGAAATACTTCACTTACGGCATTCGTATAGGGATCGATGATTTCAAGAACTACATAATCATCCGCATCAGCGGTCCAGGTAAACTTTAATTCACGATGGAAGGGATTCGGATAAACATCCATCTTGCACTCCACAGCCTCCTCTGACTTTTCGTAGGAGATACATTGACCAGCCTTGTAGGCGACTTTCCAATCAAGGTCGCAGGTTTTGCAGATGGTGAAGGTGACCGTGAAAGACGCTTCTTGCTTACCGAAATCCTGGATGTCGTCAACTTTTAGACCCCTTAATCCGGTGGTCGGGTCCTTTCCAATCACCATCTTCCAGTTTTCACTGTTCGAAAAGTCATTGATCTTTCCGCAAGGTATGGCGAGGGTCCAATGCGAGAGGTCGTACCGGCACGTTCCATCTGTACTCACGGTGGCTTCGTACGTTTTACAATCACCAGCTTCGCTAATCAATCGAATCGAGGTGTCAAAACAATCACGGCAATCCTTGTCATGATCATCCTCTCCGTCATCGTCTCCATCATCGTCTCCGTCATCGTCTCCGTCATCGTCTCCATCATCGTCTCCGTCATCGTCTCCGTCATCGTCTCCATCATCGTCTCCATCATCGTCTCCATCATCGTCTCCGTCATCGTCTCCGTCATCGTCTCCGTCATCATCACCATCATCGTCTTCATCATCGTCTCCATCATCGTCTCCATCATCGCCCCCGGAATTATCGGCAATACAGGCGGCAATCGTATAGGTACAGGTTTGGCTGCAACTGCCGTTTACAATTGTCAATGTAAATGTGGCGTAAGTACCTGCCGCACCACTGGTGAAAGTAATTCCATTGGTATTGGCTCCGTCCGTGATCATCCACGAGTTATCCGTACTCTGGACATTCCATTGATAGGAATCTCCAACCGTGGATGTCGATAAGGATAAGCCACCCGTTCCGCAGCGTACATTGGTTTCCAATGGAGTGATTAAACATGTCCATGAATTCGATTCTACGATAACTTCCGTTTCGAGGGTGCAGCCGTTGGCATCGGTAATTACAACGGAATAGCTTCCTGCCTGAAGATTGGTAAGATCCTGTTCAGTTGCCCCGGTTGACCATAGGTACGTAAAGGGCTGTGTGCCACCGCTCACAGTTAAATCGATGCTAAATGATTCTTCGTTACCACAATCTTCTTGTTGAACTACGGTTGACGCCTGCAACGCAAGCGGTGAAGAAATGATGTAAGCAAATGCCTTTGAGCAGCCTGTGTCATCCGTAATGGTAACGGTATACGTTCCGGCTGGTAAGTCGGCAATCGAATTACTGGTTGATCCGGTTGACCAGGCGTAGGTATAGGGAGCAACTCCAGTCGTTGGTGTTATCGTAATTGACCCCGTACTTTCTCCATAGCAAGCGGGCTGTACAATCTGCGCGCTGACAAAAAGCGTCTTTTTTGGTACATTGATGGTAGCGCTACGGGTACAACTTTGCCCGTCAGTAACCGTGACTGTATACGATCCGCTAATTAGGTTTTCAAGGTCTTCCGTAGTCGCACCATTGCTCCAGGTATAGGTGTAAGGAGCTTCTCCACCCAACACATTCAAATCAATTTGCCCGGAGCCATCGTCATTGCAACTGGTAGGGGTTACCGTGGATTGAATAACGAGGGTATTGTTTTCCCGAACATTAAATGTGTTGGAAAGCGAGCACCCGTTTCCATCAGTAACAGTAACCAGGTACACACCAGCCCCAATCGATTGAAGATCTTCTGTTGTTTGACCATTATTCCAGAGGTAGGTGTAAGGCTCAGTACCTCCCGAAACGGTGATATCCAACGCGCCATTGGCTTGCGTACAAGCAGGTTGGGTTATTGTGACTCCGATAGAAAGTTGTACTGAATGGACCAGTGTAAAAGTTTTGGTTTGACTGCATTGTATGGCATCCTGAATGGTAACCATGTATGTACCCGCCTGAAGCTCGCTTATATTTTGAGTAGTCGCGCCTGTATTCCACAAATACGTATAAGGCGCGGTACCACCACTGACGGTTAGTTCAATGGAGCCTGTAGCGGAACCTACGCATAGAGGGTTCTGAAGTTCGCCATCCACTAATATTTCGGAAGTTTGGAGGAGTGTTTCTTCCAAAACAAGTTCGTTGTCATCGGCATCGCGCACGGTTACGGAGTAATCGCCCGCTGCTACGTTAGTAATGGCAGGCGTTGTTTGACCTGTAGACCATGCGTAGGTGATCGGTTCAGCTCCGGATTCAACGATCACCGAGATGGATCCATCACTTGCATTGAAGCAGGAAGGATCCTGCTTTTGAAGGGAAGCTTTGAGCGTGGAACAGGTAATGGGAACAATTTCATAGTCAATGCAGGTCGCTGCTTTATACGCCACTTTTGGTTGCCAGCACCCGAGGGCATCGGCACAAGCTTGGTTGGGGCAATGGGTGAATGAAACTGTGAAACTATCCGTTGCTTCTTTCCCACAATTTGCGATGTCGTCAATCTTGAAGCCTGTTAATCCGGTTTTAGGATCTTTCCCAAAAACTTGTTTCCAGTTTTGTGAGTTAGTCAGGTTCTTGATTTCACCGCACGGTACTTCCACGGTGTAATGGGATAGGTCGTACCGACAGGTTCCATCATTGGAAATCTTCAGTGTATACTCGGTGCATCCGTTGGCATTTTTCTCTGCTTTTAGTACCTCGGTTTTGAAGCAGTTGCCGGCACAATTATTTCCATCAGCAAATACCGGGATGTAAGAACCGAGTAAGGCCAACACAAAAAATGACAATGTGGGTAGACATTTTTTCATAGATGATCGTATCGCTTGTGTATAGATACACTACCGCGGAGGGAATGGAGTTTGATTTGACACGATTGGATGCAAGCTCCGGTGAAATTCAATTATCAGTCGGTAGATTGAAAATCAGAGGGGTTACTGTAAAATGAAGTGCTTTTGGAGATCATGAACCCCACCGTTATTCATCGTTCCAGTCGACTGTTGGTCTGCGTTTTCGGCAACTTGGACTGGAAGGGATTTATAAATCAAATATAAACTCAATATTGTACTGACAATGAAGGAATTGAGGTTAAATTTTGAACTTCCACTTAAGTATCTTAAGGATGTTAAAATTGTTACTGTAGCAGGGCTCTATTTTGGTGCCGCCTGGCTGGGACATTTCCTGGCTTTTCCAGATTCCACTGTACTTCCCGTCTGGCCAGCATCCGGTGTTGCATTTGCATTCATCATACTCCTGGGAAGAGAGGCGTGGCCCGGCATAACCTTAGGTGCATTATTGGCCAACCTGCTCGCATATTGGAATCACTCAGAGGTGTCACAAACCACGTTAATTCTTGTTTCCACCGCCATTGCAATCGGTCAAACGATCGAACTGTTAATTGGCAATTGGCTGATCAAGGGCTGGATAAAAGACTCATATCCATTCCGTAAAACAAAGGATACGTTTCGATTCTTGTTTGTGGTACTGGCAATAAGTCTTGTAGGGTCCTGGATAAGTACATTTAGTTTGTATTGGAATGGTATTCTTTCAACAACCGTGGTTTCCATAACGGTTTGGCGCAGTTGGGCCAGCGATGTGGTGGGCATGCTTTTGTTTACGCCATTGATCTTATCCTTTTCTCAACTACGTAGGTCGCGCATCCGGGGCATCAACCTGATGGAAGGAGCTGCTATTGCAACGGTTTTGATGAGTATTTACATCTTGATTCGGGGTGGTTACTATCATACAACACTCATTGATTCCTTGCCATTTTTGTTTATTCCACTTCTTCTTTGGCTGGCGTTTCGGTTTAACTTATCGGCTGCCATGGCGTTGGCCTTGACGGCTTCGCTGGTGGCGGTTTATTTTACCAGCCAGCATCAAGGCCCGTTTATTCAGGCTGATGTGCATCACTCCATGTTGCTGTTACAGATCTTCATTGCGGTAGTGAGTATATCCACGATTATACTTTCAGCAACTGTTTCAGAACGCGCGGTTGCCCAGGAAGAATTGAAGCGCTTCAATCATAATCTGGAGTTCATGGTGAAAGAACGCACGCAAGCGCTTAAAGAAGAAATCGAAACCCGGAAAAATACCGAAAGTAAGCTCATTCAGACCAATCAAGAGTTAAGCAAGCGCAATACAGAGTTGGATAATTTCGTGTATAGCGTTTCCCATGACCTGCGCGCACCCATCGCTTCGGTATTAGGGTTAATCAACCTGGCCCGAAAGGATAAAGTGCCGGCTATGAAGGATGTTTACTTGGAGAAAATCTACCACAGTGCTTTACAGCAAGATAATTTTATCCGAGAGATTCTGGATCAATCCAGAAACTCACGATTGGAAGTAAAAAAAGATGAAATTCAGTTCGAACCGTTGATTGATGAAACCTTCAATCAATTAAAGTTTGCTACGGCCACCGGTACCGCAGTTGAAAAAATAGTGACCGTTAAGCAACCCCAGGCATTTTATAGCGATCGCTGGCGATTGAAAGTCGTACTCAACAATATTATTTCCAATGCCATCCGGTATCGCAATGGCCACGATCCGGTTATTAAAGTGAATGTAGAGATCAATGATCACAAGGCGGTTGTTGAAATTGAAGACAATGGCCGTGGCATTCCAAAAGAACATTTGCATAAAGTCTACCAAATGTTCTATCGGGCTACCGATGACGGTGCCGGCTCCGGGTTAGGCTTATACATCGTAAAGGAAACCATGGATAAACTTCATGGAATGATTGACATCGAGTCTGAAGTAGGCAAGGGTACCAAGGTAAAATTGGAAATTCCCGAATTGCAATAACCTGACAATGCAGGTTCGTTCGTTATCTTTGTAGGCACATTCTTGCTCGCATGAATCCCTTCAAAAACAAATCGCTAAGGCAGTTGGTTGCCAATTTCAGGAACGAGTACCTGGTTCATGGAATTGATGAAAGTACCTTAAAGGATAATCCAATTGATCAGTTTGAAGTTTGGTTTGAGGAAGCAGTAAAGAGCAAAGTACCGGAGCCCAATGCCTTGCATTTGGCAACCGCCACACGCGATGGAAAACCATCCGGCCGGATAATGTTATTGAAGGGTTTTGACGATTCGGGCTTCGCATTCTATACAAATTATGAAAGCAGAAAGGGGGAGGAGTTAGCAAGCAATAACCGGGCAGCCATTACCTTTCTTTGGATTGAGTTGTTTCGTCAGGTTCGAATTGAAGGTACGATTACGAAGGTATCGGAGACTGAGTCCAACACCTATTTTCACAGCCGCCCTCGTACCAGTCAATTGGGGGCACTGGTTTCCAAACAAAGCAAACCACTTTCTAGTCGTAAAGAACTCGAGGCTCTTTTTACTGCGGCCAAGAAAGAATATTCCGGAAAAGAAATTCCAAGGCCCGAAGGCTGGGGTGGATTTTGTTTAAAGCCGGTAGAGGTTGAGTTCTGGCAAGGTCGAGCCAGCCGCTTGCACGACCGGATTGTTTACAGCCTGCAACAAGAGACCTGGATCAAACAACGACTTTTTCCTTAAATGTGCTCCCGTACCTGGCAGTATTTTAACGGGTATTTGAATATCCTCTCCGGAAATTACCCGACCTTCCTTCGTGGTTAATCGGATCATGTATATGGGATTCCTTTTCGGTTTACTGTTCCTTACCTGCTGCGAGAGAAGTTCGGAAGAGATTCAACTCATTCCGGAATTTACTGCGGCTGTTGAACGCGCATGCAACCCCGCTCCGCGAAAGGTTCTTTTTGTTGGCAACAGCCTGACGTTTACAAACGATCTTCCCTTGTTGGTAGAGAAGCGAGCCTCCGCCAGGGGCATTCAGATTGGTACCGATATGTTGGCATTCCCTAACTATGCATTGGAAGATCATTGGTTTGATGGTGAAATGGAAAAGCTAATTCGCACTTGCGGATATGAATTTGTAATTGTGCAACAAGGTCCTTCCAGCCAGGGGGATGGGTTGGAGATGCTCTTGAATTATGGAAGTCAGATCAAAGCCCTCTGCGATCAATATGATACGAAATTGGTATTCTTTATGGTGTGGCCCGCCAAAATCAACTACCACACCTTTCCGGGAGTAATCCGTAACTATACTGAAGCAGCCGGTACTACTTCTTCACTTCTGTGTCCTGTCGGAAAAGCATGGAAGCAACATATGGACGCTACCGGTGACTTTTCCTATTATGGTCCGGATGGATTTCATCCTTCCATCAAAGGCAGTGAACTCGCAGCCCGGATGTTGGTGGAAACGATGTATCCGTAGTTACTCTTTCGTCCAGATTCGGGTGTTCAAATCGAGTTCCTCCACAATCCCTACACACATTTGTATATAGCCGTGGTAGGTAGCTAATTGTGAATAGTTGTCGATGGACTGAAAGAGGGAGGGAGGTTCGAACAGGTTTTTATTGATGGAAATGGCAATGTACACGTGCGAATTAATAAAGGACAAGGCAATACGAGTTTGTACCTTGGTTTTGAAATTGAGTATTCGTTGCATGAGGGCGGTAGAAAGAATGTACCGGGCTTCCACCTGATCGGTGCTGTAGACAACAAATTGCTTTTCGAATTCTACATCTTCCAGCTTCACCAATTGTGGGCGCGAGAAATTGAGTCCTTGTAAAAAACTTCCAAAACTCCCCATTAAATTTTCAGAGACATCGGGTAAAACCATCGTCTCTCCAATAAACTTTTTGTTGAAATCTGCTATGAATAAGATTCCACGAAAGATGGTCTGCAGCTGTTTGTTCTTCCCGCTACCCGATTCATATTGCGTAAATAGTTCTGAGAACCGGATGTTGGTTTTACCAACCTGGCCACTGACATGATCATCGCCATAATACCGGTTGATCCTCTGTAAAAAGAGTTTGCTCTTTTCATAGTCAGCCTGGGCAATGCTTCTTCCGGCATCATATTCAAGTCCTTCGGCTGAAACCATGGTGCGAATCACCTCATGCTTGTATCGCGAGCGAAAGCCCTTGGCATGGTGTTGATAGAAGAAATAAAGAGCTACGCCCGTGATTATAAAAGGAAAAATTCCGGCCTTTAAAAAGAGCAAAAGAAAACATACTCCAAATCCAATCGCCCCATAGAGCTTCAGTTTATCGGCTACCTGTTTGCGTTCCGTTTCCAGGGCAGCAAAACGCGGGCGAAGTGCAGTCTCGTAAAAGGACTGAAAGCTTTCAATCTTCTGCATCAACTTCAGCTGTTGAAGAGTGCTTTGGCATTAATGTTCTGCCTTTCTGTTTCGGCAATCACAAATACTTCCTTCCGCTTAAAGTTGAACATGGAGGCAAAGAGATTGGACGGAAATTTATCAACCGCATTATTGTATTGGGTTACCGCGGCATTAAAAGCTCTGCGTGCGGCTGAAATTTGTTCTTCTGTTTCATTCCAGCTGCGCTGCAGCATCACGAACTGCTCGCTGGCTTTCAGCTCGGGATAGTTTTCTACAGAAACCATCAGGTTTTTCATTAATCCGGAGATCTGATTCTCCAGATGTACTTTTTGATCGGAAGAAATAGCAGCGGTAGTGGCCTGAGCCCGAAGATTGGCCAGGTCGGTAAAAATTTGCTGTTCATGTTTCATGTACCGTTTCGCTACTTCAACTAAGTTAGGGAGCAGATCATACCGCTTCTTCAACATCACATCAATGGTACCAAATGCATTTTCTACCGCATTGCGGGCACCTACCAGGTTGTTGTAGGTGAGTGCAACGGCCAATACAACAAATACGACAAAGCCAATAATAAAAAACATAGGAAGGAAGTTAGGTTTATGGTAGCAAGTACGAAAGTTAAAGATTTGAAGAGATACCTCAAATGGGTAGAAGGTTTAACCAGTTGGATTTGATGATATGAGTTTCCTTGCGGTTATATGGATCGAACCAAGGAAATGGCCAGGAAAGTGGCAAGGATGCTTAAGGTAAGACTTAGCCCGATGTATAGCGAAAAGTAGAAGGTATGATCTAATTTCCACAGCGTATACACTTCGTAGGAGAATGTTGAAAAGGTAGTAAAGCCACCACAGAATCCGGTAGTAAGAAAGAATTTCCATTCCGGGCTTTGCATGTTTCCACGGTCCGCAAGGCCGTAGAAAATGCCAATGAGAAAACAACCAATCACATTTACAATCAAAGTTCCATACGGAAATGCGAGCGGGAGCCATTTTACGGTAACGAGTTGCATTAAATAGCGGGCGATGGCCCCCAGAAAGCCGCCTGCACCAATAGCCAACAGAATCCGCATAGATTGCCGTTATCTATTTTAGATTCGCTTTAAAAAAGTCAACCGTGCGTTGCCAGGCCAGTTCAGCTGCTGCTTTGTCAAAGCGTGGTGTTGTATCGTTATGAAACCCGTGATTTACATTCGGGTACATATAAGCCTCGTACTTTTTATTGTTTTCCTTTAGCGCTTTTTCATAGGCAGGCCAACCCTCATTCACTCGGGTATCAAGAGCCGCATAGTGAAGTTGCAACGGAGCATTGATCTTCGGCACATCTTCCAATGGCGGCTGACCGCCATAGTAGGGGACCGCAGCTTTTAAGTCTGGAATGCGAACAGCCATCATGTTGGAGATCCAGCCACCAAAGCAAAAGCCCACCACCCCAATCTTTCCATTGCATTGGGCATGTGCCTTAAGATGATCGAAGGCCGCAATGAAATCAGTCAGCATCTCATTTCGATCGCGTTTGCTTTGCATGGTCCGGCCTTCATCATCATTTCCGGGATACCCGCCCAGGGGGCTTAACATATCGGGAGCCAGGGAGATGAACCCAGCCAGAGCTGCCCTGCGGCCAACATCTGCTATGTAGGGATTGAGTCCCCGGTTTTCATGCACCACGACAATCCCCGGTAACTTTTTCTTGCCTTTCACCGGCCGTGATAACAATCCTTTCAGCGTGCCTCCTCCATTCGGTGATTGATAGTTAATATAATCTGACTTTAACCGCGGGTCGTTCGGCTCGATTTGAAGGATCTGATAATTGGGACTGATAAAACTCAAGAGAGAAGCAACCGTAATGCCGCCCACGGCATAGGTAGAAAGTTTGTCCAGGAATACGCGCCTCTCAATACGATTATGGGCATAATCATCATACAAATCAAATACTTCTTGTTTAATGTCTTCTTTCTTGATTGCTTTCATAGGATACTTTCAATTATGGTTGGCCATTTTTACAATATCAAAAATAGACATTTACACCAATTAAGTTTCTGAATTGGGATGACTGGTGCAGAGATCGGATAATCTGATCGTAAGAAATTACCGCTGGTTGATTTTCCACTTGTTGACAACCTCATTATTGGCTACATTATCCTACAAATTCGATTCCATGCAATTGCGGGTAAACAATCAGGATTATGAAATTGATGTGAATGGTAATACGCCCTTGTTAAACACACTGCGCGAGCATTTGAAATTAACAGGGAGCAAATACGGCTGTGGTGAGGGGGTGTGTGGCGCCTGTACCGTGTTGATAAACGGTGTGCCGGTGCGTTCTTGCATCACTCCGGTAGGCAGTACTCAAAATAAAGAAATAACCACGATTGAAGGCCTTGAGCAGGAGGGTAAGTTGCATTCTGTTCAAGCCGCATTTCTGGAGACCGATCCGTTTCAATGTGCCTACTGTGCATCCGGTATGATCCTGTCAACAGTGGCCTTGCTAAAGCGAAATCCAACGCCTTCGCGACAAGAGATTGTTGAAGCGATGCAGGGGAATATATGCCGGTGTGGAACTTACCCGGCTCTACTGGAGGCAATTCAAGTGGCCGTAAAGAAATAAACTATGGAGGATTCACTTACGATTACACATCCTGTTACCAGACGCAGTTTCTTTAAACTGATGGGCAGCGGTTTGGCTGTGATAGTGAGTGCAAAAGATGTATTCTCTTCAAGTTTCATTTCGGATGCAACGCTGGCCGAAGATTCGATTGCAGCCTGGATTCATGTGGATGAAGCTGGGCTAATTCAAGTGTATACTGGCAAGGTGGAAGTCGGTCAAAATATCAGAACTTCCCTAACGCAGATTGTTGCGGAAGAACTCCGGGTTTCCATGGATGCCATCCGGATAACCATGGGTGATACACAACTTACACCCTACGATCGCGGAACTTTTGGAAGTCTCACCACACCCAACATGTCCCCCATCCTGCGCAAAGCGGCAGCCTCATTGCGGGAAATGTTGATCGAGATGGCCGCTGATTCCTGGAAGACAAACGTAACCTCCTTGACGGCAAAAGAAGGAAAAGTATCTCACCCGAATGGAAAAGCAATAATGTATCGCGAATTAACAAAGGGCAAGAAGATACTAAAAGCGGTGAATCAGAATGTGACACTGACTCCGCCTGAACAATGGAAAGTAGCCGGTCAATCCCTTCCAAAAGTAAATGGCCGCGATTTTGTTACCGGCAAACATCAGTATGCTTCGGATCTTCAGTTGCCGGGAATGCTGGTTGGAAAGATTTTGCGGGCGCCTGCTTATGGCGCTACATTGACATCCGTAGACACTAGCAAAGCGAAATCAATGGCGGGTGTAACCGTGGTAGAAGATCAAAATTTTGTGGGCGTAGTAGGACCGGATACACAGGCTGTGGAAACTGCATTGTGGGAGATCAAAGCCCAATGGAAAATGAAACCCCAACCTTCGCGGGCAACGATTTTCAACTATTTTAGAGAACAGGCACAAACACCACGGTCTGAAGCGAATGTGGGTAATGTGGATTCAGTTTTTCAATCGGCCACGCATGTATTGAGTCAAACTTTTCAGTTGGATTACATTGCGCATGTTCCGTTGGAGCCCCGTGCAGCGGTAGCGCAATGGACAGGGAATAATCTGACTGTGTGGACCGGAACGCAACGTCCGTTTGGTGTCCAGGAAGAACTTTCGGAATTGTTTAAACTTCCCAAAGAACAAATCCGGGTAGTGATGCCGGATACAGGTTCTGGATATGGTGGTAAACACTCCGGTGATGCTGCTCTGGAAGCTGCTCGGCTCGCGAAATCAACCGGTAAACCGGTTAAAGTGATGTGGACACGTGAAGAGGAATTCAAGTGGGCCTACTTCCGCCCGGCTGGTGTTATCGATGTTAAAAGTGCAGTGAGCGAAGCCGGTTTACTCACCGCGTGGGAGTTTCATAACTACAATTCAGGACCGGCAGGATTGCGCACTCCCTACGAAGTACCAAATCAGAAGATCGAGTTTCATCCTGTGGATTCCCCATTGCGTCAGGGATCTTACCGGGCCCTGGCGGCTACGGCCAACGTATTTGCACGCGAGAGTCAGATCAATGATCATGCTCACATGCTCAAGCAGGATGCAGTCGCATTTCGCATGCAGAATTTGAAAGACCCACGTTTGAAAAATGTTTTATCAGCAACGGCCGAAAAATTTGGATGGAATAAATCAGCAGCTGATAGCGGACAAGGCATTGCGTGTGCATATGAAAAGGGTGGCTACATTGGCACAGCTGTTGAAGTTCGGGTTGTAAATGGTGTAGCAGTCATCCAACAGATTGTAGCCGCATTTGAATGTGGTAAGATTATCAATCCACGGCATTTAAAGAGTCAGATCAGTGGCAGTCTGGTGCAGGGATTGGGTGGTGCTTTGTTCGAGTCCATCGATTTTACAGAAGGGAAAATCATCAACGCATCGCTGGCGAATTATCGGGTGCCTCGCTTTAAGGATGTGCCTGAAATTGAAATTGTATTACTGGATCGACCTGATATCAACTCAACCGGAGCGGGTGAAGCACCTTTGGTGGCCTTAGCACCCGCGATCCGGCAAGCCCTCTATCAAGCCACAGGCAACAAACAGAATCAACTCCCGATGTTGCCCAATGGCTAGAATTCATCCCGCCAATGGAAAAGGAGCTTGTAGTTATTAACCCGGGAGATTTACCAATCGGTTGTTTATCCGATAGCAATCACGATGACAAGCACTACCGCACAGAAGACATAAAGGAGAATCATCTTTTTTAATACAAATCGCACCCAATCGTCAAACGACACTTGTGCTATTGCCAGGATGGCCATGAGCGCTCCATTGGTAGGGATAATCATATCCATGAAGATCGCTCCATATTGATAAGCCATAACGCAAACATCGCGCGAAAGCCCGAGCAAATCCGATAATGGTGCAAGAATAGGCATGGTTAATACCGCTTGCCCCGAATACGAGGGTACAAATAGATGCAACGCAGCCTGTGAACCCATCATGCCGATAGCGGATAAAAATGGTGGTATATTCTGGAGCGGAGTGAAAAGTGAATAGATGATGGTATCAATAATAATTCCCTCCTTCAACACCAGCGAGATTCCATACGCTAACCCAACAATCATAGCAGCATAAGTCATTTCTTTGAAACCTTCCCCAAAGGCAATAAAGGTATTGTTGATGCCCATTCTTCCGATCAAACCAATAACAATGCCCAGGACAAAGAATTCAGTAGAAATTTCGTTGAACCCCCAGCCCCTCATTAGCATTCCGTAAATCACCAACATAAATGCGATCATGATCAGGAAAAGGATTACAGCATGGGTAGTGCTGATTCGAACGGTTGAGGTCTCTGTTTCCAGTTCTTTTGTCAGCCGGTTTTTGTTTCCGTAACGAATGAGCATACCCATCCACAAGGCAAATGCGAAACAAAAGATTATCAGCCTGAAGATGACAGCCGTCAGAAACGGCACCTCCGCTACTTTTTGGGCAATCACTACTCCAAAGGGATTTATCGGACTGAAGGTAGAACCGATCACGGCCGCTCCATAGCTCATACCAATAGTAATGAATGGGGGATATCCGATTTTTCGGGTTAATACCAACAATATTGGAAATAGTGGAATGATCTCTTCTTGTAAGCCTTGTGTTGCCCCGCCAGCAGCGAACAAAAACCCCACCATAACCAGCGTTAATTCTTCCTTGCCTTTCATTTTTGAAACGAGTCGGGAAACACCAGCTTTCATAGCGCCTGTCTTATCAACAATGTAAAAGCAACCACCTACCATAAAAATTAACACCACCACTTCACCACCATTGATGATCCCCCGCGGAATACAAACAAGAATTTCAAAGGGTGTTAAGTGTTCACGGTCTACTTGCTTGTAAGAACCCGCGACTACTACTTCGCGTTGTGTTTCTGGATCAATAACCCGCTCGTACTGCCCTTTCGGTATCAGGTAGGTTAAGATCCCCGCGGCCAGTATGAAAGCGACAACAATGGTTAATGCGTTGGGAAAGGATTTGAATTTCATGTATCTAAAAGTATTAAATATTCCATACCTAATTTTATTACAACCATAAATCACATTATCTTTCCCGTGATTTGATTCACCCTCTGTGCATAACATTCAACCGCTGTTAAGCAAATCTTACCTGAAGGCTAAATCGGCTAATGGTGTTTACATCTTCGATGAAGACGGCAAACCTTACCTGGACGGATCCTCCGGAGCAGTGACATGCTCACTGGGTCATTCGCATCCAAATGTCTTATCGGCTATCAAAAGTCAGCTCGATAAACTTCAGTTTGTATACCGCTCGCAATTTGGTTCGGAAGAAGCCGAGCAACTCGCTCAGAAATTATTTGAGTTGTCGGTGCAACAGCAACATACACATTCCTTTTTCGTCAATAGCGGAACGGAGGCCATTGAGACTGCGATGAAAGTAGCGCTGCAGTATTGGCAGGAGCAAGGCAAGTCCGAGAAAAAACAGTTTATTTCAAGGTGGAAGAGTTATCACGGGATAACGGTAGGGGCGCTTTCACTTTCCGGTCATCCCATTAGGCGTCAGCGTTTTGAGAATTCATTGGAGAAATACCCATTACTTCATGCAGACCTGGAAACGGATTCACTGGAAAGACAATCCCAGGAATTTACAGAGGTAATTGAAAAGATCGGGGCCAGGCACATTGCTGCTTTTGTGGCCGAACCCATAGTAGGTGCTGCCGGTACCGCGCTAACGCCTTCTTCCGATTATTATCAGACTTTCAGAAAAATCTGCGATGAGTATGAGATCTTGTTCATTGCCGATGAAGTCATGACCGGTCTGGGAAGAACCGGAAAATGGTTCGCGATGGAATATTGGAATACGGTGGCTGATATAGTTGCTGTGGGCAAGAGCCTGGGAGCCGGATATGCACCCATTGCAGCCACGTTAATGACCGAAAAGATTCTGACTCCAATTAAATACGGGAGTGGACTCATCTTGAGTTGTCATACCTACAGCGGTCTTCCTCTTTCTTTTTCTACCGCACTCAAGGTATTACAGTTAGTGGAAGAAGACAAACTGCTGGCGAATGC
>CAZAUN010000020.1:65453-65792 GCA_964488465.1 uncultured Ohtaekwangia sp. | reverse complement strand
ACCTCCGGTAATGGAGGTTTTTTTGTCGGGGTGGCCAGATTCGAACTGACGATCTTGGCGCGAAACGCGCCACGCGATACCGTTCAGGATATTTTAATTCCTAAATCTAAAAGGAATCGTGATGCTCCTCTGGATTTAATTTTCCTTTCAAGAGCCAAGGCCTCAGCGCGGGTATTCAATTGTGATTTCCAAATTTCCCGCCAGGGGATACACGATTTGAGTGATTTTGTTTCTCCTGAATTATGCTCAATCAATCGATTTTCAAAATCCTGCGTTTGGCCAGTGTAGAATTTTTTGCAGGATTCGCTATAGAGTATGTAAACTGTATAGATCATAATA
>CAZAUN010000020.1:64136-65353 GCA_964488465.1 uncultured Ohtaekwangia sp. | reverse complement strand
ACCTCCGGTAATGGAGGTTTTTTTGTCGGGGTGGCCAGATTCGAACTGACGATCTCTTGGTCCCAAACCAAGCGCGATACCGGGCTACGCTACACCCCGAAAAACGTTCTATTTTAACTCAATACTTAAAAAACAACCTGCGGAGTTTACCCCGCAAGGCGGGGCTACACCCCTAAGAAATTCAAAATTTTAGATTTTGAAGTAATAAAGAGCCGCGAAGATAACAGAAGAACTTCAACGACCAATTTATATTTTTTGTGATCCCGGCTGGATTCGAACCAGCAACCTGCTGCTTAGCGTACCACCACGACTTTCATCGCTCCCGCCTGGGCGGGATTTGTGGTCTGGACTATATCTTCACCGTTGCAGGTGTGATGCGTATAGTCTCTACGGAACTTCCCGATAATCTTCAGCCCAGCGAATGTGCTTGCCTTGATTATTTTTTGGAGTCTTTACCCGCAAACTAATCGTGCTTTTTCCATTGAATTTCCGAGCGTTAAAATAATAACAAATGTCATTATCAAAGCAGTAAATACAATAGACATCAAATGATTTCAAATCAATTTTCCTGGTATGAACGCCCGCTCGATCCGAGTAACTATGTTCGAAGCGTACGGCAAGTTTACCCTGTCGCAGACTTCTCCCTTTTACCTGGATGCGTTTAAAGTTACCATCCCGGTAAGCCACCAAATCAAACGGGGCATGTTCAGAAAGCGGAATACAGACTAAAAATCCTTTGGCACACAAATCGGCCTGCGCCTTTAAAACTCCTAAGTCACCTTTTGTTTTGGTATGATGTTGTTTCATCAAACCAAAATAACGATAACCGAAAATTTCCTCGGTATTGCCATGCTGATATTTTCAGCGAAGGGTTCACCGATACAGCACCATCCACTTTGTTCATTTTTGTTTGTGAACAAAGGCTCCATGTTGTTAAAGGCAGCTGCTCTATCCAGTTGAGCTACGAGACCATCATGTCAAAGAACTGGTTTTTCAACCGCGGAGGGGGGGGGATTCGAACCCCCGGTACGGTTTAACCCGTACGACAGTTTAGCAAACTGCTGGTTTAAGCCTCTCACCCACCTCTCCAAAACTAAAAGAACATCTATTCTATACTTATTCAAAAAATACCCGTACGACAGTTTATCCGCCAATTGGCGGATGGTTTAAGCCTCTCACCCACCTCTCCAAAACTAAAAGAACATCTATTCTATACT
>CAZAUN010000020.1:0-64036 GCA_964488465.1 uncultured Ohtaekwangia sp. | reverse complement strand
CGACAGTTTATCCGCCAATTGGCGGATGGTTTAAGCCTCTCACCCACCTCTCCAATATCTATACAAGAACAATTTATTCGATTCTTCATTAAAACCACCCGTACAACAGTTTATCCGCCAACTGGCGGATGGTTTAAGCCTCTCACCCACCTCTCCAAAATTTATTCTTCCCAAAAAAGGAGTGCAAATATAATGGCTGAAATTTAGCAATCCGTGACTTTTAAGGTTTTTTTGCCTATCAAATAAACATATGAACCTTCAGATACACCCAGATTACGAGGCATTAAGTCAGGCGGTTGCTAACCAGATCATTGCGTATGTGCAACGGAAGCCAACGGCCATGGTTTGTCTGGCTTCGGGGTATACTCCGGTAGGAGTGTTTGGGTGTTTGAAAAAAGCCCGGGAAGCCGGTACGGTGGACCTGAGTCGGTGTACATTCTTAAGTCTGGATGAATGGCTGGGCATTGATCCTTCCGATCCCGGATCGTGTTTGTCGATGTTGCAGCGCGACTGTTTTCAGCCGCTGCAGATTTCAGAAAATCAAATTGAGTTTTTCAATGTTCATGCTGCAGACCTGCAACGAGAGTGTGATCGGATTAATGTTTTGATTGAAAAAAATGGCGGCCTGGATATCATGCTGGTGGGCGTGGGGACGAACGGGCACATCGGGATGAACGAGCCGGGCACCTCGTTTGATTTGGTGGCGCACATCAGCACGCTGGCGGAAGAAACCAAGACTGTAGGACAGAAGTATTTTGAACAGACCACTACCCTATCGCAGGGCATGACGCTAGGCTTGAAACATCTGCAGGAAGCAAAGCTGCCCATTGTAATGGCCAGTGGGGTAAAGAAATCAGAGATTCTAGGCAAAGCATTGAACGGAGTTGCTACCGAAGCGATTCCGGTGAGTGTGGTGCATTTGATACCTCAGGCGTGGGTGATGCTGGATGAAGAAGCTGCGGGTTTGATCAGGAGTTAGGAGACAGGAGTTAGGAGATTTGTTGAGCGTAGGAGGCTGCACCGAGGGCACCGGCATATTCATTGAAGTGGGCTTTGACGATGGGTGTGGCTTTACCGTCCGGGCGCCATTCGTAGTGATTGAGGTATTGATTCAGAGGCTCGAATAACAACTCATTGGCCTGGGCGATGCCACCCCCCAGAATAACTTTTTCGGGCGCCAATACATTGATCAACGAGGCGATGGCCACCGCCAATTTCTTTATTGATTTCAGCCACACCTCAGATGCAAACGCATCACCCTGTTGGTAGGCAGCCACCAACTCGCGCGTAGACTGAAAGTGGCCGGCACTGCGTTTGGGAACGGACTCGTTACCGATGGCATCTTCGAGGGTACCGGGAACCTACAGGAATCCAATCTCATCACTTTCGGAATTCAGGGAGATGTCGCCTAAACTGCCGGCCCGTTGCAGGCGGCCCTGGTACAGTTCGCCATTGATGAGAATCCCCCCGCCTACTCCCGTGCCCAGCGTGAGCATGAATACGTTGCGACAATTTTTTGCGGCACCAAAGTTCACTTCGGCCAGCAAGGCTGCGTGGGCATCGTTGAGCACCTGTACAGGTTGACCCAGGAATTCACTCCATTCAAACCCTTCCAATCCGGGCAACCGGCCCGGCATGAACTTAATCTTACGATTGTGCTCGTCCGGCAAGCCGGGGGCCGCCAGACCAACACTTCCTGCCGGATCACTTTTTGAATACAACGCCTCGAATGTTGTCCGCACTGCAGCTTTCCAGTCGCCCGCTATAATGGGGGTAGTTTGTTGCTTTAACACGACCCCGGCCGCATTCATCCGAACTCCTTTCACGTTCGTGCCACCCAGATCAATACCAATTGCATTCATGGTTGTAATCCTTACTTTGCGCAAGGTAACCAGATGGGTATAAATCCGTTTTATAAATTTGTGGCTTTGCTATGACGCTGTTTCGAAGTTTCGGGTGGGTGGAAGGAATGTTTGTCGCGCTATTTGTGCTGGCCTATGGGTTGTACCTGTTTCGCATCATTCGTATCAGCCGGTCGTTGCACACCCCCTATGGTACGGTATTCATTAAACTGATCCTGCGGTCGGCCGTCCTTTTCTTAATCATCGTTTCCATTCTGGGGCCTACGTTTGGAGATGCCAGGCGCGAGATCAAGTCGGTGGGGAAAGACATCATGTTCTGTGTGGACTTGTCGAAGTCGATGGATGCCTTTGACGTACCTCCTACCCGGCTGGAGAAGATCAAGTTTGAAATGAAGAAGGTGGTGGCGGCCTTTAACAGCGACCGGTTGGGGGTGATCATTTTCTCTTCGGAGGCGTTCATGCAATGTCCGCTGACGTATGATCAGAATGCCCTGAATCTTTTTATTGAGACCATGAACACCAGCCTGGTGCCGGGGAGCGGTACTGATTTTGGGCCGCCCTTGAAGATGGCGCTTGCGAAACTCGGTGAAGAAGAAGGACCCGGCAACCAGCAGAAATCAAAAGTGATTGTGCTGATCAGCGATGGCGAAGATTTTGGTGAGGAGACGAAAGAGATGTTGCAGCAGGTAGAGGATCAGGGCATCCGGTTGTTTACGTTGGGCGTGGGCACGGAGCGGGGAAGTCAGATTACCACCCCGCGCGGTGGGTATAAGACCGATCCGCAAGGCAATCCGGTCGTTACAAAATTAAATCCTTCCTCCTTGAAAGACCTGGCGAGCAAAACGGATGGTCAGTATTTTGAGATCAATGAGTCGCGCAACGATGTGAACAAGTTGATCAATGCCATCAACAAAATTGAAGGCCAGGTGCGCGATGCGCGGGTGGTGGATGTATCGGCAAATCGCTATTTTTACTTCTTAACGGCAGCGCTGATACTGCTGGTGCTGGATGTATTGGTGAGTGTGCGGACGGTGAGGATTTGAGAAAGTGGAAAGTGGAAAGTTGAAAGTTTAAAGTGGAAAGCTTAAAGCGGAAAGCTGTAAAGCGGAAAGGGATGGAGGAGTTGGGAGACAGGAGTTAGGAGTAGAATACGAAATTTAGAATACAGAATTTAGGATGAAGGGGGTTGTCTGCCTACGCTATCAACTACGCCAAGGCTTCGTTGAATAAAAAAGCTTCGGCAGATTTGCCAAAAAATATGATGATGAAAGGGGTGGTGATTTTTTTCTTGATGATGATGGTGATCGATCCGTCTGCCTACGCTATCAACTACGCCAAGGCTTCGTTGATTAAAAAAGCTTCGGCAGATGGCTTAATAATATCTTAGTGATGATGAAAGGGGTTGTCTTACTTGTTGTGTTGGCATTGGTCATAGACCCAGGGAAGATCGGGCAGATTAATGGCTTGAAGTCGGAGGCCAAGGAGGCGTATCTGAAGGGCGATTTTCCTACGGCCATTACCAAGTACCGGTTCCTGGTGGATTCGCTGGGCGTTCAGGAGGATGAGGTGCGGCTCAATTTGGCCAATGCGTATTTTCAGGCAAACGATTCGACCTATACCGCCAATGTGTATCAGTCGCTGACGCAAAGCAGCAACCCCACCATCCGGTCGATTGCGCACCAGCAGCTGGGGGTGTTGTCGAACCGCCAGAACAAATTTGAAGAGGCGCTCGCGAATTTCAAGCAGGCGCTGAAGGCGAACCCGGCCAACGAAGATGCGCGGTACAACTATGAGATGGTGAAGAAAAAGCTGGCGGAACAGAAAAAGAAAGAAGAAGAGCAAAAGCAGAACGACCCGAATCAGCAGCAGGAAAACAAAGACCAGAAAGATCAAAACAAAGAACAAAAAGATCAGCAGCAGCAGGATCAAAAAGAAAAACAGGAGCAGGAGAAAAAGGAGCAGCAGGATCAGCAGCAGAAAGAGCAGGACAAACAAAAGCAGGAACAGCAAAAAGAACAGGAGCAGAAAGAGCAGGATAAGAAGGAAATTCCGCAGTCGGTAAAAGACAAGCTGAAGGAAATGGAGATGAGTGAAGAGAAGGCGCAGATGATTTTAGAGGCGATGAAGAACCAGGAGATTCAGTACCTGCAGCAGAACAAGCGCAAGGCCACGAAGCCGAGGGATAAGGGGAAGCCGGATTGGTGATTTTAGAAGTTAAAAGTTTAAAGTTTAAAGTTGAAAGTTTGATTGTTAGGGTTATTGGTAAAGATTTAAAGTTATGAAAGAAGTATATATCGTATCGGCTGTGCGGACAGCGATTGGGAGTTTTGGCGGGTCGCTGGCCTCGGTGTCGGCAACGCAGTTAGGATCCCATGCGGTGAAAGGTGCGCTGCGTAAAATCAATCTTGATCCGAAATACATTCAGGAAGTTTTTTTTGGCAACGTGATTTCGGCCGGACTCGGTCAGGCGCCCGCCACGCAGGTGGCCGTGGGTGCGGGTCTGGGCTATGAGATTCCATGCACGCTGGTAAACAAAGTGTGTGCTTCCGGGATGAAGGCGATTATGCTGGGCGCGCAGTCGATCATGCTGGGACAAAATGACGTTGTGGTGGCGGCCGGTGCCGAGAGCATGTCGAACATCCCCTACTATTTGCTGAAAGCGCGGTATGGTTATAAATATGGAAATGGCGAACTGCTGGACGGGCTGACCTACGATGGGTTGACCGATGTATACAACCGGTGCGCTATGGGCGTGTGTGCCGATAATACCGCGAAGGAGATGCAGATCAGTCGCGCGGACCAGGACACTTATGCCATTAACTCCTACAAGCGCGCTGCGGCTGCGTGGGCGGCCGGCAAGTTTAAAGACGAAGTTATTCCGGTGGAGATTACGGGGCGCAAGGGTGAGGTGACGGTGTTTGCCGAAGATGAAGAATACAAGAATGTAAACTTTGATAAGATTCCGGGGTTGAAGCCGGTGTTTACGAAAGACGGAACCGTGACGGCCGCCAACGCCTCCACCATCAATGATGGCGCTGCGGCTGTGATTCTGATGAGCAAAGAAAGAGCGAAGGAGTTGGGGATTGCTCCCCTCGCCAAGATCCGGGGCTTTGCCGATGCGGCCCAGGATCCGATGTGGTTTACCACGACTCCGGCCCTGGCGATTCCCAAAGCCATGAAGGCTGCCGGAGTGGTACCGGGCGATGTTGGGTATTATGAAATCAACGAGGCCTTTTCGGCTGTGGCGCTGGCCAACAATATCAAACTGGGATTGGACGGAAACAAAGTGAACGTGAACGGGGGTGCCGTGGCGTTGGGGCATCCGCTGGGAGCCTCCGGTGCGCGCATCACCATCACCTTGCTGAATGTGTTGAAGCAAAACAAAGCCGCTGTGGGTGTTGCCGGGATTTGCAATGGCGGAGGAGGAGCGTCTGCGATTGTTTTGGAAACAGTTTGAAAAGTTGAAAGTTGAAAGCTTAAAGCTTTAAAGCTGAAAGCTGAAGGGGTGGCTGAATTTGTCAGCGGGATATTTTAGAACAACATCTGCACTACTACATCGTTAACGTTGTTAATTCTATTGCCGCGATGCGATTGATTGGAATTCTTTTTGTTTTTCTTGCCTTTACGGTGGAGGCGCAGCAGGTGGTGCGCACGTTTCACGACCCGATGCACATGCAGGTGGATGAAGAGTTCACAGTTTCTTCGGTGGATGGGAAGACCATGGAGGGGCCCTACCGCAGGTATTTTCCGAATGGCAAATTGGCTATTGAAGGTACCTTCAAAAATGGGGTGCGGTGGGGCACGTTTTACGAGTATCATTCGAATGGCACGTTGATCCGGAAAATCAGTTATGAAGACGGGCTGCGGCACGGGCCCGTGGAGGTGTATGATGAGCAAGGACGCAGTCTGCAGCGCGCCTACTACCAGAACAACAAGCTGGTGGACAGCATCAAGTCCTACTTTCCCAACGGGATGCTGAAGCAGGAGAGCCTGTTTGTGAAAGGCAAGCCGGACGGGTATGTGAAGGAGTACTATCCTTCGGGTAACCTGCAGAAGGAGATTGCCTATAAGAATCAGAAGCCGAACGGCATCACGAAAACGTATTATGAGAGCGGGGTGCTGGAAAGTGAAGCGAACTACCAGGACGGGTTCATCTCCGGATTTTATAAACTGTATTATCCCAATGCCCAGCTGGAATTAGTGTACACGATTAACGAGGGTGAAAAGGTGGGAGACTTTCTGCATTACGATCAGGAGGGGCATAAGTTGCTGGAAGGTCACTTTATGAATGCGCGGTTGCATGGGGACAATACAGGGTATTATGCGGATGGCACGGTGCGGCACCGGTATCAGTTTAAATCGGGCGCGAAGGTGGGCACCAATGTTGATTATTATCCCAACGGCAAGGTGCGGGCGAAGGAAGTGTTTGCGTTGAATGGTCGCGACAGCAAGCTCACCGAATATACGGAGGAAGAGAAGCTGGTCTTTGAAAAATCCTTTCGCGAAGGCAAGCCCCACGGCACGTGGTTGTTCTATGCGGCCGATGGCAAGACCCTGAAATTAAAAGAGAACTATGAGGCCGGACAACTGCAGGGCCTGCGCACTACGTATCATGCCAATGGTGAAAAGTCGGTGGAGGAAACCTGGAAGTATAACCTGATTACGGGGCCGGTGAAGAATTATTATGAAGATGGCAAGCTGTTATCGGAGTGCGAATACCGGGGGAGTCGCCAGCACGGGGTGTACACCAAGTATTATCCGAGCGGAAGAATTATGGAACAAGGTGAGTACGTAGCCAACAAAAAGCATAAGGAGTGGAAGGAATACGATGAGCAGGGTAACGTGGTGAAGACGTTGGTGTTCCGGGCGGGGATTTTGTTGGAGGAGAAGTGATTTTATATTTCTTTACCCTATTGTTAGTGACACCGGAAGTTGACCCATGATACAAAGAATATACATCGATACGTCCGTGCTTGGAGGACTATTCGATATCGAATTTTCGGATGCTACAAAATCATTTTTTGATCGGGTTGAAAAAGGTGAATTAAAAATCGTTTATTCTGAAGTAACCAATGAAGAACTAGCCTATGCCCCCGAACAGGTGCGAAGTTATTTGAATGCACTCCGTTCTAATCAAAAGGAATTTGTTGAAATTACTCAAGAAGCCATTACTCTGGCAGACACTTATATCCGGGAAAAAGTTGTCGGAAAAACCAGCAGAGCAGACTGCATTCATATTGCTCTTGCAACACTTCATAAAGTTGACATTTTGGTAAGTTGGAACTTTAAGCACATTGTCAACATTAATAGAATTAGAGGCTATAATTCAGTAAATTTGAAACTCGGACATCAAACTTTAGAAATCAGAACTCCCAGGGAAATCTAGCATGGCTACAAAAACGGTTAAGATTGAAAAAGGCTTTGACGCTGTGGCGTTTATGAGAAAGCAACGCGACAAAATAAGTAAGGATATTGCCAATATGGATTTCGAAGAAATTAAAGAATACTTTTTAAAAAAGAGAAAAAAGCGCGCTGCCACCAGGACCAGCGCTAAGTAGTTGGAGATACCTGACATTGTATTACGATCTCCAGTAACTCTACCCATCCATGCAAGCCATTAAAGAAACTCACTTTCAATTCACCGGCCAGACCGGTTTTTACCGCGGCAAGGTGCGCGATGTTTACTATTTCGGAGATACGATGGCGATGGTGGCCACCGACCGCATCTCTGCGTTTGATGTGATCCTGCCGCGGGCGATTCCCGACAAAGGGCGGGTGCTTAACCAGATAGCAGCTAAAAATCTGGAGACAACAAAATCGTTGGTGCCCAATTGGGTGTTGAGTACCCCCGACCCCAACGTGACCATTGGCTTCCGGTGCGAACCGTTTCCAGTGGAGATGGTGGTGCGCGGCTACCTGGCGGGGCATGCCGCCCGCGAGTACAAAGCCGGCAAGCGTCTGTTGTGCGGGGTGCCGTTGCCGGACGGGTTGAAAGAGAATGATCCCCTCCCCACCCCCATCATTACACCCACCACCAAAGCCAAGGTGGGTCATGATGAAGATATTTCCAGAGAAGAAATTCTAAAGCGCGGGCTGGTGAGCCGCAGTGACTACGAACAGCTTGAGCAGTATACGCACAGTCTCTATAAAAAAGGACAAGCGCTGGCGGCTGAGCGCGGGTTGATCCTGGTCGATACCAAATATGAATTCGGCAAACACCAGGGCACCATTTACCTGATCGATGAAGTGCACACGCCTGACTCTTCGCGGTATTTTTATAAAGCCGGTTATGCGGAGCGCCAGCAGCGTGGGGAAGCGCAGAAGCAGTTGTCGAAAGAATTTGTACGGCAGTGGCTGATTGAAAATGGATTTCAAGGGAAAGATGGGCAGCAGGTGCCCGAAATGACCGATGCGATCGTGCGTGCCATTTCGGAACGGTACCAGGAATTGTACCAGCAGATGACCGGTGAACAACTTACTCCGATTAATTACGACTCGATTCTGGAACGAATTGAGCACAGTATCGTTAAATCAATAAATTAACTTAATTTTAGCCTTTCAATAGCCCCGTATGAAGTATTCGATCGACAAACAAGAGAAGTATACCCTGCTCCGCCTGAACGAAGAGAAGTTGGACTCGAGCATTGCCCCCCAATTAAAGTCGGAGATGGTGACCTTGCATGCTGAAGGGGTTCGCAATATCATTCTGGATTTATCGGAAGTAAAGTATACGGATTCTTCGGGATTGAGTGCGCTGCTGGTGGGCAACCGGATCCTGCAGGAAGACAACGGCATTTTCATTCTCACCCGGTTGTCGGACCATACGATGAAGCTGATCAAGATCTCGCAACTGGATAGCGTGCTAAACATTTTGCCTACGGTGGAAGAAGGCATTGATGCCGTGTTTATGCATGAGATTGAGAAGGACATGAAGGAGGAGGATTGATCGATTAGCGATCATTCAAGATTTCAAAATTCAGGGCTGCGGGAATTGGATAGTAAGTCATGTTTCGACAAGCCTGTCTGCCGACAGGCAGGCCTGCCTACTCCGCCTGGCGGCTTCGCGCAGGTAACCTCAACATGACATCGCTTCGATGTTTCTACAGGAGTTATTCAGTGTCATGGTGCCAGGAACTTACAAGCTGCCTACCCGATTGATTCAAGATTCACCATTTAAAATTTTTCTTCCAGGTAAACTGGTTTTTGATTTACCTGAATTATCTATTACTTGAAAACTCAAGTTACGTCTATTGAGTTTTAGTCTTACCATTTTAGGATCGAGTGGGGCGTTGCCGGCTTATGGGCGGTTTCCTTCGTCACAATACCTCGCTATTCAAAACCGGCATTTTTTAATTGACTGTGGGGAGGGTGCCCAGATGCAGTTGATGAAGTATCAGCTCCCGATCCAAAAAATTGATCATATTTTCATCAGCCACCTGCATGGCGATCATTACCTGGGATTGATGGGCCTGTTATTTTCCATGCATTTGCAAAGGCGCCAAACCGACCTTCATCTTTACAGTCCGCGCGGGTTGGACGACATTCTCCTCCTGCAACTCAAGTATTCGAAATCGGTGTTGAATTTTGAAATTCATTTCCATCCCTTCGATCCGGACCAGGCCGTGTGCCTCTATCAGGATGAAGTGCTGACGGTGGAGACGATTCCGCTGCGGCACAAATTGCCGTGTGCCGGATTTCTTTTCCGGGAAAAGGAAAAGCCCCGGAAGCTGGACAAAGCGAAACTGAAGCCGGGCATTTTGTTGCAACACCTGGCACAGCTAAAAACCGGGGCCGATGTGTTGGATGAGCGGGGGCAGCTGTTGTACCGGAATACCGACTTTACGCTGCCGCCCACTCCGGTCTATTCTTATGCGTACTGTTCGGATACGGGCTGGAATGAACCGATGGTTGAACAATTGCGCGGGGTTTCGCTTTTATATCATGAAGCTACATTTATGGATGAGGATAAGGACAAGGCGGTTGAAACGAAACACAGTACGGCAGCCGATGCGGCCCGGATGGCGCGCGCCTGTGGTGCCGGAAAATTAGTGATCGGGCATTTCTCGGCCCGCTACCGCGATCTGGAGCCGTTGCTGACCGAGGCGCGGGCCGTGTTTACCAATACGGTATTAGCGATTGAAGGAAATACTTTCGAACTTCCTGCATGACCCTGACCCTCGAACAAAAGAAGCACCGGCTGTTTATGGTACTGGCCGGCATCTTCCTTACCAATGCATTGATGGCCGAAGTGATTGGCGTTAAGATATTTTCCGGGGAAGCTACGTTGGGACTCGAGCCGGCCCACTTGCAGATCCTGGGTTTTACTATGGACTTCAACCTGACGGCCGGAGCGGTGATCTGGCCGGTGGTGTTTATCACGTCTGATCTGATCAATGAATATTTTGGAAAGCCCGGGGTGAAGCGCATCAGTTACCTGGCGGCCATCCTGATTGCCTATTCGTTTGTGGTCATTTTTCTGACGATGAAATTGCCACCGGCCGGCTGGTGGCTCGATTCGAACAACCAGGATGCGCAGGGAAATTATTTCAACATGGACTTTGCGTTTAACAAAATCCTGGGGCAAGGGCAGCGCATCATTATTGGGTCGCTAACTGCTTTTCTGGTGAGCCAGCTGGTGGATGTGTTTGTGTTTCAGCGGCTGAAAAAAGTTACCGGGCAGAAAATGTTATGGTTGCGCGCCACAGGTTCCACGCTGGTGTCGCAATTCATCGACAGCTTTGTGGTGCTGTACATTGCGTTCATCGGAGTGTTTTCCGGACAACAAATATTGGCGATTGGTATCACGAACTACCTCTATAAATTTTCGGTGGCCATTTTGTTGACTCCGGTGATTTACCTGGGGCATTATCTCATTGACCGGTATCTGGGCAAAGAAAATGCGGAGAAGATTTCTACCGAGGCGGCAGCCGGAAGCCAATCATTTCTTTGAGCGGATGACATCGAGCACGATGCCGGTGGCCAGTGCAGCATTGAGCGACTCGGCCCGGCCGTAGCGCGGGATGGTGATTTTCTGGGTCACGAGTTTTTCGATGGCGGGAGAAATTCCGTTGGCTTCGTTGCCGATGACCAACAAGCCACCCCCCGACCAATGCAGTTGGTGCACATCGGTTCCATCCAGGAAGGTGCCGTACACCGGCTTGCGGGCGGCTTGTAAATACGGAAGCAGGTTTGTGTAGAATACATTGACGCGACAAAACGAGCCCATGGTGGCGCTGATGACTTTTGGGTTGTAGAAGTCGGCCGTGGCTTCGGAAGCGATGATGTGGTTCACTCCGTACCAATCGGCCGTACGGATGATGGTGCCCAGGTTGCCGGGGTCGCGGATGTCGTCCAGCACCAATGCCCATTCGTTGTCGCGGATGGGAAAGGCGGTGTTGGGTTTCATGCGGGCGATGGCCAGTGCGCTGGTGTTGGATTGAAAGCTGCCCGCTGCTTCCAACTCTTGTTCTGTTGCTTCCACTACCTCCCGTTTCTTCTGCGTGAGCAACGGCTCGAAGTGTTGAATAAATTCCACAGTAGCGCCTACCCATACCACTTCAAAATCAGACTGGAGAAGTTCCACTACACTTTTAGCGCCTTCCACAACAAAGCATTGCTCGTCTTTTCGGTATTTCTTTACCTGAAGCGCCCTGATATGCTTAATTTTGGCTTTGGAGATCATGATTGATAAGGTAAAGAAATCTTTTATCTGGCTTTTTCTTCCCGGCCTGTTGAGCGGGTGTCTTGGTACCCGGTATCTCCAAGAAAATCAAAAGTTATTGTATCGCCAAACGATTCAGGCGCCCAAGGGGTTCAGCAAAGACGGGCTCAGCGATTTATACGTGCAGAAAGTAAACCGGAGGCTGCTGGGGTTGCCGATCAACAGCCTGGTGTGGATGCACCACGAGGGCGAGAAGCGGTATGATCAACAAAAATTTATCGACAAGAAGGAGAAGGTGGAAGCGAAGTTCAACACGAAGATAGCCGCCACGAAAAAGGAGAAGAAGATTGCCTCGTTGCAGTTTCGCAGGCAAAAGAAAGTGGATGATCTGAATGACAAGATTGAAAATGGAAATGACTTTATGCAATGGGGTGAACGGGCGAGTGTGTATGATTCCACCACCGTGCTCGCCACGGTGGACCGCCTGAGTGATTATCTTTTCAATCACGGGTACTTTCAAAACCAGGTGGCGTTTAAGGTGCAGGAATATAAAAAGCGGGTGAGTGTTACCTATCAGTTGCAGCCGGGCCGGGCTTCCTTTTACGATACGATTTTTTACCTGATCCCGGATTCGAATGTTGCCCGGATTATTTCTGCTACGCGCAGTCAAAGTCTCATCAAGGTCAATGAGCGGTATGATCAGGGGAAATTGAACAAAGAGCGTGAGCGAATCGATTTGCAATTGAAGGACCTGGGTTATTACGACTTCACCCGGCAATACATTGAATTTGCCATTGATACGGCTTATGGCGGGCCGTACCAGATTGCGTTGCAGCTGGAGATCCGCAACCCTCCGCGGAGGGACTCGCACAAACTCTTCCGGCTGGACTCCATCACCTTTACCACTGATGCGGCCATGCGCATGGATACACTGAAGCGGCAGGCGCACCCAAAGTACAACATCACGTTTAATTATTTCGAGAGTGAGTACAACAAGAAACTGCTGGCGCAGCGCGTGTTCATTCATGCCGACAGTTTGTACAGCCGGAATGCCACCTTCGAAACGCAGCGCCAGCTGGCCAACCTGGATATCTTCAAATTCATCAACATCAATTACGATTCTTCCGGAGGTCAGTTTTTAGGAAATATTTTTTGCAGTCCGCTGGACCGCTACTCGTGGTCGAACGAAGCGGGCCTGACGATGACGCAGGGGTTTCCGGGACCGTACTTCAGCACTAATTTGAAAAAGCGAAATCTATTTGGCGGCATGGAGATCCTGGAGCTCAGCGGTCGGTATGGATTTGAGGGTGTTGCTTCGGCCACGGACCAGAGTAATTTTTACAAGAGCACGGAGGCGAACGTCAATGGCAGCATTACGTTTCCCCAATTTCTGTTGCCCCTCAGCGAGAAGGCGGCCTTCCGGCTTGCGCGCTACAATCCGCGCACCCGGCTGCTGGCCGGATATACCTACACCAATCGGCCGGAATATACGCGGTCGATCACCAACGTTTCGGATACCTACACCTGGCAGAATAAACAAACCACGCAGTATTCCTTTACGCTCATCAACCTGAACGTGATTCGCTCCACGCTGGACAGCGCGTTTAATGCGCAGCTAATTGAACTGCAGCAGCAGGGCAACAACCTGATCAACTCTTTTGACCCTTCGTTTGTGAGCAGCATGATTTTTTCGATGACGTGGAACCCGAACAACTATGGCAACACGGAACGGAATTCCTATTTCATCCGGGCCCAGGCGGAGTCGGGGGGTACGTTGTTCAACTTTGCCGAGCCAGGATACATTACGCGGGCCGGGTTGGAGCTCTATCAGTACGTGCGGTTTAATGTGGATCTGCGCAGGCATAATGTGATTGACAAGAATACCACGGTTGCCTTCCGGTTGAATACGGGATTTGGGTATGCCTACAGTGAAAATGAAGTGTTGCCCTATGAAAAATATTTCTTTGCGGGTGGCAGCAACAGCGTACGCGCATGGTTGCCGCGCAGGTTGGGGATTGGCACCGTGCCGCCCCAGCTGAGTGAAGACCCGGAGAAAGACGGACTCTTTGATTACAGTTTTGAAAAGCCGGGGGATATTCTCATTGAAGGGAGTGTGGAGCTGCGTAAAAAGTTATTTGGGTTTGTGAGCGGGGCGGTGTTTGTGGATTATGGAAACGTGTGGACGTTCAAGCCGATCCCACAAAGTACGGAGGGCCCCACGCGGGCGCAGTGGATCGGAGTTTCAAAATTCTCTAAAGATTTTTTCAAGCAACTGGGCGTGGGCACCGGCTTCGGGTTGCGCTTTGATTTTTCTTTTCTCATTCTGCGACTCGATGCAGGCATCAAAGTGATTGATCCCGGACGTGAAGAAGGCGATCGGTTTGTGTTGGATCAGTTTCGATTTTTTAAACCCTTCGGTACAGACAAAGAGCCGGTTATTTTTAATGTCGGAATCGGGTATCCATTCTAGGGAAGGACTCTTACTTTTAGACTATTTGCCGAATTAATTGACTTACAACCGTTAATTCGTTGGTATTCACCGTAAAAAGCGATTTTTTAATTAGATTTGTTAAACGTGCCTAACCATGTTTAAACTGAAAATTTCAGCTACTTGTCTTCTCGTCCTTACTGTGTGGCTGGCACGGGCCCAGGATATCTCGAATTTTACCCAGTTCTTCTTCAATCCTTACCTGTTGAATCCGTCTTTTGCCGGGATTGAGGGGAAGCCTGCAGTCTTTTTAGCGTATCGCAATCAGTGGTCGGGCATTGAGGGAAGTCCAACTATTGCCAACCTGAGTTTTCATAAACCGGTAAAGCAAAACATGGGTTTTGGCATGAGCGCTACCAACGATCAGCGGGGGGTGCTCTCCAATACTGGGTTGTTGTTTTCCTATGCGTATTCCGTGCCGATTGAGGAAGGGATGTTTGTGCGATTCGGATTGTCGGTGGGGGGAAGCTGGAACACGATTGACTTGCAGAAGTTGCAGGCGTTCAGCAGCGATCCGGCCCTGATGAATGCGCTGGATCAAAATGCTTCCATTATCGGGAATGCGGGCATTTCAGCCCATTTGAAATCATTTCATTTCAGCATCGCCATGCCCAATTTGTTCAGCCCTTCCTATGTGAGTCCGGATGCTTTTACTCTTACCGAATTGCAGCCGTTCAAGGCGCTGATCTTCCAGGCCAGCAACCGGTTTTATTTTGGTCAGGATAAGTACGTCTTTGAACCGTATGCCATCTATCGATTAAACAGCGGCCTGCCATCGCAATATGAGTTCGCGGGCGTGTTTCACCTGAATCATATGATTTGGGCGGGAGGTTCGTTCAAGCAGGAATTTGGGATTTCTGCCTTTGGCGGCATCCGCATCAATGCTGCGTTGGCAGCAGGTGGATCGTATACATTAAAGAATACGGGCGACAACAGCCTCAACTTTCCTTCGTTCGAAGTTCATTTAAGCTATCATGTAGTGCCTAAAACCAACAGCCGGGTGCGCGGCAAGCAGCCTGTGTTGCCGGTCTATTCCTTCCTGGATACGGAGAAGCCGAAAGTACGAAAACCGGCAGGCCCGACACCGGCCCAACTGGCGGCCGAAAAGAAGCGCCAGGAGGAGTTAGCGAAAAAGAAGGCGGAAGAGCAACGGTTGGCGGAGGCTGCCAAAGCCGAAGAAGAACGGAAAGCAGCCGAGGCCCTTGCCCTCAAACATGCTGAAGAAGAGCGGGCTGCGGCAGCCTTGCTGGAAGAGCACAAGGCGGACGTTGTTGTGCATGTCAATGATTCCATTCATCCGGTAGATCCGAATGAGCGGCACGAAACGGTGGAACGCGGAGATCACGCCCAGGAACTGCATGTCAATAACTACGTGATTGCCGGAGTATTTGGATCGCCTGCCAATGCCAAGAAATTTGCCGAGGGTTTGATCGACCTCGGTTTTGACGCTGAATTTGGCCATTTAACGGTAAAAAACCTCTGGTACGTTCACGTTTTCCAGCATGCGGATATTAATGTGACCCGGTCGGCCCGGGATGAGTTTAGAAAGTTTAAAATCTTACAAAATGCCTGGCTGCTGACCGTTCAGGATTTGCAATGAAGCGATTGACTCTTCTTCTTATTTGTTCTTTGGTTGTCACGTTGGTGGCCGCACAGACACCTGTTATTCAGAAAATTGAACCCGTTTCGGGTTCTCCCAAAAAAAGGATTGTGATCACCGGTAGCGGGTTCAACAGCAACGCTGCGCAGATGCAGGTTTGGTTTGAGCAGGTGCAAGGTACCATCACCGCTGCCTCTGATTTTTCGTTGGAGGTGGAGGTTCCGACACAAGCCCGGCTTTCTACGGTTACGGTTGTTAACCTGAGCAGCCGCCAATCAGCAAAATCCAATTTGAAGTTCATGCCCGTTTTTTCCGGTGAGCCGTTCAGCGCTTCAAAATTTACCGCGCCCCTTGCCTTTACCAGCACCAATGCAGTGTTTGATCTGATTGCGGGCGACATTGATGGGGACAGCAAACCCGACTTCGTTGGAAGCAAGTTTGAAAACACAGCCACCAATCTTTTTTTCCTGCTCAATCAAAGCACGGTTGGCAACCTGGCGTTCACCAATCCAACGTTGGCTTCGCTGGCAATCAATGCGCCCACCGGCCATCTGGCCCTGGGCGATCTCAATGCCGATGGTAAGCTTGATTTGGTTGCTTCTCGTAGCGGTACCACGGCCAACAGTGTGTTTGTGTTGCGGAACACGAGCACGGTGGGAGCCCCCGGTTTTGCCGCCCCGCTTGTACTGACGATGGATGTGAGTCACTTTGCGCGGCAGGTGGCCATTCACGATCTGAATAATGACGGCAAGCCCGAAATTATTGTGGCCAATTCCACAACACCTGATCTTTACATTTATCGCAATGAGAGCAGTGGCGGTACACTCACCATTAATCCTACACCTACCAAGATTCCGGTAACCGGAGCGTTGAATACCCTGGCGCTTGAAATTCTGGATGTGGATAGTGACGGGAAAGCGGATCTCGCGGTAACCCAAAACCAAAGCAATGATGTTTTTATCCTGAAGAATACTTCGGCCGGCACGTTCAGTTTTGCGGTGACGAAATTGACCATGTTTGGTACGCTGAATGACCTGGCATCAGCCGATTTTAACAAGGACGGAAAAATGGATCTGGTGGCCACCAGCGTTTTTGGAGCGCAGGTACTTGTGTTGATCAATCAAAGCACCAGCACGACAGTCTCCTTCCAGGCACCTATCCTACTGACTGCGGATAACGGCCCTTTTGGTTTGGATGTGAGTGACTTCAATGGCGATGGGTTTGCCGATTTCGTGGTGGGCAACCGCGGTACTGCAGCGGCCTCCGTTTTCTTACATACCGGATCACTCGCTCCTGTTGCTTTTACGAAAGTAAATCTTACCACGTCCAAGTCGAACTGGTTTTTGCGGGCGGGTGATCTGGATGGTGATGCCAAGCCTGACCTGGCGATCAGCACGTTTACGAATCCTTCAACGTTTTCGGTTGACCTTCTGAGAAACCAACATTGTCATGTACCGGTCATTCAGAATGTAGCACCGCTGTTCATTTGTCCGACCCAAACGATTCAATTGACTACCCTGCCGATGCCGGGCATCACCTATGACTGGAAGAAGGATGGGGTAAGTTTTAAAAACAGTGCCGATCCGTTTGCGGACATCACGGCTGCCGGATCGTATACCGTTACCGCCACGGGGGAAGCCGGTGCATGTGCAATCACATCAAATGCCCTGGTGGTGCAGTCCGGTGCCGGAACGCTACCAGCTGATCCCCTCATCACGACTAACTCACCGGTATGTGAAGGGCAAACCCTGACACTCAACACCGATGCAGTTGCCGGGGCTACCTATCTCTGGACCGGGCCCAACAATTTTACTGCGGCCACGCAGAATGTAAGCATCCCGAATGCCAACTCCCTCCATGCCGGGCTTTATACGCTGGTTGTGAAAGTGGGGGATTGCAGCAGCAATGTTGTTTCGGAACAAGCCGATGTAGCGACCTTTGGCAATTTTTCGGTGACCAGCAACAGTGCCACCAATAGTGTGTGCCAGGGGCAATCGGTCACCCTTTCGGTGAATACCCAGCCAGGGTATTCCCTGCAATGGGTAAAAGATGGGACGGATGTTGCGGGACAAACGGCTGCCACGTTAAATGTTACTCAGGAAGGCTCGTATAAAGTGCGGGTTACAAACATTGCACTCAGCTGTTCGCGCGAGACTAATTCCATTGCCGTCACGTTCCTTACTGCACCGGTAGCCACTTTTACGGTTGCTGCCACGGCCTGTGTGGATACAGCTGTACCGTTTACCAATACCTCCACAACCGATAACCGGGCAACAGTGGTATATGCCTGGACGTTTGGCGATACCAATACGAGCGCACAACAAAGTCCCACCCACACGTATACCGCAGTGCAGAATTTCAGTGCGCAACTGACGGTTAGCTATACCGGCATTACCGGTTGCACCAACTCCCTTTCGAAGAGTATTAACGTGGTGGCTCCGGTTGAGCCTACACTGGCGGCCACCCTGCCGGCTTTGTGCGAGGGGGAGACTTCCACGCTTACGGCTGAGGGTACGTTCACTTCGTATCTCTGGAGCACCAATGAAACCACCGCTTCCATCGAGGTGACCAGCCCGAATGATTATTCCGTCACTACCACCGATGCGAATGGTTGCACGGCCTCGGCCAGCATTACCATTGCCGCCAATACGGATTGTCCGGTCGTGATTACCGAACTTGTTTTCCCCGAACTCTTTACTCCGAACGGAGATACCCAGAATGACCGCTGGGTGATTCTCAACATTGAAAACTATGGTGACTGCACCATGAACATTTTTGATGGTCGCGGCCGCAAAGTCTTTGAAAAGACCGGGTATCCGGTAGAAGGATGGGATGGTACCTTTGATGGAAAAGAAGTACCCGCGGGCACGTATTATTATGTACTTGGTTGCCCCAACGGAAATCCTACTACCGGATCGGTGTTGATTATCCGGTAACGATTTTTTTGGATAACGTTTTATTCTATGCGTATGGTCGGTCGACAGTGTCGGTTGGTATGTTTTCTTTTCTTCCTGGCTTCCGTGGAAGCGGTTGCGCAGATTACTCCGGTTACAGATTATCCGTGCGATCCGCGGAGTGCCGCAAACAACGGGACTTGTCCCGGGGGGTGTACTTTTGCTCCGGCTGTTGAAAAGGGGTGTAATTGTTTTGACAGTGTGGACAATGACGGGGATGGCAAGATTGATGCGGCCGACCCGGAGTGCGGTTCGTTTTTCGGGCTGGTGTTTGTGGGTTCAGGATCTTCCAGTTGCAGCATCATACCTCCGGGTGGAAACCCGTTTGCTGGAATTGGTGCACCTACTAGTTCCAAACAAAATTCAGCTGACACCCAATCCAAAGTTGCCGTGGGCGATGTGGATGGGGATGGCACACCAGAGGCAGTGATTACTTCTAAATGGAACAATGAAGTGCGGGTGGTCAATCCCGATGGAACCATCGAAGCCTCTTTTAATCTGAGCGGCAAGAAAAATCTGTTCTCCAAGTTCACCGATGTGGATGGCAAAGAGAGCGATCCGAATCGGTTGCTGTTGGAGCATGAAGTACTCATTGCGGATATCAAACGTGCAGCCAATCAAAACCCCGATGGGAAAGGTGAAGTCTTCGCGATTGTCAGCAACCGGGGAGGAAATCCGGCATCGCCTCCAACCGGATTTTATTTGTTGGCGCTCACCTATGTTAAGCCAGACCCCAACGGATTGCAGTTGTTGTATGATCCGGTACCCCTCGGCACCAACCGGCCCGGCATTCCCGGCATTGCCGACATGGATGGCGATGGTTTTGCAGAGATTTATTTACGCGACCGGATTTATGCTGCTGAGACCGGAAAGTTGTTGGCCAGTGAGGGTAGCAAGACGCACCTGAACACTACGTTGTGGGACAGCGATGTGAGTGCCGGACCGGCTGCTGTTACCGTAACGGGTGATGCGAAGATGGAATTGATCTGTGGCACCAAAGTGTATACGATTCCTTCGCTTACCACGCGCACCGTGGGAGCCCCGGCAGCGCTTACTCTGATTAAAGATATGAATGTGGACTTTCCGGCCACGAAGTGTTTTGTCAAGTTGATGAATGATCCGGATGAATATGGTGTGGACACGCACAGCAGCACGAGTGTGGCTGACATTGACCGCGATGGGTCGATTGATGTGGTGATTTCCGGAGCGTTGAATTCGAGTGTGGGCAGAACGGCTGTCTTCTATTGGAACATTGCCAAGAATACCCTTGATTATGTGCTGACACCCAGCAGTGCCGAACTGGGGTTGGCGGCAGCCGATGCAAACTTTACCAACTATCAGACCGGGTGGATCTGGGGTACGGGCCGGGTAAACATCGGGGATGCCAATGGGGATGGACGATCGGATTTGTCGTTCATTGCCGGCAACCAGTTGTTTTGTGTTACCACCAATGCAGCCGGCAATCTGGTTACCCTGTGGACGCAAAACCAGGTAAACACGGCCAAGGTTCCGATGGGCTACCGCACCATCAACGACTCGCGCTCGGGGGTACTTACCGTTACGATTTATGATTTTAATAATGACGGTCAGCCGGAGATGGTGTACCGCGATTCGCAGTCGCTGAATGTAATTGATGGCGCCACCGGCCAGACATTGATCTGGTCCGTTAGCTGCCAATCGCATACCTATACGGAAGGCCCGGTGATTGCCGATGTGAATGGCGATGGGGCCACCGACATTTGTGTTACCTGCAACACCAATAATTCCTTTGACATCAACGATGGCATTCAGCAGCAGGCGTTAGGTCAGATCCGGCTTTATTTTTCCAACACCAATACGTGGTTGCCGACCCGCAAGGTTTGGAATCAGCCCGGGTATTTTGTGGTGAACATCAACGATGATTTAACCCTTCCTTTCCCGCAGTTGAATCAGAACCTGGTGTTCTCGAATGCCCCATGTCCGAACGGCACACCCGGACCGCAGCAGCCCTTGAATATTTTTCTCAACCAGGTTCCGTACATGAATGCTGATGGATGTCCGGTGTTTCCGGCTCCGGACCTCGCCTTTATCGGGCAGGATCCGGCTACGGCCGATCCGAATGCGCCTGACTATTTTCCAGCGGTGGTTGTCACTCCACCGATTTGCGGCAATCTTGATATTGATGTGGTCTTCAATATCGGCAACACGGGTGACCTACCAATCTCGGATAATGTTCCGGTGAGTTTTTTTAATGGAGACCCGCAACTTCCAGGCGCTGTGCGTTTGCATAACACTACGATCTCCATCAACAACCTGGCACTTGGCGATACCCTGACAACCGCCCCGGTTACGTTTAACGGACCGGGTACCGTGTTTGATTTATACATTGTCTTGTACAATGATGGTTCTGTTCTGCCACTCACGTTGGCGGGCGCATCACCCAATGAATGTTCAATCGCCAATAACATTTACAAGGTGACGGTTACGCCCGATCCCTTTACCACGGTCATCAATAAATTCCGGGACAACGAGAAATGTGTGGCGGCAGATCCGAACACGGGCGAGTTGCGCGCACGGATCTTTAAGGGGGCGGTGGAAGATTTTAATTTTGCACCCTATACATTCCAATGGTACGCGGGCATTGGAACCACCAATCCGATTCCGGCCGGGCAAGGTGGTACCAATCCTGTAATCACCGGTCTTGTTGAAGGGGATTATACGCTGGTTGTTACGAACACCCAGAAAGGATGTGTGGGTGATCCGGTGAGCGAGACGATCAACCTGAGCATCGTCATTCCGCAGGTAACGGTTAATCTGTTATCCGATCAAACCCAATGCAGTCCACCCAATGGCAGTCTGGAGGCGGTGATTGTTGGGGGCAACACCGGCTTCACCTTTGATTGGTTTAGTAATGCCATCCCATTAGGAATTTCAACCCCCGTTGCCAACGGCCTAAAGGGTGATAATTATACGGTGGTTGTTTCGCGCAATGGGTGTACAACTACGGCTACCGGTACGGTGGCTGACCTGGCGGTTGAACCGGATGCGCAGGCCAGTGTGCTGCAAAATGTTGTCAGTTGTACCATCCCCAATAGCGGTTCGATTACCGGAGAAGCCCTGTTGGCGGGAGTCGTACAAAATCCCAATGAGTATACCTTCGATTGGTATTTCTATAATGATGCCACCGGTACGCGGGGCAGCATTCTTCCGGCAGCGAATGGCACCGGCCCAACACGCACTGGTTTGGCCGTTGGTTTTTATCAATTGGTGGTCACGCGAATCTCCACACAATGTATTGCCACACAAACACCCATCGTGGAGGTGACTGACAGTACCGTGTTGCCCGAAGCGGTGATTGTGGAAACGAGTCCGCAAACCTCGTGCGATCCCAATCAGCCCAACGGAGTATTGACTGCGGATGTATTGATCGGAGGCGTGTTACAAAACCCTGCCAATTTTACGTTTGAATGGTTTAAAGGCGATAACACCTTGCCGGCCAATCTGCACACGACCGTTTCGGGTACCAATGGTCGCGTGGCGGAGCAGGTTGCCGGGGGTGGCGTATTTTATACCGTGCGGGTAACTACGGCCAACGGTTGTTCTGATACGGAGAAGCTGATCATTACCGAAGATGTTAATGTTCCCGTAGTGGTGTTGACCCCGGTAGATAATTCGATTTGTGATCCGGCCGTGGCGGGGGTTAGTTTCAATGGCAGTGTTTCGGCCAGTGTTACGTTTGATAATGTGGCCGTGACTGATTTCACCAATTATCAATTCACGTGGCACGATGGCAGTCAGACTACTGATCCCGTCATCCCAGTCGGCAATGACAAACTTCCCACGCTCGCGCAATTGGAGGGTGGAAATTATACGGTTGTGGTGGAGCGGCTCGACTTGTTTTGTACCTCGTTGCCGGAAACTGCGGTGGTTAACAATGCAACCGTGTTGCCCACTATCACCCCCGATGCCCTCGGGTCTACGAATTGTGTGGGGGGAGCGCCCAACGGATCGGTTACGGTAACCAATGTGGTGCCGGCCGGGCCTTATACGTACAAGTGGTATACCGGCAATTCCGTTAATCCGGGTGCCGAGTTAACACCCCTCAATTCGGCTACTATTACCGCCTTGCAGGGTGGACAAAATTTTACCGTTGAAGTGACCATCAACACCTCCGGCTGCAAAAGCTCGGAAGTGGTTCCGTTGCCGGATCTTAAACTGGATCCGATTCTGGCGCTGGACCAGAGTGCGAACAGCATTTGTGATGCGGCCCTTGGGTTCAATGGTTCTGCGTTTCAAACTACATTAACGGATGCCAATGCGTTAGCCGGGGATGTCTATGATTATGATTGGAGTTCAGGGAATGATATGAGTGCTCCGATCGCAGGTCAATCAGGCGCTACGTTGCCGAACCGCGATGGCGGATTTTATACCGCGCAGGTAACCAACACCCGAACTAATTGCATCAGTGATCCGGTAACCGTGGAAGTAATTAATGCTACCGTTAATCCGGTGATCACGGTGACTACCACGCCCTCCACGAATTGTGTGGGCGGCACGCCCAATGGGGCGATGGCCGCTGATGTGGGTGGCGTTACTAATGGATTTTCATTTGATTGGTTTATCGGCAATCTGATTACCGATCCGGTGGTACCGGTTGCCAATGGTGGCGAGACGCCTACCCCCAGCGGGTTGCAGGGCGGTGGCAATTTTACCGTGCAGGTACGCAATGATGCGACCGGGTGTACGAATACGCGAACCGAGTTGCTGGCCGATAATAAAGCCGATCCAATTCTTACCCTGGCGCCACCCGTGCCGAATTCTATTTGCGATCCCCTTATCGGATTTAATGGATCCCTTGCTCAAAATTCCTTGACCGACATCCGAAGTTTACCAGGCGATGTCTATCTCTATACCTGGAGTACCGGCAATGATTTATCGAATCCGATTGGCAGTCAAACCAGTTCAACCCTGACCGGACAGGATGGAGGACCTTATACTGCTGCGGTGCTTAACGTTCGAACCAACTGTGCTTCGGCACCGGTGACGGTGACGATCCCGAATGTGCAGGATTTTCCGGACATCGCTACCAGTGTACAAGGTTCCACCAATTGTGATCCATTGCTGAAGAATGGATCTGCCACCATCACCACAGTTGATCTGGGGCCACCGACAGGTGCCTACTCATACTCGTGGCATGTTGGTAACAGTGTGGCCGGGCCCAGCATTTCCACTACGCCCACCGCATCGCTGTTGCAAGGCGGGCCGGCTACGATTGCCACGAATAACTACACGGTTGAAGTTACCAATGTGAGCACCGGTTGTAAAGACGATGTAACGGTGAATGTGCCGGATTTAAAAGAATTACCGGAACTGGATCTCACTCCATTTGCGAATACCATTTGCGATCCGGCCAAAGCCACGTTGAGTGGCGGGACGTTTGACGGGCAGGTGCAGGCCGTGGTCACTAATTTCCCTACCGGTGGCACGACCAACAATGATTATTTCTTCGATTGGAGTACCGGTGCCGATGGCAATGGGGTTAACGCCTTGTTGAATGTGGATGTAGGTTCGTATTCCGTTACTGCCTTGCACAACCCCACGGGCTGTTTGTCGGATGTTTATTCGGCCGTGGTGCCCAATGGAAAGCAACCTCCGATTATCGACATTCAGTCGATCGGTTCACAGAATTGCCCGGGCGGCACACCCGATGGTGTAGCCTTCGTGAATGGCGTGACTCCGCTTGGAAAGACGTATGCCTACAGCTGGTATGATGGCAATGTTGTGAGTGGACCGGTGCAGGATACCGATGCTACCTATGCCGGGGTGCAGGGAGGCGTGAGTGGGGCTTCGTTGCTGGAGTATACCGTGGAAGTGACGATTCTTGAATCGGGATGTGTGAATACGGCTACGGTTGGTGTGGAAGACGACAGTGAGCTGCCGCAGTTAGGTGCATTGGCCGGAACCGACAATCAATTTTGTGTGGGTGCCAACGGCACGGCAACGCTTACTACGCTTAGTTATCGGACCGTTGCGCAAGCAGCGCCTTACACCGGATTTACTTTCCAATGGTCGAACGGGAATACCACTCCGGCCACGACTACTCCGCTGGCGGCCGGCTCGTATACATTAGTCGTTACGAATACCGATGACAACTGCGCTTCCAATCCGGTGCCCATCACCATTCAGGATGATCTCTACATTCCGGTCATCAACATCACACCGGTTGCCCAAACCTCCTGCGATGTACTCAACCCGAACGGAGTGTTGACCGCCACGGTTGATGAGACATCGATTGGTGGCAATGCCAATGAGAATGCCGGCTATACCTTCCTGTGGCGAACCACAAATGATTTTCCTACGGGAACCGATGTCACCACGACAACCGCGATTAACGGGCAAGTGAATGAACTGGTGGGCAATGCCTTTTATACCGTGCGGGCCACCCGCACGAGTACCGGTTGTGCGGAGGTGAAATCCATCTTTGAACCGGAGCTGATTGTAATTCCTGATGTTTCGCTGGTGGCCGCTGCGCAGACGGAGTGTGCTCCGCCAAACGGTTCGGTTGCGGCAACAGTCGTTCCGGCTCCTGCCAGTAATTACACCTATTATTGGTTAAAGGAGCAGCCGTTTACCATCAGTACGGATACAGCTGCCATCATCGGAGCCGTGAAAGCAAGTTCCGCGTTGCCGAATCGTCTGGCTTCAGGCGGGGCCAATGACAATCACAGCGGATTACGATATGGTGACTACACCTTAGTTGTTTATGATCAGACTTCGCGTTGCATTTCGCAACCGGTAACGGCAACGGTAGCCGATCAGACCAACTCCACGGTGAACTTTGCCATCACCACGTTGCCCACCAGTTGTTTGACGAACAACGGAGCGTTTGACATTCAAGCCAACCGGGTGGACGCGGCCGTTACCACGTTTACGTTTGAAGTTTTCAAGGGCGGTCCGACCAATGCGACCATCCCGATTGACTTCACCAGCAATCCGCCCACGTTTGATCCGGCCCAGAATGTTCCGCCCTTTCCGGGAACGTTGCCGGTGGTTGCTTCGGGTGCCAATGTCAATACCAACCCCACGTTCGCACCCGGGTTAAGTTCTTCGATTTACTCGATCATCGCGACTGATGGGTTTGGCTGTAAAACTTTTGAGACGTTCTTCCTGCCGTTCCAGGATGCGCATGGAATTAATGAGACGGTGTTGGATTCAAAATTATGTCCTTATACCATCGGAGACGGGTCGATTGCTGTGCGTGTGATCGCTCCTACTTCCACTCCGGGTGCCAATCAAACCCAGTTCACCTATTCGTTTTATGAAGGTGGCAATCCGCTGGCTGCGAATCTCATCACCCCCCCTTCCCCGTTCAATTATCCGGTTTCCACGGAAGTGTGTAACAATGGTGGGGACGATGACGGGGATACGTTGGTTGATGGTGCCGATCCGGATTGTACCAATGCGGTTACCATCAATGCGCTGGCTCCCGGTTTTTATACGCTGGAAGTGCAGGAAAATATTTCCGGGGCGTTTTGTAAAGTGTATGATGTGGTGGAGGTGAAAGCGCTTTCGCTGCCACCGGACCTCGGTCTTGCTTCTGCGTTGGTTGCCAATTCGGCTTGTGGTGCTGCCAACTTCAATGGAGAAATTGAATTGAGTGTTGCCAAGAATCCCTCAGACCTCAATCCTGATCCGGTGACGTACACCATTCTGTTAAATACGGCACCCTTCCAGGCTGCTGTCGGACCCGGCACCTATCCGGCCGTCAACCTGGCACCCGCCTCCTATACCTTTGATGTAACGGCTTCTACTGGCTGTGTGGCTACACGCACCTATGTCATTCAAGATGAGCCGGTGGTAGCACAACTTGTTACCGGGGATGTGACCATTACCCCTGCGCAATATTGCAATGCCTTGCTGGAAGAATCCGCGAGCGTAATCATCGCCAATGTAAAACTTCCAGGAGGTGCCAATGAACTGATTACCGACTACGGTTTTACCTGGGTGAATACGGCTACCAATACTACGCTGCTTACCAATGTTGTGAGTGATGGGGTGGCCAACAATGGTGCCGGGGGTGAAGAGCTTGTAAACAATGTGCCGCCCGGTTCGGGAACGGTTCCTGCCGGTACCGTAACCAATGGAACGTATTCGGTGACCGTGACGAAGCTTACCGATGTGAGCGGCACCGAAGGGGTGGGTTGCACGAGTGCCCCCTTTAACATCACCATTGAAGAAGATAAAGAAAACCCCGCGATTACGTTGACGCCTTTGGGCGATACGTCATGTGATCCCACCTTCTTTGAAGGCAGCATCGTGGTGAATGTTGTAACCCCTGGTCCCAGTCCGGGTGCCGGTGGAACGTATGCTTATACCTGGGTTCCCAATGGTGCCCCCGGTTCGGGCGCTCCCACCAACTCGGTGGGTAATTCCGGAATCAATAACCTGCAAGCCGGGATTAATGAAAACCCGGTACCATATGTGCTCACCGCCCGCAATGAAGTTACCGGCTGTCAGAGTTCATTGGGTACCACGGTGGTGCGAGACACACCGCCTGTGTTTACGCTGGATGCCCTGGCCAACAACCTGACGAGTTGTGGCGTGTTTGATGGCCGTGTGGATGGCTTGCAGGTGTTTATCAATGGCGGTGCCGGAGTGGTGGCGGATTTTGATTATGTCTGGTTTGAGAATGATCCCAATACCGCCCCGGTATTGGATGGAGAAAATCCGTTGGTGCTTGTTGATGATGAACTTACGCTGGCCACCTATGCCGGCATTGGCCTGAATGCCTATTATGTAAAAGCCATCCGGAAAGCGGGTGGTGCGGGTATCGGCTGTGAGTCGGCCCCGCTGCGCAGAGATATTCTGGATGACCGCGTTTATCCCCAGGTAGATTTTACAACGCTCTCCAGCACTTCGTGCAATACGAATTATGATGGGGCCATTACGGTCTCTGCGGTCACACAAGGATTTGGGCCGGGAACCCTTTACAATTTTGTCTGGACTGCTGATCCGGGTGGTTCGGTGGTGATTACTGATGCACTGGGTGTTACCAGTTCGCGCGTGTTTCAATCGGAGGCGTTGGGTGGACCTGTGGGGGAACGGATTGGTCCGGGTGCGTATGCGATTACTGTTACCAACACCAGCAATAACTGCTTCACCAATGCGCCCGTAACCCTGCAACAAAATACGGTGCCCGTGGATGTGGTGAGTGCCACCAGCACACCGCTTACGCTTTGCACGGTGCCGGGCGATGGATCCGTGACGGTTGCCGGAGTTCAGGTGAATGGTGTTGCTACTGCGTTGGGCAATTTTACTTTTTCCTGGACGGGTCCGGGCGGACCTTATGCAGGCACCACGGTCAACAACTTAGTGGATGGTGATTATTTTGTTACTGCTCAAAAGACGGCCACCATTTCACCCGCTTCGGGATGTTCGAGTGTTCCTTTCCAGGTGACGGTTGACGATGCGCGTCAGTTTCCGGTGTTGGGATTCAGTACGATTTCAAACACCTCGTGTAATACCAACTATGACGGGGCCATTACGGTGACTGCGAGCACCACAGGATTTGGGCCGGCTACGGTTTACACCTTTGATTGGACCGCGACCCCTGTTGGCATGGTGATTACGGATGCGGTGAGCGCAAGTCCGGCACAATTCCGGAGTGAAGCATTGGGTGGACTTGTTGGGGAGCGCGTAGGACCAGGGCCTTATGAAATCACGGTCACCAACATGGTGAATGGATGTACGATTAACGGACAAGCCACGCTGCAACAAAATACCATACCGATTGAAGTGACAGCTGCCACCGGCACCCCGCTTACGCATTGCACCGTTCCGGATGGATCGGTTGCCGTTTCGGGTGTTACCGTAAACGGAGCCGCCCAGGTATTGGGTGATTTTACGTTTGACTGGACCGGCAATGGCGGTCCGTATACCGGAGTTTCGGTTTTAGGGTTGGGGGCGGGTACGTATCAAGTCATTGCTACGAAATCCACTGCCACCTCTCCGGCCTCCGGTTGTTCTACTGCGCCTTTTAATGTAACGGTGGATGATGAACGGAGATTCCCGGCCATCGCCTTTGCCACGCTGGCGAATACGGCCTGTGACGGATTCTTTGATGGTCAGATAACAGTTACCACTGCTACTGCAGGATTCGGAGCGGGCACTACGTATGACTATGATTGGATTTCGAATCCCGGTGGCAGTACCATCACCGATATTTCAGGATCGGTTAGTCCACAGGTATTTCAGTCGGAATCGTTAGGCGGACCCGTAGGCGAACGCATCGGGCCGGGGCTATATGAAATCCGCGTCACCAATCTTTCGAATCAATGTTTCCAGGAGGCCCAGGTTTCGATCGACACCAATCCGCAGCCGCTGGATATTCTCACCGTGGCAAAACTAGATCAAACCATCTGCTTCCCGGATGGAAGCATTACTGTGAGTACGCTGAATTCCGGGGGCCCGGGAAATTATACCTATGAATGGTACCGGGGAAGTATTACCTCCGCTCCGTTGGAAGATGCCGGCAATGTTGTCATCACCAGTGCTGCCTTGTCAACGGCCAATTATCCCACGATGGGCAGCGGAACCTTCTTTGTTGTTGCCACCAAGAATTCCGGATTAACACCAGGTTCGGGTTGTCCCACCCCACCCTTCCGCGTGGATGTGCTGGACTTGCATGTTGATCCGGACATGACCTTTACCTTTACTCCGAATTCCAGTTGCAACGTCACCCTACCGAATGGCATTGTACTGGCGACTGCCACCGAGCGGGATGCCACGATTGATGCTTACACCTTTGCCTGGCAATACAATGGTGGTGGTCTTCCAGTGAGTGTGACTCAAACCGATGTCGCCAATACCAGCGAGCTGACCGACTCCCCGGAAGGTGGTTATGCGCTCACCGTATTTAATACCCTGACGGGTTGCTCCTACACTTCCAATCTTACCGTTACTATAGACCTCAGTTTAAGTTTGCCCAACATCATTACCGTTAACAAGCTCGAGCCGACCACCTGCATCGGGGATGGTTCGGCCGAAGTAACGAGCATCTCCATCGGGGGTGGTCCTGCGTTAAGTGGTGCGGCCATCGCCCCGCCCAATTTTGAATATGAATGGTATGAAGGTTCGTTTGCGCCCGGCAGTTTGTTGGGAACGGTTACGCCTTTACTTTCTCCGATTGCCAACGGGAAATATTTTGTACTGGTGAAGGACCTGACTACCGATTGCAAGTCGGAACCCACCGAAGTGGAACTCCTCGATCAGAACATCGTCTATCCGGATGTAGAAATCACGTTGGCCACTCCACAAATCAGTTGTGATGTATTGATCGGAACGGGCGTACTGGTATCTACGGCCGATGGACAAACCGATCTCAATGCCAACTACACCTTTGATTGGTATCCGAATCTAACGGTCAGTGGTGTGGCATTCGCCACCAGCAGTACGATCACCGGAGTAAACACCGGTGATTACTCCCTGGAGGTAACGAACCTGACTACCGGGTGCAGTACATCAGCTATTTACATCGTACCGAACAGTGCCCCGCTCTTCCTGCCGAGCCTATCGATGAGTGCCTCCGAGCGAACGTTGTGTGTGGGGCAAGACGGATCCATTTTTGCGGGCATCATCAACATTGATCCGGCTTATCCGTTCCCACTTAATTATACAGCCAATATGTATGTGGGCGATCAAGCCAGCAATCCCAATCTCCCTACGTTGATTCCGGATCTTGCCAATGTGCCCCCTCAGGCAGGCTTCCCGCAAAACTTCAGCATTGCTTCGCTGACGGAAGGATTTTATACCGTACAAATTACAGACAACAACACAGGATGTGTGGTTGCCGGTGCTACGGAAGTTAAGGATGGACGCAAGCCTCCGGTGGTGGTGATCCGCGAGGATAATCCGATGATCAACTGCGATCCGTTGAAAGCGGATGGACAACTTTCGGCCACGGCCGATGGTAATCAGATTGCGGGCTACACCTTTGATTGGTATGCCGGTACTTCTGTGCCGGCCAGTGGAACTCCACTTTCTACTACCGACAAGCTGATGGGACAAGGTGCCGGAACGTATGTGGTGCGTGTGGTACGGCAGCTGACCGGATGCTTCACTGATGAAGATGGACAGATCACCGATGAAACTGTGCTTCCGCCTGCCCCTACGGCCCTGGTGGAGCGCGACCGGACCAACTGCGATTTCCCGAATGGTTGGGTGTCGGCTAACGTGGACGGATCGATCATTGACCATGTGTTTGAATGGTATGATGGCAATGCCATCCAATCCACTTCCGACTTTGTGGGGGCCAATTACTTTGACCGTGACATTGGACCCTATACCGTGCGGGCAACAGACATCGTTACCGGCTGTGTTTCCTTGCCCACGACTGTCACCGTGCAAGACAAACGCATCACGCCAGAGGTGGCCCTGGCGTCCACGCCTGCCTTTTGCCTCACCCCCACCGGAACGGTAACGTTGACCTTGATTAACAACCAGGAGGTGATCCTTACCGACATCGCCTGGAGTGACAATAGCACGGGTGGACAGATTGGATTAGGGCCGGAGGTGTATGAATTGGCGGCCGGAGTTTATACGGTGGATTACACTTCTTCGGAGGGTTGTGAAGGCAGCAGCAGCGTTGAAGTGGTGACCGAAATCCTTTCGTACAACCTGGTATCGGTGAATGGTGATGGTGCCAATGACTTCTGGATTGTCGATTGTTTACAAAACTTTCCCAACAACAATGTGAAGATCTTCAACCGGTCGGGGGTGAAAGTATTTGAGGCCGATGGATACAACAATGCCGATGTGGTGTTCAGGGGCCTGGGTGAGCAAGGCGTGTATGCCCTGGGCAACGAATTGCCCGATGGAACTTATTTTTACATCATCGATAAACGCGATGGATCCAAACCGGTTACGGGGTACCTTGAATTAATACGATGATGCGGAAGCTGAACCTTATTTTTGCGATCTGTTTGGGGATGCTTGTTGCTTCGACCGGCCTCGCGCAGCAGCGCCCCATTCAATCGTTGTACATGTTTGATCCGTTGGTGCTCAATCCGGCTTTTGCGGGCACGCAGGTTCAACTCAGTGCCACGTCCATTTACCGGAATCAGTGGATTAACTTTCCAGGCGCGCCTAAGACGTTTACGGCCACGGCACATTCCGGGTTTAAGCAGAACCGCATCGGGTTGGGCTTCATTGCCGGCAAAGACCAGATCGGCATCCATGATGAGACTTCCTTGTACCTAGTGTATTCGTATAAACTTCCGCTTTCGCGGTTTGACAAATCGCGCTCCGTATCCTTTGGTCTTCAGGGGGGCTTCAACAACCTGAAGTCGGACTACACGCTGACGATTTCGCGCGAGATCGACCGGTTTGGAATTCTGCGTACGTTCAATCCGAATTTCGGAGCCGGCATTTTTTACCGCGATAAAAAATACTATGCCGGATTTTCCGTGCCCTACATTCTCAATACGGAGTTGCTGAATGTCAATACCGCTTTTCAAAGTTCGGCCCGCAGGTACCGCTATTATTATCTGACCGGAGGGTTCACTCAAAAGTTATCCAACACGGTGAAGTTGATCCCCTCTACGCTGATTCGCTTTCAGGACCGGGCCCCGCTCAGTTTTGACATCACAGTGCTGACGGTGCTGTATGATGTGGTGGGGCTGGGTGCTTCGTACCGGTTGAACGATTCCGTGATCGGCATTTTTGAACTGCAGCTCAATGAAAACTTTCATGTCGGGTATGCCTACGACATGACTTCTTCTGACTTGCGGCAATACTCCAATGGAACGCATGAAATCATGATTAACTACCGGATCAAGATAACGCGGTTTCATCAGGGCCTGGAGTGTCCTGCATACTGGTAAGACTTATGGCGATGAAGGTGCTGTGCTCGAACCGAATTCTTTTTTCAGCAATCCTGTTGCTAGGCACGGTCGTGTCCGGACAGGCGCAGAAATTCACGCTGGGTGTGAAGGCGGGCGCCTCGCTTTCGATTAGTTCTTTTGGGGACCCCGATGACCGGGATGCGTACACGAATTTGTGGAAGCCGGGATTTTTTGGTGCCGGCCTGATCAATTTTCCGATGAAGAAAAATTATTCCTTTCAGAGTGAGTTGGGCTTTGCGCAGCGCGGAAGAAAGGTGGAATTCAACAATCGCACCTGGCAAAACTATGCTGATTATTACTTGCTCGATGGAGGGATGATGCTCCGGAAATCCTATCCGTTGAATTGGACGAGCAACATCCGGGGCACGTGGTATTTTAATGTGGGGCCGCACATCAGTTATTGGCTGGGGGGAACAGGCACAGTGACCTCCGGTGGCTCATACGACTACCGCATTGAGTTCGGCCATCCTCCGGATGAACCTACCGAGCCGGACTTCAACACGATGTATCTGAGTGAAGTAAACCGGTGGATGTTCGGCCTTGATCTAGGCGTGGGCGTGGATGCCCCTACCTTGGGCACGCAGCGGTTTGCGTTTGAAGTTCGGTTTACTTCTGGGCATACATTCTATGGGAGCCGAACGAGTGCGTTTAACCGAACGTTGGGATTCAGTGACAACCTGCGAGCGAATGAAAAGATTATTTCCTTTGCTGTTGATTACACCTTAACCCGCGATGTGCGTGAAGCACAGAAAGGCAAGAGCACGAAAAAAGAATCGCGCAAATCAAAGCCCCGGAAAAATATTGATTCGATGATTCATTAATAGGCGAACAATTTTTCCAATTCTGCTTTTACTTTTTCAGCATTGGGCAGCATACTTTTTTCCAGGTCGACATTGAGCGGGATGGCCGGCAGGTTAGCCGCGCCCAGCGTCCACACGGGGGCATCGAGGTAGTGAAAACATTCCTTTGCGATGCGGCCCGCCAGCGATTCTGCGAAGGAATTCAGGAGCGATTCTTCGGTGAGCACGAAGGCGCGACCATGCAGTTGCACTGCCTGCGTGATGGCCTGCCAATCGATCGGGTTGAGGGTTCGCAAGTCGATGATTTCAATTTGACCGGGGAAGTGCGCAGCGGCTTCGAGCGACCAATATACGCCCATGCCATAGGTGATGATGACCGCTGATACCCCCGCTTCGATTTTATCCGGAGCCGCTGATTGGACTGTCCGTGCCACGCCCAGCGGGAGGATGTAGTCGGCATCGGGTTCGATGGTTTTTGCTTCGGCAGTACCCGGCACTTTGCTCCAGTACAGCCCTTTGTGTTCGAGCATGAGCACCGGATTGGGATCGTAGAAGGCGGCCTTCATCAACCCTTTCATATCGGCTGCGTTGGAAGGGTACACGACTTTGATCCCGCGGATCGTTAACAGGGTTGATTCCACACTGCCGGAATGATACGGACCGCCTCCACCATAGGCACCGATGGGCACGCGGATGAGGGCTTGAATCGGAAACTGGCCCCGGGACAGGTAGCAACTCTTGGAGAGTTCTTCCACGAGTTGGTTGATGCCGGGCCAGATGTAGTCAGCAAACTGAATTTCAACAATGGGTTTGGCGCCAACGGCCGACATGCCGGCCGTGGAGCCAATGATATAGGCTTCCTGAATGGGGGTGTTGAACACACGGTGTTCGCCATACTTTTGTGCGAGGGTAGCTGCTTCGCGAAACACCCCGCCCAGCCGGGCGCCCACATCCTGGCCGTAGAACAAGGCTTCCGGATGTTTTTTTAAAATCTCATCGATGGCATGCAAGGCCGCATCCACCATGACCACTTTCGCACCGCCTTTTGGTTTACGTTCGCCTGCTTCTTTGAGGATGGGTGTGGGTGCAAACTCGTGCGAATCAAAATCAGCAGGGTCAGGATCGGGCGCAGCCAATGCCTTTTTATAATCGGACTCCACGAGCGTCACTACTTTTGCCTGCATCGATTTTAGTTGTGCGGAGGGGATGCCGACCCTGAGGAGTTCTTTTTCCAACACCGGAATGGGATCGTGTTGCTGGTGCTGATCCAGGTCGCGACCGCGGTACCATTCCTTGCGCACTCCGGAAGTATGATGACCTAACAACGGCACCGTGGCGTGCACCAACATGGGCTGGCGTTTAGCTCTTACAAACGAGAACGCTTCCGCCAGCGCTTCGTAGCTTTTGATGAAATCGGCACCGTCTACTTGCATCCGGGCCAGACCTTTAAATCCGGCCGCGTATTCATAGGCATTCATGGCGCGCATTTCTTCGCCCGTTGCCGAAATGCCCCAGTGGTTGTCCTGCACCAAATAGAGGATGGGCAACTTTTTGAGCACGGCCATTTGAAACGCTTCGGCCACTTCGCCTTCGGTGATGGACCCATCGCCCAGGGAGCAGAGTACGACCGGGTTGTTAGTGATTTGCTGTTGAGATTCCAGAAAAGAAATTCCATGGGCCATGCCTGTGGCGGGAATGGCTTGCATGCCCGTGGCCGAACTTTGGTGCGGGATGGTGGGGAAGCCTTGCCTGCGCAAGGCCGGATGACCGTAGTAGGTGCGGCCCCCAGAAAACGGATCCTCTTTTTTCGCCATCAATTGCAGCATCAATTCATACGGCTGCAGGCCGAGGCCCAGCAAGAGAGCATCATCGCGGTAATAGGGGGAGACATAGTCGATTGCTTTCAGGTGAAACGCGGCTGCGAGTTGGATGGCTTCGTGCCCGGAGGAGGTGCTGTGCACGTATTTGCTACAGACTTCGCGGTGCGTCTCATAGATATGTGCTAACGTGCGGGCCGTCAGCATCCGCTCGTAGGCGCTCATTAGAAGTTCATTAGAAAGGGAGCGCTTCGCCTTTCCTTTTGATTTCACTTTCTCGATCACTTTTTCCGTCATGGTATGCCCTTCAAGGCCTTCAAATATAAAGATTATCGCTTTGTAATTTCGTCAGCTTTATGCGCCTTGCAGAGGCACGTTTAATCTTGATTAAAATCATCGCAACACCTGAACAAATCTCATGGTATTTGGGGGTTTGGTGACCGTATCTTTCGTCATCAATTAAAAAAAGGAGGGTTATGAAACTGATGAAAAAATCGAATTTCCCATCGTTATGGAATGAACGGTGGTTGACCGACTTCTTTGATACGGATCGGATGTTCTTTGACAGTGACTTGTTGAAGCCTGTATCCGTGCCTTCGTTACCGCCTGTTAACATCCGCGAAGAGGAAAAAGAATTCGTGGTCGAGATGGCGGTTCCGGGAATGGAGAAAAAAGACTTTGAGGTTACGGTGGAAAATGGTGTTCTTACCATCACCGCAGAACACAAAGTTGAAAAGGAAGAAACCGAAAAAAATTTCACACGCAGGGAATTCAATTATCAAACCTTTAGCCGGTCGTTCACACTTCCTGAAAACGTAAGTGATGAAAAGATCATTGCTAACTATGAGAACGGATTGCTGAAGCTGCAACTTGGTAAGAAGGTAATCACCAAGGTGCCGCCCAGAAAAGAAATCGCAGTTCATTAGCGCGTGAGGGGATGATAAAAAAACCGAAAGACCACATGCATCTTAGAGGCTCTTAAGAACCTGTTGTCAATGTGCCTGTGAAAAACTTTTGGTAGCGTGGAGAAAAGGAGCCCTGAATTTATTCGGGGCTCTTCTTTTTGTTAGAAGGAGTTAGGAGTTAGGAGTTAGGAGTTAGAATACAGAATATAGAATTTAGGGGGTGGTTAAGGTTTGTACGAACTGTTTGATGGCTGCGGGGGATTTATCTTTTTTAAGTTGGGAAATGAAGGAACTGCCTACGATGGCGCCTGCTGCAAACGCGTTGGCTTGCTGCCAGGTTTTTGCGTTGGAGATGCCGAAGCCGATCAGGCAAGGATGCTTTAGTTGCATGGTTTCTAGCCGTTTAAAGTACGCTTGTTGTTCCGGAGAAAACTCTGTTTTAGCGCCCGTAGTACTGGAGGAAGAAACGGTATAGATGAAGCCTGTGCTCACCGCATCGATCTCGCGGATTCGTTCTTCGGAGGTGGTTGGAGCAATCAAAAATGAAACGCTGAGGTTTAATTCCTCCGTTAGGGGTTTATACTCCTGAAGATATTCAGCCAACGGCAAGTCGGGCAGGATCAGGCCATCCACTCCGGCCCGTGCGGCTTCGCGTAAAAATTTTTCCACTCCGTATTGCATGACAGGATTGAGGTAGCCCATCAACACAATAGGCATGGTGATGGTGGGTCGGATGTCGGCAACCTGTTGCAGCAACAGCGCTACGGTCATGCCCCCGTCCAGGGCTACCTTGTTGCTCTCCTGAATGGTGGGGCCATCGGCAATCGGGTCGGAGAACGGAATTCCGATTTCAATCAAATCCACTCCGGCTGCTTCGAGGGCCTGGGCGATGGAGGCGGTATCGTTTCGCTCCGGAAAGCCGGCCGTGTAGAAGACAGATAGTACCTGCTGTTGCTTTGTTTTGAAGAGGTGGGTGATTCGATTTTCCATGTTTGTGGAGGAGATAGGATACAGGAGTTAGGAGTTAGAATTCAGATATAGAATAAGGATTAGTGTTTGTAGCCGTGATAATTTTTTTCGCCTGCGCGAATTGCCAGTGGCAACACATTTTGTGCGGGGGGTAATGGACAGGTTGCATACGGAGTAAAGGCACAGGGTGGGTTGTAGGCTTTGTTGAAATCCAGGATGGTGTAGCCATCCGACTCCGGAAGTTTTGCATAGAGGTAGCGGCCGGCCGGGTACGTTTCTGTGGCGTTGGTGGAATCCCCGAAGATGATGAAGAGTTCCGATCCTTCCTGCAATGCATCGAGTTGATACGTGTTGCCAAACAATTCAAACTCGAGGGTGCCGGGTGAATGCTGAGGTGTTGTTTGACCCAATACGTTGGTAATGTCAATCTGCTTTGGGCTGGACGGAACTTTCAGTTGCGCCTGCACCCGCCAGGTGGGATCGACCGGATAGCGTTCGATGCCGGTAAATGATTCAACTTCTGAACTTTCCAAATCGCGCACCCGTATGCCCAATTGGTTATCCCGTTTGATGACAAACCACTGCAGCGACCCGTGGGTCAGCGTTGGGTTGCGAGTGGAATCCGGATGGAAGATCATTTGCTCGCGAACGCGTTGACCGTTTGCAACCACTTCTACTTCGGGGCGGACGTTCATGCTCACCACGCCATTCTTGACCAGGAAGAAGCCTGCGCGCGGGACCATTTTATTTTCGGGGAAGACAAGCGTGTTGGAGGGATCGCTACCAAACGTGTTGATTCCTTCCTGCAACCAAAACAAGCCTGCGAGGTTCAGCCAACCGGTTTCACCTTTCAGGTTTTCGATCCGCTGTTGATGCCACGAATTGATTTCTGCTTGGTAGGCAACAGGATCAAGGGGCAAGGAATCTTTTGATGGGGGTTGACAGCTGGTGAAGAATATAGAATACAGAATAAAGAATGCAGAATATAGGATGTAGGAGTTGGAAGTTGGGAGTTTGGGAAGAGGCATAAGAGGTTGGGTGTTAGTGGTGGTCATTTGGGATTGGGGTATTAGACATAAGACTTAAGACATTGGACATTTGGGGGATTGGGGATTAGTATTGTCCCCAGCGGATGTAGGTTTCGAGGTCTTTGTCGCCACGGCCGCTAAGGTTGATGACTACGATATCGTCCGGGGTAAATTCGAATTTACGCAAGGCTGCGATGGCGTGGGCGCTTTCGATGGCGGGGATGATTCCCTCGAGGCGGCTCAATTCAATGCCGGCCTGCATCGCTTCATCATCCGTAGCGCTCACAAACTGTACGCGGCCCACATCGAACAGGTGGGCGTGCAGGGGCCCGATGCCCGGATAATCCAATCCGGCCGAAATAGAATACGGTTCGATCACCTGACCGTCCTGTGTTTGCATCAATAACGTTTTGCTGCCGTGCAACACTCCGGGTTTCCCCAACGCGGTGGTTGCGGCTGATTCGCCACTATCAACTCCTTTGCCCGCGGCCTCCACGCCTACCAGCGCAACATGTTCCTCTTGGAGGTAGTGATAAAAAGCTCCGGCCGCATTGCTGCCGCCTCCCACGCAAGCGATTACATAATCCGGATAGGGATTGCCCACTTCCGTTTGCAGTTGGTTACGAATCTCTGCGCTGATCACCGATTGAAAGCGGGCGACCATATCGGGATATGGATGTGGCCCAACGACTGATCCGATGATGTAATGCGTGTCGGTGGGATGATTGATCCAGTGGCGCATGGCTTCGTTGGTGGCATCTTTCAAGGTCTTGTTGCCGGACATGGCCGGAACCACCGTGGTTCCTAAAATGCGCATGCGTTCCACATTGGGTCGCTGGCGGTCCATGTCGAGCTGGCCCATGTAGACGATGCACTCCATGCCCATGAGGGCGCACACCGTAGCGGTAGCCACCCCATGTTGCCCGGCCCCGGTTTCGGCAATGATCTTTTGTTTGCCCAACCGTTTGGCCAACAAAATCTGGCCGATGGTGTTGTTGATTTTGTGCGCCCCGGTATGGCAAAGGTCTTCGCGCTTGAGGAAAATAGTAGCGTTGTATTTTTCCGAAAGTCGCTTCGCCCGGTACAGCGGTGTGGGGCGACCCACGTAATGCTGGAGGAGTTCCTCAAATTCCTTTTGAAACTCAGGTTCGTTCATAATCGCAAGGTATCGCTCGCGCAATTCTTCTATGTTGGGATACAGCATCTCGGGAATGTAGGCGCCACCAAAGCGGCCGTAGTATCCCTGTTTATCTACCTGAAAGTTCATGGGCGCAGTTGTTTTAATGTATCAGCAATTTTTTTTAGGTCCTTCATTCCGGGAGCTTGTTCCACTCCACTGTTCAAATCCACCCCCACCAACCGATCGTGTTTTAAATTCTTTACCAGACTGATGTTGGCAGGCGTAAGTCCACCGCTTAAGATAAACGGTACGTGCCCTTTGTATTTTTCGAGCAGGGTCCAATCAAAAGGCTGGGCGTTGCCGCCATAGTGCACGCCTTTCGTGTCGAACAAAAAGTAATCCGTTACCGGCAAAAAAACTTCTGTAGCCGAAAAATCAAAATGCGCATCCACCCGAAACACTTTGATGAGGTGCAACCCTTGCGCTTTCAGGGATGCGCAATAGGCTTCCGGTTCTTCTCCGTGCAGTTGGACCAGGTCGAGGTGATGTTGGTTTACTGTTTCTAAAACCTTGTTGAGGGACTCGTTGACAAACACTCCTACCCTTTTGATCGATGGCTGTACGTTGGCAGGAATTTCAAAGCCGGGCCCTACATACCGGGGTGAACCGGGATAGAAAATAAATCCCAGCCAATCCGGATGGGTTGCCCCTACCGCGCGGATGTTTTCTGGTTCACGCATGCCACAGATTTTGATGATCATCTTTTCTTTATTTAGTTACTCAGCGTCATGTTTCGACAGGCTCAACATGACAGGTTAATTTAATTTACTCTGAGTCATTTTTCGACAGGCCTGCCTACTCCGCCTGGCGGATTCGGCAGGTAAACTCAACATGACAGGTTATTTTTTAGTTTTTATTTTCAATCGAATTCCAATTTCATTTTAGCTTAACGATTCACGTTTTCGCAAGGTGGTGATGAATTGCCGGCAGGCCACTTCCGGCTTTTCATGCTGCATGAAATTCTGGCCCATTAAAAAACCTGTGTAGCCATACTTCCGCAGTTCGAGGAGGGTGTTTGGATCTTCGATCCCACTCTCGGATACTTTCAATACGTCTTTTGGAATCCGGGGAGCCAATCGTTTTGAAATGGCGAGGTCGGTGGTAAATGTTTTGAGGTCGCGGTTGTTCACGCCAATCAGATCTACCGTTACCGATAACTCTTCCAACTCCTGTTCGGTGTGTACTTCCAGCAACACCTCGAGGTGGATTGAATGCGCAAACACTGCCAACTGCTGGATTTTTTTTGGCGGCAGCGCAGCGGCAATCAATAAGATGGCATCTGCTCCTAACGATTTCGCTTCCAGGATCTGGTATTCATCTACGATAAAATCTTTTCTGAGGATCGGAATGTTGTTAACGCTGCGGGCTGCGATCAAATCTTCGCTGCTGCCGCCAAAGTACGGGGCATCGGTTAACACCGACAAGGCCGAGGCGCCTGCTTCCCGATAGCCTAGCGTGGTTTGTTCCACGGGGGCGGTGGCATTGATCACGCCTTTGGAGGGCGACTTTCGTTTGAACTCGGCAATGATTCCGGTGGCCCCTTTGCGACTTACACTTTCTTTCAGGGAAATCACCGGAGCATGAAAGTGCGCACTTTGCTCCAATTGCCTGGTGGACCGGAGCGCTTTGCGCTCTGCTACTTCGAGGGCTTTATATCGGATGATTTCGTCCAGGATGTTCATGACTTGTTCATCAGTTTATGAAAGGCCTGCAATGCTTTCCCGGATTGAAGGGCTTCCGTTGCTTTGGTTACCGCTGCTTTCAAACCGGCAGTCCGATTGACACAATAGAGGGCCATGGCCGCATTGGCAATGACGGCTGCCTGCTGGGCCGGAGTACCGTTGCCTTCCAGAACCCGCAGGAAGAGCTGCGCGGATTCTTCTACCGTAGCACCGCCTTTGATTTCCTCGTATCGCACCCGTGGCAACCCGAGATCTGCAGCTTCCGCCAGTCGTTCGCCTTCATTGAAATAATATTTAAACGGACAGGTGAGCGACACTTCATCAAAGCCATCCAAGGAATGCAGGATGATGAAGTCTTTGGATGTATTCTGATACAAGTATCCATATTGCCTGGCGAGTTCCAAACTAAAGACACCCACCAACTGCCGGGTGGGCAAGGCAGGATTTACCATGGGACCCAGCATGTTGAAAAACGTTTTCACGCCCAACTCTTTGCGGATGGGGGCCACATTTTTCATGGCCGGGTGAAACAGCGGGGCGTGCAGGAAGCAGATGTTGGCACGGTCGAGGCAGCGCTTCAGTTCATCCAGGTTGTTGGTGAACTGATAGCCGAAGTATTCCAGCAGGTTGGAAGACCCGCAGGCCGAGGAGACGCCATAGTTGCCGTGCTTGGCCACCGGCTGGCCGGCTGCTGCGACCACAAATGAAGATAAGGTGGACAAGTTGATCGTGTTCTTGCCATCGCCTCCGGTGCCACAGACGTCCATGACGGGTTGATCAAAGTGGGCCGGGATGCAGAGTTCGAGCATGGCATCGCGGAAGCCCTGGAGTTCTTCGACTGTGATGCTGCGCATCATGTAGACCGTCATGAAGGCGGCTGTCTGACTCAGGTTAAATTTGCCCTGCGCCAGTTCGACCAGCACCCGATGGGCGGTGTCTTTGGTGAGGGTTCGGTTTTCGATTAGTTCGGTGAGGACTGCTTTCATAGTTGTGGGGTCATGTTTCGACAGGCCTGTCTGCCGACAGGCAGGCTCAACATGACAGGTTTCTTATTTAATTATTCTTCATCTTGTTTCGACAAGCCTGTCTGCCGACAGGCAGGCCTACCTACTCCGCTTGGCGGATTCGGCAGGTAAACTCAACATGACAGATTTCTTATTTTAATTTATTCTTCATCATGTTTCGGCAGGTAAACTCAACATGGCCGAATATTTTTAGTGTTTCAGCCAATTTAAAATCATTTTAGGACCCTCGGGGGTCATGATGGACTCGGGGTGAAACTGGAGGCCTTTGACATCGAAGCGGGTGTGGGTCAATGCCATGATCAGGCCCGCCTCATTCACGGCCGTCACTTTTAGTTGCGATGGAACCGACTCCGGCAACACCGCCCACGAGTGATAGTGCGTAGCCTGAAAGGCAGTGGGTACATTCTCAAATAGATAATCCGGCTCGATCACCGTGGCCGTGGAAGTTACTCCGTGCAAGACGTTGGGAATGTTAAACAAGGCCGCGCCATACACTTCGGCAATGCCCTGATGGCCGAGGCAGATGCCCAGAATACTTTTGGTGGGTCCGTATTCCTGAATCAACTGCTTCATAATGCCAGCCTCGTCCGGAATACCGGGCCCGGGGGACAGCAGAATTTTATCGAAGTGCTTCACTGCCTGCAGGTCGATCTTATCATTGCGGTGCACTTCCAGTTCCATGCCATTTGCCCGGATGATGTGCACCAGGTTGTACGTAAAAGAATCGTAATTATCGAGTACTAAGATTTTCATATTTAAATTCGTTCGGCCAGGCTTACGGCTTTGCGCAACGCTTCCAGTTTATTATTCACTTCCTGTAATTCACTTTCAGATTTTGATTTCGATACGACCCCGGCCCCGGCCTGGTAGGTCAGTTGATTTTTCTGACTCAAAAAGGTGCGGATCATGATGGCGTGATTGAACGAACCATCGAAGCCAAGGAAGCCCAGGGCTCCGCCATAAAACCCGCGGTTGACATTTTCATACCGGTCGATCAGTTTCATGGCCATGTGCTTGGGAGCTCCCGACAGCGTGCCGGCCGGAAAGGTATCGGCCGCCAGTTGGATCACGGAGGCACCGGGGCGCAAGGTGCCCGTTACCTTTGACACCAGGTGGATGACGTGCGAGTAGTATTGGATTTCTTTGAAGACTTCCACGCGCACGGCTTCGGCATTGCGGCTCATGTCGTTACGGGCCAGGTCTACCAGCATGATGTGCTCGGCATTTTCTTTTTCGTCTGCGGAAAGTTTTTCAGCGAGCACCGCATCTTCCTGATCATTACCGGATCTGCGGAACGTACCGGCAATGGGATAAATGTGGGCTTTACCATTCCGGATCTGAATCTGGGCTTCCGGAGAAGACCCGAACAATTTGAAGCTGCCGTAGTCGAAGTAGAAAAGATACGGGGAAGGGTTGATGGAGCGCAGGGCCCGGTACACGTTGAATTCATCGCCCTTAAAGCCTGCGGTAAATCTTCGTGAGAGTACAATCTGAAACACATCACCCCGGTAGCAATGCTGTTTTCCTTTCTCAATGATTTCTAAAAATTCAGCGTCCGAATAATTGGAGGTCTCCGCTCCGATGCGGGTGAAACGAAAGGTGGTGACGCGGTTGTTCGTGATCAGTTGCTCCAGGCGATCGAGTGTATGCGGAACCGGGTCTGAGGCCAGGCGATGTTCAAAGAGGGTCATCTCGTTGTGGAAGTGATCCACCGCGATGACATACCGATAGAGAGAGTAGACCAACTCGGGTAAGTCCGACTCCCGCTTTTGGATGGTGAGGTCTTCCACATGCCGCACGGCATCGTAGGCGATGAAGCCGAAGAGACCATCGTGCGGATATTTCGCGGGGACGGAGGTATCGGGAAGGAATGACTGCCAGAAGTGTTCAAACTGGCGGATCACCTGACCGGACTCTGTGATGGGATGAACTTCTTTTTGTTGGTTGGGGTACCGAATCTCCAGGGTTGTGGTGTTGACCTGAAACGTGGCGATGGGATCGCAACAGATGAAGGAAAGACTGTTTTCGTTCCCGTGGTAATCGGAGCTTTCGAGCAGGATGCTGCCGGCAAATACATCGCGTAGTTTAAGGTAAATGTTTACCGGAGTGATGGTATCGGCCAATAGGTTGCGTGTATGGGTTTTTAGTTGATACTTCATGGTGCTAGATTGGGTGATAAAATGAGAAGGCCCACTGTGAACAGCGGGCCTTCGGCATATTTAAACACTAAGCAAGGCTGCTCACCAATCGAAATTCGATTTGTGCCACCAACCTGCCAGGTATGTCGTCATTCGGTTCATGCTTCTGCTTTTTTCCGGGACGTCTTCTTCGGTTTCGCTTCCGTAGTAACCGTTGCAGAGACTTTCTTGTTTGATTGCACGCGTTTCAATCGGGCCTTGATCTTGGTCCGGTTTCTGGACACGCCATAGGACCCTTTCGTGCGTTTTCCTTTTTTAGATTTTTTATCGCCTTTTCCCATTGACTTTCGAAAATATTACGGGGCAATAATAGTAAAGGGATTCATTAACACCAAATTTATGTGGAAAGTCCTCCTACGCTAAAGCTTCGGAGGATAAACTTAAAGCGGAAAGTAGAAAGTTTAAAGTAGAAAGTTTAAAGTAGAAAGTTTAAAGTGAAAGGTTTAAAGGCGGAATTGGATAGGCTATTGTGAAGTCAAACAAAATCAGAGAGACCGATGTTAACATCTGTGATTCGGACCTTTTATTTAACTTGGAGTTATGGAACAGCTGTTGAACAAAATGGAAGCTTTGCGAGGCGCTGCGCTCAACATTGAAGGCAGTATGACTTATCAATGGGGGCACATGGGGCTATGCAATTGTGGGTTTCTGGTGCAGGAAGTTACTGCGCTGACGAAGGAAGAAATTCACCGGAGGGCGATGTTGCGCCATGGCGATTGGTCGGAGCAGTTGAATGACTATTGTGCTACCAGTGGCTTGCCGATGGACGACCTGATTTCGGAACTGATTGCGTTCGGATTTACGCGTGATGAGTTAACCCATCTGGAACGGTTATCGGATCCGCGGGTATTGCAAAAGATCCCGCATGCGCAAGAATTAAAACATAATTGCAAGACGGATGTGGTTGGGTATTTACGAGCCTGGGCGGAATTGATTGAGATGGAAGTGATTCAAGGGATTGATTTGCCGGAATGGGAAAAAGTGGAAAGTTGAAAGTGTAAAGCTTAAAGCGAAAAGGTTAAAAGCGGAAAGCTGAAAGCGTAAAGCTTAAAGCGTAAAGTTAGTTGGTGATTTCGAGGTAAGTGGGAAATTGAAGAGGAGGCAATCGCGGGGGTGATTGGATTGGTTGGGGAAGTGGCACCACTCTTTCAGTACGGTTTCCGGTTGCATGCCAGCTTTGATGAGCACGCGGGTGGATGCGTGATTATCGAGATCCACAAAGGAACCGATGCGGTAAATCTCCGGGGTTGTCGTTAACAAGCGTATCAAGGCAATGGTTGCTTCGGTGGCATAGCCCTGGCCCCAATGAAGCGGACCCAGGATGTAGCCAATCTGCGCTTTCCCTGCATCATTCAGAAACCCACAACTGCCTATCAACCGGTATGTCGACTTCAGGCGGATGCCAAAGGAAAAATCGAGGCCCTGATTCCAGCCCCGGATGGTGCGGGTCAGGTAGTCGCGCGTATCGCGAATGGATTGGTGAGTGGGCCAGGTAACATACCGGGTGCATTCCGGCTTGCTGGCATAGGTATAAAAGATTTCTTCTGCATCTTCGTGTTGAAGTCGGCAAAGCACCAGCCGGGTTGTTTCAAGGCGTGCAGGAATGCGGTGTGAAAAAGTCCGATCCATATGGCAAAAGAAAACAATATCGTACACCAGTATTTTAAAAAGGAACTGGCAGGAATAAAAATTCTGGTGAAGGTGAATCCCATTCATTTGAAAGGAACCGAAATAACGCTGGAAGACGGTACACTTGAAATCCGTGATCTGACGTTTGATGCTGCCATTTTTGAAGACCTGCAAGCCGATGGCTTTGAAGAGGTAAGTGCGATGGAATTCAATCTTTATTTATCGGGGTTGGCTGGACGCTGAGGGGGTTGTCGGCAATTTTGTTAGTTTTGCAACGGCAAATCGGCACGACCAGCTCCTGCTGAACTCCCCCAGGACCGGAAGGTAGCAAGGGTAGGCAGTTGTAGCGGTGCGATGTTCGGTTTGCCACTTTTTTTATCCACCTTCTCTGTTTAACCCGGGAAGGTTTTTTAGTTTTGAAATCAAAACAACCACCCCCTAATTCCTATGAAGTTTTTCATCGATACTGCTAACCTGAATGAAATAAAAGAGGCCTATGATTTAGGCGTGTTGGATGGCGTGACCACCAACCCTTCGCTGATGGCCAAGGAGGGCATTGCCGGTAAAGCTCGCGTGGTGGCACATTACAAAGCCATCTGTGACATTGTTGATAACAACGTGAGTGCGGAGGTGATTGCCACCGATTTTGATGGCATTATCCGCGAAGGAAAAGACCTGGCCCGCATCGATGACAAGATTGTGGTCAAGGTGCCGATGATTAAGGATGGCATTAAGGCCATCAAAAAATTTACGAGTGAAGGCATCCGCACCAATTGTACGCTGGTGTTTTCTTCAGGGCAGGCGTTGCTCGCAGCCAAAGCGGGGGCCAGTTATGTTTCTCCGTTCATCGGACGTCTCGATGACATTTCGCAGGACGGGCTTGAATTGATTGGTCAGATCCGGCACATCTACGACAATTACGGTTACGGTACGGAAGTGCTGGCTGCCAGCATCCGGCACACGATGCATTTGATCAAGTGTGCCGAAATAGGCGCTGATGTAGCGACCTGTCCGTTGAAAGTGATCATGGATTTGTTGAATCACCCGTTAACCGAGAGCGGGTTGGCGAAATTTCTTGCCGATCATAAAAAAGCAAATTCGTAAATGTTTTCATCCGATCCTGTTGTCCGGGTTCACGAAGCCAGCATCTTTCAGGACCACAACACGGTGCTGAGCAATCTCACGTTTGAAATCGACAAAGGCGAGTTTGTGTTTTTGATTGGCCGTACGGGTTCGGGAAAATCTTCGCTGCTGAAAACGTTGTATGCCGACCTGCCGTTGCGCCTGGGCGACATCAGCGTGGCCGGGTTCAACATCCGTGAAATCAAACCTAATCAGATTCCGTTGCTACGCAGGAAGATCGGCATCATCTTTCAGGACTTTCAGCTCTTTCCGGACCGCACTGTGGGTGAGAACCTGAACTTTGTGATGCGGGCCACCGGCTGGACCGACAGTGCCCGCATGAAGAACCGGCTGGCGGAGGTACTGATGCACGTTGGGCTTGGCGCGGTGGAGAAAAAGATGCCGCATCAGCTTTCGGGCGGTGAACAGCAACGCGTGGTGATTGCCCGCGCGCTGATCAACGAACCGCTGATTTTAATTGCCGATGAACCCACCGGAAACCTTGACCCGGAAGTCTCGAGTGGGATTTTGAAAATCTTTCAGCAGATCAATAAGAGCGGAACGGCCATCCTGATGGCCACGCACAGTTATGGGTTGATCAAGCGCTTTCCGGCCCGCGTGTTGAAGTGTGAAGACGGGAAGGTGGTGGATAGCAATAAGGAGGCGTTTGAGTTGAAGAGTGAGGAAGACTTTTAGGAAAGTTGAAAGCTTAAAGCGTAAAGTTTAAAAGCGTAAAGTTTAACGTTTTGTATGACAGAAATTATTACACCTCGGAGTCGGGGTGTTTTGGTTTTTGGGAGTCTTCGAGGGTTTTGAGTTGTTGGTTGAGTAAGTCGATGCGGACGAGCAAGTTGAGGATCAAAGCATCTTTAACCTGTTGTGTTGGATCCGACTTCATCTGGTCGCGCAGTACCTGGTACATGGCTTCGAGTTTCTGCATGTCCTGCGTGAACTGTTCGTCTTCAAAGCCCTGAATGTCGCTGATCAGTTCCACCTTGTCGGCAATCTGTTCGCTGTAAAAGGTTTCGAGGTCATTGAATTCTCCTTGCAATTGGGCACGCTCCCCGGTAGAAACGGATGGGTTGTTGGTGACGAACAGGTAGAGGGAAAGCCCCAGGAACAACCCCGCTGCCGCCCGCCATACCGCTACATTATTCCATAAGGAAATCTGACGAGGCAAATTTGACGCGATGCGGGCCCACACTTTTTCGGAGGGTTCGAGGTGGTCAAACTCCTGCCGGTGTTGATCCACAAATTTTTTCAGCGAGTCATTTTCCATACATTCCTTCTAACACTTCTTTCAATTTCTTTTTCGCCCGGTTGAATTGCGATTTTGAAGTTGATTCTGTGATTCCCAGAATTGCTCCAATCTCTGCATGGTCGTAGCCTTCTAAAAGATACAACGAAAGTACGGACCGGTAGCCATCGGGCAGAGCGGTGATGGCGGCCCGAACCTTTTCTACCGTAAACGGGTAGCCTTCCAATTCATCCACCGGCTCTTCGGCCTTTACATCAAACCGTTCGTCTTCCGGCAGCCGCTCGGTTTTGCGTTTGTGCAGGTGGTTAATGGCTTTGTTGATTACAATGCGCTTTAACCAGGCGCCAAACGTAGACTCTCCGCGGTACCTGTCCAGGTTGTTGAAGGCACTGATGAACGACTCCTGCAGCACGTCTTCCGCCTCTTCCTGATCGTTAACGATCCGGTAGCCCACATTGTACATGCTGCGGCTGTAAAGTTTATAAACTTTATAGAATGCCGCCCGATCGCCCTGCCGGCAACGGGCTATTAACTCATCCTGGATATTTACTGCCGTGGCCTCCAAGCCTACTTTGGTTCAAAGACCCGGTCCGGAACGAATGGTTGCATTATTTCACCTTGGCCAGGTTTTCTTTGGCCAATACAAAATCGGGGGCGATGGCGAGGGCGTCTTCAAAGGCCTTTTTTGCAGCCGCTTTGTCGCCCAGGTGTTCCTGTACGGCCAGCCCTTTCAGGTTCAGCACAGCCACTTTCATGGGGTATTCCTTGGGTTTTCCGGTTGCATCATTGAAGGCCACCTTGGCGGCCTCCACGTCTTTGTTGGCCAGCAGGATGTCCACCGAGGTAATGCATTCGGCATACCGCTTGAGGTCAAATTGCAGGAAGGCCATCTTATAGAGGTAGTTGAAATTGTTGGTCAACAAATAAAGGCTTTCAAAACTCTGGAGCGACCGGTCTTTTACGCCCATCACTTCGTAGCCCACGGCCGACATTTCGAGGGCCACCGCATTTTTAGGATTGCGCGCCAGCAACTGTTGCGACACGAGTACGGCCTGCACATACTTTTCATTCTCAAAATAGAAGTAGGCGAGGTCGGAAATCAGCGAGTCGTTTTGTGGGTTTTCGATGATGAGGTCGTAGAGCGCATCTTTGGCAACATCATAATCACTCCATTGAATTGCAACCTGATACTTTTTAAGGTAGTGCTCCGTCTGGGCACTCATTTTCTGATCTGTCGGTGGTTTCGTTTCCTGGGTTTGTGCTTTTGACGCATCGGGTTTTGCGGGCTGCTTTTGGGTTTGGCCGGATACCCCGACACTGAAGGAAACGAGCAGAATAACAACAAGGTATTTCATGATACAACGGTTAATAAAAATTATGGATTAAGTTCGTTCAGCACCAATCCCTTGCGGGCGGCAATTTTCAGCAGGAGGTCGTAGGCCTCGTCCCGATCGTTGCGAATCACGCCCTCCAGGATGGCTTCTTTTATTTCTTCTTTGATTTCACCAATTACCGGGCCAGGACGGAGTTGAAACCATTTGATGATTTCATCCCCCGAGATGGGCGGTTGAAAATTCCGGAGCTGGTCGCGCGCTTCGAGGTCTTTCATTTTTTGCTCTACCGCATCAAAGTTGCGCAGGAAGCGCGCGACTTTGTCATTGTTCTTGGACGTGATGTCGGCCCGACACAACTTCATCAACGCTTCGATGTCGTCTCCGGCTTCGAACAACAATCTCCGGATGGCGGAATCCGACACTTCTTTTACCAGCGCGATGGGGCGCAGGTGGAGGCGTACCAGTTTCTGCACGAACGTCATCTTTTCATTCAGTGGCAGTTTGAGGCGTCTGAAAATACCGGGCACCATGCGGGCGCCTTTGTCTTCGTGGCCATGAAAAGTCCAGCCGGCTTGCGGATCGAACCGTTTGGTGGCCGGCTTGGCGATGTCGTGCAGGATAGCGGCCCACCGCAGCCAGAGGTCGTCAGAGACGCTGGCGACATTATCCAGCACCTGCAACGTGTGGAAGAAGTTATCCTTGTGGGCTTTGTTGTCCTGGTATTCCACTCCGTGCAGGGCCACCATTTCCGGAAAGAATTGTTTGAGCAGGCCGCTGTGAAAGAGTAGTTTGAATCCGTAGGAAGGCGTTGGTGCGAGAATGATCTTGTTGAGTTCAGTGATGATGCGTTCCATCGATACGATGGTGAGGCGCGCCACGTTGTTGCGGATGGCTTCGAAGGTATCGGCTTCGATATCGAAGTTGAGTTGTGCTGCAAACCGGATGGCGCGCAACATGCGCAGCGGGTCATCGGAAAAGGTGATGGCGGGATCGAGCGGGGTTTTGATGAGTTTCTCTTTGAGGTGTTCCACACCACCGAAGGGATCGATCAGCTGACCATAGGTTTCGGGTTGAAGGCTGATGGCCATGGCGTTGATGGTGAAGTCCCTGCGCTGCTGGTCTTCTTCCAGGGTACCGTCTTCCACGAGGGGTTTGCGCGAGTCTTCGCGGTAGGATTCTTTGCGGGCTCCGACAAACTCCAGTTCGCGGTCGCCCAGCTTAATCATGGCCGTGCCAAAATTTTTGAACACCGTTACTGGCACGCCACCCAGTTCTTTGGCTACGGATTCCGCCAGTTGGATGCCGCTGCCCTGGCAAACAAAGTCGAGGTCTTTGTTGGGCCGCTGCAAGATCAGGTCACGCACGTAGCCACCCACGACAAAGGCCGGCACCCCAAGGCGGGCCGCGGCCGAAGCCACGCTTTTAAATACCGGATCCTTCTCCAAATGCGCTTTAAACTCCATTGATACCGAAACAGGAGGTCAAAGGTAAGAAGGAAAATCAGGATTGGAAGGTTGGAAACGTGCAGCTATTTCTTGATGAAAGAAGGACAGGGAATGAACTTCTCTTTCTTCTTGGTTTTGGAATGCATTTGAATGGCGAGCAAGTATTTGAGTGAGATCTCGTGGGAGCCGCCCGAGCCCGGACCGAGTTCGGAGACGGTGAAGTCATAGCTGTAGCCGATCTCGAGCATGTCGAATTGAAACCCCAACACTACCACAACGGCATCCTGACTGAGGTTGTCATTTACATTTTGTTGAATGGGGATGCCGCGGTACCAAATGCCCAACATGACCGGGTCATAAAGAAAGTGCAGCCCCAGGTCGAGCTGATCGAAGCGGCCTTGCTTTTTGTAGACAAACGAGGGCGACAGTACCGAGATGTTGTCTTTCTTGAAAGGCCCCGCGTACAGCGGAATCCGGACTCCGCCATGCACACTTGTTTTGATCGGAATGAGAGCCTCCTGGTCGAGCAACGACTGGTTAGGGGTGTTCAAATGACTTGCGGAAAATCCAAACCAAATGTTCTTGTTGTAAATCAATCCCCCGGCATGGAAGTCGAAGTAGCGGGCAGTGTTTAAGTTGAAGAGAGCCGGATCATCGCTGGGTACGGAGCCGTCTGTATCGAATTGAAGTTGATCGCCAAAGATCAGACGATTGAGGTCGATCGTGCGGAAGGCATATCCAAAGTTAAGGCCGGCCGACACCACCCATTTGCTGGAGAGGTTCCACTTGTAAGAATACAGAAGATTAAACTGGGAGGATTGAAGTCCGGCCGTGCCCGCCTGATCGACTGTGGCTAAAAATCCAATGCCGCTGTTGTAGTGATAGAGATTATAATCGTAGGAAAAAGCATAGGTGACAAAGCCGCGGGCTGCATTAGGCCATTGGTTGCGGTAGTTGGCGATGAAGCGATGGTCTTGCGTTGTACCGGTGAAGGCCGGATTGAGGTATAAGGGCGCAGCATAGTATTGCGAGAACTGCGGGTCTTGCGCCCACGTGTTCATCTTCATTCCGAGCACCAGGATTGCTACTATCAACGTTCTCATCATCGGATCAGGTTTACATCGCCCACGCGCACCATGCGTTCGCCATTTTCATAAGCAGCTGCCAGTTTGTAGATGTATACATCCTGCTGGCACAACTTTCCATTGTAGGTTCCATCCCACCCTTTTTCGGGATCGCGGCTTTCGAAAAGCAATTCGCCCCAACGGTTAAAGATCTGCAGTTCGAACTCGACCACACCGCGGGTGAGCGGAAGGAAGATATCGTTCTTGCCATCGCTACCGATGTTCCCATTCGCATCGGACACGGGTGAGAAGGCATTCGGAATTAAGATCTGCCCCCCCTTTTCCACCTTCACCACATTTTGCCGCAGGGTGGTATCCTGACAGTCGAACTGATTGAAGGCCGTGAGTTTGATCGAGTAAAATCCTTCCTGGGTATAACGGTGCTCTGGTTCAAATTCCGTGGAAGTAGTTCCATCGCCAAAGTCCCACTCGAATCGCGATGCGTTGAAGCTGCGGTTGTTGGTGTACAAGATGCCTCCGGGGATGGTGATGAGAACCGGTTTGATTTCAAAATCGGCCACCGGCAGTGGATAGACTTCGATGAGGTTGAGTTTTGTTTCAGTGACCGGCTGGCCAGCCGCGTTGGAGGCTGTGAGGCTGACGGTGTAGGTACCGGGTTGATAATATGTATGGGTTGGGTTGATGGCCTGCGAAGTTGACTGGTCACCAAAATCCCAACGGTAGCTATCCGCATCGGCAAATTGCGACAAGTTTGTAAACGTGACCGTCAACGGCTGGCAACCAGTGGGCGGATCAACGGTAAAGTCCACCACCGGTGGGATGGGCAGGATTTCAATTTGTTGCAGCTGTGTTTCCACGCACACGTTGTTGGTTACCGTAAGCCGGATGGTGTACACTCCGTAGGTGGCGTACGTGTGGCTGGTGAGGTTCGGATCAGTGGAAGTAGTTCCATCGCCAAAATCCCATTGGTACGTCCACGGACCCGGAGACGTGTTGTTGGTGATGGTGACCGTGGATGCCGGCAACGACTGTGTGCGTGGAGAAACCGTGAAGGAAGCATTGATGTCATCGCGTTTGGGAACGGTGACAGCCTCGGTGACCATAGCACTTGGGCAATTCGCGAAGTTGCGGGTATCCAGGGCAATGGCGACTGCAAGATCGGAAGCAGTTGATGCCGGTCGGTTGAATTCATGTTCGAGGTTATCGGACGTGGAGGTTACATCCACTACAGGAATTCCGTTTTCCGTGATTGTCCAATGGTATGCCGATAACCCTGGCTGTGTTGCCTCCATGCGGAGAGTCAGGAGGTTGCAATCGAAGACCAGGGTATCGATTATGAATTGCGCAGCCGGTACGGGGCTGATGCGAATGGTGCGGGTGGAGTCGCCAAAGCAACCCGAGGGCAAAGTGGTGATGAGGGTTACAAAAAAATCTTTCAATGCCTGCGTTGTGTTTACAAACGGGTAACTGAAGGCAGGCGTTGTGCCGGAACTGATTTCATCAATTACCCCTGCGCTGTCGCTGATGCGCCACAGATAATCGGTGGGGTTTCGCGATTGCGTTTCGGTATCCACCGAAAAGTTTACCGTCTGGGGTGAGCAATTGTCGTTGAAGGGAGAATAGTTCGTGGATAAAAATCCGGACTGCGTACCCGGAAATACGGTGATCACAACCGGTGATGAAATTGTTTCGCAACCCGCGACCGTTACGGATCGCAACCGGATGTCAAACTGGCGGTTGCCGGAGGTGACGTTTTCAAATTCATGCACAAACGTGTTGGTGAAGGTAGGCGATGCGGGTTGTTGGGTGCCTACGGGTTGAAAGCCCAGACCCGTGCGGGCATCCACTTCCCAGATGAAGCGGTCGATGGTAGCCGGTTGGCCGAGGATGGCTGTGTTCGTGAAAGTGACCGTGAGCAGGCTGCAGCCGGAGGTAACATCAGGCGTGAAGCTGGCCAGCGGCAAGGGATCCACGGTGACCGGAACCACCACCAAATCGGAACAACCGCTTATGCTTCCGGTGGTTCGGAGCGCCACAGAGTACGTTCCACCACTGCCCATCGCCCGGGTGAAGGAAGTTTGATTATCGAAGGCTGGATCTTTGGTGAACGTGATGCCGTCATAATTAAAATCCCACTCCCGCAAGGCGATCGTTTCTCCGTTGACCGGGTTGATGGTGGAGCCATCGGTAAACTGCGTAAGCTGCCCCTCGCACACCCGTGTGGCAGTGAAGGCGGGCACTGGTTTTTCAAAGACCCGGACGAGTACTTCATCCACGGTTTCGCAAGAGGTAACATTATCGCGAATGATGAGGCGTGTGCGGTAGGTGCCTAGGTTGGTATAGGATTCATCAAACGGACCCAGGAGGACGGAAGAAAAACCACCGGAGGAAGGTTCCTGCCGGACGAGCGTATTGGTTTCGTCATAGAACTCCCAACGCCATTGCGTGGTCGGTGTTGCAATGCCCACTGAGGCATCGTTGAAGCGGACCTGGAACGTGGTGAGCGGTGCCGTTGCCTCTTGACAGAAGTCGGGCGTGATGGGAACGTTCAGCAGGTCCGTTGTCTGAATCTGGGCTACCAGGGACGGAGAAATGGTGATCAACTTTTCGATGATGGCCACGCAATTGCCCGCAGCATTTTGATCCCGTACCGACAAGCGGATTAACTTCTGACCGGAAGTCGGGTAGGCAAAGAGTGGATTTGTATTGGTGGCTGTGGCCAGCGGTGCCCCGGTGCCCGTTGCGTTGTCGAAGAATTGCCAGGTGTGGGCGAAGGAAGCTCCGGCAATGCCGGGAGTTTCATTGTCGAAGAAGATGTTATCGCCTACGCAGAAGATGGATTGCAACGGACCGGCCGCACTGCCCAGGCGCGTGAGAAAATCTGGTTGCGGTGAGGGTACAATTACTATGCGCGCGGTAGTGACTTGCGGAGGGTTGTCGCCATTAACGAGGTTTCCGGAAACCGGGTTGAAGGGATTGCTGTCGGTGAGGTTGTTGTCGTAGGCATTGCATTGGTTCCAGTTCTTCAGCGTGATGACGAATTCTTTTCCGAGGTCGGCCGGGGTGGTTACCGGCACACTGATGGGCAAGCTCACCTGGCCGGGGGCGGTTACCGGGTAGATGGGATTACGGGCCGGAGCCGGATCGAGGTAGGGATAGCCACCGGGGGTGATTGAATTTACCTCGATGCCCGGAATCTGATTGCCGAGCGGGCCGGTGCCATAGAGCCATTGAATCCAGCGGGGTTCATTGTTCTCGCGCGTGGCCCGCGGAAAGCAATTCCAGTCGCTGTCGTCCACGAACAAAACATCAGCTGCATAGCCCTGGCACACGCGGTAGGTGGCCGGGTTGATGGAGATCACATCGTTGGTCCACACGATTACCTGTGTGTTGATGGGTACCACGCTACCGCGCGGGTTGCAGGCGTTGGCCGCATCAATGATCACATCGTAGCCGCAATTGATGGACGTGTTGGGATAGGTGTGCGCGATCGTGACCCCTCCGGGCCCCACCTGCGTATAGGTTTCTTCCGGAGTGCCATCGCCCCAGTCGATGAAGTATTGTGTTCCGGGCACAGATGAGAGGTAGAGGGTTTGGATGTTTACGGTAAAGGGCGCGCAGCCGCGGCTACTCGTAAGAAAGGCAAAGCCGGGTTCCAGGATGCCCCCGCATTGCGCGAAGGACCGGGAATGAATGAGTACCGTGACAAAAAGGAGTAATGCTATTTTTCGAATCATGCTTCAGTCGAATCCACATGACTAAAGCCACTAAAGACATTCTTAATCAGCGAACTTCACCGAAATCCGGGCGATTCGCAATGGATGGGTGGAATCTGACGACCAACTTCGGTTTTTGGGGGGTGAGCGGGAGTTACCGGAAATTTAGGAGCGGTGGTTGGGTGGAGTGGAGGTTGTCTCAACCGTATGGAGCAGCAGCGTTGGTGGGTGATCATACCGATTAAGGGAATGCATTGTTTCACCGCAGAGGCGCAAAGGCGCGAGGGTTTATTGAGAAGTTAGAATCATGGTGTTGGTCGAGGCCCGGTATCCCGGCTTCTAATGGGGGGATCCTTTCCGCCAAAGGGCGGACAGGCTGCTCTGACTATGAATCCACCCCAGCTCTGGATTGCTTGTTTTATTAAATAAAAAAATTAAGAACAATTTTGCTTGAGGTTGGTGTTATCACCGACCTCTTCATTCTGCTTCTCTTTCGTTTATCTTTATATAAATGCAAAGTGGTATTGAATTTTTCACAGCCACCTGCCTGAAATGGCAGGCATTGTTGCAACCGGATGAGCATAAGGACATCATTATGAATAGTCTTAAGTTCATGGTTGAAAATAAACGAATCTGGTTATATGGATACGTAATTATGCCCAATCATCTTCACCTCATATGGTGTAGGCAGGATGCCTGGCTTGAGAAAAATGTACAACAGATGTTTCTTAAATACACTGCCCAGCAAATCAAATTCAGATTGATTGAACATAACCCAAAGGAACTGGAGAAGTACATCAGCACACAAAAAGATCGAGACTATCAATTCTGGGAACGCAGGCCTTACTCCGCTACTATGTATAACCGCAAGGTTGCCAGTCAGAAAATTGACTATATGCATTACAACCCGGTGAAGGCGGGACTATGTGAAACATCGGAACAATATCCCTATTCTTCCTATCGGTTTTATGAACTCAATGAAAACATACCAGGATTTCTAACACATTATGCAGACCATTTATGACTATCGCTTCGGTGTGCCAGAATTTCTTAGTGGTCGGTGATAACACCGACCACAGGCATATCCCGGCTTCTAATGGGGGATCCTTCGCTGCCACGCTCCAATCCACTGCTGCTCTGGATTGAGTTGTTTTTTTATTTCTTAATGGTCGGTGAAAACACCGACCAAGGGCATATTGACTATATGCATTACAACCCGGTGAAGGCGGGACCATGTGAAACATCGGAACAATATCCCTATTCTTCCTATCGGTTTTATGAACTCAATGAAAACATACCAGGATTTCTAACACATTATGCAGACCATTTATGACTATCGCTTCGGTGTGCCAGAATTTCTTAGTGGTCGGTGATAACACCGACCACAGGCAAAGAATATCTTAATGGTCGGTGAAAACACCGACCAAGGGCAATACCGATCAAGGGAATCCATTGCTTAACCGCAGAGGCGTAAAGGCGCGAGGATAATCCACCGCTGCTCTGGATTGAGTTGCTATACTAATTGATTCTTAATTCGCCCAGAAGCTTTTCTTGGTGTTGAAGGTGGGGCATGGAATGAGTCGGTTGCGTTTCTTAACGCCTTTATGCAGGGGTTTGGCAACGAACTCGTACACGATGGAGATCTCGTGGGCACCCCCCGAGCTGGTGGACAATTCGGAGATGGAGAAATCATAGCTGTAGCCCACGGTAAAACTTTGCAGGTACATGCCCAACGACAAGATCAGCGCATCCTGGTTGACTGTGCCAATGTAGTTGGTCTGGAACGGTTTGCCCCGGTACCACACCCCGATGGAGATGGGATCGATGTGGTAGTTTAAGCCGAAGTCGAGCTGGGATACGGGACCCTGAAAGCGATAAATAAATGAAGGGGTCAGATACGAAGCGCGGTCGGCTTCGCGCGGACCAGACGTTAACGTGATTCGTGCGCCTCCGTGAATGGTGGTTTTCATCGGCAGGCGACTCACATCGTTCAGGATGGAAAGGTTGGGTTGGTTCATGTGGTTGAAGGCAGCGCCCACCCACAACACCCGGGTGTATAACAAAAAGCCCGAACCGAAATCGAAGTACTGCTGGTTGCCGAGTTTTTGCAAGTCGGGGTCGAGGGAGATGCCATCAAATTCCAACCCATCGCCCAGGCTCAGTTTGCTGCGGTCGAGGCCGTTGATTCCATAGCCGAAGTATAAGCCCGGAGAGAAGACTAACTTGTCGTTGATGCGCACTTTGTAACTATAGTTCAATCCGGCCGTGGTCGTGCGCCAGCCGGCTGATCCCATTTTATCGGTTGTGGCGAGAATGCCAAACCCGCTGCGCAGTTCATCGACAAAGATATCGTAGCTGGCCGCGTACGTGGCAAAGGCTTGCGGCAGGTTGGGCCACTGGATGCGGTGGTTGACGGCCACGCGTTGCTGCGGAGTGATTCCGGTAAACCCCGGATTCAGATACAGCGGTTGCTGATAGTATTGCGAGAATTGCGGATCCTGGGCAAAGGACTTCCCGCCTACCATCAAACCAATCACTATGAATACTATCCTCTGCATGCGCTTTTTAAAATTACTCATTTACCGGATCATTGTTACATCCCCGATTTGTGTCGATCGCTGGCCATCGGACAACCGGATGGTGAGTTTATATACATACACCCCGGCCGGCATCAGACGTCCGTTTGCATCGTAGCCATCCCACCCTACGTTGGCGTTGTTGCTTTCGAAGATCAGGTTGCCCCAGCGATCGAAGATCTGCATGTTGAATTCTTCAGCTCCTTTTACAATCGGAAGGAACACATCGTTGAAGGTACCACTGCCCCCCGACCCGGGTCCGCCAATCACGCCTCCGGTTGGTCCGCTCGGGTTGGGTGTAAAGGCATTGGGCACTTTGGTAACACCACCCTGCTTGGCTGTTACCTTGCGCACCAGCGTATCGGAACACACAACCCCCTGGCCGTGGTCGTTCTGGGCGATGAGGGTTACATCGTAAGCACCTTCCACTTTATAGGTGTAGACCGGTTCAATTTCGAAGGAGGTTCCGCCATCTCCGAAATCCCAGAGGTAGTCGGTAGCGCCTAAACTGAAGTTGAAGGTTGTCAACTCGGTATCGGGAACATAGACCACGGTAGGACGCAAGTCGAATGAGGCAGTCGGATTATCGAATACTTCGAAGCCTTCCTGTTGCGTGTTGGCCACCTGGCCCGTAGCGGAGTTTGAGGTTGTTAAGAAAATGGAATATTCACCCGGAGTGGTGATCCGGAACACGGGCAACACTGCGTTAGAGGTAGCGGCAATGCGGCCGTTGCTATCCACCACGCGCCATTCCATCACATCTCCGGTAGACGTATTTTCGGTGACGGTGATATCGGACGGGAAGCACACGCGTTTCGGTTCGGCAACGAAGGCAGCTACCAGCGGCAATACCGGGATGTTGATTGTTTTTGCAAACCGGCTCTCGCACGTCAGGCCGACTGCTTCTGCCGCCATGTTCACCGCCAGAATACTCACATCCCGAGGACCCGGTGTACTGTAGTTAACAGAGATCGGTCCAGCCCCTGCACCTGTGCCCGGAGTGGAGTTCAATCCGAAATCCCACGTGTAGCGGAATTGCGTTACATCCAGCGGGTTGGACGTGTTGGTAAACGTTACCGTTGAATTGCCGCCTACGTAAGGCGGGATGGTGCCTTCGTTGAATCCGGCAATCACGCCTCTGTATACAGTTATCGGTATCACCACATCCGGAGCCGGGCAATTTCCGTTGTTGGCCTGATACACCACTTCGTAGATGATCGGGTTCGTAGTGGTCGTATTGGTGAACAGGTAATTGACGGTTGGTGTCGTGCGGATGTCCACTTCGGTGGTGGTGCCTTGCACGCGGTAGAACCAGCGGTGCGTGGTGACGCCAAAGCTTTGGTTAAAGAACTGGATGCTTTCGCCACTGCAAATCTCATCGCGGTCGGAGAAGGCGTTGGTGATGATGCTCGGGTAGACCGTCACATTTTGTGTGGTGGACTTAAAGCAGCCCGGGAACGGAGCGGGCAATTGTGTACGCAACGTTACCTTGTAGGTAATGGCTGCATTCGGGTTCGGGTTGGTGAACGTATGCGTAATGGTTTGGTTGGGTACGGTGGTGGTGGCCAGGAAGACTTCATCCGGGCTGCCATCAAACCACTGCCAGGTGTATTCGGTGCCGGCTACCTGGTTGAACTGGAAGGTAGCATCATAGGGACCGCAAGACGCAGCCGGACCCACGATGCTGAACGTGGCATCCGTCTCCCCTACGGTTACCGTAACCGATTGATTTACCGGCAAGAAGTCGCACCCCAACGCATCCCGTATCGACTTGATTGTATACGTGGTGGTAACGGTAGGCGTCACCTGAATTACCTTCACGTTGCCGGAATTGTTCACCGTAATGTCTGAAGTTCCGTCATTGTAAACGAGCCTGAACGGAGCCTGACCCTGCAATTCGAAAATCAGGAATTCGGAACTGCCCTTACAGATGCTGGAGTTGGTGTTGAGGAAGGTGGCATCCATCTGCGGGGAGACCGTGACGATCAGAATTTTTTGATTGCCCACGCAGGTTCCAGGACCTGTGGGTGTAATCGTATAGGTTAAGCTGGCCTGTGAGCCGGTGGTGTTGGTCATTGGCTGAGTAATGGTGGTACCGGAACCGGTGGCCGGCACTCCGAGGCCACTCGGATCATCCACCACCCAATCAAAAGCGGTACCTGCAACGTTGCTGGTTAGCGGCACATTGAGGGTGGCCCCATGACAGACGGTTAGCGTGGTGGGCAAGCCGGTGATGGTTGGTTTCGGGTTTACCACTACGGAAACTACGAGCGGAGCACCGTTGCAATTGTTGGCGCGCGGCACCACGGTATAGGTTACGGTTTCAGGAATGTTACCATTGTTGAACAATGTCTGGAAGATCAGGTTGCCGGCTCCGTTGCTGGCCCCGGTAATGGTGGCCGGTGCGGAGACGGTCCACTGCGCAATCGTGTTGGCCACATCCGGAGTTAAGGTTACGTTGATGAAATCACCACTGCAGATGTCCGGTTGTGCCGATGCTACGAGGGTCGGATTGGGGTTCACGGTTACGGTGACAATCACATTGTCGCCCACGCAACCCAGGCCCCCCACGGTGCGCGGCTGGAAGGTGTAGGTAACGGTTTGTGCGGTGATGGTGGGATTGCTCAACACATCGGCCAGGGTAGAAGCCGGGTTGAACATGGTGCCCGCGGCCGTCATGCCGGTAACACCGCCCGTAGCCGTTGCACTCAGCAATTCAAATTGAACCGTACCCGCGGAAGGAACGGTATTGCTGTTTAAGACAACATTCGTGGCAATGCCTTCGCATACCGTTTGAATTGACGGAGATGCCACCAATTTCGGTTTGGGATCGACCGTGACCACTACGGTGACGGCCGGAGGCAAGCTCTGACAACCCGCTCCGTTTCTTGCTCCATTGGCAAAGGCGGAGATTGAATACGTTACGGTTGCCGGGTTATCTGAATTGTTGACCAGGGCATCGGCAATTTTAAAATTCTCGGGCAAGTTGTTGGCCGAAGGCAGGAAGCCACTGATTAATCCGCCTACGGAAGACACGGCCGTGTAGCTGAAGCTGATGTCGCCCACAGAAGGTGCACCCTGGATGACACCCCCGATGGTGGGATTGGTGGGTGACACCAAATCAATGTCCGTGGAAGCACCACTGCAGATGGCCGGAGCGTTGTTGACCGGAGTTGCGATTACTTCGGGTTCCACCGTTAAGAGGATATTCCGTACCGGACCAATACAAGGCGCTGCCGATACGGCCTGCACCTGATACGTAACGATGATCGGATCATTCGTTGCGTTGGTAAACTGATCCAGTTGGATGTCAGTAGCACTGACTCCGTTCCTTGGGAAAGCAGGATTACCAGCCGTCCGCACCAAACCGCCCGGAACATTGATCGAAAGAATATTATACGTAGCCGCTGCCGGACTCAGTGGCACTGTTTCAGTGGAGAATACGATTCCTGCGGTTCCATTTGAACAGACGATGCGATTCAGATTATCATCGAGGGCCGGAGCCGGATTGACTGTGAAGTTGATCGAGATGGAAGGACCTTTACACCCATTTGCAATCGGAGCTACCTGGTAGGTTACCAGGCGCGGGATGCTGGTGGTGTTGGTGAAGATATCATTCGCCAGGAAGTTGGATTGACCTCCGCCCAGGTTGGCCGGGTAGATGGTACCAATGGCCGCGTTGCTCGGGCCGGCTACGAGGGCCGGATCGCGCACGACATTCTGCAGTTCGAAGTGGGTGGTGACTACGGAGCCTACGGCTGGTCCTACGATCAGGCCGGATGCCAGGTCACTGCACTGATTCGCGTTGGTCGGAATCATGGTGGGTTCCGGATTGATGATGATCGTGTAGAAGAACAGTTCACTCACGCATGTGGTAGCACCGGAAGTTTTGGAAGCCTGCACGGTATACCGCACGGTTACGGGACCGGCTGTCAGGTTGGTATACTTATCATTCTTCACCAGATTGATACCGGCATTTAACCCGATGGTTGTGTTCGCGGCATCCGGGGTTACGCCCACCGGCACCGTGGTGCTGAACGGACCCCCCGTACTGTATTCAATCTGAATCAGCTGATAGTTATCCGGATTCACGGAAGAACCATTGGTGCCCAGTACGACATTGATGGGACTTGGGTTCTGTGCATTGCTGCTACACACTGCGGGGAATCCGGGATCGGCCAATACCGGTTCCGGGTTGACCAACACGGTGATGTCCATGGGTTCACCGAAGCAGGCGCCTGTCTTGGGGGTTACCGTATACACTACGCGCAGCTGGGCTGCCGTTGTGTTGGAATAGGTGTCGTTGGCGATGGCATTGGAGAAGCCCGCCACGGCCACGAACGAACCCACTGTTGGGGTTCCGATCAGCCCGGCATCCTGACTCTTCAATACCACGATGTATTCTGTCGCCCCGATGGAGGAACCATTGGTTCCGAGGATGACGTTGGTGCCATTTGTGCTGAGGGTATTGGTACTACAGATCGCAGGCGGATTGGCCAGCAACGGATCCATCACGGGTTCCGGTAATATGGGTACGGTGATCGTGAATGGATCGCCCTGACAGCCGCTGCCGACTGCGGTCGGTGTCACCGTGTACACGGCATCCTTCGTTACGTTCGATGTATTGACAAACTGGTTGGCGGCAGCCGTGATGTTGCCGCTTGTGATGGGACCCAGCGGACCACCATCGTAACTGACGCGCCAGGTGAAGGTGCTGGCTACTACCGGACTGATGTTGGCTTGCGGATCAAAGGAGAAGGCTTCGCCTGAACATTGCGCGGCCTTCGTATCGCTGAGGCCCACCGGGCGCGGGCTGATCGTTACCGAGTACGTGAAGGTATTGGACGCGGCACAATTATTCGGTGCAGGTACATCGCGGAATGCCTGGATGGTGTACGTTACCACTACCGGGGAGCCGGTCAGGTTCAGGTAGGAGTCGGTGATGGGCAGATCGGATGCAACGGTGCGGTCAGGCGGCAATGCTCCGAGGGCACCGGCCGGGACTTGCGCAATGGTGTATGTGAACACGCTCTGGATTCCGTTTGTGATCTGGGTTTGAATGTCGTGGTTCAGGGCTGTGTTGCAATTGGGATCCGATACGTTGCTGCCAACCGGTTCCGGATGATAGATCACTTTCAGGGTGAACGGAGTTCCCGGGCAATCACCGAGTACGCTGCGAGGCGTAATCGTATACGTTAACGTTACATCGTGATTGGTTGTGTTAGTGAAGGTCTCACTGATCGGTGCATCATCCGCCACCACGCGGTCGAACAAGCCGGGTACCACGTTGGGTGAAAGATCCAGTCCGGAACCATCGCCCGGGAGCACGACCACCGAGTAGGTGAACCGGCTGTCTACGGAATTGCCGCCTGCGAAGGAGCCGACATTATTGATGATATCCTGGATGTCGAAGTTGATGGATTGGTTGCTGCAGCGCTCAATGGTGCTGAGCGGTTGAGCCACCGGTTCCGGATTTACTGTGACCGTCACTGTGAATGGAGCGCCCACGCAGGCACCCGCGGCACCCGAAGTTGGCGTTACCGTATAGGTAGCCGTTTGGACGGCACTGGAAAGATTCGTTAATGTTTGACTGATTGTTGGTTGGGGAACGCCCTGTGCACTGCCACCGGTCATGCCACCCGTAACTACCGGAGCGGTCCACGTATAGGTTGTTCCGGCTGGAACAATAATAGGTCCGCCATTTACCGGGTTAATGGTAAAGGCTGCATCACTACAAACAGTTGCCGTCTGAGCCGGGATCACCGGGGTCGGATTCACCGTCACTGTCACCGTGAACGCTGCGCCCACACAGGAGCCTGCGG
>CAZAUN010000019.1:0-66314 GCA_964488465.1 uncultured Ohtaekwangia sp. | reverse complement strand
AATCAACCGCTCGTCTTGGTCTTGACATCCATGGAGCAGTCACCTACTTTTGCTTTTCGATTGAAAAGAAAACTTTCTCCTGGCCCTATTTTAAGGGGAGCTTACAGTTGACTATTGGAATTATTAACAGTATTCTAATAGTAACTGCAACAATAGTCATTGTTTACAACAAAAAGATGACAGCAATCGGAAGAGTGTTGAGAATAATTTGGATTGTTATTTCACCTGTTTTGGGACCGATTTTGACATTGATCGAGGTCTTGCTTTGGAGACTTAAGGATGAAAGGAAAAATAAGAAAAAAGAATTATAGGACTCCACAGCTGTCAACAAGATGTTCTTCCCGCCTCACTGAGTCGAGCCTCCGGGGTGCGAGCTGTTCAATGGACTCTCAGTAAACTGAACAACATCACACAAACATGGCGTCCCTTTCAGATGACTTCGCTAAGAAGTCAGACTTTAAACATTCCGGTGCCTTCGGCTGTTACTTTTTTATCGAAACGTTTGATATGAGTGAATTTCAACTCCAGATCGCGGAGACACTACTTGTTCTCTTTTTGTATTTTTTGATTCTGTTTATTAACAAGAAGGTCATTAATAATGCCTTGAAATACACCCTGCCACAACGCGCCCGGAGAAAAATTATCATCAAAGCCCTCCAGCTTTTTATTTTAATTGCTGCCTTCGTGATCCTGGCAGGTATCTGGGGATTGAAGCAAAGTGAGATAGCCGTATTTGCCACCACGATACTCACTGCGTTGGGTATTGCATTCTTTGCACAATGGTCTTTGCTTTCCAACATCACGTCCAGCATCATTCTCTTTTTTAACCATCCGCTAAAAATTGGGGATACAATTAAATCGCTTGACAAAGACCACCCGTTTGAAGGGGAAGTAACCGACCTGACCTACTTCTTTATTCACCTGAAGACAAAAAGCGGCCAGATTATAACCGTGCCAAACTCACTGGTATTTCAGAAATCAATATCTGTAGAAGAGAGTCAAGCTCAACAATAGGCACTTCTTCTCAGCGGAGTTTCAAGCTTCGGGCCTGCCGTAGGCGAGGCCTGTCTGCGGTAGGTAGGGACTCTGTGTAAAACTGAAAACAATCGCTTTATTTCTTATCTGCCTGATATTCCAGAATATCCCCCGGTTGGCAGTCCAATGCATTGCAGATCGCTTCCAGCGTGCTAAACCGGATCGCTTTTGCTTTTCCGGTTTTTAAAATGGAGAGATTGGACAACGTTAAATCCACTTTTTCCGACAGCTCATTCAGAGACATCTTTCTCCGGGCCATCATCACATCCAAGTTTACAACGATGGGCATGGCTTAAACCGTTAAGTCGTTTTCGTTTTGAATTTCAACGCCTCGTGAAAATATGGTGGCAATTACATAGACAACGGCCGCCATTAAGATATAGGCCTGACTGTCGGCCCAAAACGGATTTAACGAATCGATGTCAACACCATGGTGCTGTAAACTTCTCGTGGTTTCGCGAGCGATGTAACTGATGAGCCCGATAGAAAACGTGTAGTAACTGATGTTCGTAATCCGTTTCGCGACCTCGCTGTTGAAAGGTTTTAATAAATCAAGTTTACTAACCAGCAGGATGACCATATAAAAGAGATGGGCCTTCAACAGCGCAATAGCCAGGATAAAACTATAGACCCCGAAATACACCCATTGGTTTAAGTGATAGAGGGAGCTTAAGTCCAGTTTCTGATAGAGGTTATGGACAACTGCGGGGTTGTACAGACTGTAAATGAAATTGACGATCAACGCTCCGGCTTCAATGCACAAGCCCACGAAGATGATCCAGGCGATAATGTGAAGCCCTTTAAAGATGTATGTGTCTCTTTTTGTCATACTTGTTACGGGTTATAATGGTGATGCAATAATAATAAAAATATATTGATAAACAATAAATAAGTATTTAAATACAATAAATATTTAATGAAATAGGTCAAAATCTCATAATTCGCTCCAATGGCGACTCATGCACCGGGTTGACTGGCATCCGGAGCTTTTCACGGACTGTTGTAAGCACCTTGAGGAGTGAAGTGAGCATCGTGAGCGGTGAGGTTGGCTCCGTGAAAGCGAAAATACCCACCGGCAATGACTACATCAGGCACTATGAACAGTGCAGTTGGCACTAAAAGTACCGAACCCGGCACTGTGATGCGCAAAGCGAGCACCATCAACGACTACATTGACCATCATGAGCGCCAAAGTGACCTCCTCACGCTCCTAAAATCGCTTCGTGAGGAGTGAGGAAAGCATCGTGAGAAGTGAGGAAGGCTTCGTGAGAAGTGAGGAAGGCTTCGTGAGAAGTGAGGAAGGCAGCGTGGGAGGTGCGTGAAGCATCGTGAGCGGTGTGGAAGAGATCGTGAGAAGTGAGTGAAGCCTCGTGACCAATACGTAACGTACTGTGAAAAGTGAATTGGAGTTCGTGAGCGGTGAGCAAAGGATCGTGAGAAGTGCAGAGGGTACCTTGAAAAGTGAATAAGGGATCATTGGCAGTAAGGCTGGCATCAGGAGGAGTGAGGTTGGCAGTGTGAGCGGGCTCCAGTGACCATCGACTAGTTACCAGTAGCCAGCGTGTAGCATCCCACATCAACTCTAATAAAAATCTAATCCGCTCTTCAGCAAAAAAAGTCCTGCAAACGTGCCAATGCGTTTTGAGTTTCACTTGAAAGCAGAAATAAAGTTTTCAAAAAAGTAATTAAAAAGCACAACGCAGTTTTATCGGGTGCGTTGCAATCCACATAAGCCAATAAACGCTTATTTATTTTATGTCCAACTCAAAAAATGTAGAAGGGTTCAACAAGTTGATCTCGCTCTACACCGGTTACGGAGGAACGCAGGTTCCCGGTTCGCCCAATCTCCGTATGGAAAGTTTGTCGGAGTTACTGACCCAGGCACGCGAAGTGTTGCTGCAGGTGAGTGTAACGAAGACGGGTTACGAGTCAGCCACCAACTGGCGTGAAGTAACGTTTGTTCAAAGCAAACTGCTTGCCTCGCGCATCCTGTCAGAGCTGAAGTCGTGTGGTGCCTTGCCCCAGACGGTAGCCGATGCTGCCGGCATGGTGCGCAAGATTAAAGGTCGGGTGCTTACCGATAAGCCGGAAACTCCGGCAGCGGTAACCGATTCTGGAAAGCCTGTTGTAAAGCGGCCCCGGGTAAGGGGGTCTGGCTACGACAGTGTTATCTATCACTTTGAAAAGTTGATTGAGACACTGGCAGCCGAACCCAAGTATGCCCCGGGGTTGCCCGAACTGCAGGTGCCTGCACTGAAGCAAACGCTGCAGAATTTGCGCGCGGCCCAGGAGGCCGAAGCAAATGCCTACAGTCGGTTGAGTCTGGCCCGTATCCACCGCGACACTGTGTTGTATGGCGAGTGGGGTGTTCACCACACCGCCATGGCCATCAAGCAACAGGTGCGTGCGCGCTTCGGTTTCACAAGCCTGCAAGCTGCCGAAGTCGGCAGGATTGCCATCAATCCAGTTAAACTCGGATGAACGATCCACAAAACTGACCTCTGCGATCCGCCAGGCGGGTTGCAGAGGTTCCTTAAAAAAAGTAAAACCAAAATTGAAATGCATGAAATACGAAACCTGAAATCTTAAATCTGAAATTAATATGAAACGCTTCAACCCCCTCCTCCCGCTCGCCATCACCTTCACGGTGATTGCCTTTCTGGCCGGCTGGTTCTACGGCCGCACAAATCATTCGCCTTCACCCCATCAGCTCACCCTCGAACAAATCCTCTCCATCCGCGAGCTGCACCTGGTGAAACACACCTACACCGATTTGTTCTTTCTGCACAAGCGCAACCAACCTGAGAAAGCCATCCGGGCGATGGTACAGGTGCCGGTAACCGTTACCGCCTACCTGAATTTAAAAGACATTGAGTTGATCTACGCGGGCGATACGCTGCAAACGATCTTCCTGCCACGCGCCATCCTGCGCGAACCCGTATACCACCTGGGGCAGGTGGTGGTGCGCGAAACCCGCAGTTTTCAAATCCATGCCGGGAAAGATTTGTATCCTGAAGTGGTGGATTACTTAAGTACCACCATCGCCACCCGCATTGATACGGCCCGGCACCTGGCCGAGTCGAACCGGATCGTGTTGCAAGCCGAAGCGGAAGGGAAGGAGTACCTCGAAAGTATGTTGCATGCCCTGGGCCGCAGCGACATCCGGGTTGCGTTTCAGGATGCGCAACACGATGCGCAGGTGGCCGCGTATTTAAAGGCACAACGCCTGCCGGGACCCACCGCCCGTTCGAAAGAGAATTTTTCCAGGGCTTCGGTGATCCCCTTCGGGTTTTTGCCGATGCCATAAGGCAAACAAACTTATAATTGTTTAGAAAGGAGTACTCACACTTAGAGCACTTCTCACCCCGGGCATTGCAAGTCATACTTCGACAGGCTCAGCATGACAAATTTCAGATGTAAAGTGAGTATAAATCAAATATGACTGTCACCCTGAGCCTGTCGAAGGGTGACGCCTTACCCCTGAAATTGCGGGCTGATTTTAACCACCCATCCAATCATTCGAACATTTCGCCCGATTTTTCCTTAGTAATACCTGTGGATTTAATACCTTACCTTATTAAATCCCTACTTTATAATTCGTCTAATTAAATACCATCGATATGGCAGCTTTTTCAATTACGGTAAATGGAGAAACCAAAAGTGTAGATGTATTGCCGGATACCCCGCTGTTGTGGGTGCTGCGCGATAGTCTCGGCCTCGTGGGCACAAAGTACGGGTGCGGCATTGCGCAATGCGGGTCGTGCACAGTGCATGTAAACGGAAACGCAGTGCGGTCGTGCTCGTTGCCGATTTCGGCAGTGGGCTCCAACAAAATCACCACCATTGAAGGCCTTTCAAAAAATGGCGATCATCCCGTGCAGCAAGCCTGGCAGGAAGTGGACGTACCCCAATGCGGGTATTGCCAGGCCGGCCAGATCATGAGCGCGGCCGCTTTGTTAAGCAAAACTCCGGCTCCCACGGAGGAACAGATTGCCACTGCAATGAATGGAAATATTTGTCGCTGCGGTACCTACCATCGCATCAAAGAAGCAGTTGTCTTGGCCTCATCAAAAATGAAATAAGCTATGGATACGATGATGAAAACAAACAGGCGTGGCTTTATCAAACTCGGGCTGAGTGCCGGAGGCGGATTGATGCTGGGGTTCCATTGGAACAGCGCGGTGGCCTCCATCGAGAATTTCAGTACGGCTGCGGCCAACGTGGATTTTAATAGTTACCTCGCCATCTCCCCCGAGGATGTTATTACCATCTTTTCGCCCAACCCCGAGTTGGGTCAGAACATCAAAACCTCTTTCCCCATGGTGGTGGCCGAAGAGTTGGATGCGGACTGGAAAAAGGTGAAGGTGGTTCAGGCACCCCTCGATACAAAAAAATATGAACGCCAATTGACGGGCGGTAGCGGAGCAGTTCCGCACTCCTGGGAGCGGCTTCGGAAAGCCGGTGCCACCGCGCGACACATGCTGCTGGAGGCAGCTGCCAAAAGGTGGAACGTTTCCGCTTCCACACTCACTACCAATACCGGGTTTGTCATTCACCCGGACGGACGCAAACTAACCTATGGTGAATTGGCCACCGAGGCTGGAAAGTTGTCGGTGCCTGCCGATGTGAAGCTAAAGGACCGCCAGGATTTTAAACTGATCGGAACGGCCGTGCCCAACGTGGATAATCACGACATGATCACGGGCAAGCCCTTGTTTGGCCTCGACTTTTACCGCGAAGGCATGTTGCATGCCATGATCCAACGGCCCGCGTCCTTTGGCATGAAGCTGAAATCGGTAGATGCTTCGGCTGTCAAATCAATGCCGGGTATCGTGGATGTAGTTACGTTTAAGAATAACGTGGCCATTGTAGGCAAGTCCACCTGGGAGATCATGAAAGCGCGCAAAGCGCTAAAAGTTGAATATGAGAAAGACGGCAACATTGAAAGCACCACCGACCATGACCGTTTATTTAAAGAGTTGTTGGACAAACCGGATGCAACCGTAAGAAGGAAAGATGGGGATGTAGAGGCCGCGTTCAAGTCGGCCGCGCAGGTAATCAAGCGCGAATACCAGTGCCCGTTCCTTTCGCATGCTCCGATGGAGCCCATGAATTTCTTTGCGCATGTAAAAGCGGAGGGTGTGGAATTGATCGGACCAACGCAAACCCCGGACCGGGCCCGCAATGCAACGGCTACCTTGTTGGGAATTGCACCAGAAAAAATTACGGTGGACATCACCCGGCTGGGAGGTGGATTCGGCCGCAGGTTGCAGGCAGATTACGTGGTGGAGGCAGCTGAACTTTCGAGCTTAATCAAAGCTCCGGTTAAAGTCACCTGGTCGCGCGAAGATGACATGATGGGTGGAAGTTATCGCCCGGCTGTGCGCTACCGCTTTGAAGCAGCCTTGGACGCAAAAGGAAATCTGATTGGCTATAAGCTTAGAGGAGTGGGCATCAACGCGGGTAATTCTACCCGCGAGGATAACTTCCCATCGGGTGCGGTGGATAATCTTTTGATTGAATCCGTAGATCATCAGTCGCCAATTACCACCGGTGCATGGCGTGCGCCCATCACCAACTTCCTGGCATTTGCTGAGCAGGCGTTTTTGGATGAGGTGGCGCTGGCCGCCAAGAAGGATCCCGTACAATTCCGGTTGGAGTTACTGGATCGCGCCAAGCAAACTCCGGTAGGTGCTATCCGGTACGACATTGATCGCATGAAATCGGTGATCAACCTGGCTGCCGAGAAATCCGGCTGGGGAAAAAAGAAAAACCTGGCCCAGGGCTTTAGTGTTTACTTTTCGCACCGCTCGTACGTAGCCCAGGTGGCGGAGGTGGAAATGGTAAATGGAAATCCGGTGCTCAGGAAAATCTATGCCGCTTCGGATTGTGGAATCGTCATCAACAAGAGTGGTGCCCGCCAGCAGGTAACGGGGGGTATTGTGGATGGCTTGGGGCATGCCCTGTATGGACAGGTAACCTTTAAAGACGGTGCTGCGGAGCAACGCAACTTTAATAATTACCGGCTGATCCGCTACAGGGAAGTGCCGGAGGTGGAGGTGCATTTTGTAGATAATGGCATCGACCCAACCGGATTAGGAGAGCCGGCTTTACCACCCACGGGGGGTGCGGTTGCCAATGCACTCTTTAAAGCTACGGGCAAGCGCTTGTATAATCAACCGTTTACCTTGCAGGAAGAGATGAAGGGCGTGAAACTTGAACAGAAGATGTAATCAATATTCGATCCGTTTCAGAAAACCTCTAGGGATGCTTAGAGGTTTTTCTTTTTAATGCGATCTTGTGACTGGGCACTTTTAGACTTCAAAGAATTTTTTAATGGGGGCTTAATTATTAGTATCTTGTTTAAAACCCCAACCTCCCGAGATGAGCCTCAGCAAGTGGTTGTCATTGATCATGATAGTATTTCTTTCGGGATCGGGTTATTCTCAATCACCTGTACAGCGCATTACGGGATGGGTGCTGGACAAGGCCAGTCAGCAACCGCTGATTGGCGCAACCGTATTCATCAAACTTGAATCCGAGCAACGGATGATCGGTGCCACGACCGATGCGGACGGCCGGTTTGTATTGGAGCAGGTTCCGGTGGGCCGTCATTTTCTTCAATGTTCGTACGTGGGGTATCAACCGTGGATTTCATCCTATTTGGAAGTCACCTCAGCAAAAGGATTAGACCTGCGGATCGAACTGGATGAGTCGGTCATGCTGGGCGATTCGGTTGTGGTGCGCGCGCCCCGGGTGGCCAGCGAAGCCAGCAACGAGTATGGCTTGGTTAGCGCGCGTTCCTTTACACCCGAAGAAACACAACGCTTTGCCGGCAGTATTAATGATCCGGGCCGCATGGCCTTAAGTTTACCGGGTGCGCAGATCTCCACCCAGGATAATGAGAATACCATTGTGGTGCGCGCCAATTCACCCATCGGCTTAAGCTGGCGGTTGGAAGGCGTGGAGATTCCCAATCCCAATCATTTTGCGGAAGCCGGTTCGAGCGGTGGGGGCATCAGTGCGCTAAGCATCTATGTGTTGGGAGCTTCTGATTTTTTTACCGGAGCGTTTCCGGCCGAATATGGAAATGCCCTGGCGGGTGTGATGGATTTGAAATTCAGAAAAGGAAACCGCGAAGACCGGGAGTATCGTCTGCAAGCGGGTTTAATCGGGTTGGATTTTGCCTCGGAAGGGCCACTCTCAAAATCGAAAAAGTCCGCTTCCTACCTTTTCAATTACCGGTATTCTACCCTGGGGATTCTCAGTCAATTGGGCGTGAACGTGGTGAATCCCCTCACCAGCAATTCCTTTCACGATCTTTCTTTCAATTTATATTTCCCCATCAACAAAAAATCGCACCTGACTTTTTTTGGGTTTGCGGGAGCAAGCTCGGAGAACAAGGCGGCCGAAGCGGATCAGACAAAATGGGAGAGCTTTAATGAAGTCTATATCTATGATTTTTATACCAAGTTGGGTGTAACCGGGTTAACCTACACCTACCTGATTAATGAAAAGTCTTATTTAACGGGTACTGTAAGCGCAGGAGCGAATGACATTCAATCCACGGATGATACCGTGAGCTATGATTTGGTGCGTACCCGAATCCGAAATGAAAGCTATCTGAATGGCCGGATCAACACCGCCTGGTCGTACAATACCAAAGTAGGCAAGGCCACCAATCTTAAAGCCGGATTTCAGGCATCGCACCTCTTCTATGATGTGTACCGCGATGATTATGACAATGTAATTGATGATCTCCGGATTCAGATGGAAGGGAACGGGACTACGTTTTTGTTTCAGCCCTATGCCGTGGTGCGGGCCCAGGTGGCACCCGCTCTGATTTTGCAAGGGGGAGTGAATGCCATGTACTTTGCCTACACCGATGAATTTATTGCGGAACCCCGGCTGGGTGCGCAGATTCAATTGCCTACCGGATCCATCAACCTCGCATACGGGCTGCACAGTCAGATCTTACCTTTTCAAACGTACGAAGCGGTGACCACCGATTCCCTGACGGGCGCTTATGGCGGTAAACCCAACCAAAACCTGAAAATGTGGCGGGCGCATCACCTGGCGATCAATCTTACACAACAGTTTTCCGGAAATGTGCGACTGAAAGTGGAGCCCTATTATCAGGCGCTCTTCAACGTGCCGGTAAGCCTTCAATCCTGGAGTACCTACTCGCTGATCAACCAGGACCGGAATTTCTTTGCCGACAGTTTAAGCAACGAAGGCACCGGGTACAATGCCGGTGTAGAGGTGACGCTGGAAAAAGCCTTCAGCAACCGGTTATTTTTCTTATTGAGTGGATCGGTGTATGACAGCCGGTTTAAAACCAACAACGGGGGCGTGGATCAGTATTACAACACCAAATACAATTCAAACTTCAATTCTGCGCTGACGTTCGGCAAAGAGTGGGACTTGAAAAACAACAAACGCTTGGAGGCTGGCGGGCGGATTTTATGGAGTGGCGGAATGCGCTACACGCCTTTTGACACGCAGAAATCCATGGAAACCGGGCGCGTGGTGTATGTTCAAAGCGAGGCCTATGCCGAGCAGAATAAAAACTATTTTCGGATGGATGCGCGCGTGGCCTTGCGTAAAAATGCGACCCGCTTTAGCTGGAAGTTGTCGTTGGATATTCAGAACCTGACCAACTATCAAAATCCCCAACGGCCTTATTTCGACCGGTGGGCCGGAACGCAGGCATTTGGGTACAACACGTCCATCATCCCGGTTATCAGTTACACCATCGATTTTTAATACAGACTTCATACATTCGTTTAATCTTTGATCCACGCGCGTAAATCATGAAACCGATCTATCCCTGTTTATGGTTTGATCAGAATGCCAAAGAAGCCGCTGCTTGCTATGTAAAGGCATTTACCAATTCACGCATCGCAGGAGATTCCGAGGTGGTGGTGATGGTGGAGTTGGTCGATCAAAAATTCATGTTATTAAATGGCGGGCCGACTTTCACGCCCAATCCCTCCGTTTCATTTTATGTTCAGTGTACCACCGAGGCTGAAATTATTCATGCCTGGTCGTTGCTGAGTGCGGGGGGTTCTACACTGATGCCATTAGACCGCTATCCGTGGAGTGAAAAGTACGGGTGGGTGCAGGATGCTTTCGGCATTAGCTGGCAACTCTCGCTGGGTACGATTCCCGGTGTTGAACAAAAGATTTCTCCGGTGCTCATGTTTACCAACCGGTATGCCAATCAAGCCGGCAAGGCAATTCAATACTACCGGTCCGTATTCAAAGATTCCACATTGATTTCTGCTTCGAAGTATGCGGCCGGTCAGGCGGGTCCTGAAGGTACCATTCAACATGCCCAATTTATTTTGGGTGGCTATGTGTTTATGGCTATGGATAGTCCGGTAGAACATGCGTTTACCTTTAACGAAGGAATTTCATTTGTCGTGGAATGTGCAACCCAGGAAGAGATCGATTACTACTGGGATAAACTGACCGCGGGCGGGGCAGAAAGTATGTGCGGGTGGCTGCGGGATCAGTTTGGGGTCTGGTGGCAAATCATACCTTCCATCCTGTCGGAGTTGATGAGTGATCCGGCCCGCGCACCCCGGGTGACAGCGGCTTTTTTGAAGATGAAAAAGTTCAACATTCAGGAGTTGCTCAATGCATAATGAAAAGGGAGCCGTCAGGCAAACGCACTTCGGTAAGCTTAACGTAAAGGGTAAAATCTCTTAGCCATGCAACAGATACAGGCCAGCAACATTGACGAGTACATTTCTGTTTTTCCGGTACCCATTCGCGAAAAATTAGAACAGCTTCGTGCCGCCATCATCAAGGCTGCGCCTGCTGCGGAGGAGAAAATGAGTTATTCCATCCCTACTTTTTTCCTGAATGGAAATCTTGTTCATTTTGCTGCCTATAAAAATCACATTGGCTTTTACCCGGCTCCTTCCGGAATCCGTGCTTTCAGCAAAGAACTGAAAGAGTATGTCACATCAAAAGGGGCCATTCAGTTTCCGTTGACGAAGGCCTTGCCGCTTGCGCTCGTTGGTAAGATTGTGAAATTCAGAGTCAAGGAAAATCTTGAAAAGATAAAGGCAAAAAAATCCCCGAAAAAGAAAGTCAAGTAACTGTTAATTATGTGTTCGGAAACTGGTTTGGATTCCTGACCGCATTTTGTAGAATCTGATTTCCCTGTGTACGGCTAATTTTCCGTTACCTTTAGCAATATGAAAGGAGTCAACTCCCAAAAATCAACGCTGGAAGAATCCTATTTCTCAGAAACGCTGAAGTGGACCATTATCAGCGGGAGCGTGCTGGTAAGTTCTTTTTTGATTGTGAAAACCAGCTATGCATGGATTTCGATTTTTCTGATTCTAATTTCATTGATCTCATTTTCAACGAAGTACTTACTGGAGGTTGATACAATTGAGAAATTGATTACCGATTCCTTTCAGGTGCTGTGGATCAATGTCAACACCCGAAAATTTGTATTTCATGAATTAAAGGGTATCCGGCTGGATAAGCAGCATCATGCGTATACAGCGAATAGCAGAGCCCGCACTGCACAAACAGAATTTAACGAGTACATCGGAACCCTGGAATATGATCGCAGCTCCATTGAGTTAACCAGGAGCCTGGATTACGAAGCGTTTGCCGAAGCGATGAAACGCATGGCCGCTGAATTGCAAATTCCCATCCACCGAACGTTTTGATGACAGCGTACCCTGCCATGCAAGAAAATAGATCATCCCATAAAGTTCCTCCTAAAAAGTATCAGCCCAAGGGGCTGACTATTCTTTATGAGGATCGGGATCTTATTGTAGTTGACAAGGCACCGGGGTTGCTCACCATTAGCACCGACCGGGAGAAGGAAAAAACTGCGCACTACCTTTTAAACGAGTATGTAAAGAAAGGAAATGATCGATCAAGAAATCGTGTCTTCATTGTCCATCGGTTGGATCGGGAAACCTCGGGCGTCTTGATCTTCGCCAAAAATGAAAACACCAAACAATATCTTCAGGAAGGATGGAAGGAGTTTAGTAAGAAGTACCTGGCTGTTGTACATGGCAAACTTCCTGATAAAGAGGGCGTAATTGCCTCGTATTTATTGGAGAATAAGGCTTTTCGGGTATACTCAACAAATGACTCGGTGCGGGGGAAGTATTCTGAAACGGGCTATTATGTAATTAAAGAAACAGATAAGTTCAGTTTGCTGGAAATCGAGCTTTATACCGGCAGAAAGCACCAGATTCGGGTTCATCTTTCTGACGAAGGACATCCGGTGGTCGGTGACAAAGTCTATGGACCTCCCGACAAAGAGGCCAGACGATTGGCACTGCATGCCGTGTCCCTGACCATCATCCACCCCTATACCCAGCGGGAGATGAGCTTTGAGACAGAGGTTCCGGCTTATTTCAGATCCCTGGTTAACTATTGAAAAGTATTTCGGGCTTCCCAGGCAACACCATCAGACTTCAAACGCACTGCGATAGAATCCATTAGTCTGCACGTATTCCAGCAACTCAACATAAAAAGGATGCGAACCAAGTGTGGCACTGTCGCCTGTCATGATTAGTTTCTTGCGGGCCCGGGTCATCGCAACATTCGTTCTGCGGATATCACCTAGAAACCCAACTTCGGCCTTCTCATTGCTGCGCACAAAACTAATGGCGATGACATCGCGTTCCTGCCCCTGAAAGGCGTCCACCGTGTTGATGGTAATCAGTTTGTGCAAGGGTTCCAAAACAGGTGAAGCCTCCGCCAATTTATGCAAGTGGTCTACCTGTGCCCGGTAGGGGGTGATGATACCCATCGTAATACCTTGTTGTTGCCATTCTTCCAGCCCAATGTCTTCCACCAGTTTTTCTGTTTGGTGAATCAACAGCGCGGCCTCCTCTTCATTAAACCGGCTCAAACTTTCCGGATCCTGCTTTTCTGAAAAGCCACAACCTGCCGTATCAATAAAATCAATGGGTGCCTGGTTCGATCGGAGCAGTTCGGCTTTTACGGAAGAATGCGCGATCAATTGATTTTTATAAAAGTACGATGAGGAGAACTTCATGATGGCTTCGTGCATCCGGTACTGTACCTGCAGCATGGTGGCCCGTTCCGGGTGCCTGTTGATCCCCTTTTCAAAAAGCGTTACCGCCAGTCCTGCCTGAGCCGCTTCGTTGGATTTAATTGTCGGTGGAAGTTGACAATGATCTCCGGCTAAAATAACCCGACTGGATTTTAACAATGGAATCCAGCACGTTGCCTCCAGGGACTGGGCCGCTTCATCAATGAATACGGTTTTAAATTTACGACCGCGCATTACCGGGTGCGAGGATCCCACCAGGGTAGCGCAAATGACTTGTGCCTGTTGAAGTAAGTCATTGATGATATAAAACTCGAGCATGTCCGCATCGGATTTTAATTCCCAGGCTTCTTCCTTTAGTAATCTTCGCTGTTCGCGTTCGGAATGACCGAAGTGACGTTTGTATTTGGAAGCTAGATTCCGAATCTGTTCTATTTTTTTTCGCAATGCCCTTAATTCCGAGAAATTAGGATGTGTCGCAATCCGGGCATCCAATGTTTTGCTAAGAGTTTGTTCTGTTACCCGCGCTGGGTGACCAATGCGCAGCACGTTTAATCCCTGCTCGGCCAATTTCTCAACCAACAAATCGATTGCCGCATTGCTGGGTGTACAAACCAATACCTGGGTTTCTATCTTTTGCGTTAATACGATGGCTTGCACCAGGGTGGTTGTTTTACCCGTACCGGGCGGACCGTGGATAAAGGCAACGTCTTCGGTCCCCAGTATCTTCTCAACAGCTTTCACCTGACTTTCATTCAAATGCCGGGTGGATTCCCGCATTGTTTCAAGTGCCATCACGGAAGGAGCCTCGCGGTTTTTGGAACTGGAACTTCCCAAAAAGAGCTCCCGCAATTCGGCCACCCGGTTGTCTTCTGCTTTCATCACCGCTTTCAGGGCATGCTCCATCTCTTTGTAAGTCATTTCATCAAACATCACGTCTACTCCCAATTGACCATCGTCAATCCAGTCGGGTAGTTCGTCATGATTGAGTGTAATCACAAGCAAGTTGTCTTGCACATAATTGATGACCGCGTTGGCATGTTGTTTTTCCGGTTTGCCGGAAGCATTGCAGAACAAGCTAACCAGTTTGCCACTTTGAAAACTGTGGGGCTGGTCGTGATGATGAACCCGCTCCAACTCTAAGATGATTCGTTCGCCTGTACCGATGTAATCGCGTACGAGCCGAATCGGGTACCAGGTAACACCTTCTTTTACACGCTGTGTGAGGGAACGCAGCAACACTTTTTGGCGATATTGCTCCAGATCGGCCTGGCGCTCTAACCTGATCAGCTCGAGGGTCTTTTGAAGTTGCTGGTGTGCGGTCATGAATGGATAGCGGCCGCAAAGATGGTAGTATGTTCGATTAAAAAAAATAAGAAAGAATATCAGGTGCTTGCGAATATTTTTTATTGGAGGAGTGTGTATACCCAGCACGTTAAATCACTTAACTTAGAAGAGAAATTACAGGTAATGAAGTATCTTCCATTATTGATATTCCTGGCAGCGTGTTCACAGAATCAAAAATCGGCAATGCCTTTTTTAATCTCGTCCAATGAAAGGGATGATTGGGTGCACTATGAAGGCCAATGGTTAACAGAAGAAGGGGTTGTTCAGCTTGAGTTATCTCTAAAAGAGGGTGTGGCTGGAGTGGAATCGGAATATCGGCTCCACGAACGTTTCTCCAATCCCAACATAGCAGGCGGCACAAGCACTCGCGCTACGTATTCTTCTTTCAGCAGCGGCAATCCCGGCAAAGGAGTTCGTATCATACTGCATGACCTTAGTACTTATAGTCTTAAATCGTACTTCCGGTACCGGAAGGGGGAAGGTTTTCCGGAAGAAATGTTTTTTATTTCGTACGGTCAAGATGTGTTAATTCCCTGCGATGATGAGTTTGTTCCTTTAACCACGGATGTACGATACGCCTTACACCGAAGAAGCGAGCTGGTTACGGTAGAGGGCTATGTTACATTTGAAGATGATTCGGTTGATTTTTATGAGCGCAATACATTTAAGCATTACAAGTTGGCCAACTTAGGTGAGTTTCAAGTGGTGCAGGCGGGATATAAAAAATGGGCAAAGGAAAAACATGAAGGGGTATATGTTAAAGCCGTAGCTTACACGGTAACGGACTCTACTCATTATGATTTCAAGGCAATTGTAATAAAACGGATTATCCTGTTCGGGTCCGAAACGGAAAATGGCCATGACGTTGCTGCGGAATATGGACCCGGAATTGTTCATGATGTTGTTATTAAAAAGGGCAATTAATAAATTTCTGAAATTCTTTTTTTTCTGGAGGGATGTACAAGAAGGATAGGTTGAATTTAATCAGCGCGAAGAAAGAAATGGACTTTTTATACCATGATCGATGAGCACGTACGAGCGATTACACCGTCTTCACTTGCTGCGCATCCGCAGGATCACCATCATCAGCAACATCAAGGATGGTTTTTTTATTCTGCTCGGAGTAGCGTCTGCAGCGTTCGGTTTAAAAGGATTTCTTTTACCAAATCGGTTTTTGGATGGGGGGGTTATGGGCATCTCTCTGTTAACCAACATCCTTACCGGAATCAACCTCTCCTGGTTAGTGGTGCTTATCAACCTCCCCTTTGTGGTGATCGCCTATACGCAGGTGTCGCATAAGTTTGCATTCAAAACGATGATCGCCATTGCCTTGCTGGCGGTGGTATTGGCACTTGTCGATTTTCCGACCATCACAGACGACAATCTGTTAATTGCTGTTTTTGGTGGGTTCTTTCTGGGTACAGGAATAGGACTCTCCATTCGGGGTGGCAGCGTAATCGATGGCACCGAAGTATTGGCCATTTATTCAAGCCGCAAAACTACGTTGACGGTCGGGGACGTGATTTTGATTTTTAATATTCTGATTTTCTCAACCGCTGCGTATGTGATAAGTATTGAAACGGCCCTGTATGCCATCCTTACCTACCTGGTGGCTTCAAAAACTGTTGATTTTGTGGTTCATGGTATTGAAGAATATACCAGCGTAATAATTGTTTCAGATAAGAATATGGAAATCCAGGATGCCATCATCACCAAATTAGGCCGTGGGGTTACTATTCTAAAAGGGAAGAGCGGCTTTGGAAAGAAGGGTCACCGCAGCCATGATGTGGATGTGATTTTTTCGGTTGTTACCCGGCTGGAATTGCAACGGTTGAAAACGGAAATTGCGAAGATTGATCCGGAAGCCTTTGTCGTGGAGAACAGCGTCAATGACATTAAAGGAGGGATGATAAAAAAGCGCCCGTTTCAGGAAGATTGATGTAATGCCTGCAGATATTCATCAATGTACTTGGTTACACGCTTTCGCTTATACTGCATAATAAACCGGGGATGGGCCAGGGGTAGCAACTTCTCAAAAAAATGATGCTGCTCATTTAATCGCGACAGGAATTTAAAATTTTCACCTTCTCCAAGACAATAGGCTACCGTTCGGTTAAGGCCCCAGCTGAGTTGGACTTCCATACAATTGAGGATGAACGGGAGGAGCCGTGCTTCCAGTTTTGGATCATCGTAGTAATTAAGATTTTTGCCTTGCTTCGTAAAACCCAGTGGGGATACTGAGGTGAAGTAGAAGTGCCTGTAAAATTCTTTACATCCGCCATAAGCGTTAATCATTGAATAAATAAACTCGGAGGAGAGCTCAGCTTTTTTGGACAGTGTATTCTGAATGCCACAGGCGATTTCCAACCGGATCGGGTCGGTAAATGGAATTCCGGTGAGCCCGCCTCCAAACCTTCCCGGATTAATCCCGATAATGAGGGTGCGGGGGAGCACATCCTGATAATAGTGGGTATAGAATAATTCACAGAGCCGGAATACGGTTAGGTCTTGATAGGGATTTAACACCTGTACACCCCGTGGCAGGACGGGAGTGATCTTGAGTGACTTAAAGAAGTCAAGAATTTTATTCGACAATGAATCCATCCAATGGCTAAAGAACGTGATTTTTACAAAGTTTCCGACTATCGCAAGAATTTTAAGACCGCAGTCAGGCAACAGGATCTATTATAAGTTAGAGTGAAGTAAAATTGCTTTCGGGAGTTATTCCGATTGTTTATTTTCCAAAAAAAATTTGTATGCGGTTTGCTCTGACTCTTGGATTATTTTTTGGTTGGCAGTGTCTTGCCGGCCAGTCGTATGATTTGGTGATCAAGAATGGAAAGATCATCGATGGAACGGGTAACTCCTGGTATTATGGAGACGTTGGGATTACCGGGGGTAAAATCGCATTGATCGGTCGGATTGAAAGTGCGCAAGGCAAGAAAACCATCGATGCACAAGGACTGGTAGTTGCGCCCGGATTCATTGATGTGCATGCCCATATCGAAGGGGGCGAATTAACTTCGCCAACCGCGAATAATTTTATTCACGATGGAGTGACTTCGGTGGTTACCGGAAATTGCGGGGGCTCCAATCTCAACCTCGAGGAGTACTTTCACAGGCTGGATTCAATAACAACTTCAATTAATGTTGCTTCTCTAATCGGGCATAATACAGTACGGAGAGCGGCCATGGGCGATGCGCAGCGCGACCCCACCCCGGAAGAACAGCAAAAAATGGAAGCCTTGGTGGAGGCCGCCATGAAGGTTGGTGCGGTGGGTTTTTCCACGGGATTGATTTACGTTCCGGGCACTTATGCAAAAACGACCGAAGTGGTATCCCTGGCCCGCGTGGCAGCCCGCTATAATGGAGTATATGCTTCCCACATCCGAAATGAAGGCGATAACGTGATGCAGGCGGTAAGCGAAGCAATCAACATTGGTCGCGAAGCGAAGATACCCGTTGAAATTTCACACTTTAAAGTTACCTATAAACCTAATTGGGGCCGTTCAACAGAAACCATTGGCCTTGTTGAGCAAGCCCGGTTGGAAGGGCTCGATGTAACCATTGATCAATATCCTTATGTGGCCAGCAGTACCACGCTGGATACTACGGTTCCTTCCTGGGTATTTGCAGGCGGGCGCGATTCGATGAAGCTCCGCATCAACGATCCGGCAACGCGATTGAAAATTAAAAAGGAAATGGTGGCAGACCTGAAAGCGAAGAAAAATAGAAACTACAGCTTTGCCCAGGTGGCGCGCTACGCACCCGATACAACATTCAATGGAAAGAATATTTCTGAAATTAATAAGTTGAAAGGACGCAAATCAAAACCCATCGAAGAAGCAGAAACGATTCTGGAGATGGTGGGTTCGGTAAACCGTACCCAAATGGTATACTTCAGCATGGATGAGCAAGATCTTGTACGCATCCTTCAATATCCTTTCAATATGATCGCATCAGATGCCGGGATAGTCCGGTTTGGTTCCGGCATGCCGCATCCCCGAGCCTATGGTACCAATGCCCGGGTATTGGGTCGTTACGTAAAGGAAATGAAAGTCATCCGGCTGGAGGAGGCCATTCGCAGAATGACCTCCCTGCCAGCGCAAAAATTTAATCTGCGCGACCGGGGTTTGCTTCGTGAGGGGATGGCGGCCGATGTTGTCGTATTTGATCCTAATAGCGTTGGGGATGCAGCCACCTATTCCAGCCCGCATGCCTATGCGAAGGGATTTCAGTATGTACTCGTAAATGGTCAGGTGGTTGTTGACGAAGGAAAACACACCGGAGTGCGAACCGGACAAGTATTGCGGTTGAAGTAAGCGGAGGTCTTAGTGGAGAAGTTTTACAATCTTTTCCAATTCTTCCCGATTGCGATCCGAGTTGATGTTGTTCATGATGCCATCTTTTTCGCGGGTAGTTAAACGCCAGCTCAACGAAGCACGGGCACTGTTTTGGCGAATGCTATCCATTTTTTGCAACAGCGGCAGGTAGTTTTCTGCCTGATACTGCAAGTCAAAACGGTGGATGGGCACCGATAGCCAGGAGTGGGCATGACCGATCAGTAAATCACTGGTAATGTCCTGAAAGTTTTCAAAATTGTTATAAACACTGCTGATCGGCTGCGTCATGTCATCGATAATTGTTTGGCCTTTTCGGGCAGCAATGGTACCAAGTTTGGGGGAATCGCGAATGGATAGGAAAATGATACCAGACGTATTTTCTGAGAACCAATCCTTAAACGAATAAAGAAATCGTACCGCATCCGACATTCCGAAATTATCGGAGATGCCTGCATCCATTATCTGAATGGGTGGGTTGGTAGGCAAGGTGGTGTTGGGCGTAATGTATGGGAAGGTGGCACTCATGCGAAGGGCAGAGAGAAACCGGAGGTCTTCACCATCCTGATCTTTAAAGAAGCGGTGAAAGTCAATTCCGCTTACCTTGAGTTGTTTATAGTCCGGATAATTTTCCAGTTCGTAGTTCATGAATGAAACCGGGCGCGAGGCGATGTACACTTTGCGACCATCATTCACTACGGTGGGGGTAAGTATTACGGACGGTATGATGCCTTTGCTTTCCGGTTCGGCATATTCCCGGATCGGGCGATCCATCAATCCTTCTGTAATCTGGTTGAGTTGATCTTCAAACGTAAAAGCGCGATCGCGTTGATAGGCTTTACCGGAATATTCAAACTTCGTAAACCCTACAAATAAGTCATTGGCCAATAAGCTAAAGATCAACGGATTCAGATTATCACTTGAAATTTTCTGACGGTGGATGGCTTCGTAGGGGTCAATGGCTTCGCCATTTATCTGTCGTAATTTAAGCTCCCGAAAGTAACTGGCACCAATTAAGCCACCTGAAGCACCGGTAATGAGAACGCTGCTTTCTAAAAGTTTTCCTTGCGTGAGGCTGTCTGCCTTTTGAAGTGCGGTTAACGTCCAGAGCGAGGCACGTTTACCACCACCGCTTGTACAAAGAAAAATTGCTTTGGGTTTGGTTTCACCAAATTTCTTACGCCAATTTTGAAGTTGTAGCAGCATGGCCTGGCGGTCGGTTTCCATGGCAACACTGTCCAGTTGCGATTGAAGGGAAGCGATCGAATACTCGGCCGGCAACACGCCATAATCGAGACCAAAGGCTTCGTATTTTTTTGAGAAGAAATCTTCCCCCACCAGGTGATTAAGAATCAGGAATATAATCAAGCCGGTCGTGGCTGACCAACCACCAAACCAATAAGAAAATGCCCCTGAGAGCATGACAAAAATGGTCAGGAAAATCATGAAGCTACAGGCAGCCGGGATTTGAAAAGTTGGATAATCTTTAAATATCCCTAACACCAACACCATCGCAAAAATAAAGAGCTCAATGATCACCAGATTGAAATGATTCTGATCAAATACCTGCACGATGGTGGATCGATCGTAAAAGGAAGTCGACTCTACGGGCTTTACCCGCAGAAACCCATCGAGGTAGTAATCTACCCGCACTTGCTTTTTCTTTACAATGTCTATTTTATGAAGTGCACTGGCACGGGTAATCGTTACATTTTGTTTTATCTTTTCATCGATGCGACACACAACATATTTAAAGATATCTTTGTTGGTCAGCCGGAAGTAGATGGAGAAGGCGAGCGTCATGGTAATGTAACCAGCAAAGAGTCCACTCAATTCAATCAGTAATCCAACTTTTGTGGTGTACTCATTGTTGATTTGGAAACCGATTATTTGGTATACATAAACAATCAGGAAGACCGCAGGAATAATGCTGTTATTGACCGTAAATTTTTTAAATGGATTTGGCAAAGCTCCAATAAAGGAAAAGCGGTGGCCATCAGAGATATAGCAGGTAATATGAAAGGCCATCGTAAAACCGGCCGTAAGTAAACCCATCATGAAGAAGCTGGCGAAGCTTACTTTATTCAGGTATTCCGGGTCCAGAAAGAGATAGGGGATACCCAGATATTTGCCAAAATTTCCGGTGATCATGGCAAAAAGTATGATCCAGCACAAAATCAATACATGGTTACGCCTGAAATTATTCAACAACAGTTGAATGGGGAAGGAGTAATAAAGTTTGGGGATAAAAAGGTAAAGCGATCTCATGCGGTAATCCTTTCAAGGTAGGAAATTTAGAGCATCTGCAAAACTATGTGGTGTGAACCAAAATTTGTAAATAGTGGGTTAGATATCTTGCTGCGTTGAGTAAACCTTTTTCCATCTATCGATCTTCAGCAGGTTCCGGTAAAACCCGTACGTTGGCCAAAGCGTACTTGACGCTTGCCCTTCGCTTCCGGTCCGATTATTTTAAGCACATTTTGGCGGTAACATTTACCAACAAATCAACTCAGGAGATGAAAGACCGGATCCTGGCCTACCTGCACGATTTTTCGAATGATCGCTCACCCGAACTCGCCCAGGAACTTCAATCAGAATTGGGCCTGGATGCTCCGACCTTTAAGCAATATGCGGAGGGTGTGCGTAGCCAGATTCTGCACAAGTATTCACAGTTTTCCATTAGCACGATCGATGCCTTCTTTCAACGGGTGATCCGGGCGTTTACACGCGAGGCCGGACTATCCGGAGATTATCGCTTAGAGGTTGAGCATGAGACTGTGGTGGAGGAAATTATTGGCAACCTGATGGAAGAGTTGGGATCTAATCAAGAGCTTACCGAATGGGTTATTGATTTTGCCAACAAAAACCTGGAAGATGACAAAGGGTGGGATGTGCGCCCCGGGTTGCGTGAGTTTGCTACCGAAATATTTAAAGAAGAGTTTCGATTGATTGAGAATGATATTGCCGAAACTACCAGCGCGCCACATTTTTTTGAAGATTTAAAGAAAAACATTAAGGCAGAAAGATTCCAGTTTATACAAGCCATACGAAAACGGGCAGAAACAGCTGTGGATTTGATTCAGAAAGAAGGACTGACCTTTGACGATTTTAAATACGCCAATGGCGGGGCCTTTGGCTTTTTAGCTAAGCTGAGTAAAATTAAAAACATAGCGGAGGTGGATGATAAATCGTTTGGCGTAAGACCGTTTACGGATTATCAGAGCAAAGCGAATTGGCCTTCGAAGACCACTAAGCATCATGCGCTCATTATCAATCTTGCTGCAAACCAGCTAATACCTCTGCTTAATGAAATTATTGAAATCCGAAAAGGATATTCCCGTGCGCTCAGTGCGGAAGTCGTTCTCAGTAATTTCTATGCATTTGGTTTAATGGCGGATATCTCCCGTAAATTAAAGGAGTATAAACAGGAAAATAACCTGATGTTGCTTTCCGATGCACCGTATTTTCTAAATTCAGTCATTGGCGACAGCGACACGCCATTTGTCTATGAGAAGATAGGCTCGTTTTATAAGAATTTTCTGATTGATGAGTTTCAAGATACGTCCGGCCTGCAATGGGAAAATTTTAAGCCCCTTATTGTCAATAGTCTTGATTCGGGGTATCCTAGTGTTATTGTAGGCGATGTCAAGCAGGCTATCTACCGCTGGCGGTCAGGTGATTTGTACCTGTTGCAAAAGCAGGTTGGGGGCCAACTCGGTGAACATCGATCTGAATCATTTACACTTGATAAAAATTTCAGAAGCAGCAAACAGATCGTTTCTTTTAACAATGCCGTATTTCATGCTGCGGCACAGATCGTGGCGTTAGAAACCGGCGCCACCATTGCAACGGAAGTTTATCAGGATGTAGCACAAGACGTTGAGAAAAAATCTGATGGGTTTGTGGAGGTTTCATTTCTGACGAATGAAGAGGGTGAATCCTGGGATGCAGAGGCGTTGCAGCGCATACCCGACCATCTTGAGAAATTGCAAGCCTTGGGCGTGGGGCTGAAAGATATTGCCATTCTTGTTCGTACCAATTTTGATGGCCAGCGTATCGTTACGCAATTGCTGGAGTACAAACATTCGGGTAAGGCAAAGAAGAATTATAAGTACGATGTGGTTTCAAATGAATCGTTACAGTTAGACGGAGCGGGATCAGTAAATTTTTTAATAGGCACGTTGCAATACCTGCAAAATCCCGATAATGATATTGCCCGCGCACAGTTGTCGTTTGAATATGCACGGTTGAAGAAAATGACAGGCGATCTGCATCAAGTCTTTACGGTAACGAATCAAACAACATTTGAAAGTAATCTTCCCGAAAGTTTTACCCGGCAAAAATCCGGATTGAAAAAACTGCCCTTGTTTGAGTTGACGGAAACGTTAGTTGAATTATTTGGTTTAGGTAAGGTACCCGGTGAGTTAGAGTATCTGCAGACATTTCAGAACGAAGTATTGACGTTTTCAAGCCGTGAACGAAATGATATTGGCGCCTTTTTGGATTGGTGGGATGAAACCGGTAGAAAGAAATCCATCCAGGTATCGGGCGATGTGGATGCCGCCCAGATTATTACCGTACATAAGTCTAAAGGCTTACAATTTAAATATGTGATTGTTCCATTTTGTTCGTGGGAATTGGACCATGGGTGGAAGACGCCCATGATGTGGGTGAGGTCTGATCAACCACCCTTTGATAAAGCAGGTTTTCTGCCGGTGAACTATTCAAGCAAGCTGGAGGAGTCATTCTTTGTTGACTATTATAAGGAAGAGCGTATCCGGTGTTACCTTGATAATCTCAATTTGCTGTATGTAGCCTTAACCCGTGCCGAGCATGGATTGATGGTTACCGCCCCCCTCTCAAAGAGTGTAAAAAAGATCAGCAATGTGGGTCACCTGCTATATCAGGTATTGCAGCAGCCTGAGCTTGCTTCAAACTGGAATGAAAATGAAAAGGTTTGGAAATCAGGTGAATGGACAAACTACGAAGAGGAACGTTCGGTGGCCCTTGCTTCGCTTTCGCTGAAGAATTATGCTGCCAATTCATGGCGTAGTAAACTGGTTATCCGACAGCATGCAGCCGGTCATTTTCAGGAAAAGGAGAATGAAACTACTATACGCATTAAGTATGGTATTCACTTGCATACGGTATTTTCCAGCATCCGGTATCGCGATGAACTGGATGATACGTTTAGGATGCTGCAGCATGCGGGTGTTATCAACGAGCAAGAAAAGCCGGTTATCCGTAAGTTAGTAGAGGAACTCTTAAGCAACGAAACGATTGCTGCCTGGTTTGAGAAAAACTGGGAAGTTCGTACCGAAGTACCAATACTTTTACCGGGCGGAGAAGAAAGCCGGATCGATCGGTTAATGACGAAAGGACAACAGGCAGTGGTGGTTGATTTTAAAACCGGTAATCCAACCAAAAGCGATTCGCAGCAAGTAAATAGCTACCTGGAAGTACTTCGCAAAATGAATTTTAAAGAGGTGAAAGGTTACTTGCTTTATACTAAAACAGGCGAGGCGGTACAGATTCCGCAAGGCAAGTTTATAAAGTCAACAAAGCAGAGTAAGAACCAATTGGGATTAGATTTTTAGCATGGAGCCTTTTTTGAAAGAGCTGGCACGAAAAGTTATTGCCGAACCTGAGTTCGAACGATTGACTTTTATTTTTCCCAATCGCAGGGCGGCTCTTTATTTCCGTAAGCACTTATCAGAGGTAATTGCCAAACCGGTTTTTTCTCCGAGACTGATTACCATTGAAGATTTTATTACATCGTTTTCGAACTACCAGATTCCGGATAAGTTGGAGTTGGTGCATCGATTGCATGGCACTTATACTGAGGTAATCGGATCGCATAATGAGAGTTTTGACCGATTTTATTTCTGGGGCGAAATGCTGTTGCGTGATTTCAACGAGATCGACAAATACCTGGTTAATGCCGAACAGTTGTTTCGCGATTTGCGCAATCAGAAAGAACTGGATACAAGTTTTGACTACCTGACTGAGGATCAGAAAAAATTTCTACTTGATTTCTGGAGCGGATTTGAAGTGAACATTACGAACAGCAAGAAGCAGTTTCTGGAAATCTGGAGTAAGTTGTTCAATTTGTATCAAACCTATCAGCAACAATTGCAAAAGAGTGGCCTGGCATACGAAGGCATGGTACACCGCCATGTAGCCGAGAATATTGATTCCCTTTCACCACTGCGGTACAAGGCACCTCAGCTTCTGTTTGTTGGCTTCAATGCCTTAACGAGAGCAGAAGAAAAAATTCTCTCTCATTTTGTAGCATTAGGCAGTCAGATGATTTGGGATGGAGACGAGTACTATGTGAACAACAAAACGCAGGAAGCCGGTGAGTTTTTTCGTGAATACCAGCAACACGAAGTATTAAAGCAAACATTTGCCCAAACATTCCCCTCGAATTTCAGAAGTCCAAAGTCGATCCGTGTTTTTGGAGCGGCCCAGCCCATTGGTCAGGCGAAATTAATGGGACAGATTCTGCAAGAAGAATTGGATAAGGGTCTGGTGCCGGAAGACACATTAATTGTTTTGCCCGATGAAAAACTATTGATGCCCATCCTGTTCGGCTTACCCAAAAGAATCGATAAGTTGAATGTTACCATGGGGTATTCGCTTGACAATACTTCCTTCTTTAATTTGTTGGAAATGCTGGTGGAATTGCAGATCGGTAAGCGGAAAGAGTTTTACAATCACCGGCACGTGTTATCGCTCTTGGCGCATCCGTATGTAATCGCGGCCGATCCTGGGCTGGCAAATGCAAGACGAAGGGAAATTCAGAAAAGTAATTGGGTACAGATTCCGCAAAATTATCTGGCGAGTGGTTCCCCCTTGCACAGGTTAATTTTCGGAGACCTGTCGGAAGGGTTGTTTGTCTATCTGCAACGTGTTATTAAAGAAGTGGGTTTACTGGAGTCGATTCTAGATTTGGATCGTGAATTTGCGTTTCAGTTTGTAAAACTGTTGAACCGTATTCAGGATCTTATCGGGCTGCAAACACCCGATCCAACTGACCGAAGGGAATATGTAAAATCTTTAAAATCTTTTTTACGATTGCTGCGACAATTGGTGCGTGTAGAAAGAATTCCATTTAGTGGAGAGCCATTAAAGGGACTTCAGATTATGGGGGTACTCGAAACCCGTAACCTCGATTACAAAAATGTATTTATACTGTCATTGAATGAAGGCGCATTCCCATCCTTCGGAGGGAAAGGATCTTATGTTCCATTTAACATTCGCAAAGCGTATGCCTTGCCGACCACCGAGCATCAGGATGCCATGTATGCCTATTTGTTTTATCGCATGTTACAAAGGGCCGAAAATGTATTCCTGTTTTACAATACCGAAACGGATCAATTAGGTCAAGGAGAAAAGAGTCGATACCTGCAACAACTCATTTACGAAAGTGGAATAAAAATGGAGTTGCAGGTGCTGCATAATCCGCTTATGCCGTTGGTGATTGAGCCCATTGTGATTGAAAAAACCGATGAAGTTCAGCAAGCCATCATGAAACTAAATGAAGGCAATACCTATTTCAAAGGAATTTCACCTTCGGCTTTGGCTTCGTATTTGGATTGCCGTCTGCGGTTTTACTTTCGCTATGTAGCACGCATACGCGAGCCCAACGAGGTAGAAGATCAATTTGGCGCGCGTGAGTTGGGAAATTTCCTTCATAAAGTGATGGAGAAATTTTACAAAAATCTGGCCATACGCAAGCGAAATAAAAGTGTGGAGCCAGGTGATTTTGCAGATGCCAAGCAGACAATAGATAAATTGATGGATGAAATCTTTACGGCTACGTATAATATGGAGCCAGGAAAGAAGGTGGAGTATGAAGGACAAAGTGTAATCATTCAGCAATTGGTACGAAACTTTGCTATGCGCATCCTCGAGCAGGATAAAGACCTCGCACCGTTTACCATCGAGGCGGTTGAAGCGGATGGACTTCTGCACCGAGTAAAGATTAGCCATGCTCCGGGCTACGTGGTCTTGGGCGGTAAGATCGATCGGGTAGACAGGAAGGATAAGGTGATACGCATTGTGGATTATAAAACGGGAAGCGATAAACTTGATTTTGAAAGTGTAGCTTCCTTATTTGATCGTACCAGTAAAAAGCGGCAGAAGGCCGTATTCCAAACCCTGTTGTATGCCTTTCTCTATCAAACAAATTTTTCACTGAAAGCAGATGATCAGGTGCTAACAGGGATTATGAACCGCGAATATTTGTTTGGCAACGCTGCGTTTGGATTGGAAATGAATAAGAAACGGGTCTACAATGTTCTTCCCCTGATGGAAGAGTTTAGTGTACATTTAACCGCGTTGTTGGAGGAAATATTTAATCCCGAAGTTCCATTTGATCAGACGCAAGACCCAAAAGTATGTGAGTTTTGTCCCTATAAGAGTATTTGTTATCGACATTAGGTGGTTCTCGGTTTAAAAGAAGAAACAAGCCCCGCCTTCTTTCGAAGACAGGGCCCCAAAAATATAGTTTTCAATGATTAACCTTTAGCAAGCTCAGCATTGATGTGAATCTTCACATCTTCGCTAACTACCATACCACCTGCCTCGGTCAAAGCATTCCAGTTCAAGCCAAAGTCTTTACGGTTTATTTTTCCGTTAATCTCGAATCCGGCTTTCGTATTGCCCCAGGGGTCTACCATCGTTCCACCAAATTCGGCATCTAATACAACGGCCTTGGTAGTACCGCGTAAGGTTAAAGCACCCTCCAGTTTGTAGTTAGTACCGGTAGTTTTCTTTAATGTTCCGACAAAGTCAATGGTAGGATATTGTTCGGCAGCAAAAAAGTCGGGCGATTTCAGGTGAGCATCACGATCGTTTTGATTCGTATCAATGCTGTTTACATCCAGGTTGAAAGTAACGGCTGCACCATCAAAATCTTCCGTTTCGCTTTCCACACTACCGCTGAATTTTTTGAAGAACCCGGTTACGGTGCTGATTACAAGGTGCTTTACTTTGAATTGTACTTCGGTGTGGGTAGTATCAATTCCCCACTTGGTTGCTGTTAACGTTGCTGTTGACATAATTTTAGTTTTTGTTTGTTGCTTTTTTTAGACAATCAAGTTTGTCCTGATTGCGAAGCAAAGGTAGTTTGGACGTTGCCCAAGCAACTTGAACCAGGTTAAGAAAGGGAAGGAATTGTCTTGAACTGGATTAAGTTATCATAGAATAGTCAACACAAATAAAATTTGTTAACTGTTTACAATGATCAACTACTTCGTTTGCGTCTGATTTTACTCAGAAATTCGGGAGTAATACCCAGGTAGGAGGCGATGTATTTTAACGGTACATACTGTTCCAGTTGTGGGTACCGCTTCTGAAAGTTACTGTACCGGGTTTCAGCGGGTAATGAGAAGGCTTCGATAATGCGTTTTTGATGGGTAACCAACGAATTTTGAAACATGATCCGAAAGTAACGTTCGAATTTTGGGAAACGCTCCATTAGTTCTTCCATGCGTAATTTTGGCAACAACATTACTTCACTGTCTGCCAGGGCGCGGGTGGTATAAATTGAAGGTAGTTGGGTTGTCAGGCTGTGCAAGTCACCCGTCCACCAACCGGCTGTTGCAAATTGAATTACCTGATCATTTCCTTCTTTGTCTGTGTAATACGTCATCAAACAGCCGGAGATCACATGGATAAAGTGATGGGTAATTTCCCCTGACTTCTCGATAAATTCACCTTGCTTCAGTTTTTGGGAATTCAACAGGGAGACAAAAAACTGTTCTTCTTCCGGTGTGGGGGTAATGTTTTTATGGATTTGAATCAGAATCTGTAGATGTAAATTTGTCATACCCTAAAACGTCTTGCATCAAAGATCAACAATTCTGTCTACCAATAAAACTTCAATGGCATACTTTGACCTGACTGCGAGAATGTACCGGTTTCTTTCCATAATCACAGATTAAATAAAATGTAAAGGATCTGCAGAATGCTTTTACCTTTGGCTCATGGATTTAAATCGTTTTCTTGAAAAGGCAAAGAATAAATCGGTTGAGAACAGGAAGTTCTTACAATCCATAAAGAAAATAGATGCAAGGGCAGTGGACAATGCTTTCCATGCTGTGCACGAGGAGGTCTTTGAAGAAATTGATTGCTTAACGTGTGCCAACTGCTGCAAAACCACCAGTCCAATTTTTTATCAAACCGATATTGAGCGGGTAGCGAAAGCCCTGCGCATGAAACCGGGAGATTTCATTGAACAATACCTGCGGGTAGATGAGGATAAAGACTATGTGTTGAAATCTTCACCGTGTCCTTTTCTGGATACAGACAACTATTGTCGGGTGTACAGCAGTCGACCTAAAGCGTGTCGCGAGTATCCCCACACCAATCGTAAAAAAATGGTGCAGATTATGGATCTTACCTATAAAAATACGTTGGTTTGTCCAGCTGTGTTGGAAATGGTAGAACGTTTAAAGAAAGCGAGTTTATGAAAATGAGATTTTGGTGCATTATGATTTTCCTGACGGGCGTTTCCAACGCTTTGCTCTGCCAAAGTCGCATCCGGGAAGCAGGTGTAAAAATCGGAGTATTGCCTACTGGTAAGCTAAATACCATAACTGATGTTAAAGGAGTTAAGGTTGGACATGTTACGTTGATGAAAGGCAGTCAGGTACGTACGGGTGTAACCGCGATACTTCCACATGATGGAAATATCTTTCAAGCGAAAGTGCCGGCTGCCCTCTATGTGGGCAATGGATTTGGTAAGTTGGCTGGAATCACCCAGGTACAAGAGCTGGGTAATATCGAGACTCCAATCGTGCTCACCAATACATTGGGAGTAGCGACAGCATTGGATGCCGTGGTAGCTTATACCCTGCAACAGAAAGGCAATGAAACAGTCCAGTCAGTGAATGCGGTGGTTGGCGAGACCAACGATGGCTATTTGAATGATATTCGTGGTCAACATGTAATGAAGGAAGATGTTTTAGAAGCCATCCGCAGTGCGCAAACGGGCGCGGTTACCGAGGGGAACGTGGGTGCTGGCACCGGAACAGTTTGCTTTGGATTTAAGGGCGGCATTGGAACAGCCTCCCGTGTATTACCCGATCCATTGGGTGGTTATACGGTTGGGGTTTTAGTACAGACCAATTTTGGTGGGGTGCTGCAAATTGATGGGGTGCCGGTTGGTGAGGAATTGAAACAGTATTACCTAAGCGAACAACTGATGGACAAGGCGGATGGTTCGTGCATGATCGTGGTGGCAACCGATGCACCGGTAGAGGCCAGAAATCTGGAGCGCATGGCGCAACGTGCGATGATGGGATTGGCGAGAACCGGAGGCATTGGTTCGAATGGAAGTGGTGACTATGTAATTGCGTTTTCTACCGAACCTTCCTTGCGTATAAAACATGAATCTTCGGAACGTACTCAACCTGCGACCACCCTTCGCAACGATGCCATGTCACCACTTTTCATGGCGGTGATCGAAGCAACCGAAGAGGCCATAATTAATTCTCTTTTTATGGCCGAGACTACCAAAGGAAAAGATGGTCATATCGTGAAAGCGATTCCCCGGGATGAAGTAATAAAAATTCTAAAGAAACACGAGGCCATCAAATAACATGTATTCCTATTTTAATAATGAGTTTTTACCGATTGAGCAGACTTTTGTTCATATCAGTGATCTGGCTACCCAACGCGGCTACGGTATTTTTGATTTTTTTAAAGTAATAAACGGCAAACCATTATTCATTGAAGAGTATCTGGATCGGTTTTACTATTCAGCTGATACCATGCGCTTGCCGGTTTCGCTTACGCGAGCAGAACTAAAAGAGGTAATCACACAGCTGATCAATCGAAATGGTCAGGCTGATGCCGGTATCAAGATGATTCTTACAGGGGGATATTCGCCAGATGGGTATGAGATTGCCAAACCCAATTTGATCGTCTCACAGCATCCACTTACCCTGCCAGGACCGGCCGTCCTGGAAAAGGGCATTAAAGTAATTACGCACGAGTACGTACGGGATATACCGCACGTGAAGACAATCAACTACATCATGGGTATCTGGTTGCAGCAAAAGGTAAAAGAGCACCAGGCAGCCGATGTTCTTTATCACATGAGTGATCAGGTCTCGGAATTTCCACGGTGTAATATATTTATAGTAAACGGCCAGAATGAGGTGCTTACTCCGGTATCGCGTGTGCTGCACGGTATAACCCGAAAGAATGTTCTAAAGCTTTCCGGCAAGCCATTCGTTGTTCGGGAGGCCGAGGTACGATTGGAAGATGTGTATGCTGCCAATGAGGTTTTTTTAACCAGTACCACCAAGCGGATATTACCCATCGTTCAGGTCGATGATAAGGTGATAGGATCGGGCAAACCGGGTCCGGTTTCTCAGGCGATTTTGGATAAAATGTTAGAAATAGAGATGGAATAAGCCATTTTATATTTATAATATATAAATACGTTTCGTATTTTTGTGTTGTATAATTAATGGTATGGCAACATTCACCAGTACACTCCCGGATAACCTCCTAAAGTTGTTAGCTGAAAAAGCGGAAGCGCTATCTGTTCCAAAGAATAAGCTAATTGAAAATGCTCTGCGATTGTATCTCGAGCATCTTGAAAAGGCAGAATACATCAAATCTTATAAACGAGCCGCGCAAGACAAAGAGGTGATGGAGATTGCAGAAGAGGGATTGGCTGAGTATCTCAAGCAATTGAGTAAATGAAGCAGGGTGAGATCTGGAATGCTGATTTAAATCCTGTGAAGGGAAGCGAGCAATCGGGCTTTCGGCCTGTCGTTATTCTCAGCGGCAATCTGTTAAATGAACATCTCTCAGTCGTGATTGTTGTCCCAGTTACCTCTCAAATAAAAAAGTATAAGGGAAATCCCATCTTGATTCCTTCAAAATTGAATGGGTTAAAGAAAGAATCCGAGATGTTGATATTTCATATTCGATCTGTTTCGAAGGATAGATTGCTTGAAAAAATGGGATCAATTGAGCCTTCGCAACTGGAACAGGCGTTGAAAACCTTAACAGATATTTTGAAGTACTAGCGCATTAATACTTCTCAAACTCCAGAATGAGGTGCTTGCCCAGGAGAATATCCAGCGAAATGTTTAACCTGAAAATCGATTGGTAGATAGCCGCATGTGCAGGATCTGCGGTCACCTGTCTTCGCATTGCTCTTCGATTGATGAGGTACAGGGCCGGATAGAACAAAAGCAATAACCAGAAAGAAGTAGAACTGCGTTTGGTTGGATGTACTGCTTTTAGCTGGAGATTGTTAAGCGCTGCCATCGTACGAATTCGCAACACCCCACTGATGAATAATTTACTGAAGTAGCCAGCGTGATGATCCCATTTCGTGTACGCATTTAATTCATTGGGGGCTGGGGCGCCATAGTGTTCGCTTTCCATCAGGAATTGTGAAAACCGACTCCGTAAGGAGGAGCTATTGGGAGTCGTCAGAATGAACCGGCCACCGGGTTTAAGAATTCGTGCCGTTTCCAGAAACAGAAATAATTGATTTGGTAAATGTTCGATCGTTTCACAACAGATCACGAAATCCAGGGACTGATCAGCGATTGGAAATCTTTCCTGGAGGTCGATTCGTTGTACCGGGGATTTGGCAAACCGGTTTTGTTCCGGAAACAGATCAAAGAGTTTTACATTCGCATTTATCTGTTCAAATAAGCTGGCAATGTAACCTCGACCGGTTGACAGATCACAAACCGCTTTGTTTTGAAGTTCCAACCGGTGTTGTTGCGTGTAGCTACGAAAAAAGGTCAGCGTTGCCTCGCGTGAATGATCTACGTCCGGAAAATCAGTCATGATTAATTCTCAGGTAATGACGTGCCTGTTCCAGATCTTCCGGAGTGTCTATGCCTACAGTTTCAAGGGAAGTCTCGGCCACTTTTATTTTATATCCGTTTTCAAGCCATCGCAATTGTTCTAACGATTCTGCACGTTCTAATGTTGAGGGCTTTAATTGTGTGATCTTTTCCAGGATATCGGTCCGATAGGCATAGAGGCCGATGTGTTTGTAATAATGATGTTGGTGTACCCAATCGGTTTCTTTTCCACGCCAATAGGGTATGGGCGACCGGCTGAAGTACAAGGCTTCATGATGCTTATTGAAAATGACTTTCACCAAATTGGGGTTCAATAATTGCTCTTGTGACTCCAGCCGTTTTATCAGGGTTGCCAATTCTGTTTTCCCATCCAGCATGGAAGCCAGTAGTTCAATTTGCTGTGGAGCAATAAAGGGCTCGTCCCCCTGAATGTTGATCACGTAATCGTACCGCGTGGCTTGTTTGGACAGCACTTCATAACAACGATCTGTTCCACTGGGGTGCAAATCGGAGGTCATGCAAACCGCACCGCCAAAGTCATTTACATGATCAAAAATGATCGAGTGATCGGTGGCCACAATTACCTGACTAAGTTCTTCGCACTTTTTTGCCTGCTGATAAACTCTTTTGATCATCGACTGTCCGCCCAGATCAGCCAATGGTTTGGCCGGGAAACGCGAAGAAGCATACCGCGCTGGAATGATTCCGAGTATGTTCATTCTACCTTTTTTACTTTAAGGGTAACACCTTCCGTTCCGATAACTTCAATGGCACTATCCTTTTCGATAAAATCGCCCCGGGTAAAGGCATCATAAATTTGACCATCGATTAATACTTTGCCACTCGGGCGTAAAATAGTTTGAGCTTTTCCCTTTTTATTGATCAGGCTTTGACTGAATGAATTAACGGTGTATCCGCTGGAAGAATCCTGGGTGTCCATCAGGGCTATCCGTTTAAAAGCTTTGGTTTCGGCAAGCTTCGCTCCACCAAAAAACAAAAGTATCAATCCACCGGCCAAAGCCCCAACGGTGGTAAAAGTTGCCACAATGATATCTCCCAGAGGAACGAACTCGAAATTGAAGAAATCATTATTTAGCATAATTAATACGAGTGATACCACGGTAAGGGCGATACCACTAATGCCTGCAATTCCAAATCCGGGGATTACAAATACTTCAGCCAGCACGAGCATGACTCCGACAAACAGGGCAATGATTTCCCAGTAGTCAGCTAGTCCATTGAGGTAATAGGGTACCAGGTACAAGACCAATGCGGTAATGGCCGCAATCAAAGGAAATCCGACACCCGGAGTTTGCAACTCAAAATAAATTCCACCGATGATGACCAGGATAAGGATACCGCTGATGAAGGGGTTCAGAAAGATGGCAATAATTTTCTCGGTGGTGCCCAGTGTAAAAGTTTCAAGAGTGTAGGATTCAATCTTGTTCAGTTTCAAAATTTCCTCAATGGACTCCACTTTGCCTTCGCAATATCCGTTGTCTATGGCTTCTGATGTAGTGAAGGTGATTACTTTTCCAGCCTGTTTCACGCTATCGATTACTACATTTTCATCCACCATCCCTTCAGCAATGCGTGGATCACGGCCATTTTCTTCCGCGGTAGAGCGCATAATGGAACGCATGTAGGATTGATACTTGTCAGGCGCAGCACCGCCACTACCATCTACTACCGTGGCTGCGCCAATAGTAGCTCCGGGTGCCATGTAAATGCTATCGCAGGCAATGGAAATTAAAGCTCCGGCCGAGGCGGCATCAGAATTGACAAAAACCCACACCGGAATCTTTACATCCATAATCAGATCAACTATTTCCTTCGCATCATTCAACGCTCCACCAAAGGTATCCATGTCCACAATAATGATTTCTGATTTGGACTCAGCTGCATAGTCCAGAGCGAGTTTAACATAGCGGGACATGCGTGGGTCAATTTCGGCTTTGATTTCCATGACTAGCACTTTCTTCTTCTCCTGGGCAATTCCAAGTCCTGTAATCAAGCCTAACAAGCATGTTAAAAGCAGCGTCCGCATGGTTTATTGTATTTTTGTTATAAAAATACTAAAGTCTTGGTTGAAAATACCCGCGTTACGCTTTCTCTGAATCCGGAAGAATTGATTTGGAATCTGATGCCGGTTCCCGGAAAGCCGTGGATGGTGGTGGAGGTAAGAAATGAACAAAGACGAAAGGTTCACTTTTTATGTTGGGACTACCGTTCGAACAGCCAAGTCTGGCAGACGGAAAAGCTCCCGGAGTCATGGTGGATTACATTGATCTCCGTTGGGGATGAAGTTGCTTTATTAAAGATTTTTGAGAGCACCGAGAATCCCGATCGAACACGGTGGTATCCGATTTCGGTATCAACCGGCACTGCATTGCCATTGCCTCCTGATCTTAAGCACAACTATACGATCGAGCTGATTCGTCCGTTTCAATACCTGGCAGGGGAATCCGATTTTGATAAAGTGAAAAGTTTTTTAACCGAGCAGATGAATTGCACTCCGGTATTGGGCCTTGAGTACCTGGAATCTCAGAACTTGATTTTTATTTCCTTTTATCATGGGAATCCGGCTGAATTTGCGAATACCCTTGCTGTTTTTTCACTTCAAGGCAGCCTGCAATGGCAGGAAGAAATTGGCATGAATTTGAAAGGGATTGGTGTAAATACGTTTTTCCTCGTGGCTGATCGAATATTTTTTGTAAAGAACAAGTCAGAATTGGTAACTTTTCGCATTGTTTAAGCTATGATAAAAGTATTTTTTTTAACGCTGGTTTCGTGGACAAATCCGTCCATTCCTGCTGATTCACTCCGGCTCGAGACGATCAATGGTAAACAGTTTATCATTCACCGCATCGAGGAAAAGGAGACTCTCTACGCGATTTCGAAGCGTTATGGTGTGGCCATCACAGCCATCCTGGAGCATAATCCAACAGCCGATGGCGGACTGGCCGTTGGTCAATTATTGAAAGTACCCTATGTGCCAAAGACCAAAACATCCATCATTTCTTCGGGCGAAGTGATTCATACCGTTGCGGCCAAAGAGACACTGTTCTCCATTTCCAAGCTGTACAATGTTTCGGTTGATGAAATAAAGAGTTGGAATAATTTGAGTGACAATAATCTCTCTACCGGGCAAAAATTAACGATTAAGAAGAAGGCCACAGCGCTGGAATCAAAACTTCCGGAAACCAAGACATTAAAAGCAACACATACCGTGGCGGCCAAAGAGACCCTCTTTTCAATTGCCCGCCAATATACGGTAACGGTTCAGCAGCTTCGCGATTGGAATGGGTTAACGAGCGATGACGTAAAAGTGGGCCAGATACTCTTTATCTCACAGCCCATGAATACTGCGGAGATCAAGCCGGACGTAAAAGAGACTGACATTGTTAAATCAGAAGTAAAACCCCAACCTGAAATAAAGGAGACCTCCATTCGGATTTCCGAAAGGGTAACCGGCTCGGATGAAGTGAAAGAAGGTGGATTAGCTGAATTAATTGAAGGTACAGACGGAAACAGGAAGTACCTGGCGCTCCATCGTACTGCCAAGGTGGGTACAATATTGAAGGTTCGAAATGAACTTAATAACCGGGAAGTGTTTGTCCGGGTCGCTGGCTCCTTGCCGGAAGGCGCTGCCAACACCAACGTGGTTATTAAAATCTCAAAATCAGCATACGACCGTCTTGGTGCGATTGATCCACGCTTTCGCGTGGAGGTGACGTATTACAAATGAGTTATGAGGCCTGGATTATTTATCCTGCTACTGGCCTCAATAAGGTTTGTGTACGCTCAAAATCTGGTTCCTAATCCCGGTTTTGAACAGTATCATAAATGTCCGGGATCCTTTACCAGTACTTCACAGGGTGAAATCGCGCCCGGCTGGAAATCGCCTTCGAGCGGTACCCCGGATATGTTTCATGCCTGTAGTATTGGCGATGCCGGTGTGCCTACGAATTGGGCCGGGTATTCCAAAGCTTACACGGGGTCCGGGTATGCCGGGATCTATGCATTTATGTTTGGCAGTCAGAAAGACTACCGCGAGTACTTGCAAGCACAACTTACTGCACCCCTCGAACCCGGAGGTCAATACCTGGTGGAGTTTTATTATAAGCTCTCGTCCAATTCAAAATATAGTATTGACCGCATTGGTTTTTTATTATCCGATTCCACCTACCAGATGCCCGGAGATGAGGTATTACCTGTTAAGGCCACCTACGAAAGAATTAACAGAACCATTTACAGTCGTGCAACGGGACTTTGGACCCGCTTCTCCTACGTGCATGAAGCCAAGGGGGGTGAGCAATATTTAACATTAGGCAATTTTTCAAATCGGGAAAATACCCGGAATCAATACATTCAAAATTCACAAGCACTTGAACCAATGTTGGCGCGGGCTGCCTATTTTTTTATTGATGATGTTAAGGTGATAAAAGTGGGTGGGCAATCGGCTGAAGTTCCGGCACTGACTGGTTATCCGGAATTGAAAACAGATGTTGACTATGTCTTGAAGAACATCCAATTTAAGTATAATGATTACACCTTATTAGAACTTTCCTACGTGGAGCTGAGAAAAGTGGTTAAGATTATGCAATATCACAAGAGTTGGAGTGTGGTTGTCAGTGGCCATACTGATGACATTGGGTCAGAAGGATATAATCTGGAATTATCCCTCAACCGAGCAGGAAGTGTTGCCGACTACCTCATTAATCAGGGAATTGATCCATCGCGGATAAAGACGTTGGGATTTGGAAAGCAAACTCCGCTGGTTACCGGGTTGGATGAAGCATCCCGGGCCACCAACCGCAGAGTGGAGATCCGATTTCTGAATTGATGGCACGCAAGCGGATTGACTGGTTGGAGCTCAGGGAATTACTCGAGAATCGGGTGGAGCGTTACAACTGTCCAACATTTATCGAACTGGATCCCGTTTCCATTCCCCATCAGTTTTCTAAAAAGCAGGACATTGAAATCGCAGGATTTTTTGCTGCCACCCTGGCCTGGGGCCAGCGGACAACGATTATCAATAAGTGTAATGAGCTGGTGAAGTTGATGGATCACTCGCCCCATGATTTCATTCTTCATCATCGGCTTTCGGATTTAAAAGTGTTCAAGCATTTCAAACACCGTACATTCAATGCAACCGATGCCCTCTACTTTATAGAATCGCTATCACATTACTACAGCCGTAACCATTCTTTGGAGGATGCCTTTTTATGGAATCCTAATCAGCTTACTTCCAATAAGGATTTCCCTATTGAAGGGGGCCTTATCAATTTCCACAAAACCTTTTTTAGTTTACCCGATTACCCTAAACGCACCATTAAGCATGTTTCTTCCCCGACTAAAAAGTCGGCATGTAAAAGGTTAAACATGTTTTTACGTTGGATGGTTAGACAAGATGGCAAAGGTGTGGATTTTGGCTTGTGGAAGAAAATCCCGGCTGCACAATTGGTTTGTCCATGCGATGTGCATGTGGAGCGTGTGGCCCGAAAATTAAATCTGATAACACGTAAGGGAATGAACTGGCAAACAGCAACTGAATTAACCGCTAACCTGCGTAAACTGGATCCACAAGACCCGGTTAAATATGATTTTGCGCTTTTTGGAATGGGAATTTTAGAGCGCTAAACTCTCAATTTATGATGAGCGGTTATCCGAGTTTGCGATAAATATTTTTACCTTTTAGGTTCGTTTTAAACTCACTGTAAACTATGAATTTAAACATTGACGCAGAGAAGCAACTTACCTACGATGCCATTGTAGTAGGAACGGGGATCAGCGGAGGATGGGCTGCCAAGGAACTGTCCGAAAAGGGATTGAAAACCCTGGTACTGGAGCGGGGTCGCGATGTAAAACATCCTGATTACCCAACCGCCACCAAAGACCCCTGGCAGTTACCCAATGGTGATCGCCCCACGCAAGAGGACCTGAGACAACAGAGTGTTCAAAATCGGACCGGATATACCATTCGCCAATCTACCAAGCATTGGTTTGTAAACGACCTGGATCATCCTTATACAGAAGTCAACCGGTTTGACTGGATGCGTGGCTACCATGTAGGTGGTCGCTCCATCATGTGGGGTCGGCAGAGCTATCGGTTCAGTCAGTTGGATTTTGAAGCCAATGCCAAAGATGGAATTGCCATCGATTGGCCTGTTCGGTACAATGATATCGCACCATGGTATGATTATGTGGAATCCTATATCGGGGTAAGTGGTCAGGTAGAAAATCTGCCCAACCTCCCGGATGGCAAATTTCTCCCACCTATGGAGTTGAACTGCGTTGAATTGGATTTGAAAAAATCGATGCAGGAGAAGTTTGGCCGTCTGTTAACCATCGGTCGTGTTGCACATGCTACTGCACCGTTGGCGCATACGCCTTGGCGCGGGACTTGTCAATATAGAAACTTGTGCAGCCGTGGATGTCCTTATGGCGGCTATTTTAGCAGCAACTCCTGCACGTTGCCCGCAGCCGATAAAACCGGGAACATGACCTTGCGCCCCAACTCGGTGGTGTATGAATTAATTTATGATGAACAGAAAGGCCGCGCTACCGGAGTGAAGGTATTGGATGGTGAAACCGGGGAACAACTTGAGTTTTATGCAAAAGTTATTTTCCTCTGTGCTTCCACGTTTGGTTCAACGTTTATCATGATGAATTCCATTTCCAATAGATTCCCGAATGGATTTGGAAACGACAGTGGCGAATTAGGCTGCAACATCATGGACCACCACCTCAGTGTAGGAGCATTTGCACAGGTAGAGGGATATGAGGATCAATATTACTTTGGCAGACGCGCTAATGGTGTGTACATTCCCCGCTACCGGAATATTGGCAAAGACAAGCGTGATTACATCCGTGGATTTGGATACCAGGGTGGTGCCAGCCGGGCTGGTTGGTCGCGCAGTGCCGAAGAGAATCTGATTGGCGCGGACTTGAAAGAGTCGCTGACTACCCCCGGAGGCTGGAGTATAAACCTGGGCGGGTTTGGAGAAATTTTACCGTACCATGATAACAAAGTCGTTATTAATAAGGAGAAGAAGGACAAGCACGGTTTGCCCACGTTAACTTTTGATGCCATCCTGCGCGAAAATGAAAAGTTGATGCGCAAAGATATGGCTGATGACGCAGCAGAAATGTTAGAATCGGCTGGGTTCAAAAATATCCGTAAGTTCGACCGCGAAGTCGGAATCGGTCTGGGTATCCACGAAATGGGCACCGCCCGGATGGGGAAAGACCCGAAGACTTCCGTCCTGAATAAGTGGAATCAGGTACATGCCTGCAAAAACGTGTTTGTCACCGATGGTTCGTTCATGACTTCTGCGGGCTGTCAGAATCCATCGCTCGGCTATATGGCGTTTACAGCACGGGCAGCCGATTATGCAGTAAGTGAACTAAAAAAGGGTAACTTGTAATATCTTAAATCTTGAATGATATGAATCAACTCATTGATAGAAGAGAAGCCTTGCGCAAAGCCGCCTGGCTGATGGGTGCAGCAATCTCAGCACCCGCGATGGCTGCCATCCTCCAGGGATGCAAAGCGACACCCGAACTGTCTTATACACCTCAGTTCTTCACCGAAGATCAGGCACGGTTGGTGAGCGAACTGGCTGAAATCATTATTCCCAAAACGGATACTCCTGGCGCGAAGGATGCCGGGGTTCCTGGATTTATTGACCTGATTTTAAAGGATTGCTACAAAAAGGAAGATCAGGATCGTTTCTTAACGGGTCTTGCCGAATTTGATGCAGCGGCAAAAACTGCCTATGGAGATAGTTTTATCTACCTGGAGCCGGAAAAACAATTGGAATTTGCGAAGTCGCAAAATGAAGCAGCCATCAAAGCGATGAATGAAGACCGGTCCGCACCACGGCCTTTCTTCCTGGTGGCGAAGGAGCTGACGCTGTTGGGCTTCTTTACTTCCGAACCCGGAGCGACACAGGTACTTCAGTATGTCGCTGTTCCAGGCTCCTATAAAGGATGTATTCCTTTGTCGGAAGCGGGAAATGGAAAGACCTGGGCTTCTTAAGGAATCAGATATACATAAAAAAAGGGTGTCACAAAAGACACCCTTTTTTGTTGTCAATGATTTTTCAATTAATACCCCATGGAAGTTCGTTTCTGAAACCAGGGACGCAAAACCGTTCTGTCGAATAGAACAAAAGCCAATCCGAGATTTAAAAAGATAATTCCGTTCACAATCAATTTTCCATTGAAGGGAATGCTTATGGTTGGTACCTTGAATAATTCACTGTCAATTGGAGCATCTACCAGGAGGGGAGTAGTTGGAGCATCAAATACCCCAGCGGAAAGCAGAGCCAGGGCAATGCCCGAAGCTAACAGGGTGCCCAATAAAAGCAACAGCCCTCTTTTGTAGGATAAGGAAGACCGAAATTGTACAGTCGTTAAACCATCCAATACCTTTTCGGTAAAGTTTTTCGAAGGCATCTCCAACCGGGCCCTTTTTTTCAAGTAGGTGTGAATAGATTGGAGATATTCCAGTCGCTGCCGACCTGGCTCTGCCGACAGGAGGTCTCTTTCAACAACCTCTTTTTCACCAGCACTTAGATCTCCATCCAGGTAGCGGATCAGCAAATCATCTTTTTCCTGCGATAACTTTTTCATGATGCTATAAAGTTAATGCTTCTTGTTTTAAAATTCGTGTCAATTCATCAGCGAGTCGTTGACGGGCCCGATGGATTCGTACTTTAACAGTATTTACATTTTGTCCCAACAGGTCAGCTACTTCTTCAAGCGAAAATTCCTGGATGTAAAAGAGTTGAATAGCCAGGCGATCGGCTTCGGAAAGAGCATCCATCGCTTTGCCAACAAACAACTGTTTATCGTCCCGCTCCAGTTGCTTATCCGATTGATCTGAATAGGCTATCACAGTCGTCTCAATACTTTGAAAGGCATGCTTGTGCTTTCTTTTATAGCTGATGGCTGTATTGAAAACGATCCGGTACAACCAGGTACTGAATTTTGCTTGCCGGTTAAAGCTTTTGAGGTAATGAAATGCCTTAATAAAGGCGTCTTGTGCCGCTTCTTCTGCTTCACTCCGGCTATCCAATATCTTAAAGGCAATGGTAAAGGCATACGTCTTGTATTGGTCCACCAACACGGCATACGATTGCTGGTCACCGGCCAATATTTTATCAATAATCGAATATTCTTGCTGTGTGGTGATCACGGAGCTTGGACGCCTGTTTTGGTCCCGAAGTTACAGATAATATAGAAAGCGGGTTACTTCCAAATACCAGCTCCAAACGGGACTGAAATGTTTTTTTACAGCAACCTGTAACCAGCCCATCCGGGCCTGCGTCATAGGGGCAAATTAACATTTACAATTATGGAAGAAGCAGTAATCATCCCGGTACTTGGAATCATGTTACCGATTATTATAACCCTGGGGGCCTTTGTCATGATCGTGTACGTTCGTAAGTACGACAACATCGAACGGATGGCCATCATTGATAAGGGACTAAGCCCTGATTTATTTAAGAAAGACCGTCCTACCTCCGGGGCCTTGCGTGCCTCTTTATTGTTGGTGGGCGCAGGGTTAGGATTGCTCATGGGCTATTGGCTCGATTCGGCTTTCGATATGGAAGAAGTCGCCTATTTCTCCATGATTTTGATCTTTGGAGGCTTTGGTTTGGGGTTGGCCTACATGGTTGAAGAAAGAAAAATTAAAGAGGGAAAGTAAATCCCGGTCTGAATGGTTTTGAAAGTCTCGCGTCTTTGACGGAGACTTTTTCTTTTTTCTAGAAAACCCAATCGATAAGTGTTTTGGCTGCGAGGTATATCATCGTTACTGATACGAGGTTCATGACAATGCCTGCCCGCATCATATCTTTTACTTTCATATGGCCACTGGAAAACACAATTGCATTGGGTGGAGTGGCCACAGGGAACATAAATGCCATGCTGGCCCCAAAGGTAACGGGCATGGCCAGGGCAATCGGGTCTAAGCCAAGGTTAACAGCAATACCAAATACTACCGGAATAAAAATCTGAACCAAGGCCACATTGCTCATTAATTCAGTAATGAAAATCGATGCCGTGATTAATCCAAGTAAAAGCCAATTCACCGAGGTACTCTGTTCTGCTATGCGGGCACCTACGGCTTGAATGATTCCTGCATTGGATAATCCCTGCGCCAAACAAAGCCCACCACCAAATAAGATGAGTATGCCCCACGACAGTTTTTCTGTGTCACGCCAATGTAACAGGAATTTGAACTTCTGAAGGCTGCTGGGCACAACAAACATTAACGAACCACCGCCCATGGCAATGTTCGTGTCATTTAAAATATCGTGTCCAAATAGCAGGTTTAGGGGTTGTTGAAAGATCCATAAGCTGGAGGTAATGCAGAAGATGGTTAGTACCAGCTTTTCTTCTTTGCGAATAGCTCCGAGTTCTGTTAGTTTGTTTTTCACCAGGGCATCCGCTCCGTGAATTTTAGTTAATCGGTTGGGAAATAAAAGCGCAGTAATGATCCAATAAGCACACGCTAATATTAAAATACTAAGGGGCATCCCAACCATGATCCATTTACTGAAATCGATCTTTTGATGGTAAAACTGATCCAGCAGACCAACAAACACTACATTGGGAGGGGTACCGATAATCGTTGCAATACCTCCGATGTTGGCTGCATACGCAATGGCCAGCATCAACCCGATGCCAAAATTTCGTTCCCCGGGGGTGGTTTCTTCCGGATTATTTCTGCGCTCAGTGCTAAGAAGATTGATCACCGAAACCGCAATGGGCAGCATCATCATGGCGGTAGCGGTATTGCTGATCCACATGCTGATGAATCCGGTGGCAATAAGAAATCCGAGAATAATTCCGTTGCCCGAAGTGCCTGTAATGCGAATCAGGTTCAGCGCGATGCGTTCATGCAGGCGATGCTTCTCCAGACCCAACGCTATCATAAATCCACCCATGAAAAGAAAAATGATTGGGTTTGCATAGGGCGCAGCGGCCTCACTCATCTTCATTACCCCCAAAAACGGAAATGTAATTAGTGGTAGCAATGCGGTAATTGGAACAGGTACGGCTTCCGTAATCCACCAAGTGATCATCCAGGCAGCAACAGCAATCACCTTATAAGCTCCCGGTGAAACAAATCCAGGATCAATCGAAATCAAGAGGAGCGTAAATAGTAACGGTCCGGCAATAAAGCCGACCTGTTTGATGGTCGTTGAATCGGGCCCTGGATGTTCTTCCATCGTTAAGTATACGTGTCGACAAAGTAAAGATTCAAAAAGGGGATAGCAAGAAGGGAAGTGTTGAAAATAAAAATAGCGAGACAAGTGGTCTCGCTATCATGATATGCTTTAAAGGAATGAATATTAATTCCCTCCTTCAGCCGGAGCCTTTGGATTGGCCGGTTTTACAACAATGGTTCGTCCATCTAATTCAGTTTCATTAAGTGCGGCAATAGCTTGTTTTGCCTCTTCATCATTGGGCATTTCAACAAAACCAAATCCTTTGGAGCGGCCGGTATCGCGATCTTTAACAATCTTGGCTGAAGTTACTTGTCCAAATTTGGCAAAGGCTGCTTGAAGTTCTTCCGAGCGGGTTTTGAAATTCAATCGGGCTACGAAAATGTTCATAAAAAAGCGAGATAGTTAATGTATAAACTGATTACGGCTGTTTAAAACGGTTATTTGTAAAAAACAGTCATGACCAAAATAGAAATTTATCTCAATATTTTCAACAAGGATCGCTGGTTTAGCTTATGGATTCATCAATTCCCGGGCATTTTCAAGGGTTAATGCGGTTGGTTGGGCGCCCCCAATCATTTTCGCAATCTCAGTTATCCGCTCCTGTTCAGTGAGTTTTTTGATGTCGGTAACGGTTCTTGAACGCGAATTGTCTTTAAACACAAAAAAATGAGTGTCTGCTTTGGCGGCTATCTGTGGCAAATGACTAATGGTGATAAGTTGATGGCGTTTGGCCATTTCCTTCATCCGATCACCCAAGCGGATGGCAATTTCGCCCGAAACACCACTATCAATTTCGTCCAGAATCAACGTAGGCAACGATGTTTTTTCAGCCATCACATACTTGATGCTGAACATCACCCGGGCAAACTCCCCACCCGAAGCCACTTGAGCAAGAGGTTTGGGGGCAACCCCCTTGTTGGCACTGAATAAAAGCTCGACTGAATCAATGCCGCGGGGGCAGGGAGCGATTGTTGAATTTTCTATTGCCAGGGCTGCATCCGGAATCCCCAATTCTTTCAATAACTGAACTAATTGCTTGGAAAGAGGAGCAAAAGCTTTGGTTCTAGATTTACTCAGCGTCTGTGCTGCCTGATGCAATTCATTTTTTGCATCGTCAAATTCTTTTTGGGCTTTCGTTAATAATTCATCCAGGTTATTCACCTTGTCTGCTTTCTGCTGTAAGTCCTCCTGAAGTTCAATTAATTGAGCAACAGTGGAAAGACGGTGCTTGTGTTGAAGTTGATAGATTACTCCCACCCGGTCTTTAAGGGCTTCCGCCCGTTGTGGATCATATTCAATTTTTTCCTCCGCTTGTTCAATTTCATTCAGGATGTCATTCAATTCGATCCGTGTACTTTCCAGACGCTGCAAGAGATGTTCGTAAGCCGGAGAGTAGGAAGCTATTGATTGAAGTTGGGTTCGGATGGTCGCCAGGGAGGTAGTAACTGCAAACTCGGATTGACTCATCTGCTGTACAATGGAATTGAATTGGGTTTTGATTTCCTCTGCATGCTCCAGGATTTTCAGATCCGATTCTAATTTTTCCAGTTCTCCTTCTTGGAGATTGGCTTGTACCAACTCGGCAAGTTGAAATGAGATAAACTCCGATTCCTTTTTCAAGGTACTTGACTCCGCTTTCAGTTGCGCCAGCGCCTGATCAGCATCCACATATTTTTTCCAACAGTGCGAATACCGGTCAAGCAGCCCTTTATTCCCTGCATACGAATCAATTAAGCTGAGTTGAAACGACTTACTCCCCAACTCCAATGTTTCGTGTTGCGAATGGATATCCATCAGATGAAAACCAATCTTCCGCATCACGTCCAGTGTAACCGGTGTGTCGTTGATGAAGGCCCGGCTCTTACCGGTTGGGCTGATCTCTCTACGGATAACGGTTTGCTCTTCGTAATCCAGACCTTCGGCTTCAAAAAGTTCTTGGAGCGAATACTGACGAATCTCAAATGTACCTTCTGTAATGCATTTTTCGTTTTCATTCCACAAGGCCTTCGTATCTGCACGGTTTCCTAAAAGCAGGCCAATAGCTCCCAGCATGATGGATTTACCCGCCCCGGTTTCACCGGTGATTACATTCAGGTTGGCAGAGGGCTCCAACTCAAGATGTTTGATCAACGCATAATTCTTTATGGTGAGATGGGTGAGCATCCGGTGTTGTAAAGGTTCCTGAAAATTAAAAAACTAAGCCGGGAGAAACGAAGCTAGTTGGAAATGATTTTTTGATAAATGTTGCGTTTGGGGTCAATGGAGGTAAGGATATCGTACGCTTCGCGCCTTACCTGCAGACTACCCTCCGAAAAGATATTCACGAGTTCGGATGATTTTGCATCAAAAAAGGAAATGACCAGGATGGCGTTCGGATAGATTGTCCAGGCCTTTTTGTATTCTTTTAAAATGGAAAGAACAATTTCCCGACTCTGATCGGGAGTTTTATCAAAGGTGTCCAGCGCCAACCGGTGATACCGGTAGGTGCTTTTTCGTACTTCAACAAATTGTGGGTTGTTCAGGTTTTCAATTAACGCATATCGATTTCGGGCATTCCCCAGTGCAGTCCAGCCCGCCTGATTGGATGATTGGGCATTATTCACCACCATCAGGGCTTTTTGAACATAGGGATTTCCGCCCAACTCGCTAAAGGAATCATAATCCATGGCCAGCACCAAATACGCATAGAAGGCCAACATGGAAGTCAGGTTGGTGATGTAGCTGTTGTCATTGAATTCGAGCGGCAACGATTCGATGTAGCTGAACTCCCATTCGCGGTCGGCAAAATTGAAGAGCACGGTCTCGTAGTTGCTGTTGTAGACTGGACGGGCGGCTGTAATCTGAGCATTGGCTTCAAAATTACCGATGGAGGGCATCTTGCTGATGTTCAGAAAGAGGGTGCAGTTGATCTTTTCATGTGGTTTGTATGCATCCTGTGTCCACTTTCGTGTGTTTAGAAAGTTCGCGAATGCCCGCTCCATGTCTTTGAAGATGGCCTGATCGGTAGTCTGAATTTGCTCGGCATTAATGCTCACTTTGAAATTAAGCTCCTGACCGCGGCTAGGAAGGCTGCTAAAGAAAAGCAGAACCACAACAGAAATCCTAAGCATGAATTTTTTCAATTATTGCTTTAACGATGTCTTTGGCAACTTCTTTCTTTGACTTTAAACTAAATTGTCTGACTTGCTTATTCGCATCCAGCAACGTAATTTTATTGGTATCGTGACCAAATCCAGCGCCCGCATCGTTGAGGGAATTGAGAACAATCAGATCGAAATTCTTGGAGGTGAGCTTTTTCTCAGCGTGAACCTGCTCATTTTCTGTTTCTAGCGCAAACCCCACAACAAGTTGTCCTTTTCTTTTCCGTTTACCGAGTTCGGCCGCGATATCATGTGTTTTCACCAATTCCAAAACCAGGGTAGCGTCACTTTTCTTAATTTTCTGATCGGCTTTTTGATTCGGTTTGTAATCGGCAACGGCCGCTGAAAGCACAGTGATATCCATGGCTTCAAATCGCTTGGCACATGCTTCATACATTTCTTCTGCCGAGGTAACGTTTACTCTTTCTACCCCGGGAAGTTCTGATGAAATTTGGGTGGGGCCGGATACCAACGTCACTTCCGCGCCCTGATTGGCTAATTCCTGTGCAATGGCATACCCCATTTTGCCAGTCGAATGATTCCCAATAAAGCGCACAGGATCGATTGCCTCATGCGTAGGGCCTGCGGTTACCAAAGCCTTCTTCCCATGCAGAGGGCCGCTAGCAAAGAATTGATTCAGTTGAACAACAATCTCTTCCGGCTCGGCCATGCGCCCCGTACCCACGAGGCCACTGGCTAGCTCACCGTGGTTGGGTTTAATTTGCACGTTTCCCCAGCTTTGTAGCTTGATAATATTTTCAACGGTAGACGGATGCTGAAGCATGTCCAAATCCATAGCCGGAGCAAAAAATACAGGGCAACGGGCTGACAAATAAACCGCTAGTAACAGGTTATCACAAATGCCGTGGGCCATTTTTGCCAGGGTGTTGGCGCTGGCTGGTGCGATGACCATCGCATCAGCCCAAAGGCCCAGGTCAACATGGTTATTCCATTGGCCAGTTGCGTCTTTTGTGAATTGGGTAAGAACAGGATTTTTTGAAAGCGTGGAAAGCGTTAGGGGGGTAATAAAATCATGAGCCGAAGTGGTCATAACGACTTTCACTTCGGCTCCTTGTTTCACTAATAACCGGACAAGAATCGCTGATTTGTAGGCAGCGATACTTCCGCTTACCCCCAACAAGATCCTCTTTCCGGATACCATGGTATTTATTCTGCTTTTACTTCCCCATCCGCTTCTGAACGCATCCGGTAGTTCAGCTTCCCTTCCAGAAATTCTTCGATGGCCGTGGTAGTAGGTTTCGGCATCCGTTCGTAATACTTAGAAATTTCAATCTGCTCGCGATTTTCAAAAACCTCTTCCAGATTATCCACCGTAGTGGCAAACTCCGCCAGTTTGTTGTTCAATTCCTCTTTGATGTTCACCGAAATCTGACGGGCCCGCTTGGAGATAATCACTACAGATTCGTAGAGGTTTCCGCTTGGAGCTGCGATTTTGTCAATGTCGCGTGTCACAATGGAAGGTTGAATTGCCATAATTTTAACTTTTAGTAGGTTTTAACTTGTTCACTTTTGAAAGACTTTCAGAATAATAGCGCTCTACATCTTTGATGTATGTACTGTTGGGATAATTATCCACAAATTCCTTGTAGTAATCCAGGGTGGCATTGTACCGTTCCAGTTGCTTGGTAGGAATGCTTTGACTGGCTAACTCATACTCAGCAAGTACTTTCAGGTACCCGGCTTCTTCCAGGTACTTGGAGTCGGGAAAATTCTGCTTGAAATTATCGAAGGCCACCACCGCAGCCGCATAGTATTTCAATTTTAAATATTGACGGGCATTCTCAAATCCCTTGCGTTCCAGTTTTTGTTGACACACGGTTATTACATCAACCGCCTGATTCATAAACTGGCTGCCCGGATAACGATTTAAGAAATTCTGCATGGCATTCATCGCTTCAATACTACTCGATTGGTCCTTGTTATGATCGGGCGAAGAGGCATACAACGAGTAAGCATACATAAAATTGGCTTCCTCAGCATGAGAACTCCGGCCATAGGTCTCGTAAAACGTTTTGAATTGATCAGACGCCAGCAGGTACATTTTCTGATGATACTGACAGTAGGCTAAATCGAATTCCACTTTTTCACCTTCTGGTAAACCGCGTACAATAGGAAGAATCTGCTCAAAAAGGATGGAAGACCGGTAATAATCCTTTTTGGCAAAATAACCGAGACCGGCTTCGTACTTCACGCGCCAGTCTTCGCTCTTTTCAATCCTTCTGAATTTGCTGCAGGATGAGATCAGAAAGAGCATTAAAACCGCAGCAAAAAACTGGGTAATGATCCGATTTACCTTGACAGCCCTAAATCCCTTAAAATTCAACAGTTATCTTCTTTTTAAGCCTGCAAATATACAACCGAGGTTCTAAATACCAATTTAGATCCCAGGCATAACGGCAGCAATTCAGGCTTATTTTCTGATAATCAGTTTTCTGGTTAAGACTCCGTTATTATCCACGTAAAGTGTATAGAAATAGATTCCTGATGTAAATTCTTCGGTTTGCAGTTTCACCCGGGTTTCGGATGTAGGCAGTTCCACTTCATTCAATGGCCGGCCCAAAATGTTGTGAATCATTAATTTAGCCGTGATATTCTCGTTGTGGATGCGGTAATCGACAAAGGCATGGTCCTGAACCGGGTTCGGAAATACATCTTGAATGGTGATATCTTTGGATTGGTACAAGACCGGTTTCTCGGTTTTTTCCAGAACATTGATGATAACGGAATATTCAACTACATCCTGGGGATGGCTTCGCGGAAAGACTTGAAATTTAACGGTACTCAACCCGGTAACCATGCCACTTTCAACCACAAAGGCCAGCTGTTGAATAGTTTCCCCGGGCTCCAACCGCTTGGAGAACTCCGTAATTCCAGTTTCAAGGCAGTTTTTATCCAGGCAAAAGTACCCCTTTTGGGTGGTGCTTAATTCTGATTGGACCTTACGAACAACGTAAAATTGGGCTTTTTCTGAACCATTTTTGATTTTGAGTGGGATTCTTAATGTCTCCCCAATGGTGGTCTGGAAAGACTCTTGCCGGTCAAGCAAATCGAAATTTTGGGTCAACCCGGAAAGGCTGTACAAAAGCAAAGCAATTGTAAAAACCCAGTATTTCATGATGGACACACTTATTCAAATGAAAAGTTATCACAAAATGAGTTTTTAACCTATGGAATTCATTAAAAATTTATTGGAATTCACAATTTCTTAACGGGGTCGGTCGTTACAGGACGCTTAACAACAGCCTCCCGGTCGGGCCGGATTTTTTCTTTCCAATCAAACCCCTTTAACTTTTTATCAGCGTCCTTGATTTCATGCGGTGGAATGAAGGAGGCATCAGGCTTTACGTAGGCGGTGACATTGTTCACCTTGCCATCGATGAAGTTAATGCGCATGTTACTGCAAATCAATTTATTCATTCCGGTTACGTAACTGATTTTGTAGGTCTTGTTTTCGGCCTCCACTTCTTCTTCCTGTAGGGCATAGTAAAGACTTTCTCCATTGCCTTGAACGATGACATGACTCATGAAACTCCCATCAAAGATGGCTGTCATGCGTCTTCCTTTAATCTGATTGAAATTCTTTAAACTATCCTGCGAGACCACGAACGAATTTCCCACCATGTACATCTTATCAATATTCTTATTCTTTAATAAGATCCGGATGGAGTCGGCTGTTATTTGATTTTCATCGCTCCATAATACCGGGTTGGTATAGAAATGAATGGTGGAATCGGAGGCGATATAGGCGAGTGAATCCGCCACTCCCTGTAAATCGGACTTGAAGATCTTTACGTTGTGATAGGCAAGGAGTCGTTTCTTTTTTGGGTCTTTGTTTTCAATCGAAACCAACGTATCAGCAGAAATGAACAACGTATCGAGATCATCCCCGATTTTTGCTACGTATGAATTGCCAAAAACTTTGCTGATGCCAAGTTGCTTATCATAAAAGCTATCGTCTCCAAAAATCAGCATGTTTTCTTCCTTCGAAGTCATCACCACCTTTCCTTTGGCACGATAAAGTTTTCGGGCATCATCAATCTGGTATTCATTGCCCTTGATTCGATACTCCACGGTCTCGATCTGACCCAGGTTGAGTGCTGAAAATTTCTGGTTGGTATTGTAAAATCCGCTTTTATAAATCGCCTCGCCACCTTCCTTGTCTTTAACCACGGTATGATCGCGGAAGTAAATGATTTTTGTTTTTGAATTGTATTGCAGGGTATCGGAAGTGAGTGTATAATCCGGATGAACACCCAACACCTCGGTTTTAAACGAAGCCATGTTGGTTCGGATGTCGTAATACCCTTTCTTACTGGTTAATACATTGGTCGAATCAACCAATTTACCGCCATTGAAATAGCGCGCTTCATTCTCTGGCCGATCATAGTCAAGAAAGTCGGTATACAGGGTGGCAATGCCCAACTTGGTGAACACAACATTGTTGCGCAGGTACGCAATCCGCTTGTTCCCATCATACGTTAAACTTCGGGAGGTAACGTCTACAGAGTCACCTTCCGTTATGTGAATTTTTCCAAAGGCTTCAATCCGGTTCTCTGATTTGAAGAAGTGGGCGGAATCACAGTAAATGGTGGTTTTATTCTGAACAAAGACCACGTTTCCCAATACCCGGTCAAACCGTTTGCCATCCTTCACAGTGCCGATCCAGTTATCCGCCTCTTTTAGCTTAACCTTTTTCTGTGCCCAGGCATCGGCCGATGCAGTAATAAGAAAGAGGAGAACAACAAATCGTATCATAACCGGCTCAAAATTAGAGAAAAGTTAACTTTGAAACGTGAAGCAGAAATTTCTCGCGCATCTTGAACAGATCGGAGTCTCCGCTGGGGATCCGATCTTGCTTGCCGTGAGTGGTGGTCTGGATTCGATGGTGATGTTGCATTTATTTATACAATGTGATCGTAAAGTTGCGGTGGCCCACGCCAACTTTCAACTGCGTGACCACGAATCTGATGAAGACGAGAAATTTGTTGAGCAATGGTGTCAAACGTATCAACTTCCGTTTTTCAATAAGCGATTTAATACCAACAACTATGCCACAGAAAGGAAAATTTCCATTCAAATGGCCGCCCGTGAGTTGCGGTACGATTGGTTTCAGGATCTGCAAAAAGATCAATTCAAATTTGTTGCAACGGCCCATCATCTTAACGATTCACTGGAAACAGCCATCCTAAATCTGAGTCGGGGAATAGGGCTGGAAGGGTTGGCAGGGATTGTTCCCAGAAGCGGACCTCGCATCCGTCCTTTGTTGTTCGCCACCCGTGCCGACATTGAAAACTATGCGGCCATCCATCAAATTGCCTGGCGGGAAGACCTTAGTAATATGACGGATGCCTATCAGCGGAATTTCATTCGCCATCAAATCATTCCACGTCTTAAGATGATCAATCCTTCGTTGGAGGATACATTCCGTTTATCATCACAACGAATGAGGGAGGAAGTACGGATTTTAAAGGAAGAATTTGAAACCTGGTCGCATGCCAACGTGCTAGCCGAGGGGCGGTTCATAAAAATTCGGAAAGCAGCACTATTACCGTCTCACAGTGCAGCACGGCTTGATCAACTGCTTCGACCGTATGGATTTAATAATTCACAATGCCAGGACATCATGGCCGGAGTGCAAGGACCCGTAGGAAAGTACGTAATGTCGGGCTCGCATAAAGTGACCATCGATCGGGAGTTTCTGATCCTTACTCAGCTTGAAAAAGAGTGGTGTGAAACAACCATTTTTTCAATGGATCAGGTAACCTCCCTCGGTCCCTGGGCGATGACAATTATTTGGGAGGGTCAACCGGAGGATCATACCAACCCAAATCAGGTTTGGGTCGATTCTTCCCGATTGCAGTTCCCCCTCTGTTGGCGAAAATGGCGATCGGGAGATTCCTTCGTGCCGCTGGGAATGAATAACAGAAAGAAAATCAGCGATTTCCTGATCGACAAGAAGATCTCAGGGGGCGAAAAGGATGCAGTGACTGTACTCGAGTCAGCCGGGGAGATTGTGTGGGTAGTGGGCTTGCGACTGGATAACCGATTTAAACTAACGGAATCGACCACCCAAACGGTCGCTTTTTCCGTCTCACCACAATTGTAGTAATACCTTTTCTTTTGAAGCATGGATTAATAAATTGCGGGCCGATTTTAAAGACCTAATATTTTAATTATGAAGATAACTGTTGTAGGTGCCGGAAATGTAGGTGCCACCTGTGCCGATGTATTAGCCTATAAGGAAATTGCCAATGAGGTTGTTCTAGTGGATATCCGCGAAGGATTTGCGGAAGGAAAAGCACTCGATATCTGGCAGAAAGCGCCAATCGATTTGTATGATACAAGAACAATCGGATCGACTAACGATTATACCAAGACGGCCGGATCGGAAGTGGTGGTAATTACTTCCGGCTTACCCCGCAAACCGGGTATGACCCGCGATGATTTGATCACCACGAATGCCGGTATTGTGAAATCAGTAACGGAGAATGTGGTGAAGCATTCTCCCAATGCCATCATCATTGTGGTGTCCAATCCTCTGGATGTCATGACCTATCAGGCACACATCACCTCGAAATTGCCACGTACCAAAGTGATGGGGATGGCCGGCATTCTGGATACAGCACGGTATCGGGCTTTTCTGGCGGAAGCATTAAATGTTTCTCCAAAGGATATTCAGGCGATGTTGCTGGGTGGCCATGGCGATACCATGGTGCCACTGCCCCGGTACACCACCGTATCGGGTATTCCTGTTACTGAACTCATTGCAAAAGATAAACTCGCTGCAATTATTGAACGAACCAAGGTAGGCGGTGGGGAGTTGGTGAAACTAATGGGTACATCGGCCTGGTATGCGCCCGGGTCGGCAGCTGCCCAAATGGTTGAATCGATTGTTCGTGATCAAAAGCGGATTTTGCCGGTGTGCATCCGACTAGACGGAGAGTATGGAATCAAAGATTGCTATCTGGGTGTTCCGGTAGTGCTTGGGAAAAACGGTGTTGAGAAAATTATTGAACTGGATTTGAACAGCGAAGAAAAGGCACAGCTTGAAACCAGCCGGAAGCACGTGAAAGAAGTAATGGATGTATTGGAAAAGATTGGGGGCTAACTCCAGTATAAGTCATAAGATGAAAATGCCGGTTTACCGGCATTTTCATTTTCATCGGTTTTTCCTGCCGATGTAAAGTATCTCGTTTTGCTGAAGTCCATATCGTTCAGCAAGGGCAACAGGTAGTTCCTTGGCAAAAGCAAGGGTCTCCGCAATTAATCCGCTCTGATTGATGCGATCCGGGTAGTCATGGCCATACTTGCGGACATGATCATCCTGTCCAAAAATCTTTTCGCGTTCGCGGGGATTGGTGATGGTGGCATCTTCAAAAGTAACTTCGGGTACCGGTGCAAAGAAGGGAACTTGAAGGATGGCCCAGCCCCCTGGTCTCAACACCCGATTGATTTCACGCATCGCTGCGATGTCATCGTTGACATGTTCTAAAACGTGATTGCAGAGGACTACATCAAATGTATTTTCTGGAAAAGGGATTTGGTGAATATCCATTTTCACTTTTGCCAGCGGAGATTCAATATCGGCTGTCATGTAGTGAGTGCCGTGTTGCTTTTCGAAAGGCTTCAGGAAGCAAGGTTCCGGGGCGATGTGCAAGACATCCAACGGATGGGAGAAGAAGTTGGTCTTTTTATTCAGATAAATCCAGATTAAACGATGGCGCTCCAGGCTCAGGCAATTCGGGCACAGGGCATTGGGTCTGGGATTAATGCGGCCGTAGGGTAAAAATTTGCGATACTGACTTTTGCAGATAGGGCATTCAACGTTATTTCCCTTATAAAACAGCCCTACTGCCTTTAGCCCAACGCCACTGAATCGTTGTAAATATTTTCGGGGTACAAAACGGATCAGCAGAGAGATGATTTTTTTCATGGCGCGCAAAGATAGCCAATCGACATATTTCAAAATCATTAAAACTATTTCCGCGAATCGCGCATCTTTATAACAGAAAACACAGGATTGAGCTCAAAATAAGACGTTTTCGGTGGCCGGAACCTTACTCGATATTGCTATGATGCATTCAGATGCCCTCATTATCCGGGCCCGGGAGGGGGATAAAAATGCGCAGGGGAAACTGGTGCAGCTTTGGTACAAACGCATCTACAATTTTGCTTATAAGTTCTTTTTTGATCACGACCTCGCCATGGAAGTATCACAGAAGACATTCATCAGCATGTATCGGCACATTGAAAGCTTGCAGGAGGTAGCCCGGTTTCGATCCTGGTTGTATACCATCGCGGTAAACTATTGTCGGGAAGAATTGCGGAAGCGCAAGACGAATCGATCCGTTTCATTGCATGACTTACGACCCGGAGAACAGGAAGACAGTTACCGGTGGGAAGCCAGCACCGGACGGATCGATAACCCGGAACGGCAACTCAGACAGTCCGAGCTTTCGGACTTGCTGCAGCAATGCCTGTTGGAATTAAGCGATGAGCAACGCGAAGTGGTGATCATGAAAGAGTACGAGGGATTGAAGTTCAGGGAAATTGCGGAAGCGTTGCAGATTTCAGAAAATACGGTCAAGTCAAGAATGTACTATGGATTGGATGGATTGAAAAAGATTTTGGAGCGAAGGAACATAACAAAAGAAACAATTGGGTATGAACAATAAACCAGACGAAGGCACCATCATGGCCTACCTGTATGGAGAGCTGGATGCCAAAGAAGCCGATCAGGTGAAGGATTATTTTATTCAGCATCCTGACGAGTGGAAACAAGTACAACAACTCACCGAGGTAAGCAGCCTCCTGAAGAAGGTGGAGGAAAAGGAAGTTATTGCTCCACCCGTGTTCCTGGATCATGCTGGGCACGCTTCCAGGTTTTGGCAATCCGGAGCATTTAAGACCCTCCTGAGCATCGCTGCCACTTTTTTGTTGTTGCTTGTTGCTGCCCGCCTGATAGGTCCGGATATCGCCTATTCGAACGGAGAGTTGCGAATCAGTTTTAATGCCCCGGCAAAGATGGAGAAGGTGGATGAGTCACAACCGGCATTGACCCCTACCGAGGTTCAACAGATGATCAATACTTCGCTTGCTGAAAATAATCAGACCCTTGTTACGGAGTGGGAGCAGAACAATCAACAGCTGCAAGCCACGATCAAGAATAATTTCGTCTCTAATTCGGCTAAGATTGATGCCTTGATGAAGCAAACTTCCCAGGCTTCGCAGGACCAGATCCGAAGTTTTGTAGCTGGCTTACAGCAGGAAAATCTGCAATCCATGAAGGACTATCTTCAATTGTCATCGAATGATCAAAAGGCCTATGTGGAAAACCTGTTGGTGGATTTCTCAAAGTATTTGCAAGAGCAGCGGAAGCAGGATTTGCAATTATTTCAAACACGCATGAGCAGTATTGAGAAAAATACCGATCAGTTTAAACAGGAAACCGAGCTTATTTTAGCCAACATCATCTCCAATCCGGAAAATATTAAGAAAGTAAATAACTATTAACAGATTAACGATATGAAAAGAGCAGTGTGTAGTTGGGCCTCCGTTGTAATGATTTTCTTCTTTGCACAAAGCAGCGCCCAAAAGATGGATGAAGAACGAATGAACCGGGACCTGGAGGTAACGGAGAATATACTCAGCACCATTATTAAGCAGAAATTTGATAAACGTTCGTTCTTCCCGATGGAAATTAAAGGTGAGTACCGTGAAGGACTAGGGGTAACCTTTCGTTTGCCTTATGAAATCAATGGTCCCATGATTTGGAACCTAAGCCCGGGGATGACCGTGATGGACGGCAGAAGTTTCAGCTATTCCTTTGAATTACCGGATGGTGAACAAGCAGAATTAGCCCGGGTGTTGGATGAAGAAATGCGTACGAAGTCAGAAACCATTCGAGGCACTGGGCGTGCCAAGGTAGCCAGTGGTCGCAAAATAAATACCGATAGTATGAGGGCTGTTTCGAATGATAAAGTGATTGAGGCCTGTAAGGAATTTTTAGCCGACTATGGAGATCTTATTACCCAGTTGCCCAACAATGAGAAAATTATCATCACCAACCGGGGTGAAGGCGAGCGGATTTGGTATGGAGCATTTGTCAATTCAAGCAAACCCAGCTACTTATCGGTGGAAGCAACCAAGTCAGATATTACACAATTCCGCCAAGGAAAGATGAGTAAAGAACAGTTTCTGAAAGGAGTGAAGGTAATTAATAGTGAGATGGACGATGAACTGCAACCGGACCTGGAATTATTGTCCAGTATTTTCAATCGGTTGTACCGAAGGGATTTGTCGAAGACATACTTCACGGAAGAAAACATTTACTATGAACGGCTCAAAGATTATGGTGTGATCTATTACATGCAGGTATTCTCAAGCAATCAGAATGAATACGACCGGACCTGGATCATGCCAACGGTTGGGCTGGATGGGCTAAGTCAGGCCGAGCGGGATGCAAAAGTGAAGGAATTGTACCCTCAATTTGAGCGTGACATTAAAACGGATATTCTGGAATACGGCCGCACGGTCAAAAGTTTAAAACCGGAGGAAGTCTTGGTATTCAATATTCAGATCACGAAATGCCAGGATTGCGCCATCCCGGCCTCGGTGGAGGTATCCGTAAAGGCCAGCATACTGAGTGATTACGGTGCCGGCAAGATTACCAAAGAAGCAGCATTATCTAAAATTATTGTTAAAAAGGGATCTATTCAGTAATCCTTACGTCAAGGGTGAGAGTTTCTTATTGTCGTTAACCCTCTCACCCTTGATATTTGCCTTTCCTGTTTTTTTAGAGACTACTTGTAACCTTGGACGTTAGTTATAAGTACTACGAGATATACTATTTACTGAGTTTTTCAGTTATTGATTTTAAACCTTTGGGCGATGAATAAAAGAAACCTGTTAATCGGGGCCGGGGTGTTGGTGGTGTTGGTGATTGGCTATTTTGTAGTGAAAGGCGATAAGGATGCGGAAACGGCTGCCATTCTTTCCAATGTAAAACAAGGGCAGTTCCGGGTTGAAATCGAAACCACCGGAGAACTGGAAGCAAAAAACTCAGTAAAAATTTTGGGCCCCAATCAGCTGCGGAATTTTCAAATCTGGCAGGTAACCATTCAGAGCATTGTCAATGAAGGAACGGTTGTTAAAAAGGGTGATTGGATTGCCACGTTGGACCGATCGGAGTTTCAAACCAAGTTTACCGCCAAGCAAATTGAATTGGATAAGGCCAGCTCAAAATTTAATCAAACGCAGTTGGATACCACGTTGCAGCTTCGGCAGGCGCGCGATGAATTGATTAACCTCAAATATGCGGTGGAAGAGAGCGGCATTGTGTTGGAGCAATCAAAATTTGAACCCCCGGCTTCAATAAAACAAGCCGAGATCAACCTTGATAAAGCGAAGCGCGCCTATACGCAAGCGCTGGAAAATTATAAGATCAAGAAGAACCAGAATATTGAAAAGATGCGCGAAGTGGCTGCTGAACTGCGAAAAGTGCAGTCGGAGTATGATGGCATGACCAAAGTGCTTGAGTCATTTAATGTGTTAGCCCCGGAAGATGGTATGGTGATCTACCAGAAACATTGGGATGGCAAACCGATCAAAGCCGGTTCGCGAATTGATATGTGGGACCCCACCGTGGCTACGTTGCCCGACTTAACAACCATGATGTCAAAAACATTTGTCAACGAAGTAGACATCCGCAAAGTGCAAAAAGGACAACCCGTTGAGATAGGCCTGGACGCGGACCCGGATAAAAAGCTGATCGGAACGGTAATGAGTGTGGCAAACGTAGGTGAGCAACGACCTAATTCTGATGCGAAGGTTTTTGAAGTGCTCGTGGAAATCAACGGCACCGATCCAACTCTCAGACCTTCTATGACCACCAGTAACAAAATCATAGCATCTGTGTTAGACAGTGCATTGTTTGTGCCGTTAGAAAGTTTGCATAGTCAATACGATTCAATTACCTATGTTTTTAAACGCGAAGGTCTTAACACCATTAAGCAAGAAGTAATCGTGGGGCAGACCAATGCCAACGAAGCCGTCATCCTGGGCGGATTAAAGTTATCCGATCGGATTTATTTGTCAATCCCTTCCGGATTGGAAGATCAGGACATTGCGTTACTGCCCGAGTTGAACGGCAAACGCGGTAAACAGGAGAAAGAGGCGGAAGCAGGCGCAAAAATCGTATCCACTTCGATCCGGTAATTCGGTGAAATACGTATCCCGTTACTTCGGCCCCCGGTTGCTGGCCAACCTGTACATCGCCATTGATGCGGTGATTGCAAACAAGGTTCGCTCCTTACTTACAGCGCTGGGTATCATTTTTGGTGTAGCCGCGGTCATCGCCATGCTCGCGATCGGCAATGGAGCTCAGCAGGAAATTCTGAATCAGATTAAACTGGTAGGTGTGAACAACATTGTGGTGAAACCCATTGTTGAACAAACGGAAGAAAAGCTGAACGAGCAGGCAAGCGGTAAGAAAGAAAAGAAAAAGTTCTCTCCGGGGTTAACGATCCGCGATGTGCACAGCATCAAGTCTACCATTCCCGGGTTGACCCGCGTGAGTCCGGAGATTATCTTGAATACCAACGTGATTCGGAACGGTATCCGGAGATCGGCCAAACTGGTGGGTGTTGAGCCTTCCTATTTTGAGATTTATGATTTCCAGTTGGCAGAAGGAAGTATGTTTAATACAGAACACCTTCGGGTGGGGGCACCTGTTTGCATCATCGGATCCTCGTTGAAGAGCCGGTTTTTTCCAACCGAGAGCGCCATTGGGAAAAACATAAAAGTTGGCCCCCATTGGTTAACCATTATTGGCGTTACCCGCGAGCGGCTGGTTTCACAAAACAGCATCAGCAAGCTGGGCATTCGGGATTTTAATATGGACATCTATGCACCGTTGCAGGCCGTGCTCATCCGCTATGAAAATCGTGACCTGATCACTACTGAAGCCCTGCGCCTGGCCAATATGCGAAGTCAGGGTTTTATCATTTTATCGGAAGGAGAAACGGAGGAAAGTGAGGCGGAGCGAAAAAACTATCACCAACTGGACCGCCTCGTTATTCAGGTGGATGAAACCGTAAAACTCCAGGCAACAGCCGAGATCATGTCGCGCATGCTTACCCGCAAGCACTACGAAGTGGTTGATTTTGAAATAGAGATCCCCGAATTGCTGCTGAAGCAACAACAGCGAACCAATGATATCTTTAATTATGTACTCGGGGCGATTGCCGGCATTTCGCTGTTGGTGGGCGGTATCGGTATTATGAATATCATGTTGGCCTCCGTGTTGGAACGAATTAAGGAGATTGGATTGCGTTTGTCCATTGGTGCTCAAAAGAGTGATGTGGTTCAGCAGTTTCTTTTTGAATCCGTAATGATCAGCGTGTCAGGTGGAATAATTGGTGTGGTACTGGGCGTTACGCTCGCCTACCTGGTTTCTGTCTTTGCCGAAATCCCAACCATTATCACGTTAGCCTCCATTGCGCTCTCCTTTGGCGTGGCAGCTACTGTCGGGTTGATTTTTGGAATTGCACCTGCCCGCAGAGCTGCCAGTCAAGATCCCATTGCTTCCCTACGTTATGAATAGACTTGTTGTCATTGCCATGCTGCTCTGCTCTGGTGGAGTGCGTGCACAGAATGTTTTTACGATCGAAGAGATCATCGAACGGGCCAAGGCCCAATCCATCTTTTCAAAACAGGCGGAAACCCAACGGGAGACGAGTTATTGGCAGTACCGAACCTACCTGGCCAATTACAATCCTCAGCTTCGGTTGAACGGAAACTTTCCCACGTACGCCAACTCAGTAACCCCGGTGCGGCAGCCGGATGGTTCTATTCAATACCTGCCGTTGAACCAGGTGAATCCAAACATTAACTTCGGGTTGCAACAACCTATCGGATTAACAGGCGGCATCATTTCAGCCAATACTTCCTATAACTTTTTTAATGATTACATCCAGGATCAAAGTCAGTGGAGTAGTACCGTTCTAAACGTTCGCCTCAGTCAACCCGTTTTTGCTTACAATCCGCTGAAGTGGGATCGGCTTATCCGCCCGGTTATGTTGGAGGAATCAAAACGTGCGTATGTGGAACAGATGGAATTGATCTCAAGCAACGCAGCGGGTTTCTTTTTTGATGTACTGTTGCAACAGGTGAATCAGCAGATCGCTTCGTTTAACCTGGCCAACAACGATACGATTTATAAAATTGAACAGGGCCGGTATAACATTGGTACTACGTCACAAGACAAACTTCTGCAGGTACAGTTGCAGTTGCTGCGCTCGCGGCAAGAGGTGGCGCAGGCGAAGCTTGATTTGGAAACAGCCCGGTTGCAGTTACGCGCCTACATCGGGTTGAAAGATGGCGACACATTCGAGTTGGTATTACCTGATCAGATTCCCCAGTTTGAAGTAACGGTAGAGGAGGCCCTGGCCTATGCGCGCCAGTATCGGGCCGATTACATAGCTTTTGAACGCAGACGACTGGAGGCGGAAAGTGAAGTGGCCCAGGCGAAAGGCCAGCGATACCAAACCACGATTACTGCATCGTATGGTTTGAATAACGTGGCCCCGACTGCTTCAGAATTGTATACTGATCCCTCCCGGCAGCAGGTCGCTGATGTTTCCTTTAACGTCCCGATTGTGGACTGGGGCCGCAGAAAAGCCATGATGAAGACTGCCTTGGCGAATAAAAAATTGCGCGATTATGAAATTGAGCAAAGCCAAATCATTTTCGAACAGGAGATCATCACAAAAGTGAATCAGTTTGAGATGATGCGCCTCCAGATTGAGATCACCAAGAAATCAGACGAAGTGGCTCAAGAGCGCTACCTCGTGGCTCAAAACCGGTATCTGATTGGTAAGATTGATATCACCAACCTGAACATCGCCCTCACCGAAAAGGATAATGCCAAGCGCAGTTACCTGCAAGCCCTCAAATCATTTTGGACGGCCTATTATGATTTAAGACGACTAACCCTATATGATTTTGCCAATAAGCAATTACTGTACGTGCCGGATACTGATTAGCTATAACGACACGCCCCGCTTCCACGGAATAAAATCATCCTGATTGAGTTGAACGGCTTTGGGTTTGATTCTGCCACTGGCAACATCAAGAACAAATTCCAGAATGGTCTCTCCCATTTGTTCAATTGTTTTTTCACCGGTAATGATGGGGCCGCAATCAAGGTCAATGATGTCCGGCATTTTGTGCGCCAGTTTCGTGTTGGTGGACAGCTTGATCACCGGAGTAATTGGATTTCCGGTGGGTGTACCTAACCCGGTAGTAAATAACATCACATTGGCACCCGCACCGGCCATGGCGGTGGTGCTTTCAACATCATTGCCGGGTGTGCACAATAGATTCAGTCCTGCCTGGTGTACATACTCCCCGTAATCCAACACCGCGGTGATGGGCGAGGTGCCACCCTTTTTGGCAGCCCCGGCCGATTTCATGGCATCGGTGATCAAGCCATCTTTAATGTTGCCGGGGGAAGGATTCATATCAAAACCTGACCCAACGGTTTCAGCAGCTTTGGCATAAGCCCGCATCAGATGAATGAACCGGTCAGCCGTTTGATCTGTGGTGGTACGGTTAATGAGTTCCTGTTCAACACCACATAACTCCGGGAACTCCGACAAGATCGTTGATCCTCCTAACGCGGCAATCAGATCGGAAGTATGGCCGATGGCCGGATTGGCCGAGATGCCCGAGAATCCATCCGAGCCTCCACACTCCAATCCAACCACAAGTTTATTGAGCGGAGCGGGCTGCCGGGTTTGCTTATTAACTTCGATTAGTCTCAGGAAAGTTTCGCGAATAGCACGGGTTAATAATTCTGCTTCGGTACCCTCTTTTTGTTGTTCGAAGAGCAGGAGGGGTTTTGAAAAATTTGGATTGTGCTGCTTCAGTTTCTCCCGAAGGATATCCGCCTGCGCATGCTGACACCCCAGGCTGAGTACGGTGGCACCGGCAACATTGGGATTGTTAATGTATCCTGCCAGCAACGCACACAGCGCTTCAGCGTCTTGCCGCGTACCACCACAACCCCCTTCATGCGTAAGAAACTTGATGCCATCAATGTTTTCAAATAGCGGAGCAGGAGATTCTTTACCGGAAGGATTCAACCCTACCTGTTGAATCGATTCCAGCTTGCCATCGCGGTAAAGCTGGACCATCTCATGGACATACTTTTTATATTCATTCTGCATGCCGAAACCCAGCTCTTCTTCAAAGGCCTGCCGGATAACGTCTACGTTTCGGTTCTCACAAAAGACCAAAGGCACAACAATCCAGTAGTTCGCAGTTCCTACCTGCCCATCCGGCCGGTGGTATCCTAAAAAGGTTTTGTCTTTCCATTTCGAAACATCCGGAGCCTTCCAGTGAAAGGCTTTTGATCGGCCGGTAAAACTGGCGGATTGATGTTTTACATTTTGGGTGGTAATAGCCGCTCCAGCCGGTATGGGCGACAGCGCTTTTCCAACCACGACCCCGTACATAATAACATCACCACCCATCGGCAGTTCTTGCTCAACAAATTTGTGTTTGGCGGGGATGTCGTGGATAATTGTTTGGAGTCTTCCGTTTACATGAACAGACTCACCGGCCTTTAAATCAGAAAGGGCTACCCATACATTATCCGCGGAATTTATCTTCAGAATCTTACTGGTCATGGAGCTTTAAAATCGAATACAAGATAGAGATTCGATTGAAATTTTGATTCAAGTATTGCGAGTGGTAATACCATCAATATTTCATATTAATCCGTATTTTTAAAACGACTTCGATCTATGAGCAAACAGGTTATCACATTAGGGGATGTAATGATGCGCTTGTCGACACCCGGCTTCGCCCGGTTTATACAAGCAGAAACATTTCAGGTACAGTATGCCGGTTCGGAGGCGAATGTAGCAGCGGCCCTGGCCTGGTGGGGATTTCCAGCCCGACATGTCACCCGGTTTCCGGATAATGATTTTGGCAAAGCAGCATCTGAGTCGTTACGGAAGTATGGAGTTGACACATCCTCCATCCTGTATGGCGAAGAGCGACTGGGTCTTTACTTTCTGGAAAATGGAGCCATGCAACGATCTTCACGGATTATATACGATCGGTTTTATTCTGCCTTCGTGGCAATACGACCCGGGGTTATCGATTGGGACAACATAATGAGTCAGGCCCGGTGGTTCCATTGGTCGGGGATAACACCCGCATTATCACAAGGAGCGGCCGATGTATGCCAGGAGGCTCTGCTTTCTGCCCGGAAGCACAACGTGATGGTCTCAGGCGATATTAATTACCGAAGGAATCTCTGGCAGTATGGAAAGCAGGCGAGCGAAGTCATGCCGGATCTGATCGGACTATCGGATATCCTGATCGGGGATGTTGTTGATTTTGAAAACAGCCTGGGCATCGTAGAAGATGATTTTGTAAAGACGTGCCGCGAAGTTCAAAAACTAAACCCTGCGGTAAAGAAGGTGGCGAAGACTACGCGCGAGTCCATCAGTTCCTCCCACAATAAAATTGGCGGAGTGTTGTGGACGGGTAAAGAATTGTTAACATCTAAGGAGTATGACCTTACCCACATTGTCGACCGGGTGGGGGCTGGAGATGCTTTTATGGCGGGGTTGATTGCCGGGTGGTTAACCAATAGAACAGATCAACAAACCCTGGAGGTGGGGGTTGCCTCTTGTGCATTGAAGCATTCCATCGAGGGTGATGTGAATGTGTGTACAATGGCAGAGATAGAATCAACTATTAAAGGTGAGAATGTAGGCAAGCTTTTACGATAAATGTCTTTTACCAAGCAACAAATAATCAGTTCCATACGGGAGACGGGGTTTGTTCCCCTGCTTTCTCATCCCGATCCTCAGGTTGCAGCCGAGGCCATGAAGGCTGCCTACCGGGGTGGGGTACATGTATTTGAGTATACCAATCGCCAACCCAATTCCTTTGAAGTATTTAAAAGTTTATTAACGGTTGCTGAATCCTTGCCGGGCCTCATGTTGGGGATTGGTACCATTATGGATAAGGAAACCTCCTTGAAGTATATTTCAGCAGGTGCTCATTTCATTATCGCGCCAATCCTGAATCCGGAAATGGCCCCGGTATGCCATGAATACAATAAACTTTGGATTCCGGGGTGTGCTACCTTAACCGAGATAGTGAGCGCAAAAAACTTAGGCGCAGAGGTGATAAAAATTTTTCCAGGCTCGGTGTTGGGGCCAGGGTTTGTGTCCGCCATCATGCCGGTGGTACCGCATCTGCAGTTAATGATTACCGGAGGTGTGGAGCCCACCGAGAAAAGCCTGGCAGCCTGGTTTCATGCTGGAGCCACCTGTGTGGGTCTTGGCTCACAACTGTTTACAAAAGAAATTCTGGAAAATCAGGATTGGTCCCGGCTGGAGCAAACGGTTCGGTATGTGTTGGATGTGATAAAGACGATCAAATAAAGTGACCTGGAAGTAACATTCACCGCTTGAGATGACTTCTGCGTATTAGTTTGTTCCTTAAACACTCATTAAATTTTTAGTTTAAATTCTTTAGCGGTGATGATCTTTGTCTTTCCATAAACTTTAATTTCCAATAAATCCTTGTCCCCGGTTATAAGGTAGTTTGCTTTGCTTTCTTTGGCTAGTGCCAATAGGAAATCGTCTTTTGGATCACGACAAATTGAGTCAATTTTCTTTATCTTGATATTATCGGCCAGGATATCCATAAGAGAAATCAGTTCTGACACTCTTGCTTGATTGAAATGTCTTTTTAATTTTTCCCTCGAAGTGACAAGGATGATTTCGCTAATGAGTTGATCTGAGACAATGATTTTGATCCTCTCGTTAACAATCAACTCCTTTAAATCTTGAAGTTCTTTTCCGATTAAGAAACTAATCCAGATGTTAGTATCAATGATTACTTTACTTGGCTTTTGACTTGGCATATAATTCAGCTCTTACAACCTCAACTTCCTTGTCAATTGTTGATTGGTCAAGCTCATCCGTTCTAAATGCTTTTAGTAAAGAGGTCAATTTTGCGCCAATAATCTCTTTTTCAAGTTCTTTTGATAATCTGATTTTCTCCTTTTTTGGTAATTGCCTCACCAGATCAAGGATTTGGCTGAATTCTAAGTCAATATTGTAAGTGCCTGTTTTCATTATTCAAAGTTAAGAATTTTTTAACCTAACCTGTTTATCCTGAAAATGGGAATCAATCAAATACCCGTATAGTTAAACGGAGAAATCGCCTTCAGCTTCGCTTTCAATTCA
>CAZAUN010000018.1:0-71584 GCA_964488465.1 uncultured Ohtaekwangia sp. | reverse complement strand
TATCCAGGTTGGGATAATAGTAGGAATTGACCATGGCAATGGCCTGATCGGTAACGGTAAACTTGATCTCCCCGGCTGCCACATTCCGGATCAAGGATTCGGTTTCAGCACTGGCACTGTCTTCAATGATTTTTATCTGGCCACCTTGCTCCCTGGATAAACTATCCATCCGTGCTTTAAATGAGGAGCCCCTCATCACATGAACCTCCTCACCAACTAATTGGCTTGCTTGCCGTACTAATTTGTTTTCAACCACTTCGGGTGGCTGCATACGCCAATTGGCAGGCTTTTTCTGCACCAACACCTGGTGCGTTTCAAAGTGTGGATCCGTAAAGGTCAGGTACTCTTTCCGCTCTTCGGTAATGGTAAGCGGAAACGCCAGTATATCGCCCTCTCCTTTATTCAAAAGATCAATGGATTGTTCTATCCCCGAAACCAACTTTACCTTTAACGTGATCTTGTTTTGCGCAGTGAAATTTCGCAACAACTCATATTCATACCCCATAGGGGTTCCTTTGTAGATGAAGTAACTGATTGAATTGTTATCGACCAATGCGGTCAGGTAGCCACGTTTCCGAATGGCGTCCAGGTCCAATTCTACCTCCGGTTCGGTAGCAAAAGCCGGTGGACTGGTCAATTCCTTGCATCCTAATAAAAGAGAATTTAAGAACAGGATAAAAAGAACAGGAATTGACCTTGCGGGCATGAATGGAAGGTACGGCTTTAGCCTTAAAAATAAAAGAGGCCCCGAAGGGCCTCCCTATTGCATTTAAATAAGCGTGCGCTTAGTTGAAAATGTAACGAAGCGTCAATTGTCCTTGCCAGGTATTGTTCAGCGTGATGCCTCTTACAAACCGATCACGGGCCAATACTACGGACGTGGTCCCATCTGGATTGGTGATTGTTTGTGTTGCCATTCTGAAGGAAGGAACTCCGGCACCGCTAACACTTGCCAGCGTAAGTGGAGTGCCTGTTACTGCACTGTATGCAACACCCCACTCATCATTCAGCAGGTTGCCTACATTCAGAATGTCAAATCGAATCTGGAAGGTATTTCTCTTACCTTTTTCACCCAACTTGATGAAAAAATCCTGAGCAATGGTAAAGTCGAATCGCGTTAACCAGGGAAACTCCTGGCCATTACGTTCAGCATAACTGCCTCTGCGGCTTGATAAATAATCGTCACCATTAATCCACTCATCGAAGGCCGCTTGTTGTTGGGCCGGGGTAAAGGTATTGCCCCCTGCTGTTAAGGTTGCGAATGTCAACTCCGAAGCTGTGTTTGGGACATAAATTAGGTCATTATTCTGGCCATCACCATTCATGTCATTGCTATATACATACGATAGTTTAATACCACTGTTGGCCGTGGCACCCAGGGTTACCGTGGTTGCACCACCATATTCGCCACCATATTCCTTACGATAATTTACAAATCCAACAATGCGATGGCGTAGGTCATTATCCGCATAGGCTGTTGCCAAATAGTTTTGACCTACAACGGTAGGCATATTGGCTTGTACCGTACTACCAACAGACTGCATATCGCGGGCATATCCATAGGTATACGCTAACATTCCGCCCAATCCATTGATGGCAGGCCGCTCTAATTTGGCCGTAAGGGTGTAAGAATATCCTTCGTTGGTGTTCTTCAACACAAATACGTTGCTTACCTGTGTGTTGATGAAGCGCGGGTTACCCGTTGTATTAAAGCGGTCGCGGGCATCAGGGCCAGAGAAGGTAGCTACCGGGTCATTGAGGTTTGCATCGATGTAACGCAACGCATGGATGTTCTTGTTGTAAATCGCTTCAAAAGTTCCAATAAAACCGTATGGCAATTTCTTATCCACAGCCAGGTTGGCTTTAAATATTGAAGGGAACTTTAAATCACCATCGGTAGCATTGACCACAAAGCCGGTCGGTGCTGTTGGGTTGATAAATCCAGGGGGCAGATCAGCTGGGTTGAGGCGGAACGGAATATTGCTGTTGCTTAATGTAACCACGGCTGTGTTAACTCCATTATTACCCAACTGGTTGGAAACCAATACTTGGGGAATACGAGACACAAAAATCCCGGCTCCACCACGAACCTGAAGGGTTTGATCTCCCAATGCATCGTAGTTAAACCCTAAGCGCGGGGAAAGTAACAACTTAGGATCCGGGAAGACGCCAGTGCTTACACTGTAGGGCTCTTTATTTTCATCCTGGAAAGTAAGGCCCGACACGATTGGGTTTTCGTATTGCTCTGTGGTTGAGTTGTCATAAACAAACACATCGCCCCGCAAACCGGCAGTTAACTTCAACTTCTCATTGACCTGAAATTCGTCCTGTGCATAGAAACTATACGTTTGGGTCTTAAGATATTGCCAGGGCTTCTCGCCAGCCGGCAATAAGGATACCCGTACGTTATAACGGGAAACGGTAACAGGTGATGTTGCAGCAGTCGGATTTGCCAGGTAGTCATTCATGGCTGTGTAGAAATCTGCCAAAGAGCGATACACATAAACGCCATTTGAACTCGGGAAGAAAAGGTTATCAGATTTGAAGTATTCAAATGCAACCCCTCCGGTAATGGTATGCTTTCCTGCAAAGTAGGTCAGGTTATCGGTAAAGTTGAATGTGGAATAACGGAGTTTATTGTCCGGTGTAAAAGGATCAAATCCTACCGTGGTATAGGTTGAGGCGGTCCCAGGATCTTGAATCTCAATGGTAGGGAATAAGTCCGTTCGATACTTTCTATCTTCATTCTGATAGTTGTATGTGAGGATGGCTTTATTGGCAAACTTACCTCCAAAATTCGAGTTCAATTCTGCGGCCACTGACCGGGTGTTATCTGAAATGAAATATCCGGTGTTTTCCATAGAAACAGCCGAACTCAGATTATTCCGGTTTCCAAAACCAGCAGTATTACTACTGTTACTGTTGCTAATAAGTGATCCCGATTCAGAATCATGATGCGAATAACGCAATGATAATTTATGATCATCATTGATATTGTAATCCAGGCGAATCAATGCCTTTTTGCTGGTCACATCATTGTTGTAGTTGTCAATCTCTCCGCCATTCCAGTTAAAATTCTGGCTCATGAAATCGCGCAAAGCAGTGAGATCAGAGGCGGTTGTTCTAGAAATATTTGTTCCTCCTGTACCGCGGTCGGCCGACCAGTTAAGAGCAGGGGCAGAGCTTTCGAATTGCTCTGCATTAACAAAAATGAAAAGCTTATTCTTAATGATCGGTGCTCCAATACGGAAACCAAAAGTGTTTTCATTAATGTTGATCCCGGTTAAATCCTTTCCGAACACGGTGTTCCCAGTCATACTGTTATTCCGGGTAATGTAATAAACCGAACCGCTTATTTCATTCGTGCCAGACCGTGTTACCGCGTTGATTCCTGCTCCGGCAAAGCCTGACTGCCGTACGTCAAAAGGCGCCACGTTCAACTGAATTTCATCAAACGCATCCAGCGAAACAGGGGTGGTTCCGGTACGCCCTCCGGCTGCGGCAGAACTTCCTAACCCAAATCCGTTGTTGAACACAGAGCCATCGATCGTAAAGTTGTTGAATCGGCTATCCTGTCCTGCGAAGGAACGACCATTTCCAAAAGCATTGTATTTCACAATATCATCAACCGTTCTTCCAATGGTTGGTAAGCTGTTAATCGTTGATGTACCATACGAAGCCGCTGCACCGGTTCTATCCGAACTGAAGATGTCATTCTTGGCTCCTGAAATTATTACTTCCTGCAATTCTGTGCTCGCATCGGCCAGCACGGCATTGATGTTGGCGGCAACACCCAAACTGAGGTAAACGTCCTGAAAGACTTGTTCTTTGTATCCAACGAAACTGATCGTAACTGTGTAGGGACCACCGATGCGCATACCGGGTATGGTATAACGGCCATCCACCCGTGTTGCCGTTCCGTAATTGGTGCCCGAAGGAGTGTGGGTAGCTACTACCGTGGCCCCTATCAATGCCTCACCCTTGCTATCAGTAACCGATCCTGAAAGCGAGGATGTAGTAACCTGCGCATAAAGCCCGCATACTGAGATTAATGCCAGGCCAATTGTCAGTAGAATTTTCCTCATAGTCTGTAGTTTAAGTGTTTGATTTTCCGGTCGCAAAAATATCCCTTTTGGGGTATAAAAAATGAGGGACTGGTTTTAAATCTTCCACACATTTTATTAACAATTTCATAACTCCTTAAACCACTAGTACTTTATCGTTTGCACTTTGAGTGAAAAACCAATTACTTCCAATTTTTAATCCCCTGAAACAACAATGAAAAAGTGCCTTCTTTTTGCCCTGGCAGTTCTTGCCCCAATGTGGGTTTGCCTGGGCCAAACCGACTTGTCCTATTATTTACCGGCCAAGGTTCAATACAACCCGGCAATCCCTACACCACGTTCCGTTATTGGTCATGATGTAGGCGAGTGGCATGTAACCCACGATAAGTTGGTCTATTACATGATGGCCTTAGATAAGGCCAGCGACCGGATTTCAATGGAACAAACCGGCCTTACACACGAAGCCCGCCCACTTTTGCTTCTCACCATCACTTCGCCTAAAAACCATCAGAATATTGAGGCCATCCGAACCCAACACCTGCAATTAAGCGATGCCTCCAAATCCGGTGCACTGGATTTAAAGACAATGCCGGCCGTATTCTACCTCGGATGCAGCATCCATGGAAACGAGGCTAGTGGTGCGAATGCAGGCTTGCTGATGGCCTACCACCTGGCGGCTGCTCAAGGACCTGAAATTGAAAAGTACCTTGAAAACACCATTATTCTATTCGACCCCAGCTTTAACCCGGATGGGTTGCAACGCTTTTCAAGCTGGGTGAACTCGCGCAAAAGCAAGGTCATTTCAGCCGATCCAAATGATACCGAACACAACGAAGCCTGGCCGGGGGGACGGTTTAATCACTACTGGTTTGACCTGAACCGCGACTGGCTGGTGGCACAAAATCCGGAATCGCAGGCGCGGGTGAAAAAATTTCAGGAATGGCGTCCCAACGTGCTTACCGATCATCATGAACAGGGTACCAATGCTACCTTTTTCTTTATGCCCGGTGTGCCCACCCGGGTTCATCCGCTTACACCCCCAAAAAATCAGGAGCTCACTAAAAAGATGGGCGAATACCACGCGAAGGCATTGGACGAAATCGGCTCTCTTTATTTTACGCAAGAAGGCTACGATGATTTCTACTATGGCAAGGGTTCCACCTACCCCGATGTTCAGGGATCTATTGGAATTCTATTTGAGCAAGCCAGTTCGCGCGGGCATGCCCAGGAAAGTGTGAATGGTGTACTTCGATTTCCGTTTACCATCCGCAACCATTTCGTAACCATGCTCAGCTCGCTCAAGGCCATTCAAGACATGCGCGAAGAGTTACTAAGTTATCAACGCGATTTTTATAAAAGTGCGGCAGCGGATGCTGCAAAAGATCCGGTAAAAGCTTACATCGTGGGATCGAAAGACAAAGCGCGGTTGTTTCACTTTGCCGAGATGGCGCTTCGCCAGAACGTGGATGTCTACAAACCCGCTGGCAACCAAACGATCAACGGAAAAACATTTGAAGCCGAGTCGAGCTACCTCCTCCCGATGAACCAAACACAATACAAGCTGATTCGTGGAATGTTTGACAAACAGGTGAAGTTTCAAGACAGTATTTTCTACGACATCTCCAGTTGGACCTTACCCCTGGCTTTTGGGTTGGACTATGAAGAAGTAAAAACCACTCCTTCCTTTGGTGAAAAAATCACCGAACTGAAAATGCCTACAGGAAAAATGATTGGAACGGGGGATTATGCTTACGTTTTTGAACCCTATGGATATTATGCACCACGTGCCATGTACAAATTGCTCGACAAAGAAGTGCGCATCAAAGTGGCCAACGAACCTTTCTACGTGGAAGGCAAAAAATTTGATCGCGGCAGCATTATGGTTCCGGTCGATAACCAGAATCTGATTCCTGATCAGATTAATGTGATAATGAAAGAAATTACCGAACGAGATGGGATTGATGTTTATGCTGTGGGCACCGGATTGGATTACAAGGGAGTAAGCCTGGGAAGTAGTTCCTTTTACGTGTTGCGCAAACCTGAAATTGCCATGCTGGTGGAAGGTGGTATTTCACCCACGGATGCCGGAGAACTCTGGCACCTGTTGGACACGCGATTCCAAATACCAGTAACCTTAATTCCCATCAGTGTATTCAACTCCGCACCCATCTCAAAATACAATACCATCCTCATTCCGGAAGGAAACCACGCGGCCATAACGGATGCCGGAAAAGAAAAATTAAAATCCTGGGTGCAGGCAGGTGGTGTGGTCATTGGATTTGAGCGGGCACTTAGCTTTTTCTCGAATGCCGGACTTGGAAAGTTTGATGTTAAGAAAGAGGAAGAGAAGAAAGATCCCATAAAGCCAAGACCCTACGCCTACATTGATGAATACGGGCGCGCACAGGAAACCAGCGGTGCCATTTTCGAAGCCGATGCTGATTTAACGCACCCAATTCTATATGGCTATACCAACCCCAAAGTGCCGTTGTTTAAGTCCAATAATCTTTATGTTCAAAAGGCAAATGGCCCCTATTCCAATCCCCTGACATACGGTAGCAACCCGTTGGTGAGCGGCTATATCACCAAACCTAACCTTGAGAAACTCAAGAACTCTTCAGTACTTGGTACGGTGGCGATGGGCCGGGGTAGGGTTATCGGCTTTACTGAAAACATGGCTTTTAGGGCCTTTTGGTTTGGCACCAATAAAATGCTGCTGAACGCAATATTTTATGGCCCGATGATCAGTGCCGAAGCTAGCCGCTAAAACAGGATCATTGGTTAAAAACAAAAAGAGGGTACTTCTACCCTCTTTTTTTCTCTTTTACATTTTTGAGTTATCAGGTTCGTACAAAACAGCGATTGAGGATCGCTTCGTGCTCTCTCGAAAAATTGGCATAGCACCAATTTTTGAGCTCCTGTACTTCGTCTGCTATCAGCATTTTGATAGCCTTGCGCAACTCTTTCTCAAAAAGCCGCGCATCGAAACTCACCCGGGTAAGGATGTGTTTTACGTAACTAAGCATCTTCATTCAAAAAATATAAAGTATGATACGAAAACGCAGCGTTCGCGTTACAACTTTGAAAATACAAAAGCAGTTTAACTCTGAAAAGAAAGAAGTTACTTTTGTATACTGCAACGAAGTTGCGATGCTGTTTGCATTATGAAATACATCCCCAGAACGACCTTATTTCTTAGCTTATTGTTTTCCACCCTCGTGGCCAGCGGTCAGGACAACATCCAGATTGTGCTGGGACCCGATGAAATTGGCGAAAATCAGGCCTGGACGATCACCGTTACTGTCAATAATGACCGATTAAAAAATTATGAGAATTTTCCGGAGATCGAAGGGTTTCGCAAACGGGGCACTTCAACGCAATCGCAAACCAGCATTGTGAACGGGCAAATGAGTTCCTCACAGAGCATCATTATGACCTATTTACCAACCCGGCAGGGGACGTTCACCATTCCTGCCTTTAAAATGAAGGTGAATGATCAGATCCTTTCTGTCAGTGGCAAAAAAGTGAAGGTCGGCCCAGCCGTTCAAAATCAGCAGAGTGATCCTTTCCGCAGCTTTTTCGATCGCGACCCCATGGATGACTTTTTTAGCCGTGGCGAAACCGAATTTGTGGACATTAAGGAAGATGCTTTGTTTGCCCTCACAACCAGTAAAGACGAGGTATATGTGGGCGAAGGGTTCACTACCACCTTGTCTTTTTTAGTGGCCGATAACAACCGCGCCCCTATGCAATTTCACGATCTAGGCAAACAACTGGCTGACATCCTGAAGAATCTTAAGCCGGCTAATTGCTGGGAGGAGAATTTCAACATCGAGAACATTGAAGGCGAACACATTGAAATTAATGGAAAGGGGTATACTCAATACAAAATTTATCAGGCTGCTTACTATCCGCTTAATGCCTTGCCGGTTGAGTTTCCGAGTGTGGGATTGGAAATGATCAAATTTAAAGTGGCCAAAAATCCATCGTTCTTCGGCCAAAATCGCCAGGAAGATTTCAAAACATTCTACTCGAAAGCAAAAACCATCAAGGTAAAAGAACTTCCTCCGCATCCATTGAAAGATGCTGTAGCCGTGGGTGATTACCGGCTGGATGAAAAAATCGCTTCCACGGATTTAAAAACGGGTCAAAGTGTGGCGTATGAATTTCGAATCTTTGGGGAAGGCAACATCTCGGGCGTTGAAAAACCAACCCTTCGCAAAGACAATATTTTTGATTTTTATGAACCGAATATCCGGCAAAATATCAGTCGTGAAAGGAACCGCGTAGCTGGAACCAAGTCGTTCAACTATTTCATGATTCCGAAAGAACCGGGCACGTATGCCCTGGGCGACTATTTCAATTGGGTGTTCTTCAATCCCAACTCAAAAAAGTATGATACGCTGAAATCGAACTATGTACTGAACGTATCGGGCGAAAGTCAGAAGAACCAATTTATAGAAAGTACTGACCTGGGTTCCTTTTATGATCGTATGGATGCTACCGATAACACACTTCGTTCTTCACCAACAAATGATTGGGTGAAAGTGGCACTAAATGCCTTTATTGTAACCCTGTTGGCAGCATCGGGTTATTTAATTTTCAGAAAGAAATGAATTCGTACGGCACACTCTTTAGGATCAGCACCTTTGGTGAATCCCACGGCCCGGCCATTGGTGTGATCATTGACGGTTGCCCGGCCGGACTGGAGATCGAAGAAGCCTTTATTCAATCTGAGTTGGATCGGAGAAAACCGGGTCAATCTAAAATAACTACCCAGCGCAAGGAAGATGACACCTTTCAGATTCTCTCCGGAGTATTTGAAGGAAAGACCATCGGTACACCCATTGCCATCGTCATTCAAAATCAGGATCAGCGCAGCAAAGATTATTCGCATATTCAAAATACGTTTCGCCCTTCGCATGCGGACTATACTTATGAAGTGAAGTATGGCACCCGCGACTATCGTGGTGGAGGCCGAAGTTCAGCACGCGAGACAGCAGCGCGCGTTGCAGCGGGGGCTATCGCGAAGTTGCTGCTAAAAAATTCCGGGATTAAGATCCATGCGTATGTATCGCAGGTTGGCACGATCAAAGCTCCGTCCTATCAACACCTCGATTTAAGTAAAACTGAAGACACCATCGTGCGGTGCCCGGATGCTTCTACAGCCGAAAAAATGATCGCTCTGATAGATCAGGTGCGACTGGAACGCGATACCGTTGGCGGAGTGGTGACGGGCGTTATCAAAAATGCTCCCGTTGGGCTAGGCGAACCCGTGTTTGATAAACTTCACGCTGAACTTGGTAAAGCTATGTTAAGTATCAACGCGGTAAAAGGATTCGAGTTCGGCAGTGGATTTGAGGGCGTTGCGCTGCGCGGCTCGCAACACAACGATGAGTTTTATAAGGATGGCGATCGCATCCGCACCAAAACAAATCACTCGGGCGGGGTTCAAGGTGGCATCAGCAATGGCGAAGACATCTACTTCAATGTTGCATTCAAACCGGTGGCAACGATCATGCAGGATCAAACTACGGTAGACAAAGAAGGGAACGAAGCGATTGTTTCCGGCAAAGGCCGTCATGACCCCTGTGTAGTGCCCCGGGCTGTACCGATTGTGGAAGCCATGGCTGCCCTGGTAATGGCTGACTTTCTCTTACGCTCTAAAACTTCGCGAATTTCTTAAGATTCGAATATTGCCAACAGGATAATGCAGGTATCATATCCATCATTTTTAGTTTATATTGCCCCGGTTGAAATGTTTCAGCTGAAGTGAACATTATAAACTGATTCTCATGGAAGTACCCGCTACACCACTCAAGAAAAGTAGACTTACCTTATACATCATCATTGCGTTGTTTGCTGGGATTGCTGCCGGCTTCCTACTCAACAAAAATTACCTGGCAAAAGAAAACCAGGAGTTAACTTCCTTGCAGGTAAAAATTGATGCGATCAATACGACTCTCTTTTCAACCTCCGATAGTGTAACCCGCGCACACCTGCTCGAAACCAAAAAAACATTAAGCAAAGAACAAGGCGCATTAATTTCCGCACGGGATAAAAAAGTGGAACCCTTTTCCATTCTGGCCGATATTTTTCTTCGCCTCATTAAAATGATTGTAGCTCCGCTGGTACTCACTACCCTGATCGTGGGTGTTGCCAAATTAGGAGACATCAGTTCGGTGGGACGAATCGGTGGTAAGACATTATTGTGGTTCATCGGAGCGTCTCTCACCAGTCTTGTATTGGGGATGATCCTTGTCAACCTGTTCAAACCCGGCATTGCCATGAACTTGCCACTCCCCGACTTATCGGAAGACACAGGCATAGCCCAGGTTGGCTTAACCTTGAAAGTGTTTTTGTATCACGTTTTCCCAACCAGCGTGATTGACGCTATGGCAAAAAATGAAATTCTGCAGATCGTGGTGTTCTCTTTGTTCTTTGGTGTTGCCACAGCATCCATTGGGGAACAAGGAAAAATTGTCATCACTTTCCTTGATGCAGTGGCTCATGTTATTTTAAAACTGACCGGCTACGTGATGAACCTCGCTCCTATTGCCGTGTTTGGCGCTATGGCCGCCATTATAGCCAAACAAGGGCTGGGCATTCTGACAACGTATTCCATTTTTATCGGAGAATTCTACTTTGGCTTACTGGTACTTTGGATCGTTCTGGGCCTGGCGGGATTTTTCGTAATTGGAAAGCGAATCGTGAGGCTGATCAAAACCGTTCGCGAACCCATCATCCTTGCCTTCAGTACATCAAGCAGCGAGGCGGCCTTTCCAAAAACGATGGAGTTGCTGCAACGATTTGGGTGCAAGGACAAGATTGTAAGTTTCGTACTTCCATTAGGATATTCTTTCAATCTGGATGGTAGCATGATGTACATGACCTTTGCTTCACTATTCATTGCACAATCGTATGGCATGGACTTGCCCCTGGCAACGCAAATAAGCATGTTATTGGTGCTGATGTTGACCAGTAAAGGGATTGCCGGTGTGCCCCGCGCTTCGCTGGTAGTGATCGCTGGCACCTTGGCCACGTTTGATATTCCGGAGGCTGGATTGGCGTTGTTGTTGGGTATTGATCCCCTGTTGGATATGGGCCGCAGTGCCACCAATGTAGTGGGCAACAGTGTGGCTACGGCCGTGGTAAGCAAATGGGAAAACTCGCTCGGGCCGGAAGAGACTGCCCTGGACGAACTTTAATTCCGTAATTTTGTTTTCTCATTATCTGAAATATTATGTTGAAGCCAACACCAAAAAATATTAGCATTTACCTCGAGTCGAACCCTAATCCGAATTCGCTCAAATTTGTTGTGAACGAAATGCTGGTGCCGGAAGGAATGAGTTTCGACTTCCCATCCCCTGCCGAAGCGGAGGAAGCGCCCCTGGCGCAGGAGCTATTCATGTATCCGTTTGTAGACCGGGTTTTTTACATGAGCAATTTTGTAACCGTTACGAAAAAGGAAGACGTTGAATGGCTGGAAATTCAGGATACAATCAAAAATCATATTAAGTCATTTCTGGAGTCGGGCAAGCTCATGCTGGACATGAAAGCTCCGGCCACCCCGCTAGAGGAGGAAACAGAAACCGTAAAAAAAATCAAAACAATCCTTGACGAATACATTCGGCCCGCAGTAGAACAGGATGGCGGAGCCATTACCTTCCACTCGTATCACGATAAAAAAGTTACAGTTGCATTGCAAGGATCCTGTAGCGGATGCCCTTCTTCAACGGTTACACTAAAAGCCGGCATCGAAAATCTGTTCAAGCGCATGATGCCCGAAGAAGTGCAGGAAGTCGAAGCTCTTTAATACTCCATGTTCCGAACATTCTATTGCTTATTAAGTTTTTTAATGCTGAATGTGGCAATGGGCCAATCCATTACGGTGATGACCTATAACATCCGCCTGGATACGGAGGCCGATGGAGTTAATCAATGGAAAAACAGGGCTGGGAAGGTGACCGCCCTCATTAAAAAATACAACCCTGATGTAATGGGTGTACAGGAAGCGTTGCACAATCAAATGCTGGATTTACAAAGTGGCTTGAATGAATACAGTTATGCAGGCGTGGGACGCGATGATGGCAAGGAAAAAGGCGAATACTCGGCTATCTTCTTTAAGAAAGAAAAATTTGAATTGCTTACACAAAATACCTTTTGGCTTTCAGAAACCCCGGAGTTACCCGGAAGCAAAAGCTGGGATGCGGCCATCACCCGCATAGTTACATATGCCCTTTTTAAAGATAAAGCCAGCGGTAAGAGATTTTTATATGCCAACACCCACTTCGACCATATTGGAGAAGAAGCCAGAAAAAAAAGTGCTGATTTGATCAAACTTTACCTGACCGGGTTTATACAAGGTGCCCGCTTTGGAAATAAAAACCTCCAACTACCCGTTATCGTGTCGGGCGATTTCAACTCTGAGCCTACCGATGCGCCTTACTTAGCCATGACTAATGGCGAATATTTTCGTCTTCTCGATTCACGACCGGCTAATAACCTCACCGGAACATTTTGTGGTTTTGAACTGAATAAAATCGCGTGTAAAACGATCGATTACATTTTCCATTCTGAAGAGTGGAATTCTTCAGGTTATCAGTTAATATCAGATAATGATGGTCAGTTCTATCCATCCGATCACCTGCCCGTACAAGTCACCCTAACCCTAAAATAATTCTTCAGGATTCGAAAAAGCAAACCGAACCACCCACCCAGGTTTTGTCTTTGTTGTATTTCACGCCAATCATATCACCCCGGCTCAGGCGGGCCAGGTTGGTAATCAATTGCGGGCGGGGCTGGCCGGCATCCCATAAAAATAACAACCGGATTTCTGTCTTAACCAATCCATCAGGAGCCTGAATAACCGGTTCATAGTTCACTTTTCGCTGCAGCATGAAGTTTTTTCGCTCAGTCACAGGAATATTTTTGATGTCCTGCTCGGTAACATGAAAAATCACCCCACTTCCGGAAAATGAAAACAAGGGCTTCAGTACATATTGATCCAGGTTTTGGGGTAGCCTTTCATATTCACTCAGAAATTTACACTCAGGCACGGAATTGCTCTCAAGAAAAGGCATGGTATATTTGCTGATATAAAAAAACCAATTCGGATGGCCGGCCCATTCTACTTCCACTTCTTCGGTTAAATGGAATTCCGTTTTTAAATCCTTTTGGGCCAACAATTCATCGAATATTACCCGGTTGTAAATGCGGTGAATGGGCACTTCTATCCCTTGCTTCTTATAAAACAGTTTGCGATTGCGGATCCTGATGTCGCCCAAATGAACAGGTTCAATCCCCAAATGTTGTTTGGTAACCAGAAAATCGATGGCGGTATTTTGTTTCATGGGATTGATCTCCAGCAGAATCACATTTTCCGGATTGTGGTTCCGTACAATGGCCTTGCGAATGCGTTCCCAATATTGATTTGAGTCACGCTCGAAATGAAAATTCAGGTTGGCCGGAATCTGATAATGCTGGCGAAACTTATTACCCAGAAAATCCTGATACCCAAACAACGATGGAAATCCTTGCATCTCAATTAACCTGGGCACCAACTCCCGGCTGCCTTCCTCTGTACAAACAGCAAAGTCCAACGCCAAAAACAAGGTATGGTCATCTTCATTCGGAACGTTGAGGTGAGTTGGTAAGGCTCCCTGCATCTTCTCCTTAAACCCCGGCAGGGCAATAAAATCAATAATTTCCCCAGCAGCTTTAAACAGTTTACCGGCAAACTCCTTCCCAACAAAAACCGGACTTTCCGCCACCCGAAACGGAATTTTGTACTTGAATTCCTGATCCAGGTCGGCTATAAACTCCTGATACTTTTCGGTTGAAAACTGCTGATTGAATAGTTGGCGGGCGGAAGCAATCATGATGGTACCGAACTTAACCGATGACGGAAGGCCATCATTAAAAACCGGGGAACAACTGTAGTATAGGTGAGCATAATTTTATCTGGATCATTTAAATGATCCAGCATGTCCCAATATTTCTTTTCTCCATATTTATCGATTACAAATTCCTTTTTATCATCCCGAAGTAAATACATGCGCATCCCCACCGCATCGGCCTCGGGATGAAACTGCATACCAATAAACGCATCATCAAACCGAATGGCCATGACGGCCCGTTCCAGATCAACATGGGGTCTGAACTTCTCAATGCAAAGTATCGCCCCGCCCCGAGCTTCAATTCTTTCCTGGTCCGGTTGCGTAATCTGATAATCCCTGGAGTCGACCGCCCATAGCGGGTCATTCAACGAACGAAATAGCGGATCATGATGCCCCTCAAAGGTCTTGTGTACCGGCATCACGCCAAAGGAAGTGGACTTGCGTTTGGACACCAACCCTAATCCATAGTATCGGCAGTACACCTGAAAACTGTGACAAATCAACAAAACATGTTTTTTACTGTCGGGGTGCTGATGATTGTGCTCACGGATTGAATCCATGAGTGAAAAATATTTTCGCTCCCAGAGTGAACCGTCACTATCCAGTGGGCTACCCGGGCCTCCTGAAGAAATGTATGCATCAAAACTTAAGTCCGGGACTTCTGACTTCAGTCGTACATCAAACACCTGATATTTTACCTGAAGGTGGCAATCAGCTTGAAACTCTTCAATCAGTTGGCGGATGCCCCGCATGCCTTCGTTGGCTACCCCCTCGTACAAATCCAGTACGGCTATATTAATTTGACTTTCTGTGATCACTGCGGTTGTTATAATCCATGCAGGGTTTCATCGAGGATATAATCCACTACTTTTTCCAAGCTTCCGGTTTCGCGATATACTGCGAGTTGACGATCCGCCCCTGTTCCCTGCTCCAATATGGTGCGAATATAATTGATGGCGCTGCGGCTGCCAAGTTCATCCACGACATCATCTACGAATTCAAGCAATTCAAGAATTAATCCCCGTGTATCCAGTTCTACCTGCTTTCCAAAATCAATTAACCGGCCATCCAACCCATACCTCGAAGCGCGCCATTTGTTTTCATTAATCAATGCCCGCGTGTACATGATGAAACTCATGTTTTGCAAACGCAGTTTATACAACTTCACCACCAGGGCCTGAAACACGGCAGTAATAGCAATGGTCTCCTCTACCCGCATGGGTACATCGCAAATTCTGAATTCAATCGTATCAAAGAAAGGATGAACGCGAACGTCCCACCAGATTTTCTTCGCGTTGTCAATACAATTTGTCTTGATCAACAGGTTAACATAATTCTTGAAGTCATCCCAACTTTCAAACCGGTCGGGAATACCGGTGCGTGGAAATTTATCGAAGACTTTAGTTCGAAATGACTTGAACCCGGTGTTGCGACCTTCCCAAAAAGGGGAATTGCAGGATAACGCATAGATGTGCGGTAAAAAATAGCGCACCGTATTTTGAATATGGATGGCCATATTCTTGTCTTTAATACCCACGTGTACATGCAGTCCAAAAATCAAATTGGAACGGGCCGCTTCCTGCATCTCTTGCACAATCTCATCATAGCGCGGGTTGGGTGTAATCAACTGCTTGCTCCAATGCGAAAACGGGTGAGTACCCGAGGCTCCGATTTTTAAACCCAACGTGCCGGCAATTTCCGAAACCACTTTGCGAAGCGTTCTGATTTCCTGATGGGCCTGGGTAACATCCTGACAGATTCCAGTACCTACCTCCACCACCGCCTGATGCATTTCTGCCTTAACACTGTCTTTAATTACATGGGAAGCCAGCTCTACTATTTTTTGATCGTGCGAGGTGAGTTCCCGGGTGGTGGGGTCAATCACCATGTATTCCTCCTCTACTCCCAATGTAAATTTTTCCATACGCCAACTACTGAATCAGATGATTACTTTTTAGATGCTTTCGGCTTAGCCGGAGCCTTTTTGGATTCTACTTTGATGGCCGGTGCTGGCTTTATCAAACCACCTTCGAAGGCAGCGACTGAACTTGTCACAAAGGTACCCCACGTTAAATTATCCTTACCTGGTCTCTGTGCCTGGGCACGTTCAACCGCCATGCGTGACGCATGCTCAACCACCCAGTCAAAATTCTCCTGCCCAACCGAATTTACATCCGCATCCGGAGCGGGGTTACAAAAGTCGATGGCATAGGGAACACCGTTGCGCACCGCCATTTCAACCGTATTAAAATCATACCCCAGTGCATTGCATAGGTCTAAAACGTAGTCGTGAACTTTCTTTAGCAATTTCTCGGAAGCAGGTCCCTTATTACTCTGGTACCGCAAATGATGTGGATTGCGCGGCTCATATTGCATGATGCGCACATACTTTCTGCCCAGGCAGTAGCACCGGAAATAATCTTCAAAAATAATCTCCTCTTGCAGCATCATTACCAACTGGCCGGTCTCCGCATAGGCTTTGAAGAAATCGTCCATGTTGTTGAGTTTGTAAACACTTTTCCAACCGCCTCCTGCATGCGGCTTCATGTAGGCCGGCCAGCCGATGTGATCAAAGATTTTCTCCCAACTCAACGGAAACTTGAGGTTGCTAAAAGAAGCTTCACCTGTATCGGTTGGGCGCTCGTGTGATGGGAGGATTACAGTTTTTGGAACGGGCACCCCAATCTTGACCGCCAAGGCATTGTTAAAGAATTTTTCATCCGCACTCCACCAAAATGGATTATTGATAACTGCCGTTCCTGAAATGGCGGCATTTTTTAAGTACGCCCTATAAAAAGGAACATCCTGTGAGATCCGGTCAATGATGACGGCATAGTCAGTTGGTTCAGCCTGTTGCACCATGTCCACAATAACCGACTCGGCTTTTATGTCTTTTAATCCCATCTTGTTGATACGCTCAACAAATGCATCCGGGAAGGAGCGCTCCATGCCGTGCAGGATTCCAATCTTTTTCATAGCTAGTTAATTTGGTTCTTTATGTCAATTACGGTTTGTTCAAATTTCATTGTTTCTGTTAAGTGCAGATTGTGTGCCGATTGCTCAAACCAATATAGTTTTTTTTCAGGGCAAACTACTTGTTGATAATAACTTTCGGTCAATTTATAATGAGTTTGATAATCGAGCTTGCCCGCCAGGAAATACACCCGGCAACCAAGCAAAGGTGCAAATTCAAAAAAATTGGTTTGAGAGGCTTCATTAAATACCGGCAACCAGGGAGTTGCCCATTGTTCAACCCGATTGCGGGTGGGTGGGTTCGTCCCCATCAGGTGGCTTAACCATTTTCGATGATAATACAGTTGGGTAGCATTCTGGAAAGGAATGGTCACCTGATTCAATTCTTTTATACAAACCTCATCTTTCGCTTTTGTCGCTTCCGCTTTCATTTGCGATAGCGACAGGGTTTCACTCTCCAATTGATGAATCATCGGGCTGATGGCGATGCACGCTACCAGCTGTTGGGGAATTTCAGCGGCAACGCGTAACGCCAAATATCCACCCCAGGAGTGACCCATAACATAAATTTTATCGCGTGCAAAGTGCTTGGCTAAATAGTGAACCACTTCAACCGCATCCCGTACCAATAATTCAACCGATACCGGAGATTCATTGAGGGTTGCCGTCTTTCCACTTTGTCGTTGGTCCCATTGAACGACTACGAAATGCTGTTTGAGCTGATGGGTAAACTTATCGGCATAAGCCATGACCGAGTTTCCCGGGCCACCGTGAAGAAAAAGTAAAACCGGGGCCTGATCATCTGCTCCTTCCCATTTTATCCATTGTTTAATACCTCCAATGCTAACGGCCTCTGCGTGGTTAATAGAGTTAGCATCACAATAAGTGGCAAACAAACCAATAATCAGCAGGATCCGGAACATGCCTATCGGATCAGCGACAAATAGTGTGGGAACATTTCGCGCCAGGCCGGCCAATCATGCGGAGCATTGGGGCGAACATCCAGCCAATAGTGCATTCCCTTGTTTTGGAGAATGTTTGCCATCTTAACATTAGCATCCCAACACATGTCGTGTGTACCGGTGCCCAATACTACATACATATCATAAAAGTAGGGGTTGCTGGCACTCGGCATAAAGTCGGGCGGATTGTTGAAATAGACATTGTCATCATAGTATCCATCCAGTTGATCGCGGATGTCGAACGCGGCTCCCATGTTGAATACATACTTCACCGCCTCCGGATGTTTGAATGCAAAATTGGTGGCATGATACCCACCAAAACTACAGCCGGCAGTGGCTACGCGGCTCACGCCAGTTTCGCGTTGTGCCAGGGGCACCAATTCATGCAGCAACATTTCATCGTACCAGATGTGGTTGCGCACCCGGTCAGCCGGATGAATCCCTTTATTATACCAACTCATCTCGTCAACTCCATCCGGACAATAAATTTTAACCAATCCTTCATCAAGGTACCAGGCAACGCTATCAATTAACTTGAAATCCTTGTTCTCATTAAAATGGCCCATCGAGGTGGGAAATAAAATAACCGGATACCCCCGGGTACCAAATGCCAACACTTCAATATCACGGCTTAGTCGGGGTGAGTACCATTTATGGTAATGTTCGTACGGCATAAGGATTCGATTAAACTTCTATTTTTGTGAACCAATTTTCTGCTGAAAATCGGAAATGCCTGATAAAATAGCTACCGAATTCTAATTAATCGTCCTTGTCCGCCCTTCATCATTATCACCTCGAAAAACTTACCGATATCCACTCCAAATTGCTTGAACGCGATACAGTGGTGGATATTTATTTGCCCTTTCAATACAAAAAGGCCGAAAAGCCCTATCCCTTGCTGATTTTAAACGATGGCCAGGACGGACAGGCCATTGGTTTAAAGACTACCCTGGAGAAATTAACCCGTGCCAAAGAAATCAAGGATGTCATTGTGGTAGGTGTTCATGCCGGAGATAGGATGCAGGAATACGGAGTCGCCAACAAACCTGATTTTAAAAAAAGAGGTACCCGGGCTAAAAACTATACCCGGTTTATCATGACCGAGTTGGTTCCTTATCTGGAATACCAGTATTCCATTTCCAAAGACAAATCGCAACGGGCTATCGGTGGATTTTCGCTGGGGGGGTTGTCGGCACTGGATATTGCCTGGCATCATGCCGATTACTTTGGAAAGGTGGGCGCATTCAGTGGTTCTTTTTGGTGGCGGAAGCGCGATTCGAAAAGCCGGTTTTACTCAGATTACTATGATCGCATCATGCACCAGCAAATCCGCAAAGGTCGCTTTAAGCCGGGATTAACTTTCTGGTTTCAAACGGGGTTAAAAGATGAACACAGCGATCGCAATAAAAATGGAGTCATCGACAGCATCGATGATACCCTCGACCTGATTGTTGAGCTGGTAAAAAAAGGGTACCGACCCTTTCATGACATCCATTACCTGGAACTAAAAAACGGAGAACACAATTTAAAAACCTGGGCCGAGGCAATGCCTCACTTTTTGAAATGGGCATTCTTGCATCCGGATCATGAAGCTTGAAACGAATCGGTTATGGATGCGGCCGTTTCAACCGGAAGATGCAGAAAACATGTTCTTGTTGAATCAGGATCCTAAGGTTATTCGTTTTACAGGTGATTCCGCTTTTGAATCCATTGAAGATGCCCGCCAATTCATCTCACGTTATCGTAACTATGAGTTGCACGGGTATGGTCGATACTCTGTTTTTACGCACGATCAGAATGAATACGTAGGTTGGTGTGGATTGAATTTTAATGAGGACACCCGGGAAACCGATGTTGGATTTCGATTGTTGAAAAACCATTGGGGCAAAGGCTACGCAACCGAAGCTGCTGTTGCCTCTGTGGGATTCGGTTTTGATTTAGGGTTGAAAAAAATTATCGGACGTTCTGCAAAGGAAAATCGCGCATCCATCCGTGTACTGAAAAAAATCGGGATGCGGTTTGAGCGAGAATTTAGTGCCCACGGCTTTATTTGTGAACAGTACTATATTGAAAATAGATGAGAACAATTGACACTATTATTTTTGACTTGGGAGCCGTACTAATCGACTGGAACCCCCGGTATCTATATCGTAAGATTTTTGCCACCGAAGAAGAAGTAACCTGGTTTTTAGAGACCATCTGCACTCATGACTGGAATGAAAAACAAGATGCCGGTCGACCTTTTGAAGAGGCCACTCAGGAGTTGGTAGAAAAATTTCCGGAACACGAGGCAGCCATTCGTGCGTGGTATGGACGTTGGCAAGAAACGATTAGCGGTCCTATTCATGATACCGTTGAAATTCTAAAACAAATCAAAGAACAGGATCAGCATCGCTTGTATGCGCTTACCAATTGGTCGGCACAAACCTTTCCCTGGGCGTTACAGCAATTTGAGTTTCTCCAGTGGTTTGAAGGCATTGTGGTTTCCGGCCATGAAAAAACCAGGAAACCCTTCCCGGAGTTCTACCAGATTCTGTTTGATCGGTATCGGGTTAATCCTAAAACCGCTTTGTTCATTGATGATAGTCAGCGAAATATTGAAGGAGCGCAGGCGGTTGGATTACCGGGAATTCGCTTCCATTCACCGGATCAACTGAAAACCGAACTATTAAACCTCGGAGTGATCCGCTAAAGCGCATTTTTGGCAGGGCAAGTTGGATTTCTTAATTTCATCAAAATTCAACTTTGTATGAAGCATTCAATGTGGCTGAAAGCCGCTTCTGTATTTCAACTGGTTACCGGTTTAATTCATTCCATGAGTCTATTCAGTCCCATGCAAGCCACGAACGAAACTGAAGAAACCATGCTGCAACTGATGACCACCTACTCAATGGATATGGGTGCGGGCATCTCACGTTCCATGATGGATCTTTTCATTGCACTTAGTTCGTGCTTTACATTCCTTTATTTATTAGGAGGAGTTAATAACCTTGTGCTTCTCAACAGGCTACCTCCTTCTGCCATGAAAAATTACCTGCTGATCAATACTTTGATTTTTGGAATTTGTTTCGGGGTGATGGCCTTCCTGACTTTTTTGCCGCCCATCCTGCTCACCGGAATCGTTTTTGTCTTGCTGTTGCTTTCCTGGCTAACAGCCCCGGGCAAGGAAACCAATATCCCTGCTTAATGGTATGTAAAAAGGGTGTGCCTATTTATAATTGAGAACACACCGTTCGATGATGTCGCAACATTCTTGAATCTGATCTTCCGTTATCACCAGGGGGGGTGCTAACCGAATAATGTTTCCGTGGGTGGGCTTTGCCAGCAATCCGTGCTGGGCAAACTTCAAACAAAGGTTCCACGCAGTCTCGCTATCCGGTGTATCATTGATGACAATAGCATTCAACAACCCCTTGCCGCGTACCAGCGTTACCATTGACGATTTTTCTTTCAATTGAGTCATCCGGTCCCGAAATAATGCTCCTAACCGATCTGCTTGTTCGGCCAGGTTTTCATCCTTCACTACCTGCAATGCTTCCACAACAACAGCCGCAGCCAACGGATTACCGCCAAATGTTGAACCATGTTCCCCCGGCTTAATCACAAGCATAATGTCATCATCCGCCAAAACAACGGATACCGGGAGGACTCCGCCTGATAATGCCTTTCCAAGAATCAGGAGATCCGGATGAACATCTTCGTGCTCGCTTGCCAGCATTTTGCCGGTGCGCCCGATTCCGGTTTGGATTTCGTCCATCATCAACAACACATTATGCTGTTTGCACAAATCCGAAGCCGCTTTCAAATACCCATCCTTTGGCACATACACTCCGGCCTCGCCCTGAATGGGCTCTATCCATAAACCACATACATTAGGATTGGACAACGCTTTTTGCAATACTTGGACATTGTCGTACTCCACAACTTCAAAGCCGGGCATAAACGGGCCAAAACCTTTGCGGGCGGAAGGATCCGAAGACGCTGAAATGATGGTGGTGGTGCGTCCGTGAAAATTCTTTCGCACCGCAACAATCACTGCTTCATTATCAGGAATGCCTTTTTTAGTATACCCCCATTTACGAGCCAACTTGATTGCCGTTTCATTGGCTTCGGCTCCACTGTTCATAAATAAAGCCTTGTCGTAGCCAAAGGTTTCGCAAACGTACTTCTCCGCAATGCCGAGTTTATCATTGTAAAATGCGCGCGAGGTCAACGTCAATTCCTTTGCCTGATCGATCAGGGCTTGAATGATGCGGGGATGACAATGCCCTTGGTTAACAGCACTGTAAGCCGAAAGAAAATCATAGTATCGTTTCCCCTCCACATCCCATAAAAAAACTCCTTCGCCCCGGTTAAGCACAACAGGAAGCGGGTGATAATTGTGAGCTCCGTATTTTTCTTCTAGTTCAATCGCCTCCAGGCTGGATGTAATTGTGGAAACCATACACTTGAAATTCAATGAGTTCAAAGGTAGTCATTCAACCACAAAGTGTCATCACCTTGTTGACCGAATTGAAATGAACTACCTTTGCCATCGATGGACATACTCTTTTTGATTGGCGGATTAGTGGTGGGGGCGGGAGTCGGTTGGCTGTTGGCCCGCTTTAAATTTGCTGCAGAGAGCAAGGGGGATAATTCCGCACTAATACTTGAGCAGGAAAAGAGAAAAATGGCGATCGAACAGGCCGCACAACTAAAAAGCGAGCTGGAACTTCACCGGAGCAAGGTGATGGAACTAACCAATAGCCTGGCAGCTACCGAAGCCGATTATCGAAATCTGCAAGAGAAACTGCAAGATCAAAAGAAAGAATTGGAAACCCTCCAGGATAAGTTCACTTCACAATTCAAAAATCTGGCGAACGAAATTTTTGAAGAGAAGAGCCGCAAGTTCACCGAGCAAAACCGCAGCAACCTCTCCGAGATGTTAAAGCCGCTGGGGGAAAGAATTGTAGAGTTTGAAAAGAAAATCGATCAAACCCACAAAGACTCCATCGAAAAAAATGCCGGATTGTTCAATGAGCTCAAGAACCTCAAGGAACTGAACGTGCAAATGAGTGAAGATGCCCGAAACCTGACGCGGGCGCTCAAAGGCGATACCAAAACCCAGGGTACCTGGGGCGAATTCATCCTTGAAAGCATTCTGGAAAAATCAGGGCTGGAAAAAGGCCGCGAGTTTCTGGTGCAAGAATCTTTTACTACAGCCGAAGGCAGGCGCCAGCAACCCGATGTGATTTTAAACCTTCCGGAAAACAAACACATCATCATTGATTCGAAAGTTAGTTTAACCGCTTACAACGGCTACGTGAATGCTGAAACGGACGAACAACGGGCAGGCTTTGTAAAGGCTCATCTCATTTCCATTCGCCAACACATGCGGTTGCTTTCAGAAAAGAATTATCAAAAAAATTATTCAGAAAACGGGCTCGATTTTGTGATCATGTTTATTCCCCTTGAGCCCGCTTACTTTCTCGCCATTCAAAGCGATCGCAATTTGTATGAAGAGGCCTTCGACAGACGGATTGTTTTTGTTAGCCCAACCTTATTATTGCCCTCGTTACAACTGATCAAGAGCGCCTGGCGCCAGGAGTATCAAAATCGCCATGTGATTGAAATTGCCAAACGGGCTGGAGACCTGTACGATAAATTTGTTGGATTTACGGAGGATTTATTAACGCTGGGCCGGCACCTGGATGCCTCTAAAAAATTTTATACCGAATCTATGAATAAACTTTCTGTGGGAAGCGGTAATCTTGTGAGCAAAGTTCAAAACCTGAAACGACTGGGGGCCAAAGCAGATAAAAGCATTGATCCCAAATTGTTGAGCCGATCTGAAGATCAACCCGATTTATTTGACTAATAATTAATCTCAATCCATATGAAAAACCTGTTTTACCTCGCGCTTGTTTCCCTATTCATCACATCGTGTGCCTCCACAAAAATGGCCAAGGCCCCCGCACCCACGGGCAATTGGGATTATACCATTACCGGAACACCGGAAGGAGACTTTACCGGAATAATGACCATTTCAGAAGTGGATAAAGTTTTGTCCGCTAAATTGGTGAGCAACGGCAATGAGTTACCCATCGAAAAGTTCGTGTATGATAAAGAGACCAAGAAAATGTCGGGCGAGCTTTACTATTCCGGAACTCCCGTGATGTTTGATGCTGTGATGAACACCGACCAGATGGATGGAACCATGTCAGCCGGAGGAATGAACTTCCCATTCAAAGCAACCCGAAAGAAATAGGAATGTCGGTGAAATTAACTGCGGACAATAAACTGAAGAAGTTAATTGTCGTTGGCGATCGGGTGCTGATTCGACCGGTGAAAGACTCTGAGAAAACCGAAAGTGGTCTTTACCTGCCGCCTGGCGTACAGGAAAAAGAAAAAATCCAGAAAGGATATGTTATCAAAGTAGGTCCCGGTTATCCGTTGCCACTTCCTGCCGATGAGGAAGATGTTTGGAAAGGCAAGGAAGATCAGGTAAAGTATCTGCCGTTGCAAGCCCAGGAAGGTGACCTGGCTATCTTTCTTCAGAAAGGTGCGATTGAAGTGATGTATGAAAGCCAAAAATATTTTATCGTTCCACAGGTTTCTATTCTTATGTTGGAACGCGAAGAAGAATTATAAATGGCCGGTCTTTCCTTTGACGTATTGCGGGTTGGCAAAAAATACCGGCTCCAAAATTTTGGTGATACCTACGAGTTTGAAATTGAGCGTATCCTTGCCAATGGCGATTTCAACGTAAAAGATGTGCACACTCTGGAACGATTCCGGCTGAAGGAGGTAATTAAGTTTGGGAAGGGTAAAGATTTTGAAATCCGGGAGTTATCGGAATAGGCCGATTATAGATTTTGTTTTTTCAGTTCACTCAACACATAAGCGCATGCCCGCGCAGTCATGGCCATATACGTTAGTGATGGATTCACGCACGAAGCGGAGGTCATGAAAGAGCCATCCGTTATAAAAACATTCTTTACAGCATGCATCTGATTGAAGCTATTCAATACCGAAGTTTTTGGATCCCGGCCCATGCGGGCTCCGCCCATCTCGTGGTTGGCATTGCCTGGAAATGAAATGTTGGCGTAGGGCCGAACATTCTTATACCCGGAAGCATCAAGCATTTCGGCCATGGCAGTGGCCATATCTTGTTGCATGGACCGCTCATTGGCCTTAAATTCCACATCGGTGGTCGGCGTATTTCGGCCCCACTTATCTTTCTGATCCGTATTCAAAGTCACCCGGTTTTCTTCATAGGGTAGGCACTCGCCAAATCCACCAAACCCAATTCGCCACCCGCCCGGTACTTGTAATTTTTCTTTTAAAGAAGTACCAATTTCCAAATCATTATTACCGCGGTTCCAACCCGTGCGGCTGGCACCTCCCTGGTAACCAAATCCTCGGATATAGTCCTTTCTTTTTTCAGATACGTTGCGGAAACGGGGAATGTAGACGCCATTGGGTCTTCGGCCAAAGTAGTATTGATCTTCAAACCCCTCTACTTCAGCATCGGCACCCGCACCTTTATGATGATCCATAATATTCCTTCCTACCTGATCGCTATCGTTACCCAAACCATTCGGGAATCGGTTGGAAGTGGAATTGAGCAAAATGAAAGCAGTCGCGAGCGTAGCTCCATTTAAGAAGATAATCTTCGAATAGAATTCCAATACTTCGTGAGTTTCAATATCGATAATCTCTACTCCTGTAGCTTTTCCCTTTTGCTCATCATAGAGCACCCGGTTTACCAACGAATTCGGTCGAAGCGTTAGGTTGCCAGTGGCGAAGGCCGCGGGCATCGTGCTCGCATTGGTACTAAAATATGCGCCATAAGGACAGCCACGATGACATAAGTTTCGGTACAGACACACACCCCGACCTTTTACTGGAGCCGTTAAGTTAGCCACCCGGCCGATGGTAATTTTCCGATCCGGAAATCGGTTAGATATTTTGTGTTTAAAATCTTGCTCTACGCAATTCAAAGCCATGGGGGGAAGAAATTTTCCGTCCGGCAAATGGGGGATGCCTTCGGATTGGCCACAAACACCAATAAATTGCTCAACATAGTCATACCATGGTTCAATGTCTTTGTAGCGGATAGGCCAATCTACCGCAATGCCATCGCGCAGGTTGGCCGTAAAATCCAAATCACTCCACCGGTAGCAGTGGCGGCCCCAGAGGACGGAACGGCCACCCACTATGTCGCCCCGGATCCAATCGAAGCGTTTGGTTTCGGTATAGGGATTCTCAAGATCGTTGATATAGAAGTGCTTGCTATCTCCGCTATAGGAGTAGTGGCGGGTTTGAACCGGACAGCGCGCCCGATCTTCCTGGGTTAATCTTCCAGCATGCTCCAGTTGCCAGGGCGCAGCCGAGGCGTTTGGATAATTCGGGTGTTCTACATTTTTTCCGCGCTCCAATAAAAGCACTTTTAATCCTCCCTCACAAAGTTCCTTGGCTGCCCAGCCACCGCTGATTCCAGACCCGACTACGATTGCATCATAGGTATTTTCCGCTTGCGCTTTCAGATTCAAGTTCATTTGCTAATCCATTTGAAATTATAATTTCTGAAAAAAAATCCGGGCACACATACCTCTTGAATAAATGTAGAGTGATCACCATCGATTTCCTGAAATAGTCCTTATTTTTGCCCGATTTATCCAACCACAACCACACAAAATGCCAAGAGATCGCAGTATTCGATCCGTGCTCATCATCGGTAGCGGACCTATTATCATCGGACAAGCTTGTGAATTTGACTATGCTGGCTCGCAGGCCGCCCGCTCTCTACGGGAAGAAGGTATCGAGGTGATCCTGATCAACTCGAACCCGGCCACCATCATGACCGATAAGGTAACAGCCGATCATGTTTATCTTAAGCCCCTTGAAAAAAAGTCGATCCGGGAAATTCTTGACAAACACCACGTTGATGCGGTACTGCCAACCATGGGCGGTCAAACTGCATTGAATCTCTGCATTGAATGTGAGAAAGCCGGAATCTGGGAAAACTATGGCGTGAAAATCATCGGTGTTGATATAAAAGCCATTGAGACCACGGAAGACCGCGAAAAATTCCGGTTAAAAATGCTGGAGTTGGGTGTCGGGGTGTGTCGGGGTTCAACGGCTACTTCCTTTTTACAAGGAAAAGAAATCGCGCAAGAAATTGGATTCCCCCTCGTCATTCGGCCTTCCTTCACCTTGGGCGGAACCGGGGGCGGGTTTGTTGAAAAACCGGAAGATTTTGATGCCGCCCTCAACCGGGGCTTACATGCTTCTCCCATTCATGAAGTGCTGGTGGAACAAAGCATCATGGGTTGGAAAGAATACGAACTTGAACTGCTGCGCGATGGTCTGGGAAATGTAATCATTATCTGCTCCATCGAAAATTTTGACCCGATGGGCATTCACACCGGGGACTCCATTACCGTGGCTCCAGCCATGACCTTGCCCGATACGGTTTATCAACACATGCGCGATCTGGCCATCCGGATGATGAATGGAATCGGGAAGTTTGCGGGAGGGTGCAATGTGCAGTTTGCTGTGAATCCGGATACGTATGATATCATCGGAATTGAAATCAATCCGCGAGTTTCGCGCTCCTCCGCATTGGCATCAAAAGCAACAGGGTATCCGATCGCCAAGATAGCCGCCAAACTGTCCATCGGTTACAACCTGGATGAACTCACCAACGCCATCACAGGCTCTACCACCGCTTACTTCGAACCTGCCCTGGATTATGTGATCGTAAAAATTCCACGCTGGAACTTCGATAAGTTTCAAGGTGCAGACCGCAAACTTGGCTTGCAGATGAAATCCGTTGGGGAAGTGATGGGCATTGGCCGAAACTTTCAGGAAGCCTTGCAAAAGGCATGTCAGAGTTTGGAGATCAGGAGAAACGGATTGGGTGCCGATGGGAAAGAGTTGACCAAGCAAGAAGATCTATTGCATAGCCTGCAACATCCCAGCTGGAACCGCCTATTTCACGTCTATGATGCCATGAAGCTGGGCATTTCTATGAAAACCATTCACAATCTCACCCGGATTGACAAATGGTTTTTAGAGCAGATCTGGGAACTGATTGAACTCGAAAAAGAAATTGAACAGTATAAACTCGAAACCATTCCTGCTGACTTAATGCGGAGAGCCAAGGAAAAAGGCTATGCCGACCGGCAGATTGCGCATTTGGTAGATTGCCTGGAGAGCGAAGTGCACAAGAAGCGCAGAGAAATGGGTATCAACCGCGTGTATAAGTTAGTGGATACATGCGCAGCCGAGTTTGAAGCGAAGACTCCCTATTACTACTCCACTTTTGATAAGGAAAACGAGTCTGTGGTTTCCGATAAGAAAAAGGTTATTGTACTTGGATCGGGCCCGAACCGGATTGGCCAGGGCATTGAGTTCGATTACTCGTGTGTGCATGGCATTCTGGCGGCCAAGGAAGCTGGATACGAAGCCATCATGATCAATTGCAATCCCGAAACAGTTTCTACCGACTTTGATATTGCCGACAAACTCTATTTCGAGCCGGTGTTCTGGGAACACCTGTGGGATATTATTCAACATGAAAAACCAGAAGGCGTTATCGTACAATTGGGTGGACAAACGGCCTTAAAACTTGCGGAGAAACTCCATAAGTATGGAATCAAAATTTTGGGAACTTCCTTCGAAGCTCTCGATCTGGCTGAGGACCGTGGCAGTTTCTCTACGTTGCTCAAAGAATTAAATATTCCCTATCCGGAATTTGGTGTGGCGCGCGATGCCGATGAGGCCATCGAAGTCTCCAAATCCATTGGCTTTCCATTGTTGGTCCGCCCCTCTTACGTGTTGGGTGGGCAAAGCATGAAAATTGTGATCAACGAGAAAGAATTGGAAAATCACATTGTCGACATCTGGAAACATTTACCCGACAATAAAGTCCTGCTCGATCATTTTCTGGATGGTGCCATTGAAGCAGAGGCCGATGCAATTTGCGATGGCGAAGATGTGTACATCATTGGTATTATGCAACACATTGAACCGGCTGGTATTCATAGCGGAGACTCGTACGCGGTTTTACCTCCCTATAATTTAGGCGACCTTGTTATTAAACAAATTGAAAGCTATACCAAGCGAATTGCCGTTGCCTTGCGAACCGTTGGGTTAATTAATATCCAGTTCGCCATTAAAAACGACAAGGTTTACATTATTGAAGCAAACCCGCGTGCTTCCCGTACAGTACCGTTCATTTGTAAAGCCTATGATGAACCTTATGTTAATTATGCTACCAAGGTGATGTTGGGAGCCAACAAAGTAAAAGACTTTACCTTCAGCCCCAAAAAGCACGGGTACGCCATCAAGGTTCCTGTGTTCTCATTCAATAAATTTCCGGATGTCAATAAAGAACTGGGGCCTGAAATGAAGTCCACCGGTGAAGCCATCTATTTTATTGATGACCTCATGGACGATTATTTCATGAATATCTACGCGGAACGGAATTTGTATTTAAGCCGCTAAGGGCTTTTGCGGTAAACTAATATCTTTGAAGTAACGTTTATCAGAAAAACGTAATTATGAGGATTTTAATCATCCTGGCCCTGGTGGGCTACGTGTTGTACAAAGTGGGCGGTCTGTTCTTCCAGGCCGGTGCGGCCTCTCAGCAAGCGCGGTTTAAGCAGCGCAGACCTCAGGATGCTGCCAACACCATGGATTCTGCTCCCGATAAACCCAAGCGGGCCGGCCATGTGAAGGGCGGAGAATATGTGGATTACGAAGAAGTCAAGTAGGCGTTAGATATCATTTCATTTCAGTTGTATGAAAGTCTGGGCATTCGTGTTATTCCTGGTCATTTCCGCCTTCGCACAGGCTCAGATTTATCAAAAACGTTTGGCCCTCGTTATCGGTAATTCCAACTACGAGCATGGGGGCTCGCTACCCAACCCTGTGAATGATGCAAATGCCATTGCCGTTGCGCTTCAATCCGTAGGATTTGAAGTGATGAAATACCAAAACCTCACCCAAAAAGAAATGAAAATCGCCATCAATTCCTTCGGTCAGAAACTGAAAGGGTATGAGGTGGGCGTTTTCTACTATGCCGGTCACGGCATTCAGAGCAAAGGCATGAATTACATGATTCCTGTGGAAGCAGACTTACAAACGGAAGAACAGGTGGAATTTGATTGTGTTGCGGCTGACCGCGTACTGGCCTACATGGATGTTGCCCAAATCAAAGTGAACGTCATCATTATGGATGCCTGCCGGAATAATCCGTTTGAAAGGAGTTGGCATCGGAGCGCGAATGGAAACGGGTTGGCGATAATGAACGCGCCTACGGGTACTTTAATCGCCTATGCAACAGCACCCGGAAGAGTGGCTTCGGATGGAACTGGTTCGAACGGATTATATACGAGTGCCTTGTTAAAATATCTCAATGACCCCAAACTAACAATTGAACAAGTCTTTAAAAAAGTACGGACCGAAGTAACAGAAAAATCGCAAGGCGCTCAGGTGCCCTGGGAAACAACCTCCTTAACGGGAGACGACTTTTACTTTGCGATGACCGACCTAAAGCAAGGCACCTTGGTTACGAGTACTTTACCAGCAACTGAGAAAACGAGTACTGCCGCTACTAGCCGAAGCGTTAATGAAGAAACCAGAAAAAAGGCAATTGCAATAATAGATCAGGGTCATACTGCCTATAATGATAAGAACTATGAGAAGGCAATTGAATACTATTCAAATGCCCTCTCCATCAATCCTTACAGCGATGATGCGTATTATTGGCGGGGTAGTTCAAAATACGCCCAAACCAACTATACCGATGCAATCAAGGACTATAGCCAGGCCATCGAAATAAACCCAAATAAGGAAGAAGCTTATTATTACCGGGCTTTAGTAAGGCATACACTTGAGGCGTATCAAGAGGCATTGGCAGATTACGATATGGCTATTGAATTAAATCCAGATGTTGCCACAATGTTTTACTGGCGGGGCCAATGCAAGTATAAACTTACCCGGTATGAAGATGCCATTCTCGACTTCTCAAAATCCATTGAGCTTAATAAAAATGATGGCTACAGTTACTTGAATCGGGCCAACAGCTACTACATGCTCGCCAAGTATAAAGAAGCAAGAATCGACTATACCAAAGCCATTGAGCTACTGCCTAATGAAGCGACTGAAAATAAATACTGGCGAGGTATCTCCAGCTATTATGCTGGTTTATACAGCGAAGCCCTGGATGATTTTTTGGCCTATTTAACGAAAAATCCCAATGACGACTATATTCTGCTCATGACGGGTCATTGTCATTATATGTTAAAGAATTACGAACAATCCATTCAATTTTACACTCAGTCGATTACCAAAAAACCCGACACTGCAGAAGCCTATTACTGGCGCGGGAACGTCTATTTTATCCTGGATAAAAAAAATGAGGCAAAGCGGGATGTTGAGCAGGCAATCTCGCTGGATCCCAAAAATGAAACCTATTTGAGTTTCAAGGCCGCTAACTTCAAGTAACTATCTACCGTGAAAATCCCCTTCCAGAAATATCAGGCAACCGGCAATGATTTTGTCATGATCGATAACCGATCAAATCAATATGCTTTTAGCAAAGCGCAAATTGAAAAAATCTGCGATCGCAGGTTTGGTGTGGGTGCGGATGGGCTGATGTTGATTGAAAAACACCCCACGCTGGATTTCAATCTCGTCTATTACAACAGCGATGGTTCGCAAAGTTTATGCGGCAATGGGAGTCGCGCGGCAGTGATGATGGCTGCCACGCTTGGGTTATTAAAAAACAAAACTGCTTTCAATGCCTATGATGGTGCGCATGATGCCGAGCTCCTTCCATCAGGAATTGTGCGGTTAAAAATGAATCCGGTGGAAACCGTAAAAAAAATGGGTGACAATTGGTTCATTCACACTGGTTCGCCTCACTATCTGCAATTTGTAGCCGATGTTAAAAATTATCCGGTGGTAACCGAAGGTCGCAAAATCCGCAATAGTGCTTCATTTAAGCCCGGGGGCACCAATGTAAATTTTATTGAACTGCAGGGAAACAATACCATTTTTGTACGAACTTATGAGCGTGGTGTTGAGGATGAAACATTTTCATGTGGTACTGGCGTAACAGCAGCTGCCCTGGCTGCCTCCTATCACGGGTATACATCACCGGTAAAGGTTAAAGTTAAGGGTGGTGAACTTGCCGTTGAATTTAAAACCGGTCAGGCAGGCACATTTCATGAGATTTTTCTGATTGGTCCTGCCAAAATGGTGTTTGAAGGCACTCTGGAACTATAATTGCACCCCGAAATCCATTAAATTTACGGCCCATTTGGCCGGTTTGATTTTGTTCTGATCCTGACGTTGTCTTGAATCGTAGCCGAGCATCAAAAGCCGCCATTTGACAAATTACTGCCCATGTTAAAACTCCTTGCAAAAATTTTTGGCGATAAATCGCAGAAAGATATTAAACGCATGATGCCGCTGGTGGAACAAACCAAGCGCGAAGGCGAGAAGCTCCTTTCGATCAGCAACGATGAGCTTCGAAATAAAACAGTCGAAATCCAAAACGATATAAACGCCCGGTTAAAATCCATTGACGATCAAATTGCCACATTACACGCGAAAATTGCAGATCAACCCCAAATGGATTTAGGTGAAAAAGAATCTGTATTTGGCGAGATTGATAAACTGGAAGTAAACCGTAACAAGGAACTCGAAGTGGTCCTGATGGAAGTCTTGCCACGGGCGTTTGCGATTGTGCGAGAAACTGCCAGGCGGTTTAAAGAAAATGAATACCTCGAAGTAACGGCTACCGAACTTGATCGTATTCTGGCCGCAAAACATGAGAATATAAAAATCAGTGGTGATACAGCGCGGTGGCATCGGCAATGGATGGCGGCAGGCAACCTGGTTACCTGGGACATGGTGCATTACGATGTTCAGATCATTGGGGGCATTGCCTTGCACGAAGGAAAAGTTTCTGAAATGGCCACCGGTGAAGGGAAGACGTTGGTTGCGACATTTCCGGCCTTTTTGAATGCCCTGGCCAAGCGAGGTGTCCATGTGGTTACGGTGAATGATTACCTGGCTAAACGTGATAGCGAATGGATGGCTCCCTTATTTCAGTTCCACGGGTTAACGATTGACTGCATTGATAAACATGAACCTAATTCAGTAGAACGCAGAAACGCCTATCGGGCTGATATTACCTATGGTACGAACAATGAATTTGGATTCGATTACCTGCGCGATAACATGGCCCGCGAACCGGAAGAACTGGTGCAGCGCGGACATCATTATGCTATGGTGGACGAAGTGGACAGCGTGTTGATTGATGAAGCCCGCACACCCTTGATTATTTCCGGACCAGTACCGCGCGGTGATGAACATGAATTTTATGATCTGAAACCCCGCATTTCTAAACTGGTAGAAGCCCAGAAGAAGTTGGTGAATCAATACCTGAATGACGCTAAGAAGTTATTGGCAGAAGGGCAAGAAAAAGATGGTGGCCTCGCTTTGTTTCGGGCCCACCGCGGTATGCCCAAGTATAAGCCACTCATAAAAATGCTGAGTGAATCGGGAATGAAAAATATTTTGCAGAAGACAGAAAACTTCTATCTGCAAGACAATAAGAAAATGATGCCGGAGGCTGATAAGCCCCTTTATTTTATTATTGAAGAAAAGGATAACAGCGTTGACCTTACCGAAAAGGGAATTGATTTGATTACCGGTGAAGGAGAAGATGCACGGTTCTTCATTCTTCCGGAGATTGGAATTGAGCTCAATAAACTGGAGAAGGATGCAACGCTTGCTACGGAAGACCGGTTGAAGAAAAAGGAAGATCTGATCCGCGAATACACAACCAAGTCGCAACGCATTCACAGCGTGAATCAACTGCTCAAGGCTTATACCCTATTCGAGAAAGACACAGAATACATCATCGTTGATGGAAAAGTAAAAATAGTTGATGAACAAACGGGCCGTGTGTTGGATGGCCGCAGGTATTCAGACGGATTGCATCAGGCCATCGAAGCAAAAGAAAATGTGAAAGTGGAAGATGCCACGCAAACCTATGCCACCATCACATTGCAGAATTATTTCCGCATGTACCATAAACTTGCGGGGATGACAGGAACAGCCGTGACAGAAGCAGGTGAATTGTGGGATATTTATAAACTGGATGTGGTTACCATTCCCACCAACAAAGCCATGATCCGGCAGGACAAAGATGACCTGGTGTATAAAACCATGCGCGAGAAGTTCAATGCCGTGGTAGAAGAAATTGTCAGGTTGACCCAGGAAGGAAGACCGGTGTTGGTGGGTACCACTTCGGTGGAAATTTCAGAGTTGGTAAGCCGCATGTTGCAGATTCGCAAAATCAAACACCAGGTATTGAATGCCAAGCAACACCAACGCGAAGCGGAAATCGTAGCCGAGGCTGGAAAGCCCGGTACCGTCACCATCGCTACCAACATGGCCGGTCGGGGAACGGATATTAAACTTACTCCGGAATCGCGGGCGGCCGGTGGGTTGGCCATCATTGGTACGGAGCGCCACGAATCGCGTAGGGTTGACCGACAGTTGCGTGGGCGCTCTGGTCGCCAGGGTGATCCGGGTTCCTCTCAGTTTTATGTTTCGCTGGAAGATAACCTGATGCGCTTGTTTATGCCCGAGCGAATTGCCCGCATTATGGACCGGCTGGGATTGAAAGAAGGAGAAGTGATCTCACACTCCATGGTTACCAGCTCCATTGAACGGGCTCAGAAAAAAGTGGAAGAGAACAACTTCGGAATTCGAAAGCGACTGCTGGAGTATGATAACGTCATGAACTCGCAACGCGAAGTAATTTATAAGCGAAGGAGAAATGCCCTGCATGGCGAGCGATTGCAGTTGGATATTCTTACCATGTTATTTGACACCTGCGATGACCTGGTGGCGAATGGCAAAGCCGGAGAAAATCTTGATAATTTCAAACTAAATGTTCTCAGTGTACTTGGCTTTGATTTTGAAATTTCCCCTGATGAATTTACAAAGACGGACCAGGCCATCATCAGTGAGCGCCTCTACGAGCAAGCCCTGAAACACTACGACCATAAAAATCACGTAGCGGCTGAAAAGGCGTATCCGATTGTAATGGATATCTATAAAACGCGCGGAGCTACCATCGAAAATATTCTGGTCCCCTTTACCGATGGCGTTAAGCAGATTGGCGTTTCTGCCAATTTGAAAAAGTGTATGGAGTCCAAGAACACCGAGTTGATCAAATCCATGGAGAAGATGATCACCCTGGCCATCATTGATCAACAATGGAAAGAACACTTGCGCGACATGGATGACTTGAAGCAATCTGTTCAAAATGCTGTGTACGAACAAAAAGACCCGCTTCTGATTTATAAGTTTGAAGGCTTTGAGGCCTTTAAGCGCTTTATCTCCAAAGTAAATGAAGAGACTATATCCTTCCTGATGAAGGCAGACATTCCGATTCGCGAAGCCGATCAGGTACAGGAAGCCCGCCAGGCTAAACGACAGAAATTAAGTGAAAAGAAAGAGGAGTCTCGTTCGTTGTTGCAGGGGGGCGGACAACCCCAAGCCCCGCAACGGCAGGTTGAAGAAAAAGTGATGCCGGTAAAATCCGAAAAAGTGGCCGGCAGAAACGATAAAGTATCCGTTCAATATCCGGATGGCCGGGTATTAAAGGACGTTAAGTTCAAAAAGGTAGAGGATGATGTTAAGGCTGGAAGGTGTATTGTTATTGAAGGATAAAACGACAAGTCATCGAAAGAATTGACGGGTCAGGTAAATGATCGTGAAAAAATCAGCTATTGGAATAGTTTTGTATCTTCAACAGGTATTTACGATGAAGCGCAATCTTTGTATTGGTTTGTTTCTGCATTTTCTGTTTGGGTGCGCAGCTCAAAAGACTTCTGATAAAACGTATTATGAAGATTTATCTGCATTGCGTCCAAAAGTAACGGTTCCGATCGATACCCCTGCTAAGAATAACATCCAACAGCATAAGTTGGTTGCCTCTGTTACACCGCAGTACACAGTTAATCAAAAGGTAGATGCCGTGCTGGATAGCATCGATCGGTACAACCTCGTGCGCAAGTTTGTTGACGGTTACACCATTCAGATCTATTCCGGCCAAAACCGGGAAGAGGCCATGAATACAAAAAAGAAATTATCAGAGGCGATTCCGGAATTAACCGCCACACTTCAATATCAGCAACCCAAATTCAGAGTTACCATTGGTCGTTACTTTACAAAACTGGAAGCCCATCCCGACCTGGTTAAATTAAGGAACAGCTTTTCGGCCGCCATTTTGGTTCCTGAAAAGATTCAGATTAAGTAGCGATTCCGCTAACATTCCAAACTTCCTTTTGAGACAGTATATTCCTTAGCTTGGAATCACGTTGCTTGCATCGCTTTTCATTAAGATTTATATCTTTAGAGGAATGATCGGATGAGTATTCCTTCGCACGACAAATGGGAAAAACGCTGGCACCCGTTACGGGAGGAATGGGTTGTCTATTCGGCCCACCGGAACAGCCGACCGTGGCAAGGAGCTGGGCTAATCAAGCCAAAAGAATCTGCTGAATACGAACCCACCTGTTACTTGTGCCCGGGCAATGCGCGGGTACACGGAAAGAAGAACCCCGCCTATCGCGATGTTTTTATTTTCGAAAATGATCATCCGGTAGTGGGAATGAATGCCCCCTCCGTATCCACCTCAGGTCAAGACCTGTATCGAAAAGCCAGTGCTAAAGGCATCGCAAAAGTGGTCTGTTACGACCCGCGTCACAACATCACCTTATCGCAAATGAAACGGGAGCAGGTCGAAAAAGTATTTGCGGCTTTTCAGACCGAAATGATTGATTTCGAAAAAAATCCAGTCATTGATTCAGTGCTCATCTTTGAGAACAAAGGCGAAGCGGTTGGCGTCAGTAACCCCCATCCGCATTGCCAGATTTATGCCACCGATTTTCCGTTTAAACTCGTTAACCAGCAACTGCAAATTGCAGACGCTTATCAGACAACCCATCATAAAAACATTTACGAGGAGATTATAACCCGGGAGAAGTCTGCCGGGACTCGCATTCTTGCAGAAAATGAACATGCTATTGCCTTCATCCCATTTTTCGCCCGCTATGCCTACGAGGTCATGATCTTCCCGAAAGGAAATCACCAAACTCTGATTACACTCAGGAAGGAAGAACTCAAAAATCTGACGGCTGCCTTTCATGAAGTTATCCGTAGATTGGACATGAACTTTCAGATAGATTTTCCCTATGTGATGTCAATTATGCAAGCTCCTGTAAATGGAAACACCTATCCTAATTTCAGAATGCATCTCTGGCTTCAACCACCGTACCGGCAACCCGGGCTGATAAAATACCTGGCCGGGCCCGAGATTGGAGCGGGCAATTTTATGGCCGATACCTTGCCGGAAGACAAAGCAGCAGAACTACAAAGAATTAATCTGAATGAGTATGCACTCGAACGTTAATCCGGATGATTCAGTCCTTTGAAGGTTCTGCGCCCGGCCGGTTGGATGTGATGGGTGGCATTGCCGACTACTCCGGCTCGTTGGTATTGCAGATGCCCATTGCCAATAAAACCCAGGTTCTACTCACCCTGCGCACTGATTATGTATGCACGCTAACGAGTCGACTCAGTACCGGAGAGACGTTTCGCGCTTCGTTTGACTTTCGTTTATTTTTAAAAGAGGATGGTATTGATTATTCATACGCTAAAGAAAAATTCAAAGAGCAACCTTCTAATGCCTGGAGCGCCTATGTGATCGGGTGCGTTTTGGTGCTCATGAAAGAAAAAGGGATTTCATTTACTGGCGGTGACTTTACCATTACGTCAGATGTGCCGTTGGGCAAAGGTGTTTCTTCTTCGGCCTCCATTGAAGTGGCGACCATGAAAGCACTTCAGCAGGCCTTTCACCTGGATTTTAGCAAGACCGAACTACCGCGGTTAGCACAGCAGGTTGAAAATGCCATTGTTGGCGCCCCGTGCGGATTAATGGATCAACTGGCTTGCTACCTGGGCGAACCAAACAAGTTTCTTCCTATTTTATGCCAACCGGATCTCGTTCAGGATCCAATTTCAATACCGGCTGGAATTTCATTCATAGGAATAGACAGTGGCATTCGTCATTCTGTGGCAGGCGCATCCTACAGCGATGTACGGTGTGCTGCTTTTATGGGGTATACGATGATCGCCATTAAGAAAGGAGCCACTTTTCTAGAATTGGAATCATTCAGTCAATCTGGAAATTGGGAACTGCTACCCTATGAAGGATACCTATGCAATATTCCGGTAGGTACATTTCATGCTTCCATTCAGGCTACTCTACCGGAATTCCAATCCGGTGAAGAATTTTTAGAACACTATCTGCTTTCCATCGATCCGTATACCCACATTGAGCCAGCCAAAAAATATTTTATTAAAGCCTGTACGAGTCATCCGGTGTATGAAACTGAACGCGTGCATCAATTCCAACAATTGCTGATTAACCTGCAACGTGAATCAAATGAAGAACAGAAAATCGCCACACTAAAAAAGATGGGATCGCTGATGTACGAATCACACGAAAGTTATTCTGCCTGCGGACTCGGATCGGACCGAACCGATGAAATTGTTGCACTTGCCAAAAAATCGCCCGGAATCTATGGCGCTAAAATTACCGGGGGTGGTAATGGTGGCACGGTGTGCTTGTTGGTGGATGAACAGGGTAAAGATTCTGTTTACGACTTGCATCAATTTCTTTGCAACAAGTATCAACAATCGTTTGTTCTATTCAATCCGTAGTGATTTCGTTTCTGATTTTTTATACGCATAAACATGGGTACCTTTGTTTCGATGGACGTACTCAAGAAAATCAAGTCACTTTCTGAAAATTATCATCCATTGGTGGTGGATTGGCGCAGGCATTTGCATGCCCATCCGGAACTTTCGTATGAAGAATTTGAAACCTCAGCTTTTGTAAAATCGCAATTATCAGCGTGGGGGATTCCGTTTACGGAATTGGCTACTACCGGCATTGTCGCTTTGATTAAAGGCAAAAATCCAACCCGGAAAACGGTTGCCTTGCGTGCCGATATGGATGCATTGCCCATCACGGAAAAAAACGAAGTCTCTTACAAATCAACCCGGAAAGGTGTTATGCATGCATGTGGTCATGATGTGCATACCTCCTCGTTGTTGGGCACCGCGAAAATCTTGCAGGAAATAACCGATCAATTTGAAGGAACTATAAAACTGATCTTTCAACCGGGTGAAGAAAAAAATCCGGGCGGTGCTTCCTTCATGATTAAGGAAGGCGCGCTGACCAATCCGGCTCCTGCATCCATCATCGGCCAGCATGTGATGCCCCTGGTGCCAGTAGGCAAAGTAGGTTTTCGGGAAGGCATGTACATGGCCAGCAGCGATGAGATTTACCTGAAAGTGATTGGGAAGGGTGGTCATGGGGCTGCTCCTGAGTTGGCGATTGATCCGGTGGTTATCGCCTCTCATATTATCATTGCCTTGCAGCAAATCATCAGCCGCAACGCAAGTCCTAAACAGCCCACCGTATTAACCTTCGGTCGCATTATCGGTGAAGGTGCAACCAACATCATTCCCAACGAAGTGAACATAGCGGGAACCTTTCGCGCGCTGAATGAAAGCTGGCGGAAAGAAGGCCTGGAGAAAATTAAAAAAATGGCCGAGTCAATCGCTACCGGTATGGGCGGAACGTGTGAGGTCACGATATCGCATGGCTATCCATACCTGGAAAATAATCCGGAACTCACCCGCAGAATCAGAAAAGCCGCGGAAGATTACGTAGGAAAAGAAAATGTGGTGGACATCGATCTTACTCTTGGTTCCGAAGATTTCGCTTACTATTCACATGTTATTCCGGCCTCCTTCTACCGGCTGGGAACCCGCAATGAAGCCAAAGGCCTGACCTCGTATGTACATTCCGCTACCTTTGATATCGATGAGGACGCGCTAAAGCTAAGCGCTGGCCTGATGGCCTGGATGGCCATTACCGAGTTAGCTACAAATTAAGTAATTGTTACTGCCTTTCATCTTGAAGGTACCTCCGTATATTTACAGGTACCGTGATAGAGCAACCCGCTGAGCTGAATTCCACCAATCGCTGGAAGATTGTTACCAAAAACACCGCCTACATTTTAGCGGCTCTAATCATTTTTCTATTCACCCTCGATCTGATGATCGCCTCGCTCCAGCATCTGGGCAAAGATGCTGCGGATGTAATTATTCTGGCTACCTCCAATCCTTTCACCGGATTGTTCATTGGGTTACTCGTCACCGCCCTCATTCAAAGCAGTTCGGCTACCACCTCCATGGTGGTTGCGTTGGTAGCGTCAGGGTCCATTTCGATGGAAGGCGCTATACCCATCATCATGGGGGCCAATGTGGGTACAACCATTACCAGTACGATCGTTTCACTTGGCTTCATCACAAAAAAGAAAGAATTCAGAAGAGCCGTGACAATTGGAACCTATCACGACTTTTTCAATATCCTTACTGTTGTTATCCTGTTTCCGTTAGAATATTACTTCGGATTTTTGTCGGGACTGGCCCATGCCATCGCAACGGATCTGTTTCATCAACCCGTTGCCTGGAAGGGAAGTTTTACTTTATTGGGGCCGGGTTTTAATCCCATCATTGAATTCATTGTTACCCTGATTGATAACGGATTTATCCTGGCTATCCTGTCAATCGCTTTGCTCTTTGGGTCCATTCTTTTTTTTCGGAAAGTGTTGTCTCAAACGTTGGGATTTGGATCACAGGCGCGTTTCCAGCAGTTCTTTTTCAAGAATGAGTTAAAGTCTTTCGCCTGGGGATTGTTGACAACGGCCGCCATCCGATCCAGCACCGTAACCACTTCCCTCGTAGTTCCGCTGGTTGCAAAAAAAATTGTAAAGTTAAGGGCTGCCATGCCCTTTGTTTTGGGAGCCAACATCGGCACAACGATTACTGCTTTTATTGCCGCCATGTTCAATTCGAATGCTGCGATCAGCATCGCTATTGCGCATTTCCTGTTCAATGCGATCGGTGTTTTCTTGTTTTTCCCGATTCCCTTTTTGAAAGAAATCCCAATGAAGCTTGCCGATGGCTTGGGTCGGTTAACCTTAAAATACCGCTTGGCCGGATTTCTTTATGTCCTGTTGACATTTTTCTTCATTCCCTTTTCGCTGATCTACTTTAACAAAAACGCAGTGCAGGTACAGGAACTGGGTTACCGTAGTAAAAATCATGTTACGTCTGAGGAATCAACGTATACCCTGGTTGTGAAAAAATACAAAAATCAACCGATCAGCAATTGGATGATTTATGATCGGGTCTCTGCTCCCACTGAACCCAGTAAAATTCTTTCTGTCTATCGGAAGGAGAATGTTCTTCTAATCAACAAGGAGCTCTTTGAATTTAATAAGCCGGGGTTTTGTCGCGATGGTGAAGATGCGTTTGGAAAATATCAAAACTGCATCATGCAGGTTATCCCCACGCTAGGTCTTACCCCTTCCCTTTCGGCCGACTCCGTTTTTGTGTTTGAAAAACACTGGGAAAATCCGGCACGGACCGACTCTACATTCGATCGGCTTTACATCAGTGCCACCCTCAATCTGATGGTGAAGAAAGAAAAAGTGAACCTGAAAAATCAGATTCTTGCCACGGAAGAACTGTTCGAATTAGTAAAGAAATAAGGCTTTTCAACCAGCCTAACCCCTAAATTCAGTATATTCGCGGAGTCAATTTTATGGAGGGCATCAAAGACACCATCTTCAAATTTTTGCGTCTGGATAACCTGATTGAAAATATCTCGGGTTACGTAGAAGCCCGGATTGAACTTCTGAAAATTGAAATCCGCGAGGATGTTGCCAAGGTACTGGCCCGGGCGCTGATGGTCTTGATTATCGTCTTGCTGGCAGTCTTGTTCTTATTATTCTTCAGTGTTGGGTTGGCTCATTTCTTAAATTCTTTCTTTGCCGAACCGTATCTTGGATATTGGATTGTAGCAGGTATTTACGGGCTTCCGTGCCTGATCTTCATTATCTTTCGCAAGCAAATCGGACATTCGATTGAACATCGAATGATGAACATCATCAAACACAAAGCGAAGTGATTATGGAGTTATTGGAAACCCAGGATCCTGAAAAAAAGCGATTGATCGAAACCTCCGATCGGCATAAACATGAAATTCAAAAGGAAGTAAAAGCCATGTCGGATAGGACCGAACAGGTAGTGAAGAACGCATTGATTATCGGAGGGGCATTAGCAGTGACCTATTTATTGGTCAGTCAATTGGGCTCATCCAAAAAGAAAAATAAAAAACCAAAATCAAAAGTTGCTGAAGAAGATCCTGAGGCAGTTGAAAATATTCAATCGGCTACACCTCCCTCCTTTATGTCGAAACTGGGCGATCGTTTCGTAAGCTCCGCTACCGTCATCCTCCTGGACATCGCCAAGGATAAACTGGCCGAGTACCTCAGCAATCGAAAAACAAAAGCATAAAAGGGTGGCCCCAGTCATGATATGGTCTCCTTCCGATCTTACCTGATAAATTCATAACCGATGAAAATTCTCGACACACTTCAGGAACGCAATCGAATCGGGAAGAAATCCATTGCTGTATTGATTGATCCCGATAAGATTGAAGACAATCACCGGCTAGATACCTTAATTCGGCTGGCTGCTGAGAATTGTGTCGACTTTTTCTTCGTGGGGGGAAGTCTGGTCACCACACCCAATCTCTCAGAGGTAGTAAAACAGATCAAAGAAAACAGTTCGATTCCGGTGGTTCTGTTTCCGGGAAGTTCGCTTCAAATCGAGCCTTCGGCTGATGCAATCCTGTTTTTGTCATTGATTTCCGGACGCAATCCTGATCTGCTGATCGGCCAGCATGTTATTGCTGCCCCGATCTTGAAAAACAATCGGTTGGAAGTAATGCCAACCGGATACCTGTTGATTAACTCCGGAAAAACAACTTCGGTGGCTTACATCAGCAACACTACCCCTATCCCAGAAGACAAATATTCGCTGGCCGCCTGCACGGCTATGGCCGGTGAGATGCTGGGCCTGAAACTGATTTATCTGGATGCAGGCAGTGGTGCCGAACGGGAAATCAATTCCAGAATGATAAACACCGTGCGGAAATCCGTGAATACACCCTTAATCGTTGGCGGTGGTATTAATACCTCTCAAAAAGCTTTTGCCGCGCTGGAGGCAGGCGCGGATTTGATCGTGATTGGAAACGCGTTGGAGAAAGATCCTAATTTGTTAATTGAAATCAGCGACCGGGTATACGATTGGAATCAAAGTGTGGAGGCCAGAAAATAACCTATCGCCTTACTTCAAAATTTGTAAATCCCACAAAAGCGCCCGGCAGGGCGTCAATTTTTTCAACCTGAGCACGGGCCGGGCCGAGATTACACCACTTGACAAACTTATATAGTACATCTTCCGCAGCTTCGGCTTCAATATAAACATCACCATTGCGCTCATTTCTTACAAAACCGCGAACGCCCAACTCATCCGCTTTTGCTTTCGCAGAGGCGCGATAGAAAACTCCTTGAACCTTACCCGAAATTGTAATTTTAAGATGCTGTATTTCCACTTCAGGGATCAATTACACAGCTACATTAAAAAATATAATCCGTACTTAAAAAGGCCGATTCACGGTTATGAATGATGGTACTGATTATTTTTTTATTGGCGTCATTGCTCTTGGTGGCTACCAGCGTACGAATCGAGAACACGCGTAAGGCATCTGCTACCGACAACGTGCCCTCCGCAGAGTCCTTCCGTCCATTAAAAGGAAAAGTATCGGGTCCGCGCTGACACTGGGTATTTAAGTTGATGCGCCCCACTTGGCTGGAGAAGGCATCAATCATTTTGGCAATGGTCTTGGAATCATTGCCAAATAAACTCAGTTGTTGACCGAAATTCGAATTGAGTACATAATGAATAGCCTCTTCCTCCTTATCAAAGGGAACTATCGGAATGACCGGACCAAATTGTTCTTCATAATACACTTTCATTTTGCTGTTGACAGGATACAACACGGCTGGATAAAAAAATGTGTGTTGCGTGGTGGCACCGCCTTCGTTAACCACCCGGGCACCATGTTGCTTGGCATCCTCTACCAGCCGGGAGAGATAATCTGTCTTACCGGGCTCCGGCAACGGTGTAAGGCCAACACCTGCATCCCAGGGCATTCCTGGTTTTAGCTTTGCTATCTCTACGTTCAATTTTTCAATAAATTCATCAACAATGGATTTGTGAACAAACAGTATTTTCAATGCGGTACAACGCTGGCCGTTGAACGACAACGCTCCTAATACACACTCGCTGACAGCGCTTGCTAAATCTGCGTCCGGCAAGATGATGGCCGGGTTTTTAGCATCCAGGCCCAGGATGGATTTTAAACGATGTGGCTTGGGGTGAAGCTTTTTTAATTCGTTTGCTCCCTTATTAGTCCCGATGAAAGCAAATACATCCAACTTGCCGGTCTCCATCAACGCACCTACGGTTTCCCGGCCACGGCCGTATATGACATTGATGACGCCCGGTGGGAAACATTGTTGAAATGCTTTTAGTAAAGGTCTGATTAACAGAACTCCATATTTGGCTGGCTTAAAGACAACGGTATTACCCATGATCAATGCCGGGAAGAGTGTACTGAATGTCTCGTTCAATGGATAATTATATGGACCCATGCAAAGAGCAACTCCTAAAGGCACGCGTCTGATTTGCGCCAGGATGCCCTGCTCATAGACAAAACCTGAAGACTTGCGATCCAGTTCTTTCAGCGAATTGATCGTATCGAGAATGTAATCACATGTCCGGTCAAATTCCTTTTCAGAATCCTTTTGCGATTTGCCGATCTCCCACATCAAGAGGTTTACCACTTCCTGGCGTTTCTCCCGCATCTGGTCAAGAAATTTTTCAACGTGTTCAATTCGCTCAGCTACCGACATTAAAGGCCAAACTCCATGCCCCTGATCATATGCGCTAACGGCAGCATCCAGTGCTTCTAATGCTTCCTTGGATGTCAGTAGCGGGGTGCTCCCGATAATCTGTTGCTTCAACGTATCACCTTCCCTGAGAAATACAGGGCTTGCCACAGGACTCATGTCCCCCTGCCAGGTTACCATTTTGCCATTCAACAAATATTCGCGTTGCTCAAGAAACCCGGGAAGTTGAACCGAGGCAGGAACGGAAGTATATTCGGGAAACAAATTGTCTAAAGAACTCATCATATTATAATTAGGAAGTGGGGGTGACTAACAAAATACCGGAGGAAGTACCCAGGCGATCAGCACCTGCTTCGATTAGTTGAATTGCCTGCTCCCGCGATTTTATTCCTCCGGAAGCTTTGATTCCAACTTCGGCTGGCACCGCCTGGCGCATCAACCGAATATGCTCAACCGTTGCACCACTCGGAGCAAATCCTGTTGAGGTTTTGACAAAATCCGCACCGGCATCAGCGCAGAGTTTGCTGCCTTCTACAATTTCCGCATCCGACAAGTAGGCGGTTTCAATAATGACTTTGAGAATTTTCTGATGATCGTGTACAAGTTTACTACACCTAGCAATTTCAATCTTTGTCCATGGCATGCCCGTTTTGAATGAAGAAACATTCCAAACTACGTCAATCTCATCGGCCCCATTGTCAATGGCCCGTTTGATTTCATCCAGCTTGGTTTCCGTTAGGTTATATCCCAGCGGAAATCCCGCAACGGTTATCAATGAAATATTATCCTTACCTATTTCACGCTTGGCCCGCTTCACCCAAAAAGGTGGAACACAAATGCCGAGAAAGTTATAGTGCCTGGCCTCATCAACCAGTTTATCAATTGATGCAATCGTTAATGTTGGGCTGAGATTGGTATGCTCGATATACCGGGCTAATTCCACTGAATTCCGTTTTAAAAAAACGAAATTACTTTTTAGGATTCACATTTTATAAGGCTGGCGGCAATCAATGACGGATCCCGCACTCCTTGCAATATTTCATTTTATAAACCGGATTTCTTTTGGGGGGTCGTTTATGGCCGAAATACAATGGGTTGGCATATTGTGGAGCTGCCATCTTTTTCAGCATGCGTTGCTTTTCACGGGCCACTTCTTCCACACGGGCATAGTACTCATATTGAGCAGTATGTTTGACCTTGGCCTTCTTGAGCAGAATCTTTTGCCTTTTGGATGCCTGATGCGAACGCGCTGATTTGGAAGCGCGTATCTCCGATTCATCAGAATTTCTATCGCCCAGGGTAGTTTGTGCGTGCGATAGCAACGGAAGACTTCCAACCCATAGACAAAACAGGTACTGAATTGATTTTTGCATAGCCACCCTAAAACGAACAGCGAAAGAAATTATTTTCCTTTTAGTGTGGTAGAAGACGGGAGTGGTTGCGTTTGGATAACGGACTACCCGGCAAGTAGCTGGTAGAGGTAATACAGGCCGGTAATAATTGCCACAATTAATATAAGGTACCCGAACATTTTAGCTCGTTGGAAGTACCCTTTAACGGGGATTATGGTCCTATTCCGGTGGCGGCCTTTCAATTTAAAACTCGACAATAAATCGCGTAATAAAGTAAGCCGCCAGGCAGATGATCATCAACGTAAACAGAACGCGTGCCCGTTGATGATAAAACTTCACTGGTAGCATTTTCATAACTATCTGATTTTTATCTATTTAATCTAAATGTAGCAAAATAAACTTGAAATAGCTAGACCGACCACTAACGGTCTGAATGCCAGTTAAATTGACATTTAAATTGGCCCGGCAGATGGATCAAAAAAAATCCCCCAGCAACGCCAGGGGATTTTCCATATCGGGATGGATGCTTTACAAATGTATCACCTCGCCATAGGCCGCAGCGGCAGCTTCCATGATAGCCTCACTCATGGTTGGATGCGGGTGCACCGATTTGATAATCTCATGACCAGTGGTCTCCAGCTTGCGGGCTGCAACCACTTCGGCAATCATCTCTGTTACATTGGCGCCAATCATATGAGCTCCTAAAAATTCGCCATACTTGGCATCAAAGATTACCTTAACGAAGCCATCCGGGGCCCCAGCGGCCTTGGCCTTACCGGAAGCAGTGAACGGAAACTTGCCTACTTTAATCTGATACCCCGCCTTTTTCGCTGCTTCTTCAGTGAAGCCAACGGAAGCAATTTCCGGTGAACAATACGTACAACCCGGAATGTTATTGTAATCTAGCGGTTGAGGGTTGTGACCGGCTATTTTTTCAACACATATAATTCCTTCGGCCGAAGCCACGTGAGCAAGTGCCTGACCTTTGGTAATGTCACCAATGGCATACACATTGGGAATGTTCGTTTTGTAAAAATCATCCACAACCACTTTCCCTTTGTCGGTTTTTACACCTACTTCTTCGAGGCCCAGGTTTTCCAGGTTGGTTGTAACGCCCACTGCCGATAGCACAATATCAGTCTCTATCTTAATCTCACCGGTTGGAGTTTTTACCGTAGCCACACAACCTTTGCCTTTTGTATCCACCTTCGTCACTTCGGAGTTGGTGTAGATGGTCATGCCCACTTTCTTGAACGATTTCTCCAGTTGTTTTGAAACTTCTTCGTCTTCAACGGGTACAATGCGGGGCAGGAATTCAACGATCGTTACTTCTGTACCCATGGTCCTGTAGAAGTATGCGAACTCCACACCAATCGCCCCCGATCCGACCACCAGCATTTTCTGTGGTCGCTCGGGTAGCACCATGGCTTCGCGATAACCAATAATTTTCTTGCCATCAATCGGCATGGAGGGCAACTCACGCGAACGCCCGCCTGTTGCGAGAATAATGTGCTTCGCCTCGTAGTCTGTTTTCTTTCCGGCAGCATCGGTCACTTCCACCTTATTGCCCTTCTTCAATTTGCCATGCCCGGCAATCTGGTCAATCTTATTTTTTTTGAATAGAAACTGAACGCCTTTGCTCATACCTGCAGCTACATCTCTGCTTCGTTTTATAATGCTGGTATGATCGGGTGCCGCCTCTTTTACATGGACGCCATAATCCTGCGCATGTTGAATGTATTCAAACACGTTGGCGCTCTTCAACAGGGCTTTGGTAGGAATACAACCCCAGTTAAGGCAGATGCCACCCAATTCTGCTTTCTCAACTACCCCTACCTTCATACCCAACTGGGAGGCACGGATAGCAGCCACATACCCACCAGGTCCGGAACCAATAACGATCAGATCATAGTTTGCCATAAATTATCGTCTGTTTGCGTTTATTCTCATTAAATAAAGTGCCAAATTAACCCAAAATATTGATGGCAAAAAAAGGTTAGTTTCGCACTGCGTATTTGTTTTCTTCAACCATGAATAGTAAGAATAGCGTTTTGCAAATGGCTGATCCGGTAACAGGAATTATTGGAATTACTCGAAAGCAAACTACTACGCCCGCAAGAGAACCCGTTTGGGTTGGACTTACTATTTTGACTTGTTTTATAGTACAACGTTTATCGCTACGTTTAATCAGGAAGAAAAATGAAACTACTTCAGGGTAAAAATGCTCTTGTAACAGGAGCCTCGAAAGGAATTGGCCGTGCCATTGCCTTGCGCTATGCGGAACAAGGTGCGAATGTCGCATTCACCTATTTATCCAGTGTGGAACAAGGGCAAGCCCTGGAAGCTGAGCTTGCTTCCAAAGGAGTTAAGGCAAAAGGCTATCGGTCCGATGCATCCGACTTTGCACAAGCCGACAAGCTGATCAATGATGTGGTAGCCGAGTTTGGTTCGCTTGACATACTGGTAAATAATGCTGGCATCACGATGGACAACCTGTTGCTGCGCATGACCGAAGAGATGTGGGATAAAATTATGAATGTGAATTTGAAATCCTGTTTCAACACGGTGAAGGCAGTAGCCAAACCCATGATGAAACAAAAGGGGGGTTCAATTATTAATATGACTTCGGTAGTGGGTTTGAAAGGAAATGCAGGCCAGGCCAACTATGCAGCTTCCAAAGCGGGCATCATTGGCTTTACAAAATCCATTGCCCTGGAGTTGGGTTCACGGGGCATCCGCTCCAACGCCATTGCACCCGGTTTTATTGAAACCGAAATGACTGGTAAGCTGGATGAAAAGACGGTGCAAAGCTGGCGCGATGCCATTCCGCTGAAACGCGGTGGTAAACCCGAAGATGTTGCCGATGCCTGTGTGTTTCTGGGTTCCGATCTTTCATCGTATATCACCGGTCAGGTAATTCAAGTGGATGGAGGCATGTTGACATAATCGAATGCCCTCATTGAATCCAATTTTATTAAAGCGTGGAAGTTATCTCATGCTTTTTTCGTGACATCTGATTAACTAACATCCGTCAGCAAAAAAATATTTTAACAATTTATTCAATCATAATTTGGAAACTCTACTAATCCGGTATACGTTTGTGTCATCATAGTCGGTAAGGCATTTGCCAACCGATTTATAAAGAAGCGTGGAGAGTACAGGCTCTTTGAAACGCTAGCAACCAGCCTCGTAATACAGGGAAAACGGTGCTAAATCCTGCTCCCGGCAAGGTGCCGAGGAGAACTATAAACCGGTAAAGTAAAATGAAAACACAACTTTCCATCCGCGCCAAGCGATCAGACCTAAAGGTCTTGGTCAACCGACTCTCCCAAAATCAAAATCTGTTCAATCTCATTTGCAGCCCTGCTTCAACGGGTTGTATGTGTTGTTGTTGGTGATTGTTGTCTTCAGGCAAGCGTAGCGCTTCCGGCAACAAACTAACCTATGACCCTGCCAGGTGACAGGCAGTTTTGGTTACGGTTATGTCCATTCTTCGTTAAAACCATCTTCAACCAACAAAAACAAAATGTACCATGTCTAACTTACTTAAATTCTCGATACAGTCTAAAAGTGAAACGCCTGCTCGCACTGAAATTGAAACGAGGGGATTCAAATTAATTGTGGATGAACCTGCGGAACTGGGTGGAACCAATCTGGCACCTAACCCGGTGGAATACATTCTGGCAGGATATGCCGGTTGTATCAATGTGGTGGCTCACCTTACTGCAAAAGAACTCAATATTGATGTGCAGAATTTGCAAATCAATATCGAAGGCGATCTAAATCCGGCACGCTTGTTTGGCACTTCGCATGAGGAACGGGCTGGCTACCAGTATATCACCGTATCGCTCAAGACCACCAATCGGATTGACGAATCATTAAAAACCCGGTGGCTGGAAGAGATTGAAAGCCGGTGCCCGGTAAATGATAACCTGCGCAATGCAACTCCCGTCAACTTTTCTCTGAACTAAACTATTTTAAAACCATTAATCATTATTGTTATGTCAACCTTACGTTTCGAAACTTTGCAACTTCATGCCGGCCAGGAGGCCGATCCTACCACTGGTTCGCGCGCTGTGCCCATTTATCAAACCACTTCATTTGTCTTCAAAAATTCAGAACACGGAGCCAACCTGTTTGCTTTAAAAGAGTTCGGGAACATTTATACCCGGATCATGAACCCCACCACCGATGTGTTTGAAAAACGCATTGCCGCCCTGGAAGGTGGTGTTGCCGCACTGGCCGTTGGTTCCGGGCAGGCTTCCCAGTTCATTGCCCTCAACAACATACTACAGGCTGGAGATAATTTTGTGTCCACTTCTTTTCTCTATGGCGGAACATACAACCAGTTTAAGGTCGCGTTCAAGCGGCTTGGCATTGATGTTCGCTTTGCCGAGGGCGATACCGTGGAAGCATTCGAAAAACTGATCGACAAGAAAACCAAAGCCTTGTATCTTGAAACCATTGGAAACCCGGGGTTCAACATCCCTGATTTTGAAGCCATTGCTGCCCTCGCTAAAAAATATGAATTGCCTCTGATAGTAGATAATACGTTTGGTGCTGCAGGCTATCTGTTCCGACCGCTGGAACATGGAGCTCACGTGGTGGTTGCCTCTGCAACGAAGTGGATTGGGGGGCATGGCACCTCGATTGGTGGCGTTATTGTGGATGGAGGTAACTACAACTGGAACAACGGAAAGTTTCCGCAGTTCAGCGAACCTTCCGAAGGATATCATGGACTTAAGTTTGGTGATGTCTTTGGCTTCAACAACCCATTGGGTCTGCCCAACATCGCCTTCATCATCCGGGCCCGGGTAGAAGGTCTCCGTGATTTTGGTGCTGCGCTCAGCCCCTTCAATTCATTCTTATTCTTGCAGGGATTAGAAACGTTATCCTTACGGGTTCAGCGCGCTGTAGATAATGCCCTGGCGTTGGCACACTGGTTGGAACAACATCCGAATGTGGAAAGTGTGAACTATCCGGGCCTTGCTTCCAGCACGTACCACCGCCTTGCGAAAAAATACTTGCGCAATGGCTTTGGTGGTGTGCTCTCATTCACCGTAAAGGGAACAAAAGAACACACCACAAAATTGGTTGATAATCTGAAATTAGTAAGCCACCTGGCCAATGTCGGTGACTCAAAAACGCTGATCATTCAACCATCGGCTACCACGCATCAACAATTGTCGGAGGAAGAACAAATCGCTTCAGGAGTTTTGCCTACGTTGTTGCGGGTGTCGTTGGGCATTGAACACATCGATGATATCAAAGCCGATTTTGAACAAGCCTTTGCAAAAGTTTTTGAGAAAGCGTTAGTCGCATAAAGTGTTTATGCTGCATGCGGTAGCCTGCAGTTAAAGTCTGAACCTCATTACTGTGTTAAAAACTGATCAGTTATTTCACTTTGCCAGTGAGTTCGAGTTGGAAACCGGGGGAATTCTCCCGGGCTTCCAACTTAAATACACCACCTTGGGGCAGCTCAACAAAGAACGCAATAATGTGATCTGGATTTGTCATGCACTTACCGGAAGTTCGGACTTTACAGATTGGTGGAAGGATCTCTTCACCGAAGGCAGTCCATTTGATCCACGGAACTATTTCATTATTTGCGCCAATACGCTGGGCGGATGTTATGGATCCACCGGGCCGTTATCGATCAACCCAACCACCGGTACCCCCTTCTTTCATTCCTTTCCGGAACTAACCAATCGCGACATTGTTCGAAGCTTTGATTTGCTAAGGCAACATTTGGGGATTTCTTCAATTCACACGTTGCTTGGCGGTTCGTTAGGGGGGCAACAGGTTTTGGAGTGGGCCCTTCTTCAACCCGGCATTATTGAACGAATCATCCCTATTGCCACCAATGCATTTCACTCTCCCTGGGGCATTGCTTTTAATGAAGCTCAACGGATGGCCATTGCTGCCGATGCTACCTGGAAAGAAGACGATGTGCGAGCCGGTGTGGACGGGATGAAAGCAGCCCGCGCGATCGGCATGATCTCGTTCAGAACGTACGATACCTTTTTGCAAACCCAACGTGAAAAAACAACCGACAAAACAGATGACTTTCGGGCCGCTTCCTATCAACGGTATCAAGGTCAAAAGCTGGCCAATCGCTTCAATGCGTTTTCGTATTGGATTCTCACAAAAGTGATGGACAGCCACCAGGTAGGCCGTGGGCGAAAAAGTACAGAAGCAGCCCTTCAACAAATTCAGGCGAAAACCTGGGTGATTGGTATTGACAGCGACTTGCTGTTTCCGGTACGCGAACAGGAGTTTTTAGTGAAACACATTCCCAACGCAAGACTGGACATCCTTACCTCCCTGCATGGTCATGACGGGTTTCTGGTGGAGTTTGACCAGTTTAAAGAAAGTGTCAGAAAATTTTTCAAAACAGAAATCAAGAAAAGTACCCTAGTATGAAGAAGAAATTGAAGTTAGGTTTGTTTGGTTTTGGATGTGTTGGCCAGGGACTATACCATGTTCTAAATGAAACACACGGTGTTAAAGCTGAAATCAAAAAGATCTGTGTCAAGAATAAAAACAAGGCACGCATCATCGAAGCTTCTTATTTTACCTATGAAGCTGCGGACATCCTCAACGACCCCGAAATTGATGTAGTGGTGGAATTAATTGATGATGCGGAGGCCGCCTTCACCATTGTTAAGAAGGCCATCGAAAATGGAAAACACGTGGTTACTGCCAATAAAAAAATGTTAGCCGAAAATCTGCAGGAGATTTACCAGTTGCAACAAACCCACAACCGCTCTATTCTATACGAAGGCGCTGTTTGTGGAAGCATTCCAATCCTTCGGAACCTGGAAGAATACTATGACAACGATCTGATCACCAGTATTGAAGGTATATTCAACGGTTCCACCAATTATATTCTCACCAAAGTATTTGAAGAAAAGAAAAGTTACTTCGAAGCCCTAAAGGCAGCCCAGGATCTGGGATTTGCCGAGAGTGATCCTTCTCTGGACGTAAAAGGATTCGATCCTAAGTTTAAGTTAACCATCGCCATCGCCCATACCTTTGGTGTTTTCATCCGGCCTGAGAACATCATCAATGTTGGTATCCAAAATATTTCAGCGGTTGATTTGAAATATGCCCGTGAAAACAACCTCACCATTAAACTGGTAGCACGGGCATACAAAATCAATGGCAGCATTGTTGGATTTGTAGCCCCTCAATACATCCCCTCCGATCATATCCTGGCTGCGGTGCGAAATGAATACAATGCTGTGCTGGTGGAAGGCGCTTTTGCAGAAAAACAGGTTTTCATTGGAAAAGGTGCCGGAAGTTACCCAACCGGGTCAGCGGTGTTGTCCGACATTTCCGCCCTGACGTTCGATTACCGATACGAATACAAAAAGTTTACGCAGGACGATGGACTTCCATTTTCCAACGAGGCATTGGTGGATGTGCTGATCAGCTTCCCGGAAGGCACCTTAATATCGCATCGTGATTTTGAAACGTTTAAAGGTGGCTACCAGGGTAAAGGATATCAATACCTGCAGGGCAGTGTTCAACTCGAAAAACTGAAAGAATGGGCGGAATGGGATGATGTAAGCGTTATCCTGGCACCGCAAATCAATCTGACTGCAGTCAACCAACCGGCCGCTGTGGAACGCTTGTCGGCCTGATCCTTTCCGCTGTTAAACAACCTGCTGGCAATCATGGGGTTGCCAGTTTAGAATGTTCCCACTCGGTGTAACTTTTCGTATCCCCGATCATGGGGTGTTTTACGTTCGATTCCTATATTTGTACCCCAAGGTAAATCGATTCATTCCATGTTAATTTTCACTTCTATTGTTGCCTTTACCGTAGTTATTCTGCTGCTGGTGGGGTTGTTGATTTTTGCTCAAAAAAGATTAGTCCAATCCGGACCGGTTAAAATTGTAATCAATGGCGAAAAGACGATTACCGTTTCTGCCGGAAGTTCCTTATTGAGCACCCTGGCAAACGAGAAAATCTTCTTACCCTCTGCCTGTGGTGGTGGTGGTACCTGTGCCATGTGCAAATGCGTGGTGGAATCGGGGGGTGGCGATGTGTTACCTACCGAGGTGGGTCACCTTACGCGCAAGGAACAAAAAGATCATGTACGGCTGGGTTGTCAGGTAAAAGTGAAACAAGATCTGAATATCCGCATCCCAGACGAAATTTTTGGAATTAAGAAATGGGAATGTGAAGTCGTTAGTAATTACAATGTCTCCACCTTCATCAAAGAGTTTGTTGTTAAGTTACCCCCTGGTGAAACGTTGAAGTTCGAAGCTGGCGGTTATATTCAGATTGATGTTCCGGCTATAACCGTTGATTACAAAACCATTGACATCACTCCGCATCCTGATTTAGGTCATAAGCAGGATGTGTTCCAATCCGATTGGGATAAGTTCAAGTTATGGGATTTAAAGATGAAGAATGAGGAGCCCATTTTCCGGGCGTACTCGATGGCCAACCACCCGGCCGAAGGAAATATTGTGATGTTGAACATTCGGGTAGCCACCCCGCCCTGGGATCGGGCCAACAATAAGTGGATGGATGTAAATCCAGGAATTTGTTCCTCGTACGTGTTCTCACGCAAGCCTGGAGATAAAGTTACCATCTCGGGTCCGTATGGTGAATTCCACATCAATAAGACTCAGCGCGAGATGATTTACATTGGTGGGGGTGCAGGCATGGCTCCGTTGCGCGCACAAATCTTTCATTTATTTCATACCGAAAAAACCAATCGCAAAGTGTCGTATTGGTATGGTGGCCGTTCCAAAAAGGAACTCTTCTATGTCGAGCACTTCAGAAAAATTGAAAAGGAGTTTCCGAACTTCCAGTTTCACATTGGATTATCAGAACCGTTGCCGGAAGACAACTGGAAGGTGAAGCAGAGTTTGGATGATCGGCAAGCAGATGGGTACGTTGGCTTTATTCACAAGTGCTTGTACGATAATTACCTCTCGAAACATCCAGCACCCGAAGATGTTGAGTTCTACTTGTGCGGCCCGCCCATGATGAATGCGGCTGTCCTGAAGATGTTAGACGACATGGGGACTCCAAAGGAAAACATCCGGTTTGACGATTTTGGCGGTTAGATTAACCCCGATGCAGAATATAAGGAGAGCCCACGCTCTCCTTTCTTTTTATAGGCGATCTGACTTCATTTTTTTAGCTTTGTTCAACCCCAGCCTCCATGGATCTCACCATTCTTTTCTCTCCCCTTGACGAATCTATTTACCAGCAGAACTATGCATTAAATTCTGTCTTTAAAAACATTAAAGTATATGGCGATAAAATGCCCGACTACAAAGGGGCCCACATTGCTATTTTCGGGGTTAAAGAAGAACGCGGCACAAAAAACAACCAAGGCTGCGCGAAGGGCCCGGACGAAATCCGCAAAAAACTTTACAACCTGAAAAAGGGAAACGGAGTGTACCGGATTGTGGATTTGGGCAATCTGAACCCGGGCATTGATCTTGATGAAACGTACTTGCGTACCAGTGAAGTGTGCAGGATGTTGCTGGAGAATAATGTCTTACCATTAATCCTGGGCGGAACACACGATCTTGATTATGGTCAGTATCGCGGGTACGAGGAAATGGAAAAACTGATCAGCCTCCTTAACATTGATGCTTTTCTGGATTTAGAAGACAACAAAGAAGCAGCAGCATCCAGCCAACACATCCATAAGATTTTATTGCATGAACCTAATTACCTGTTAAGTTATACACACTTAGCGCATCAGCTTTATCTGATTGACCCCACATCCGTCACCATCCTGGAGAAACTCTATTTTGAAGCATTCCGCATCGGGCAGATGCGCACCAACCTGGCGGAAATGGAGCCTGCAATCCGCAATGCGGATTTACTTTCTTTTGATGTAACGGCTATCCGTTCTGCGGATGCTCCCGGCAATGCCCACGCACAACCCTTTGGCCTCACCGGTGAAGAAGCCTGCCAGCTATGCTGGTATGCCGGTATGAATGAAAAGCTCAGCTCAGCCGGTTTTTACGAGTACAATCCCGACTTTGATGATGGTACTAAAAAGACAGCATCGGTTATTGCCACTATGATTTGGTATTTTATTGAAGGATTTTACCATCGCAAAAACGAGCATTCATTTAAGAGCAATGATTTCTTAAAGTATGTGGTTTCCATGCGCTCGGAACCCGAGACAATTGCTTTCTACAAAAGTAAACTGACAGAGAAATGGTGGATGGAAGTTGCCTATCATCAACCAGGAGCCCGATATGCCCGTAACAGCATCATCCCTTGCAGCTATTCCGATTATCAAACCGCTACTAAAGGCGAAGTACCCGAACGGTACATCAGTACGTTGGCTAAACTTATCTAAAGAAGCTCGAGGCGATAACTATTGCATTTCAAAACTATACCATTGAATTAAACTGATCGATTTCTCAAGTTGTAGAGTTGTAAGCCCAGCCCTATAAGAAGGGCAACAGAAATTATTACTACAACTTCAAAATGACTGGACTCCAGTTTAAACCCATTCGTGATTGCTTTGTCAACATTACTGAGCCCCATCAGGGTGGTGGTTCCGAAAATGGCCAGCAATACCAGGTCATACCCGCTGCTATGACGAAAGTTGTGCGGAATAAGCCGGTTATCGTTGACCATTAAGATCAGATAATACACCAACAAGGGCAATACAAATCCATTCAGGGCCTGCACAGTAAGGATTACAGGAATGGGCCGCACCCCACTGATCCCGAAAAGAAATCCGATCAACAGCACGCTTAACCAAACTCCATTAATTGTTCGCTTGCTATCCGAACCGAGTACAGTGGCTGCAATCAGAGAAGCTGCATAGGGCGAAGTAATGGCCGAAGAGAATCCGGCTGCAAACAATCCAACACCTAATGCCCAAACCCCAACAGGACCCATTTTTGTGTGAAGGTTATTGGCTAATTCAGGAAATGAAGAAAAATTCCCGGTGATTGATCCAGCAATCAATATCCAGGCGGTAATCAGTCCTCCAATGATGACAGAGATCGTCAGTCCTAAGCGCATGAGTGGAACTGTACTCCCTTTACTGATGGCAGAGCCGATGAAAATATTATAAGGTACTATGGTGGTGCCCACCAATGCCAGCACCAACCACTCCCCTTCGTTGGGAATAACCGGTGTTATAATAGCCTTGAAAAGCTCAGTCAGAGTATAATCAGCCTGCAAGGCCAGCACTAAAAATGCAATTCCCATCAGACCCACCAGTATAGTCATTACCAAGGAGATCAAACGACTTCCTCCTTTCCAGAGAATCATGCCTGCCATTACGGTGATGAAGAGGGTTGCCACCTTCGCTGTTTCTGGAAATAAAAGTGACATTCCTGAAACGGCCCCGAGAATATTCCCGGCCTCATACGCAGCGCATCCCAGCAACACCGGAATAGCCACCAGCCATTGAAGCCTACCCCCTACTTTGGTACCGAATTTATGAACGATCGCTTGACCAAAGGTTTGTCCGCTAACGATGGTGATGCGTGCAGAAAGTTCCTGCAACACAATGCATGCCAGCGTGGCAAATGCAACCGCCCACAACAATTGAATATTAAACTGCGATCCCGCTGTGAAGGCAGTGGTAATCGTTCCGGGTCCGATAAAGGCTGCGGAAATTACCGACCAAAGGATGACACTTTTAACTTTACCCTGCGGTTTCATTCAGATTTAATATTCATCAAAAAAAATGAATATTTAAATCGCAGCACATAGAACTCAACTACTTATCTCGCATGATTCGAATAGGATGTCCTTCTAATCAATCAACCTGTCTGCTTACGTGTTGCCTTTTTTCCAAACCCCTCATCAATCATTGCTGCCTCAAATAACAACGCCCGAATCCGATTTTCGTCCATCTCGCGAATGGATTTTACGTACATACAATAAACCTGCTTTCTGCCTTCCGCTAATAATACTCCATCTTCATTAGCCATCTTATTTCCTTGACAAAATCCCAACACGATCCGCTCCTCGTTATCCGATTTTGGACCCCACCGGATTGAAGGTGGCCAGATAAAACAAATCATGCGATGGCGTCTATAAAATGGTACTCCGTAGGAATTCCGCTCCTCCGCTTTGGGCAGGCATTCCAGAATAAGTTGACGAAGTCTTTTTACTACAATTTGTTCCGGCCTAGGGAGTCCCAAAATAATTTCCTCTACAGATTTTTTTAACGCTGAACGAGTCATGATTGGCAAAGTAAACCAACCGATCTGACAACCCTATGTCATCAGCGATCAACGCATCGCTTTTATCAGTCGGTTTTTTTTCAGGTTTTCATTTACAGCCTCCAGCTTTTGGCCGTAGTGCAAACTGGCATTAATCTCGTATCCGAAAAGAAGGACAAGGGTTACCAATTGTATCCAGATCATCAGCGCAATTAATGCACCAATAGACCCGTACACTTTATTGTAGCTTCCAAAATTGGTGATGTAAAAGGAAAATCCGTACGAGATCGCCAGTGTAGCCAGTGTGGCAATCAACGAACCCACCGAAAAGAAATTCCAGTTATAGTGTACTGCCGGACCAAAATAATAGATGAACGAAATCGCTATGAAGAAAACAATAAAGATGACAATGAAACGCAATACAAAGATGAACTGAATGGTGTAATCATCCAGGTTAAGTGCGCTGAATTGGGAAATATTCTCGATCATATACTCCAATACCAGTTGGCCCACAATCAACAACGCTACCGCCAACAGCAACACGAAGGCGAGCATGAGTGTAAGGCCAGTTGCCGTTAACCGCATTTTGAAAGGATTTCGTCTTTCGACCGTACGATAGCAGGCATTGAATGCGCGCATCAACGCCTGCATGCCATTGGTAGCCAGATACAAAGCAAAGAAGAATCCGAACGTCAACAGGCCGCCTCGCTGATTGTTTACAATATCGAGCACGGTTGAAGAGATCACTTCATTCATACTGGGTGGAAGATAATTTCCTAAAAACTCAATGATCGTTTCATTGGTCATGGAGGGATAAAAACTGGTGATGTAGGGAATTAAAGTAAACATAAAAATCACGGCCGGAAAAATGGCCATGATGAAGTTGAATGCAACTCCATTGGAACGGTCCAGGATCTCATCTTCATCAATGTTGTGCAGAAATATTTTTAAGAACTTGTAGAGTGATAGATTTCCAAATCGTTTAAACTTGATTTTCTTTAACCACCGTCTGCTGGTACGGGCAGTTGAATACTCCAGGATCCGCTTCCGGGTTACGTACTTCATGAAAAGTAAGGCTTCAATACATTCATAAAAACTTCCGGGGGTCGGCAGGGTCTTCCTGTCTTTTTGTCAACAAACGCCAGCATGGTTTCACCCTGATGTATTAATACCCCTTCGCCATTGAAAATATCGTACTCAAACTTTATTCGTACACCCGGTTTCTCACGAATGGTCGTAACCACCTTTAAATTGTCGTCATACAAGGCGGCTGATATAAATTTAGATCGGTTTTCAAGTACCGGCATCATCACCCCCATGTCCTCTAATTCCTTATAGGTTAACCCTAATTTTCTCAAGGCCTCCACCCTACCCACTTCATAATACATGGCATAATTACCATAGTAGACATACCCCATCTGGTCGGTTTCACCGTATCGAACGCGGATGTAGGTTTCAGAAGTATACATTATTTACGGGCTGCGGCTCTTCCTTTCTGAATCTCAATGGTCAGCGCCTGCTGGTATCGTCTTGCATTTCTATTGTGCTCAGCAAGCGTTGTCGCAAAATTGTGAAATCCTGAAAAATCTTCGCGCGCGCACATGTAGATATAGTTATGCTGTTGGTAATTCAAGACCGCTTCCAGGGTAGCAATCTGTGGCATGTTGATGGGGCCGGGAGGCAAACCGGCATTTTTATACGTATTGTAGGGTGAATCAATTTCCTTGTGCTCATTCAATACGCGTTTGATGGTAAAATCGCGAGCAGCAAAAACAAGGGTGGGATCCGCTTGTAATGGGATTCCTTTTTTCAATCGATTAATATAAAGTCCAGCAATTATCGGTGCCTCTTCTTGTTTCACACTTTCCGCTTGAACAATGGAGGCGAGAGTCGAGATTTCCAAGGGAGTTAACCCGATCGCCTTCGCTTTGCTCTGTCGCTCCTCATTCCAAAACCGCTTATACTCCTCGTGCATCCGATCGATAAGTTCATCCGGTAAGACATTATAGTACACTTCATAGGTATTGGGTAAAAACAGACCGATGACGTTTTCCCTTGTGAACCCCTCCGTATTGGATTCCAGAAATTTATCAAGTGCCCTGTCAAATTCAGTAGGCGTTACTCCTATATTTTTGGTGATCTTCTCCCCCAATTCATCGATCAGACGCACGTTTGTAAACGTCACCCGCACCGCCTGTCGCTGGCCTGAATTCAAAACCGCTAGCGCCTCAAGATTCGTCATGTTGCGCCTGAGCTGATAGCGGCCTGGCATAATGTGCCGATCATAGTCTTTCAGGCGCGCCAAAAAACTAAACGAAACCATATCGTTCACAAAGCCGCCCTTTCCTAACTCTTCCTGAACCTTTCTGAAGGTATACCCACTGCGTATGATAAAGGTGCGATCATCACGGTCAACCAGAATGTTCGGGGTGTACACAATCTGATATGCATAGAAGACAAACGTGATTAGCAGCGTAGAGGAAATGAGAAAAAACGCCAGCTTCGTTCTTGAAATATCTGCCATAAAGAAAATTCGAGTTTCAAAGTTAGTAAAATGACGGTAGATGCGACACACCACAGATTTGGTTTAACTTGCACGCGTTATGGCTGCTGAACTCTTGTCCATTCATCCGGTCAATCCTGAACCCAGAAAAATATCCCGGGTCGTGGACCTCCTGAAAGCGGGGGGAGTGATTGTTTATCCTACCGATACGATTTACGGAATTGGGTGCGACCTCATGAACCGCAGAGCAGTAGAACGCTTGTGCCACATCACCGGAGTAAAGCCTCAAAAATTAAATCTGTCCTTTATCTGCAACGACCTGAGTCACATTTCAAAATACGTGAAACGGCTGGACACACCTGAGTTCAAAATACTAAGAAAACTTTTACCGGGGCCGTTCACCTTCATCTTTGAATCAAGCAGTCAGGTGCCTAAAATTCTGGATGTTAATAAAAAGACCGTAGGAATAAGGATACCCGCCCACCCTATTCCACTCGCGATTGTTCATCTGTTGAATAATCCGCTCATCACGTCTTCCATTAGAGATGATGATGAGATAAAGGAATATACCACCGATCCGGAAGAAATCTATGAAGATTTCAAACACCGGGTGGACCTGGTCGTTGATGGCGGAACTGGCGGGAACATTCCCTCCACCATTGTTGACTTTACCCTGGGGCAGCCCGAGGTAACACGCCAAGGCCTTGGTGTTTTTGATTGGTAGATTGAGCCATGCTTAAATCCCTGCTCATTGACCTGCACTATCTTCCCTGCCTGGAGTACTTTACCCTCCTGCAACAATACGATCGTATCCAACTGGAGCAGCACGAATACTATGTCAAGCAGAGCTACCGAAACCGGTGCTACATTAACACCGCCCAGGGTGTTGAAATGTTGGTGATCCCCCTTACTGATAAACACGGCAAGGTAACCATCAAAGACATTCGCATTGACTATTCAATAAAATGGCAAAACAACCATTGGCGTACGCTGGAGTCTGCTTATCGCAAGGCTCCCTATTATGAGCACTATGCAGATGAATTAAACAAAATCATTTACATCGGCCACAAGTTCCTGTTTGACCTGAACAAAGAACTGCTGTCATTCTGTCTGAAATGTATCCGGCACCAACCGATAATTACAGAAAGCGAGGCCTACAAAAAAATACCTGACCCCGGCCTAATTGACTTACGCTCAACGATTCTGGCCAAAATTCCATTTTCTAACCGCACTTACTATAAGCCGAGACCTTATTATCAGGTTTTTGGCAACCAATTTGTAGCTAATCTCAGCCTGCTTGACCTTTTGTTTTGTGAGGGACCGAAGGCCGGTTCCCTTCTGATAACGTCACAGAATAAAGATTGAACAAATAAAATCGCCACTGCGTTAAGTATCCAACGGTTTCGGTGAGATATTTGTCTGGTCTGCGGTACCGGCTTTTTTGATTAATCACCGTTAAAACTTTACATTTACAATATTAGATATGCCAAATATGGAAGCTAAATTTTCTAACCGTGTGAAAGAGGTTATCTCATTAAGCCGGGAAGAAGCATTGCGATTGGGTCATGACTACATCGGTACAGAACACCTGCTGTTGGGAATGATACGCGAAGGGGAAGGGGTTGCTGTTGGAGTGCTGAAGAAGTTGGGGGTGCCGCTGGAAGAATTGCGGAATGAGATAGAGAAAGTTTCCAAGGGCACAGCCACACATGAAATAAAAAACCTTGCCAATATTCCGTTAACAAGAGCTTCTGAAAAAGTGTTGAAAATCACCTATCTGGAAGCCAAGATATTTAAAGCGCAACTGATCGGCACAGAGCACCTGCTCCTTTCCATCCTGCGCGATCCCGACAATCTGGGCACGCAAATCCTGAATAAGTTTGACGTAGCTTATGATGTGGTGAAAGAAATGCTAGAATACCAAAATGATCAACCGACATCCGCATCGGACACTGATGATCCGGATGATGATTCTTCCAAAATGTTTGGAAGTGCCGCTAACCCGGGTAGCGGCAAAGAGAAAAAAGGAACCGAAAAGTCGCGCACCCCGGTGCTTGATAATTTCGGACGCGATCTGACCAAACTTGCAGAGGAAAATAAACTCGACCCGATCGTTGGGCGCGAAAAAGAAATTGAGCGGGTCGCTCAGATCCTGAGCCGTAGAAAGAAAAATAATCCGATTCTGATCGGAGAACCCGGAGTGGGTAAAACGGCTATTGCCGAAGGACTTGCCTTGCGCATCATTCAAAAGAAAGTATCGCGGGTGCTGTTTGGCAAACGCGTGGTTACCTTGGATCTGGCTTCACTCGTTGCCGGCACGAAATACCGGGGTCAGTTTGAAGAGCGGATGAAGGCTGTGATGAACGAACTTGAAAAATCGGCCGATGTGATTCTGTTCATTGATGAGTTACATACGATTGTAGGTGCCGGTGGCGCTTCCGGTTCACTGGATGCATCCAACATGTTTAAACCAGCACTGGCGAGGGGTGAAATTCAATGCATTGGAGCCACCACGCTGGATGAGTATCGTCAATACATTGAAAAAGACGGTGCGTTGGCACGCAGGTTTCAGATGGTGATGGTCGATTCAACTTCGGTGGATGAAACCATTCAAATTCTGGAAAACATCAAAGAGAAATACGAAGATCATCATCACGTAAGCTATACCAAGGAAGCCCTGGAGGCCTGTGTGAAGTTATCTGACCGGTACATCAGCGACCGGTTCCTTCCCGACAAGGCCATTGATGTAATGGACGAAGCCGGAGCGCGTGTTCACATCAATAACATTCACGTACCGGAAGAGATCGTGAAATTTGAAGAGGCGATTGAAGACGTGAAGAAAGAAAAGAATCGGGTAGTGAAAAGTCAGAAGTATGAAGAGGCAGCTCAACTGCGCGACAAAGAGAAAAAACTGATAGAACAGTTGGACCTGGCGAAAGCCCGGTGGGAAGAAAAAACCCGCACGGAAAAGTATACCGTTACCGAGGATAATGTTGCTGACGTAATCGGCATGATGACGGGTATTCCTGCCAACCGCATTGCTCAAAAGGAAAGCAACAAGCTGTTGGGCATGGGCGACCAGCTGAGCGGACGAGTCATTGGCCAGGAAGAGGCAATTAAGAAATTAACCAAAGCCATCCAACGAACACGGGTAGGTTTGAAAGATCCCCGCAAGCCAATCGGTTCCTTCATATTCCTGGGACCAACCGGAGTAGGAAAGACGGAATTGGCCAAGGTGTTGGCAACCTACTTGTTCGACAAGGATGATGCGTTAGTGCGCATTGACATGAGTGAGTACATGGAGAAATTCTCTGTATCCCGTCTGGTAGGAGCACCTCCTGGTTACGTAGGGTATGAAGAAGGAGGCCAGCTCACTGAAAAAGTGCGGAGAAAGCCTTACTCGGTAGTGTTGCTTGATGAAATTGAGAAAGCACACCCGGATGTATTTAATATTCTGTTGCAGGTATTGGACGATGGTATTCTTACAGACGGGTTGGGCCGCAGGGTTGACTTCCGGAATACGATCATCATCATGACTTCCAACATCGGGGTACGCGATCTGAAAGATTTTGGAGCTGGGATTGGATTTACAACATCCGCCAAACGCGAGAACGAAGAGGAACACATGAAGTCCACCATTCAGAGCGCACTGAAGCGGGCTTTCAGTCCGGAATTTTTGAACCGGTTGGATGATGTGATTGTATTTAACTCGCTGCAGCGCGAACATATTCACAAGATTATTGACATTACCCTGGGCAAATTGTTTGCCCGGATAATTACACTGGGCTACCATGTGGAGCTTACTGAAAAAGCCAAAGACTTTTTAGCCGAGAAGGGATATGATCCGCAGTTTGGTGCGCGGCCATTAAACCGAGCCATTCAAAAGTACCTGGAGGATCCGGTTGCAGAAGAGATTCTGAAAGGCGAAGTGCCGGAAGGTGGCACCATCCTGGCCGACTATGAAGGCACCGCTGAAGTGTTAACAATCAAAGCCAAAAAACCAAAAGCCTCTTCGAAGGAGAAGAAGAGCGAATAAGATTATTAATTAGAATAAGAGGCTCACTAATTAAATTTAGTGAGCCTTTTCTTTTAATAGGGTGTTTCATTTCATTTTTGAAACTCGAAACGAATACCGAAGCGAAGTTCCCAACACACCTAACTTAGCTGTATTATTTATTACATCATAAGAGAGGTCAGGATTTAGCTCTGGTTCCTTGTAAATCTCATACATCGATGATTGTATAAAAATAACCCATGTGATTAACCTGCTTTTCTGATGCATTGACATACCAACTTGAATTCCTGAAAAAAAATTCCATGGACTCACCTGATCATAGGTAGATAATGTAATTGAATTAACTGTCGAAGTCTGAGTAGTTAAGGTCATTTCTGAATCAATTAGCCGGGCTACGGAGAGGCCTCCACCAACAAAAATTGAGAATGTTTCCTTTTCAACAATGAAATATTCGAAAGACAAAGGCATTTCTAACCACGAAAATCGATTCATGATTTCAAGTTTACCAGCAAAGAGACTTGCGGAATCAGTCAGTAAAAGATGATTCGAAGTAAATGTCCTCTCATGAGCAAAAAGCAAGCCTCCGCTTAAGCCTAGCTTACCAGGTAGAAAATAATTCACCCTTACTCCAGTTAAAAATCCTACCCTAGCACTTGCCTGCCCTGAAGAATTATTGAGACTCGATACGTTGGTACCAACCTCCAGGCCAAAAAAGAATTTCGGCACACGCTGTCCAAATGAAAAGCTGCACGACAGAACTATCAATAAAAATGTTATTATTGATTTCACTTCATTGTTACCTTCATAACAAACTGAAGTTAAATTATCCAAGGATGAATTACAAATGAGCGCTTAAATCAATAACTCCCCAAATACTTTCTCATAAACCATTCCATGCTGATCAAAGTCACAAACAGGAAGAACACCCACTTCAGGTTGATGAGTTGATTGAAGGTTTCTTCCGAGTGAATCAAGCTGGCTGCTTTCGCTTGCTGCAACTCCGAAGTAAGGGTGCCGATTTGATTGGCTGTATAAAACCTTCCACCCGTTTGCCGGGCCAGGCTGCGCAGCAAACCGAAGTCGGCCGTCAGATTTTGTGTTTCCAGATTTTGAGCCTTTACTAAAAACTGACCCGTAACTTCCTCCGTCTTGTTGTTGATCAAAGTCGAGGCTTTATAGTGATAGACTCCCTCCTTCAAGCCGCCTATGCGATAGCGCGCACTGCCCGGGCTTGTTACATAATTATACTTTAGTACTTCCCCCTGGTCATTCCGCACATCCAATGTGATCGTGTTTCCATACACTAGCTCAAACAAATCGTTATACACCTGACTTTCAAACACGACTGGTTCGGCATCAGAAAATTCATTTTGAAGCGGATAACACCGGAACTTCCGCTTGTCTTCCAGGGTGCTGAGGTATTGCACGAGCTTTGAAAAAAGTTCATCAAATACCAAGGTATTGCCGGTATCTGCAAATTCATTAAGTCGCCACCGCCAGATTCCTTCTCCCATCAAAACCGAAATTTTCCGGTTGTTGTCCGGCCACACCATCAACAGAGGCCGGTCTGTATTCACACTCCCGATTCGTTGGTACAACAATACATTGGCCGAAGCGGGCCAGGAAAATTTTCCGAAGGGTACATCGGCCGGTGGGTAGCGAGCAAAAACTCCGTTGCTATTTTCTGAAAAGCTAAAGTCTCTAAAGTTACTGTTGACCACGGGAGTAACATCGTCCCACTGCCCTCCGTAGGATTCAAACTGAATAGGCACCTCGTAGGCAGGAAGTTGCCGCAGGTTGGTGCCACTTCCGATCATCAGTAACACCGAGGAATTACTTTTGTATAGGGATTGGAATAACGTTGTTGTTTTCCCGAATATATCAGCCACCTGATGGAAAATAAAGAGTTCGGCTGCACCCGGCTTTAACAAAGCCGCATCTGCCTCTTCCACCCCCGGGATGTGCACCACAAATTCATAGTTGGAATTTTTTTCGACCACGGTTTTCAGTGCCTTGATATCCGGGTGCGGGGCCGGGGCAATCATGACAATCTTCTTCTTCCCCTCCACGATCTCAATAAAAATACTGGCTGCATTGTTTCGAAAATTGCGTTCGGTTGTCACCGGTCGTACGGAAAGATCATACCGTTGCATCCCCTTTTCGGTAGCCTCCAGTTGAAAATCAAAATCGAGCAGGGATTTGCCAGCAGCTGGTTTTTGTTGGGTGAAGAGTACCTTTCCAGCCTTGGAAATGGTGACTGTGACATCCTGATTCTCGACTCCTTGCAACAACACCTGGGCACGCACCGGAAATTTATTTCCTTCATACGCCACTTTATTGTAAGCAACATTCTTCAACACCAGGTCCACGCGGGCAATTGTGTCGCCTACACCAATCACCTGCACCGGTACACGTACCGATGAATACAACGGTGAGGCTCCCGAATTATAGATTCCATCTGACATCAACACCACACCAGCAAGGTTGCGACCTTCGTACTGATGAATGATGTTCTGTATACCCCGGTTGAGATCGGAGGTGGGCATTTTAAATTCAAGCGTTTCCAACGACTCGCCCGTAAGGTCGGTCCACGCTACTTCATAGCCATTATCCTGAAGTGCCATGCGAGCTTGTTGTAATTCGCTCTCGATCCGGGTGATCCCCACGGAATCAACTCCCTCCGCCACAGAGGAGGATGAATCCATCAAAAACACCCAGGTCGGCTTTTCATATTGATTGGTGATTAATTTAATAATAGGCCCCAGCAACAACATGGCCAGCAGGAAAACAAGGATGGCCCGCAACCCAAAGAGCAAACGATTAACTTGCTTACTCCAGGTGTGGCGCGTGCGGTATAAAATAAAAGCATACCCAAAGGCCACCGCTGCACACAGAAAAATGAAATAGGGTGAAGATTCAAATAACAAACGCTGCATAACGGGCTACTGGTACCTGGCTACTGGTACCTGCCAGCGCCATTAAAACTAAACTCTTTGTTAATAATTATACTTCTTATCCCACAATTTCTTCAAATAATTTCGCAGCTCCTCCTCCCGAGGATTTTTTCCAGGTTCATAAAACTTTGTGTTTTTGATTTCGTCCGGTAAAAATTCCATGGGCACAAAGTTGTTACGAAAGTCGTGGGCATATTGGTATCCTTTTCCGTACTCCAGGTCCTTCATCAGTTTGGTCGGTGCATTGCGAATGGCCAACGGCACGGAGAGATCGCCCCATTGCTTTACCGCACTCAATGCGCTTTCGATCGCCATGTAGCTGGCATTACTTTTGGGCGAAGTGGCCAGATAAATGGCACATTGAGAAAGGATGATCCTGGCTTCCGGATAGCCAATCACATTGACTGCCTGAAACGCAGTAGTGGCCATCACTAAGGCAGTGGGGTTGGCATTGCCTATATCCTCCGATGCCAGAATTACCAGTCTGCGGGCAATGAATTTTACATCCTCTCCTCCCTCAATCATACGGGCCAGGTAATAAACGGCTGCATTCGGATCGCTGCCGCGGATGGATTTTATAAATGCCGAAATGATGTCATAATGCTGTTCCCCACTTTTATCATAAAGGGCTATATGCTTCTGTGCTACCTGCATCACCAGGTCATTGGTAATTTCAATATCACCCGGTACCGATTCGCTGATCAGGTCCACCAGGTTCAATAATTTGCGCGCATCGCCCCCGCTGATATTGATTAAGGCCTGTTGCTCCTTTATTCGAATGGTGCGACTTTTTAGTTCCGTGTCTTTCACCAAGGCCTGTTGTACAAGCTTGATCAGATCGGTCTCATTCAATGCCTTCAGGGTATACACTTGGCATCGGGATAATAATGCCGAGTTCACTTCAAAGGAGGGATTCTCCGTAGTGGCACCAATCAATGTAATCGTTCCTTTCTCCACGGCACCCAAAAGAGCATCCTGCTGCGACTTATTAAATCGATGAATTTCATCAATAAACAAAATCACCCGGCTGGCCCGTTTGGCCTGGTCGATTACTTCGCGCACATCCTTCACCCCGGCACTTACCGCACTGAGCATATGAAAGGGACGCTTCACTTCATTGGCGATGATGTTCGCAATGGTAGTTTTTCCAACACCGGGTGGACCCCACAAAATCATGGAGGGAACATTTCCGGTAACAATGGCTTTGCGAATTATCCCTTCCGGGCCCACCAGATGCTCCTGCCCAATCAGGTCTTCGAGCTTCGAAGGCCGCATGCGTTCTGCTAATGGAATTTTGGATTGCAGCATGATCAGAGATTAAACAGAATTGTCATGGCACTAATTCCCATTCCTAACGACAAACAAATAATAAATAAGAAAGAAAACACGGCAAACTTAAAAATGGTCTTGCGCCAACTCTGATTATACATTCGTTTCATGGCAACGGGCAAATAGGCGATCATCCATAATACAATTGCGAAATTTATGAAGCCACCAAGCCACGGAACAAATGACATGAGCATGTAAACGGATGCCGCCAGGTAAAAGAAATTATAATAGAAGATAGCAAATACCAAATGCTCCGAATAATAAAAATCCCTGCGCACGTAAAGCAACTTGAACAACAATGCAAATACCGGAAGTAAATAAAACAGCACTGTTGAGAACTGACTGGAGAATGCTTTGGAAAAATCTTCGGAGAATTTTTTCCCTGAATTGTCGTCTTTATATTTTTGATTCAGTTCTATTGCTCTCTTGTTAAACAGACGCACAATCCAACCGTCACGCTCATTTTCAGGTAATATTTTTTGTGCGGAGTCATAGGCTTCGAATGAAGAGTATTCTATATCGGTCAGATTAATATTGTTCTTGTTCTTCTTTTTTATTTCAGGTTTTTCTTCCCCTGGTTTGTAGACCAAGTCAATTTCAACTGAATCACGTATAGAGGCAGCGTAAATAGAATCTACAACTGTCGAATCCAATCCAGCCTTGTAAAGGCCTTTACGCATTTCATCCATGCCTCGGTTGAACTCAGCTTGATCTGTTTTGGTCATCGGCTTATTGCCTTCATCATCGCCATCGGGTAATGAGAAAAACAACAGAAAAAAAACGAAGCTGATGAACACATAGGCCCGGGCCGGATGATAATAACTCTCTCGCTTGCCCGCTGTATATTCCTTCGGTAAAAAACCAGGTTTGAAGAGGAGATAGCGAACGGTGCGAAAGAACTTGGATTCAAAGCTGTAAAAGGAACCGATGAAATTTTCGATCAGCTCGCGCATAGTTTGTCTGCTTGGAATATCCTTTTGACCGCAATGGTGACAGAATTGATCCTGCAGCGGAGTGCCGCAATTCAGACAAAACTCATTGACGTGGGATTTCTTCGAGCCCTGTTCTGCATCGATCATGCCTTCCGCAGCTGGAAACGATTTGCCCAATTCATCCATGTACTAAAAAGAAATTTTTTTGAAGACTTCCATCGTTTTCTCGAGCATGCGATCATCAAAGTCGAGGTGTGTTACCAAGCGAATTTCTTTCGGACCAAACTTTATCGCCTTGATTTGGTGCTCGGCCCACTTCGTTAAAACCTGTTCGGGTGTAATCGCATCCGCAACTGTAAAGATCACAATGTTGGTATCCACCGGCATGACTGACTTAACCCACGGGAGTGTGGCTAGTGTTTTTCCCAACACCCGCGCCCGAACATGATCTTCTTTTAGCCGGGTAATGTGGTGATCCAAAGCGTAAATTCCGGCAGCTGCCAAAAAACCTGCTTGCCGCATGCCTCCGCCAAATGCTTTGCGCATTCTTCGTGCACTGGGCTCATACTCTTTTTTGCACACCAATACCGAACCTACCGGAGCACCGAGTCCTTTAGACAAGCAGATAGAAATCGTGTCGAAGTACTTCCCATAGTCGGTTGATTTGTCTCCGGTCTCGGTCAGCGCATTGAAAAGCCGGGCCCCATCCAGGTGCATTTTCAATCCCTTGCTTCGGGCAAAGACATTAATCGCTTGAATTTGATCCAGACGATAATAACTTCCAGCTTCCCGCACAACGGTGTTTTCTAATGCCACCACCGATGAAATTGGTTGATGCGCATCTTGCACATTATTAATATTGGGTTCAATCTCCGGTACCGAAATCCGCCCCCGATCGCCCTCCAGCAATCGCACACTCACAAGACTATTACCAGCCAATCCACCCCCTTCATATTTATAGATATGCGATCCTTTGTAACAGATTACTTCCTGATAGGGCTGAGTTAAAACTTTTATGCCAATCTGGTTGGTCATGGTGCCGGATGGGCAAAAGATGCCCGCATCCATGCCGAGCATAGCAGCGCATTTTTCCTCCAGGCTTTTAACGCTGGGATCCTCCCCAAATACATCATCCCCCACCTCGGCCGCCATGATTGCCTGGTGCATGCCCGAAGTAGGTTTTGTTACTGTGTCGCTTCGTAAGTCAACAATCATTGCTTTTTGTAAAAAATTCAAGATACAAAAAGGCGGAGTTTAGTCAGATTCAGGATGGGGTATTTGGTTTTTAGCCAAGATGGGTCTACTTTTGTGACCCAAATCGCGGGGTGGAGCAGTTGGTAGCTCGTTGGGCTCATAACCCAAAGGTCACAGGTTCGAGTCCTGTCCCCGCTACCCAGGCGGGCAAATTGAACTTGTTTTCAATTTGCCCCTTTTTATTTGCCTG
>CAZAUN010000017.1:5477-76033 GCA_964488465.1 uncultured Ohtaekwangia sp. | reverse complement strand
CGCGCAAGTACCTGATTCTACGAAGGTGGATATTATTGACGTTGTGATCGGGAGAAAAAATCTGCAAAAAACCAATCAGATCCGGTCCGGAAGGAAGGTTTATTTCTCTTTATTTCCAGCCGCCACCAGCATACCAGGCGGAGGCCGGGCCGTTGTCACATCCATCAGTGCTGCTTTTTACCTGGGCGATCCTGGTGAAACCAATTTATCCAACGTCTATTTGATACCCTATACGAATCTCTCTGATCGCTATGGCATTTATTTGCGACCCAACATCTGGGTATCGAGAAACGCCTATAACTTCATTGGCGATTATCGCCTGGCACACTTTCCACAATATTCCTGGGGCCTGGGGGGCGAATCACCCGAATGGGCAGAATCGCTAATCGATTCGGATTATGTACGCTTTTACCAAACCGTCTTGCGAAAAATTAAGGGAGCCTGGTTCATGGGTCCGGGCTATGCGTTGGATTATCATTATAATATCAGTGAAAGCGGGTTTACAGGCGAAAGTGGCCACCTGGACCGCTATGAAGAAGCAACACTCACCTCCACCACCTCTTCCGGCTTTACCTTCAATTTCGTTTACGATGCACGCATTAACGCCATCAATCCACCGGGTGGTGCCTATGTGTTATTGAGTTATCGATGGAATGACAAAGCTTTGGGTAGTACCTATACCAATCATAGCCTCTTTGTGGATGCCAGAAAATACTTTTCACTGAGCCAAACGCGGAGCCACATCCTTGCCATCCGCAGTTATTATTGGACCATAATAAAAGGAAACGTTCCGTATCTTGATTTACCGGCTTCCAATTGGGCACCCGCAACCGGTATTGCCAGCCGCGGCTTTCAATCCGGACGATATCGATCCAATGCCATGGTGTATGCAGAAGGCGAACAGCGGTACCAATTCACCGAAAATGGCCTGATCGGGTTTGTCGCGTTTATGAATGTTTCGTCCGCCTCGGAGTTCGATACGCAACATTTTAAAATCTGGCAAGTAGGGGCAGGGGCGGGCATTCGGGTTAAACTCAATAAATATTCAAATTCCAACCTGGCAGTAGACCTGGGGTTCAGCCAACATTATTGGAGCGTCTGGCTGAATATTGGGGAGATGTTTTAAGTCTTTAAATGAATAATAGTTTTAGCTCGACACGCTCATTATCTTTGTTTACCAAAGCAATCGTATGCGGATTACCCTACTAATTTGCCTTTCGTTGTTTTCAGGAATTGCCACCGCCCAGGTTTTTTCCAATAAAGAAGTAGGCAAGAAAAATGAAGTACTGGCAGATAGTCTGAAAGAGTCAGAGTATCCGTTTGTGCTGCCCATCTGGGGGGCGAAAGCAACCAAAGCCGGATATAACCTTCCGTATTCGGCAGGCATCAGTTCGCAGTATTTTTGGGCAAAGTCCGATCTGATCATTGACAATCTTTCGGTGGGCTTCAACAACGGCCCCATGTACAACCTGGATGAGATTGTCCGTTTCGATGTGGCCAAGTCAACGGCTGCTTCGTTAACCGTACGCCCTGATGTTTGGCTCTTCCCGTTCCTGAACATTTATGGCATTTTGGGGAAGAGTGCGGCATCGACCGAAGTGAATTTTGGGGTTTGGGTACCGGATGCTACAGGTACCCCCACGCAGATAACCCAGGTCAGCACCTTGGTGGAGTTCAATACAACGAGTTTTGGATTAGGGGCGACTCCCACTATCGGAGTGGGTGGAGGTTTCCTGGCCTTGGATTTGAATGTGGCCTGGACGGATGTACCGCAATTAGCCAAACCGGCCCGCTCCTTTGTTTTCGGCCCGCGCTTTGGTAAAAGCTTCAAACTCAAAAAGCCGGAGAGTTCGGTTGCGGTTTGGGTGGGTGGATTTCGCGTGAACATTGCCAGTGGAACAGATGGTTCACTCAGTATTTCAGAAGTATTTCCAATCGATGGCTCCTTTCAGCAAAAAATTGATGAGGCGCAGCAAAATGTTACCGACAAACAACAGCAGGTAGAGGGTTGGTGGAACGGACTTTCGCAGATTGAACAAAATAATCCGATCAACAAAGCGAAGTATGAACGCGCCAGTTCTGCTCTTAACAAGGCTGGGCAGATTCTGGACGCTGCCGATGCGGCTGCCAGTACTGTTGCCAATTCAACGGTGCAATATTCTATGGACAAGCGCGTGAAGGATAATTGGAATTTTATTGTGGGTGGTCAGTATCAGTTGAATAAGCATTTGATGGCGCGGTTTGAGTGTGGATTTTTGGGATCGCGCACGCAAATCATTACCGGCATTCAATACCGCTTTGGCCTCTAAAATTAATCGTTGATTTTTTGCGCTTCCCGTTCTTTGGCCTTGCCGGCACCAATCGGAATGCCCACGGCCAGGTAGAAGGACGTGTTGTATTGATTGGATGTCGAGTCGTCTATTACCACATCCACCAATCCGTAATAATATCGAACGGTTAAATTCATTCCATTACCACCCATCAGGCGATACCCCAATCCGCCCATCAGTCCAATATCCAGCCGATGAATTTCCTCTTTGATATCGCGCTTGTACTCCAGGTCATCATTGCTGATTTCGGTTGTGAACAAATCATAGGCTTTGTTACGTAAAGCCGGGACAATTCCACCCAAGGCAAAGAAATGCTTATTGAATTTATATTTCACAGCAAACGGAACGTGGAAGTAGTTGATCTTGCGTTGTACCGAACCATTCACGAACGCATTGTCCAGGTCGGGGTTGTTGAGCGAATAAACGGGAAGTCCATTTGCCCCCACAGAAGATTTGACAAGCACACCGGTATGAAATAGCCAGGCAGGATTTTTGGTTTTTATATCAAAGTAAAAACCAATGTTGAAGTTGGCTTTCATAGACCCCGCATCCAGCCCCCGGATATTGGGAAAGTTAACCCCTCCATCCAATCCAAATTCTACTTTGCCACTGTTCAGGTTATCTCCTAACAGCAACGAAATCAGAACCTGTCCTTTACTCAGGGATGCCGTTGTAAGCAGAATCAGAAAAAGAAGGAATCTCATGCCTTAATATACTTTCAAAACTAACAGATTTCAATTGTTCCTATCATGATGTTCATCACTTCCATGTAATGACGGGACTTCATCATTTCTGATGTTCACTGGATTCGGTAATTTTAGGTTCTTGTAAAACACCGCAACATGAAAAACTCGATTCTACTGGCCTTGATTTTATTAATGGCGGCCTCTTGTCAGAAAAGTAAGCCCGTTGAAGACGATTTAATTTCAACCACCTTTGAAGCGGAACGCAATCGCTTTTTCATGGCGATTCAATCTCCGGCCGAAGTGGCCGCCCAGTTGCAGGCCACAGGCGCTGCCTATAACCCGGGCTTGATGAATGATCCGTTGTACTATTCATCCTATACTGCCGATGAAGTAAAAGCAGCTGCCAACCTGGGCATTTATCTATCCGACTTGAATTACAGCATTGCTTACAAGCAAAGCGCCACATCCAAGGAATTATTCCAAGCAGTGGATGAATTAAGTAAAGTGGTGGGCATTGAACAACGTATCTTAGGTTTTCTAAGGATGCGGTATGAGCAAAACATCAATCAAAATGATTCGGTCAAGAAAGTGGTTGACGAACTGTTAAAAAACTCGTTGGTTGGACTACAAGGTACGGATCGTGAAAAATTCGTAGGGATTGTGATGGCCGCCTATCAAATCGAAAACCTGCATCTCGCATTAGGCATAGTTCAAACGTACCCAAAAGATTTGTTGCCCGATGATGCACGCACCCTGGTATTGGTTCCGGCCTTTCAACTGATTCTGGCGCAGCAGGAGAATCTGGAAACCATTTATGCTTTTCTGAAAACCATAGCCGATCCAACCAACCCGGAAAAGAATCCGAATTTTGGATACTACGCTACCGCGTTTGAAGAACTAATAGCCGTATACAAACGGCTTGATGTTGCGGATAAACTTGCTTCCCATCAAGGAGCTGCGCTCATGACTGATGCGGTCGTGAACGAACTGATGGAGAAGGTCAGTGCGATCCGAATTAAAGTAGTAGGGTTGTAACGCCTTTCTATTCTGCGCTTGCTGGTTCGGGTGGGTTCGTTTCTTCAGCAGGAACAATCCAACCGGTTATTAATTTATACCCCAGCGTAAGGACAATGGCTCCGGTAAAAAGCCCAATGAACCCGGACATAATGAATCCACCAATCGCACCCAGGAAGACGACCAGCATCGGTGCAGGAGCTCCTTTTCCAAGCAAAATCGGCTTTAAGATGTTATCCACTACGCCAACAAAAATCATCCAGATGGTCAACAAGGTTGCCGTCAGTGTATCGCCATGGCCCCAAATGTAAATGATTACACCAACCGAGACGGGCAGTAATCCGAGTTGAATGATGGCCAGGATTAGGCACACTAAAATCCACAACCCGGCCAATGGAATACCGGCCAGCACAAAGCCAATCCCGGCTAACAGCGATTGGATAATGGCTACACCCAAGACTCCTTTCGCTACATTTCGAACCGTTAGTTCAGCCATTTCGGTCATGTTCGCCCCCGCACTACCGGCTATCCGTATTAAAAGCGAACGGGCAAAATCACCGGCCGGCTTGGCATAGCCCAATAAGAAACCGCTGATGATGATGGATAAGAAAAACATTACCAGTCCGGCTGTCGTATTTTTTAACAGATCAAACAATTTCAGCAATACCGACTTCACCTCTTCGGTATGTTGACCGATCAGCGCGGTTAAATTTTTAGACGCATCCGTCCAATAACCATAAATAGTAGTTCCAACCACCGGCCAGTCTTTTACATTCTCCGGGGGTGGTGGAATGTGCAAGGTTCCTGCCCGATAGGCTGCGCCTAATTCCTTAAACTCACCCACAGTGGCAAACAACAACCAAACGGCTGGTCCCAGAATGATCAGTACCATGAGGACAGTGATGATGGTGGCGGACCATCCATTTCTATTCCCCAATTTACGGGAGAGACCCTTGTGCAAGGGATATAACGTGATGGCAATTACCGAGCCCCAGACAAGCGGTGTAATAAAAGGCTCGAGAATGCTGAAACACCACACCAGTAATAAGGCCAAGGCAAGCAACTGGATGGCGTAATGAATTACCGGATTGTAAGGTATTTCGGAGGATTTGGTTTCGGAACTCATAACAATTTTATCTAAATTAAAGGGGAGCTGTTTATAGGCTTTTGTATTGCGTTCATTAAATGTAGGTAGTGCTGTCTAAAATTGTTCTGCCAACGCGTGATTTATGTCATATTCCATCACTCTTTTTTTACGTTATTTGCACCACTGTTGAAAAAACTATTTATTGTCTATGAAAAAACTAATCATTGTTAGCCTCGCTGCCTTCCTGGTGTGGGGTTGTTATCCTGCGGGTCCGGATTACGTGGAGGACCTGGATGTGGTGTACACCACATTTGACGACCAATTTGATTTTGCAGGTAAAGGCACGTATGCCATACCCGATAAAATTGTGGTCGATGTTGAAATTGACAACGGAGACACAACATATGTGTTTATGAAGGATGCATTTGCGGCACCGATCCTTAATGCCATTAAATCTGAAATGAATGCATACGGCTGGCAAGAAGTAAATCCTTTAACCACGCAACCGGATGTAGTAATCACGCCCGCTGCGATCAGCTCAACCACGTACTTCTATAGTTATTGGTACGATTGGTGGTACGGTGGCTACTGGGGTGGCTGGTACGGGGGTTATTGGGGCTGGTATTATCCACCCTATTATACGATCAGTAGTTACACTACCGGATCGTTGATCATTACTATAGCTGATCCGGACGCTGACGATAGTCCAATCCAACGATCGCAGGCTGCCTGGGTCATGGTGGCCAACGGGTTATACACGGGGGCCTATGATATTGGTCGTGTAACCACTGCCATTGATAAAGGTTTTGCTCAGTCCCCTTATTTAAAAACCAATTAATGCCCATCGTATGAAAAAGTTAGTTTTAATGATTTCTTTTTGTTTGATCTCAGTGGGCGCATTGTTCGCACAAAGCAATACCACCTTTACGTATTCTATGGGGTTTGGTACCGGAGATCTTGGTGACTTTATTCAGCAGGCCAGTTTCCGCGGGGTCAATATGGATTTCCGCAAAATGGTTAACCCAAATGTAGGGGTAGGATTTAGCCTTGGCTGGAACGTCTTTTATGAGGAAAAAGCGGATGATACCTACTCCATCGGAAATTCCACATTGAGTGGAAAGCAGTATCGCTATAGCAACCATATTCCTATGATGGTTAATGGTGCTTATTTCCTGAAGCCAGGAGAGACGCTCAACCCGTTTGTGAGCCTCGGCATTGGCACGATGTACACGCGCAGAAATACTGATATGAATTTGTACACGGTGGAACAAGAAGCCTGGAATTTCTTGTTGCAGCCAGAGGTAGGGTTTCAATACATGGTCAATGACGTTACGGCCATCACGGTATCGGGCAAATTTAATTCAGGATTTAAGGCAGGCTCAGAACTGGAGTCCGCCCAATCCTTCTTTGCCTTGAATGTTGGGTTCTCTTTTATTGGTAATTAAGATTTTAAATCTATAATAAGTTGGCCGTATCAGAATGCCTGGTGCGGCCAATTCTTTTCTAACTACACGAACCCTAATCATGAAAGTATTTTTTTCACTCGTTATATTTCTGGCTGTTTGTTCTTTGTTCTCCTGCCAGGGTGTCCAAACTTCTTCAACACAGGCAAAGGGGGTTGACCTTACCCGGTATAAAACCTATGCCTGGATAAAACCCAGCGATCCGGATGGGGATTTTAGAAGGGATGATAAGATTTATTCAAAACTGATCCTGGAACTGGCCAATGCAGAACTTCTTAAAAAGGGATTTGTACTCGACACGTTGCAACCCGAAGCCGTCTTCACCTTCGACACCCGGGTGCATGAGCAATCGGGTTACAGTCAAGGTCCGCTTCCGAATGCAGGGTTAGGGTACGCGTATGGTGGTTATGGATATTATGGTGGATTCTATGCACCTATTCCGGTATCTTCAGGCGCCTCGCGGCATGAATACGAAGAAGGGTTACTTTATATTGATATGTTTGATGCCAAGACCCGCATTCCGGTTTGGGGTGGTTGGGCCAAAGCCAAACTCACCGCTAAAAGTGATGTGGAAGCCGATGTTCGCAAAGCCGTGAAGGATATCTTCGTTCGTTTGCGCGTTCGTCATAACTAAGTATAGAAATAGTTTTATCAAGGCTGACATTCGGTTGCTCGATTGATCGTCAAAGCTTTATCCGGTCTCCCCGGCTTTAAATAATTTTGAAAACGGTACGGCCGTTATTCCATGCAGTAAAATACTCAGCATCACGGTGAGGGTAATCACACTGATCAATCGCTCATAACCGGTTACATCCAATCGTAGCACCGCCATGAGCAGGTACAAGACGGATGCGATGCCGCGCGGCCCAAACCACCCGATGAACCAAACCGTTTTTTGTTGCAACCCGGAGCCGATTAAACTGATGGCTACCGGTACCATGCGGATCACCGTTAAACTCAGAAGGGCATAAACTACAGCACGCCAATCCCAGTACGGAAACGAAACCGGAATAAGCAACATCCCGAACAGCAGGAAGATGAACAGCACCATAATCTGACTTTCAGCTTCCCCAAATTCGCGAATGCGATGGCGAATAGCTTCCGTACGGGTACCTAAAAGCAATCCTGAAAAGTAGGCAGCAATAAAGCCGTTGCCATGGACTAACTCTGCCAGAGAAAAGGAAAGAATGGCGATGGCGAGCGATGCCAGCATTTGGTACGTGTGATTCATCCATCCGTTTTTTGAGGCTCTCTCAATGATCCAGCCACCGGCCCAGCCCACGAGGCCACCCACAAGGGGTCCAAACACAAATTGTTTTAGAACAAAGCCAAGCCAATACGGCAAATCCAGACCCGCACCGGTACTTCCCGATAGTACGGCAAGGCAAACCAGGATGGGTGGCAAGGCGATTCCATCATTCAATCCGCTTTCCACATTGATGGTTTGCCGAATGCGCTGGGGTACTTGCTGCCCGGTTACAACTGCCTGGCCGAGGGCGGCATCCGTTGGGGAGAGAATGAAGGCCATCAGAATAAGCGTCCAGGCTTTCTCTTCAGGGAAGAGCGGAATGGCAATCACCGCTCCCAGCACCATGGTAAGGGGCAGGCCTATGCCGAGCAACCGGATGGGGAGCGACCGATCCAACTTCAACTTTTCACGATCAATGGTGGAAGCATCAATAAACAGCACCAGGATCAACGTTAACTCGGCCAGAACTTTTACCAACCCCGCCTTGGGCCCCTCCTGCAGAATTTCAACGGGTAAAAAGCTAACCAGCAAACCCACCAAAACAAAAACCATGGGTGCTGTTATAATGGATTGTTCGGCCCGCTTTGAGATGATGCCGTACCCTAAGATCAGCACGGCCATGAAAACAAAAATCGGATGATCAACCATTAGTTTGCCCGTGTAGCCGGATTAAAGTACAATTTATATTTTGCCTGAATAACATTGTCCGTGCTGATAAATTCACCCTCCAGTTCATTTCGCGAAGACTGCAGGGTAAAACTCAATTCAAACCGATGCTTATAATTTAACCGATACCCCAGTCCGGTCTGCCCGCGTCTTCGGTTGGCATAGCGTTCATCCACTTGTTGATCATAAACAAAGAACTCCTCCAGGTGGAGAAAGATACTCCACAAATTATCAGTAGAGAGGTTGGGCCCGTTCAGGCAAAAAAACAGTTCGGCTCTCAGCCGGGTGCGGTTGCTGATGTCCCAGTTGTTGGCTTCAATTTGCCGGAATGCCCGGGTCTGATGCCGCCAAACAAGCCGGGTTTCAAAGCGCCTGTTTTGTGTGATGTAATACCGAGCTCCGATCATGGGACTGATCTCAAAAGAACTGGTACCTTCCTGTTGCTGGGTATAACCCAATGGAATTTCACTCAGGAGGTCGAGTTTTCGAAACAACACATACTCAAAAGTCGGACTGATGCTAATATTCCGCCATTTCCCTTCCTGGCTTAATAAGGTCTGATAAGAAGCTGTGTTTTCCAGTAAGTACCGGTTTGCAAACGGATACGAAGTTTGGAAGTCGAGCCAGAGTTGGGTATCGGATTGTGCCCGAAGGGTAAGTGAGGAAGATGCAATGACCAACATCAAACCCCAGTTTCGAATTAACCAGAACACGGGCATCCGTTTGAAAGAAGATTTTGCATTTGGGGACGTACGCTTCAAACAATAAAATTACAACAAGGTAAGTTGTATTCGGCTTTGAAAGAAGTGGGTGCTTCCGCGGAGGTTAAACCGATCCAGCACTCCGTATCCATAGGCCAATTCAAACCGGATATCTTTCGACAGATACCAGTTGATCATGGGAGTGATTCTCCAGAATTTACCGCCTTCTAACGTGCCTCCATTGAGGTCAAGCGTAGACGCTCTGAAAAGGATTTCCCAGGCTCCCGGTCCGCCTTCGAATACAGACCGGTTGACCGGCACAAAACCATAAATAGCAGTAGCCGTATTATACGGGCGCGATTCACCCGTTAGGATATAACTGCCTACCACTTCACCACCTATAAACTGTGGATTTCCATTTTCCGGGGAACGGAACTGATGGCTATAAACTTCTGAACCAAACATCCAGGGCCCATCGGAGTAATACATTTCCATTCCTATATGGTTGGAGTAACTACTGTTAAATTCACCTGCATCGATAAAATACGGGGCGGGGTTGGCTTCCGGTCTTGAGCGAACTTTAATAGCGCCCGCCTCCGGTTTCCCGTACCGGAAGTTCAAACCGATGTGTAAGACAGTATGATCCTCCGGAGAATAAATGGGCAGCCAACCGATGCGTACGGCCCCTTGCCAATCATAGGTTGAAAACGTTTGGTTTTTTGAAAGCCAATTGGTGAATATCCCAAGATTCCAGAAAATTTTCGGCTTGGGTAGAAATCCTAACCATTTTAAGCCATCGGCCAGAATGGGAATAACATCAATGGCCATTTGACGCTCCATCGTCCAGCCGGAATACCCGTTCATTACCTTGTTAAAGGAGAATCCTTCTTTAGTACGGCCAATAAAAAAATTACCCCAAAGTTCCGGCACACCAATCATAAGTCCCGTTTCGCGTACCAGCCATTCCTTGGTGTCACCATTATACATGAAGCCCGCTTTCCAGGTCAACAAGCGTTTGGTCTTGAATTGACCACTTGCCGTGATGCGCAAATCCCGAACATCAAACATCGATTCAAGCGCCCTCCCGATGGAATCCATTTGTTGTCTGCCGGCAGCATTCTGCGAATAGCCGGCAAATTCACATAAGAATCCGGCACCAAACTTGAGCGATGAATATTTTCCCGGGAACAAGCGCCAGCGTTTGTCACGCCACGTTTCATGCAGCACGGTATCGGGATTCACGACCTCCAGCATTTCGCCTTCCGTTCCATCCGGGATGGTTTCCTGACAGAAACCGGAACTTGAAATCATCAACATGAGCCAACCAACTCTAGAACATATTTTGAAGAAGACCATGGCCACACTATAGCCGCAAGCAAGAGTCAAAAAACACTTGCCTTCGGCCATTCATCGTTAGTTGGAATAAATTAGAATATGCCAAGGGGAGAAATGAATCCAACCGTAAACCGACCCGTGCTATAGTCCGTTACCCCAAATCGCTGCACGGCATAGTCGGAATAATCATACCTGCGTTCGATCCAGTTTGCAAAAAACTTCATATTAAGATCACTCCACGGATAGTACTCGACAGCCGGAATGAAGCCCCAGGCGTTACGAATGTTTTCTTCACCGGTTGTATTGAGCGGATCATTCGTTCCATTCTTCCATTGGGCGATGTCCAGCATCGCCACCAATGTTAGATGGACTTTAGGAGTTACGATGTACCGCAAATTCACCCAGTGTCCAATGTACCGTGTGTTGGCCAAAGAATAGGGATAGAGGTTATCCGGAACCGTTTCACTGACAATCGTGGTTCTGTCCAATTGCTCATCGCTCCATTTAAAATCATAGATAAATCTGAACTTGTTAAAGTTGAATTCATTGCCTAAGGCGATATAATTCATATTTGCATTGCTGCCATCGGCTTTCTGTGCCTCATTAAAAAGAGAATAAGACCAGATGGTTTTTACTTTTCCATCAAACAAGCTTCCGCGCCAGTTCGACACAAAAGCCAAAGGCGCCTTGGACTCCGTAAAATTGGGCTGTTGCCCATACAACTCATCAAAGGATTTGGTTCTGGAATCCAATACCTGAAAAGTCCATTGATTCCGCGGACTGGCCGTATACGTAAAGCCAACCCCGGTTAGAAAGTTATCCGCATATTCCACAATATCCGAATACTCGTAAATGTCGATCGGGTTCCAGTCAAATTCCCAGGCACCCCAATCGGCACACATCTTTCCAGCGGTGATACTGAACTGTTTACTTAGGTCAAAGCGGACAAAGGCCAAATCTACAGAACGACTCATATTGTCAATCGATTCCGAGGTCTGCGCGCGTGTATACCGGTCGCGAAAACGGAAGTAAACTTTTTCATGAACCTGGCCGCGGATCTCCAACCGGAATTGCTCATTTCTGAACCGCGACTGCGAATACTCTCCATCAATAAACTCATTCCGAAAAGCAAAATTCATATTGGCAATCATGCTTACGTTCTTCAGGAGCGACTGCTTGGTTGCCGGAATCAGGGTTTTGTAAAAGGTGGTATCACCGATTTGTCGTTCCTGCTTTTGAGCGAACAGGACAGAAGGCAACACTACGACCAACAAAATCCATATTATTCTCATGATTAATTTCATACAGGTGTCGTTTACAGGGGTCCGTTCATTTTATTCTTACTTAGTCTTTTTGACCGGTTAAGGCGGCCGGATCCAGCAGTTTTGTAATCTGATCTTCCGTTAATAACTTTTTCTCACGGATCAGTTCGAGAATTCCTTTGCCACTGTCAAGCGCCTCTTTTGCCAACTCCGTAGTCTTTTCATATCCAAGAACTGGATTAAGAGCCGTAACAATTCCCACGGTAGTTTCCAGGTAATGTTTCAGCACTTCTTCATTAGCAGTAATCCCATCGATGCAGTTTTTGCGGAATAGAGGCATCACCTTAAAGAAAAGCGCTTGTGATTCCATAATGGAGGTAGCAACCACCGGCTCGTACGCATTGAGTTGAAGCAATCCGTCACGGGAGGCGATGGTAACGGTTGCATCATTCCCCATCACTTTGTAACATACCTGGTTCATCACCTCGGGCATCACCGGATTTACCTTTCCCGGCATGATGGAAGAACCCGGTTGCAAGGCCGGCAAATTGATTTCAAAAATTCCATTACGCGGACCGGACGCCAGGAAGATCAAATCGCTGCTGATTTTGGATAATGTAACGGCCAGGTTTTTATAGGCTGAGGAGAACATTACAAAGCCCTGCATGCTGCTGGTGGCGGCAATCAGATCTTTCGGTCCAACAATCGGCTTGCCCGTAATTTTTGCAAGTTGAGCAACACATTTTTCAGCATAACCGGGAGACGCAGTCAATCCGGTGCCAATCGCAGTGGCACCCATGTTTACTTCATATAAGTACGCTTCCGATTTGCGAAGCGCTTCAATGGCGGCATCAATCTGCGACCCAAAGGCATGGAATTCCTGTCCCACTGTCATGGGCACGGCATCTTGTCCTTCAGTACGACCCATCTTCACCAGGTTTTTGAATTCTTCACCCTTCTTGTGAAATGCCTGCGCGAGTAATTCAGCTTCCTTTACAACTTTATCGTTATGTAACAACAAAGCGATATGAATGGCGGTAGGGTAAACATCGTTCGTAGACTGACCCATGTTTAAGTCATCATGCGGTTCGATGAATTGATATTCCCCTTTCTTCTTGCCCATCATCTCCAGGGCAATGTTCGCCAATACCTCATTGGCATTCATGTTGGCAGACGTGCCTGCACCGCCCTGATACAAGTCTGTTAAAAACTGGTCATGATACTTTCCATCCATCACCGCCTGACAGGCTTTCTCAATGGCCGCCATTCGCTCTGGCTTCATCCTGCCCACTTCGGTATTGGCGCGGGCCGCAGCGAGTTTCACAATGGCGTAGGCCTTTACGTAGTCCGGATAAAAATTGGTTTTCACTCCGCTAATGGGAAAATTCTCTAACGCCCGCAGTGTTTGAACTCCGTAATAGGCATCAAATGGAATTTGCTTTTCACCCAGCAAGTCCTTCTCCACGCGGAACTGTGGCGCTTGTTCAACCGGCTTTTTCTTTTGTGCATCTGCATATTGTAGGGTAAACATCAGCAGCAGTGGCAATGCGATACTCAATTTTATCTTATTCATTTTTGCTTGTCTTTAGTTGTCAGATGAAAGTTGTTAGTTGCTAGTCTTTAATTTTTACTAACAACCACAAATTAATACGTGAAGAAAATTTCCTGAAGCTGCTTCCGGTCTTTGGTCCGGGTAAGTGCAAGCATCAATAGTACCCTGGCTTTCTGCGCAGTAAGATCATCCGAAACAATCGTGCCCAGTTCGTCATCATTGATTTCATCATGAAGAACCACCCTGCCGGATGGAGCCCGACTGGCGCGGCATACAACAATGCCTGCCTTCACGGCCCGTTTCACGGCTTCCGTGTAGGCTTTGTTAAAGTTTCCGTTTCCGACACCGGCAATCACGATACCGTCAACCTTTTTACTGATAAGAAAATCAATCTGATCAGCCGGTGCATCGGCATACATGTACACAATATCTACCCGGGGCAATTTGGTATTGGCTGTTAACTGGATGGGTTTGGGCGGATTTACTTCCCGAACCGCGTTTGAATAATATTCAACCCGGCCATCGTACGCCTGACCAACCGCTCCTGTATTGGGAGAATCAAATGCGTTTGTTTTGGTAGTACTCATCTTCATCACCTCGCGGGCATCGTAAATGCCCTCGTTGAAGCTCACCAATACCCCTCTTCCCTTTGTATCAGGATGAATCGCTACCGTAATGGCATCGTACAGATTTTTTGGACCGTCCGCACTGATGGCCGTGGCCGGACGCATCGAACCGGTAAGCACTACGGGTCTATCGGAAGGAATAACCAGATCAAGAAAGTATGCCGTCTCTTCCTGCGTGTCGGTGCCGTGGGTTACTACAATGGCATCGGCCTCGTTTTTCGCAAAAATCTCATTGGCACGAATGGCCAGCTTTTTCCAGATCTCAATGGTCATATCCTGGCTCCCTACGGAAGCAATTTGCTCACCGGAGATCGAGGCAATTTTCTTCACGGACGGAATCGTACCGATCAGGTCGTCAATCGGAATTTTACCGGCCGTATAGCCTGCCCGGTCAGCGGAAGCACCAGCCCCGGCAATGGTTCCACCGGTAGCTAATATGATTACCCTGGGTAATTTTTGCGTCTGCCCCTGAACTTGTACTGTCCAGATCAGAAGTATTAAAATAGAAAGCAGCTTTTTCATAGTCATTGTTGTTTAGTTTTTAATAGTCAATCGTTAGTTCAACATGTTTAAAGTAAAATGGATTGTAAGAGTATTCCGGCCACTACTGAGACAACCGTAGTGACCAGTCCGGGGAGCATAAAACTGTGGTTCAAAACGTATTTACCGATCCGGGTTGTGCCCGTGCGGTCAAACTGAATGGCGGTTAGCAATGTCGGATACCCGGGAATAAAGAAATGTCCGTTACACGCTGGAAAAATCCCGATCAGGTAAGCCGGTGGAAGTCCAAGGGCTAAGCCCAAAGGCATCAATGCTTTTGCAGTAGACGCCTGACTGTACAACAACATACTAAGCATAAATAAGGCGATGGCAAACGACCACGGATAGGATGACACAAGATCACCCAACGTTTTTTGAATTACTTCAAAGTTGTTATTCATAAATGTTCCGCTCATCCAAACCACACCGAAGACGGCAATCGTTGCCTGGCCTGCCGATGAGAACAAACTTGCCTTCGTGACTTTCGCGGCTGTTGTATTGGCGAATAATACAATCAGTCCGGTGGCGGCCAGCATAATCATCATGATCATGGAAGGCATTAACACATGCCCCGCTTCATTGACAGCAAAGCCGGGAGAAAATCCGGGTTTGTTTCCAAACTCCGGTAGCAACTGCGGGAAGGAACCTAATATAACAACAGCCACTACCGCTAATCCAAAAATGATGACCGATTTAATAGCACCGGGTGCCCTTACAAATTCTTCTTTTTTACCAGCTCCTTCCAGGTTGGCAGCAAAGGTGGGATCCTTCATGCGCTCTTGAAATTCCGGATCCTCACTTAATTCCTTTCCACGCTTCCACACAAACAAAATTCCCGCAACCACACCAATAAGGGTAGAAGGTATTGCGATTAGTAAGATGTCAGCGAGCTTCACACCTTGCACACCCAATACGGTGAGCAACGCAGCAGCTGCTGCCGAAACGGGACTCGCTGTAATGGCCATGTGGGCTGCGGTCACACTCATGCTCATGGCGCGCTCCGGGCGAATTCGGTTTTTGATGGCCACCTCAGCAATGATCGGCATGATCGAATAAGAAATATGCGCGGTGCCGGCAAACAGAACAAAGCCGTAGGTGATGAGGGGGCCCAGAAAGGTGATTTGTTTAGGATTTCTGCGCAGAATTTTACCGGCTACCTGAACTAAATAGTCCATGCCTCCGGCTGCCTGCAAGGCTGCCGCAGCAGTAACCACGCTTAAAATGATGAGCATCACTTCCAGGGGCGGATCGGCCGGTTGCAAGCCAAAACCAAACATGAGAATGAGTAAACCAATCATGCCCATTACCCCCAAACCAATACCTGACATGCGGGCACCGATGAAGATGCAGATCAGAAGAATCGCGAGCTGAAAGATGATCATGAAGTGTTGTGAATTGCGCCTGAACCGTGGAAATCCCCCCTGATTAAAGATACCGAAAATTGGTAACCAAATCGTGCTTATTCTATTATGAATGTCATTTGTTTCTGCAAATATAATTCAATCTTATCCGAATCAGTTTACAAGGATCACAACCGAAAATGCATCAACGGTATAGGTTGATTCTGTGACAGCAGGGGCTTTTCCCCATTCGGTTATATCCTCGGGAGTTGGTCGGTTGGTATCAATCCATCGCCTCCAGAGCGTCACGGGTCCGATGCTTACTTTGGGCAATTCAAAGGTAAGTGGCTCCGAATAGGCATTGATCATGAAGTGCATAGCCAGGGTGCCACTCAAGGCTTGCACCGTAAAAGCAATGCTATGCGAATGATCGGCCCAATCCGGCTCATTCACCTTAACCCCATGCCAGGTGATTAGCCGTTGATCCATCAGTTCCCTTAAGCTCATGGCATACTCCGCCTTCGATAAATCGCGCGCGAGCCGGTAGTCGAGCAGAAGTTTCACAAAGCGAAACAGGTCAGCATGTTTTTTTACCTGGCTCCAATCAAACCAGCTGAGTTCATTGTCCTGGCAATAGGCATTGTTATTTCCCTGTTGGGTTCTGCGCACTTCATCGCCCATTAAAATCATGGGGGCGCCTACCGAAAGTAAATTGATGGTAAAGAAGTTTTTGATTTGCCGGTTGCGCCACGCTTCAATGTCCGGGTTGGAAGTGGGGCCTTCCTCGCCACCGTTCCAACTCAGGTTGTCATTGCCGCCATCGCGGTTTTCTTCACCATTGGCTTCGTTGTGTTTTTCGTTATAGGATACCAAATCGTTGAGGGTAAAACCATCGTGACAGGTAACGAAGTTGATGCTCTGTTCGGGTTCGCGTTCCTGATGGGCAAATAAATCCGGACTTCCCACGAGGCGGGTGACAAACCGTTTTACTACTCCGGAATCGCCTTTCATAAAACTCCGCACATCGTCTCTGAATTTGCCGTTCCATTCCTTCCAGCTGTCGCCAATGAAATTACCTACCTGGTAAAGTCCGGCAGCATCCCAGGCTTCGGCAATCAGCTTGGTGCCGGCCAACACCGGGTCGGATTCAATGTCCCATAGGATGGGTGGATTTTCAATCGGCCGTCCATGTTCATCGCGCGAAAGAATGGACGCCAGATCAAAACGGAATCCATCTACGTGCATCTCCTTTACCCAGAAATGTAAACTGTCAAGGATCATTCTGCGCACAATGGGGTGATTGGCATTGAGTGTATTGCCACACCCGGAATAGTTAGCATAATGAGTTTTATCTGATTCCAACGTATAATAGATGCTGTTATCAATGCCTCGGAATGAATAGGTGGGGCCACCTTCACCACCTTCGCCTGTGTGATTGAAGACCACATCCAGAATCACTTCAATTCCGGCCCGGTGAAAGGCTTTGACCAGGTCGCGGAATTCATCCAGGGTCTTGAGTGGATTATTCGTGCTGCCATAACCCTGATGGATGGCAAAGAACGAAATGGGGCTATACCCCCAGTAGTTACTCCTTCCTTCCTGCGTCACGCGGTTGTCAAATTGAAAGACGGGCAACAATTCCACGGCAGTAATTCCCAATTCGGTGAGGTAGGGGATTTTTTCAATCAGACCGCTATAGGTTCCCCGTTTGGCAGCAGGAACTCCGGAATTGGGATTTTTGGTAAATCCTGCCACGTGCATTTCATAAATGACGGTTTGGGCAAAAGGCCGTTTGGGATGCTGATCGTTTTCCCAATCATATTGATGAAGATCGCAAACAACACTTTTCATGGGTATGGAGGTGCCCTTTTTGTTTGTTGGCGTGACAATCGCTTTGCCATAAGGGTCCAACAAAAAGAACTGCGGATCAAACCGATGCCCCTTCACTACATCATGCGGCCCACTGATGCGATAAGCATACAATTGTCCCGCCTGTACGTGGGGTACAAACCCATGCCAATAGTGATAGGTTTTGTTCTGAATGGGATCAAAGGTGATCACCTGACTCGGTTTTTCATCCTCAGCGTGATCAAATAATACGAGATCAACCTGTTCTGCATTCTTTGAGAAGAGACAAAAGTTAACACCTCCGGCCATCGGGGTTGGCCCGATGGGAAAAGGTTGGCCGGGTTGAGTTTCTACACGTTTCGCCTTCATATCGAATCAATTTCGAGCGGAAATCTACTATAGAAAGTTACTTTTATTCATGATATAAATCAGCGAATCCGGTAATATTCCTTAGTCCCATATTTTGTTTGATTCCGTACCTTCAGGCAATCATCTGAATGTAATTCGGTAGCATCAAAATCCATCAGCATGAACTCCTTTCAAGACATTCTGAAAAAGTACCTGGATATTTTTGCCGGCCAGGAAATGTATTTCGTGAACGATACGCGGAACCTGGCGCTGTTTCAAAAGAATCCGCAAAACACTAATGCAGACGACATCCGGACAAAAATCAGTGCGATCAGCGATGATCCCGGTCTTCAGCAACTTGGCAACACCGATGAACTCGTCAGTCATATTTTAAATCTCAAGATCGATGATCGCTTAATGCGGGGAGATCTAACCGTGGTGGAGGACATTGCCCATGCAACCATCCAGGGTAAACCAACCTATTTATTGCATTTTGCATCGGTGTATTGCAACTATCACAGGCCCGAGGTGTTTCCGATTTACAGCGATCAGTACCTTGACTTTTACAAGCGCTATATTGTGGAAAATAAGCTTCCGTTGGAGCCTGAACGGTTGAATACTTATGAAGTGTTTACCAAAGCACTGAACGACCTGGTAGAACGCCTGGGATTGAAAGGTAAAATGAATTACCTGCAACTCCGGAAATTCGCCTGGTTATATGCTGAGAAGGTGCTGGCAGAGTCAAAAGGGAGTTGATCAGAAAATAACCGCATTCAAGGGATGAGAGTAAAAGTGTTAGGTGCAGCCGGGGGTGAAGTAACCGGTTCGTGCTATTTAGTTCAAACGGATCAGGCTTCTATACTGATTGATGCGGGGATGTTTCAGGGTGGTAAAGCCTCGGAGGCAAAAAATAAAATACCTGCGGGAACAAGAGTAAAAGAAATTGATGCAGTTCTGCTTACCCATGGCCACCTCGATCATACCGGGCGTGTGCCCCTGTTGGTAAAGTATGGCTACAATGGTCCGATATTTTGTACGCAGCAGACGATCGATTTAGCAGCCATCATCCTTCAGGACTCGGCCCGTCTGCAGGTAGCGGATGCCGTGCGGCAAAATCGGAAACAGTGGCGTAAAGGAATGCCTTTGGTAGAGCCCTTGTATAATTCTGAGCATGTAGAGTTAATGAAAGAACTAAACCAGCCGGTAGCGTTGAACCAACCCGTAAAAGTGGCACCGGGAATCACTGCCCGGTGGATGGAAGCTGGTCACATGTTGGGCTCGGGAAGTATTGAACTAACTGTTACTGAAAAAGGAAAGCGTAAAGTGGTGATTTTCTCCGGGGATTTGGGTCCTTTGAGTTTACCGTTGTTGAAGCCCTTCGAACAACTCTATCAGGCGGATCTGGTGATCATGGAATCTACCTATGGCGATCGCGATCACAAAACGTTTGACGATACACTGGCAGAGTTTGAACGCATTGTAAAGCAAGCGCATGCTTCGGGTGGAAAAATGTTGGTGCCTACATTTGCGGTAGGCCGGGCACAACAGATCATTTATCACTTGGCCGAAATGTTTCATGATAAACGAATTCCGGCCTTCCCCGTGTACCTCGACAGCCCGATGGCGTTGGCCGCATTTGATGTGTATCGAAATCACCAGGAGATGTTGGATGATGAGTATCATACCCTTCAGCGAAAAGGAGTATTCCCGTTAAGCGCCAACTATTTTATTCCCAGCGCCACAGCCGAGTCTTCAAAGAAGCTCAATGAGGTAAAAGGACCGTGTATGATTTTGGCCGGTGCCGGCATGTGCAACGGTGGCCGCATCCTCCATCACTTGTCGCACAACCTGGGCAATGCAAACACCCATGTGTTGATTGTGGGGTATCAAACCGAGGGTTCGCTGGGACGGCAATTGGTTGACCGGGTTCCCCGCATTTCCATTTTTGGTGAATCCAGAAAAGTGCTGGCCCAGGTACATACCCTCAATGGGTTTAGTGCCCATGCCGGGCAAACGGATTTATTGAAGTGGTTCTCCACCTTAGCACCCGCAAAGCCTAAGGTGATGCTCACCCATGGGGAAGAGGGTCCCCGAATCGAACTCTCACGATTGATCAAGAATAAGTATAAATTGAATGCCCTCTTGCCAAAAATGGGGGATAGCATAGAACTCTAACTACAAGAAGATGAAACCTGGGTTTGTATTTTATTGTATTCTGTTTCTTTTATTACCCGAAGCAGGGACGTTCGCTCAATGGCCGAAAGAAATTGTTGCGAAAAGCGGTGCCGTGATTACCATTTATCAACCGCAACCGGAATCCATGCAGGGAAATATCATTAAGGGTCGGGCTGCTTTCTCAGCGGTTGAAACCGCAGGGGCTGAACCGGTATTTGGTGTGTTTTGGTACTCCTCCACCATGATGACCGATCTCGACACGCGGACCGTTACCATGGAGAGCATCCACATTGAGGAAGTGAAACTTCCCGGTATCGAAGACACACAGAAACTGGAGAAATTAAAAATGCTCCTGGAACAGGAGATCCCGCTATGGAACCTGACCAGTTCGCTGGATGACATTACCGCCACCATCGAACAGGAGCAGTCCATCAGCAGTGAAGATCTGAAGAACGATCCCCCCACGATTTATTATGTAACACAACCGACCACCCTGGTCTTACTGGATGGCGAACCGAAACTTCAGGACGACAAAGAATTAAAAATGAAGCGGGTAGTGAACACTCCCTTTCTGATCGTTGAAAACCCCGAAGACAAAAAGTATTATTTGTATGGTGGACAATTCTGGTATAGTTCTTCCAGCCTGAAAGAAGGATATCAACCGGTGTCCCCGTTACCGAAATCCATCGCTGCCCTCGATCAACAGGTAAAGAAAAAGCAATCGGAAAAAGTTCAGACTACCGAAACCGATCCACCCGCCATACTGGTAAGTGTGAAACCGGCCGAACTTCTTCAATCCAAAGGCGAAGCCAATTTTTCCAATATAGAAGGTACCTACCTGCTCTATGTTTCCAATTCAGACGATGACATTTTTAAGTACATGAATGACCAGCACTTCTACGTGCTTCTCTCCGGGCGCTGGTATACGGCTACGAAATTGGAAGGTTCTTGGACGTACGTTGCTTCCGATCAGCTTCCGAAGGACTTTGCCAATATTCCGGAAGGATCGGCCAAGGACAACGTGTTGGTGAGTGTGGCCGGAACGGCCGCCAGCCAGGATGCCATTCGCGATGCCCAGGTGCCACAGACCGCCAAGGTAGATCGCAAGACCGCCACGTGCACGGTAACGTATGATGGCGAACCCAAATTTGAAAAGATTGAAGGTACCTCGCTGGAGTTGGCCATGAATACCAGCAGCACGGTGTTGAAGTCGGGAAGTAAATATTATTGTGTCGATAAGGGCGTTTGGTTTGTTGCCGGCAGTGCAAAAGGTCCCTGGAAGGTGAGCGATGAACGACCGAAGGACGTGGATAACATTCCGGCCAGTTCCACCGTGTACAATGTAAAGTATGTGTATGTATACGAATCAACTCCGGACGTAGTGTATGTCGGATATACGCCTGGGTACATGGGATGCTATGTGTACGGGCCAACGGTGGTGTATGGTACAGGGTATTATTACTCACCATGGTATGGGCCCTATTATTATCCGCGTCCGGTTACGTATGGATTTAGCATGCACTATAATCCGTGGACAGGATGGAGCATGGGTTTTCACTACAGCAGTGGTTGGTTTCATTACAGCATGTACGGTGGTGGCGGCTATTGGGGTCCGCCCTATCATCGGCCACCCTATTATCCACCCTATCGCGGGGGTATGTATGGTGGCCGAGGACCCACCTATATTAATGGAGATGTCAATATCAATGTGGATCGGTCCAACAATATTTACAACCGCAGAAACGATGTGAACACCAACGATGTAAGACGTGGTCAGAATAGCGGCAATCCTTCCGTTTCCACCCGCGACCAAAATCGTCAACCCTCGGTTTCCAACCGCGACAACAAGGCCAACCAAAACCGGCCGCAGGCAGGACAGCAACCAGCGGCTGGACCCCGAAAAGATGCAGATGTTTATTCCGATCGCAATGGCAACGTGTATCAACGCGAGAATAACGGAAACTGGAACCAACGGGATGGCAATCAATGGAAGCAAACGCAGCAGAACAGCCAGATGAACCGCGACTACGAAAACCGCCAGCGCAGCGCCCAACAAAACTCCAACTTCAACAATATGAACCGGGGCGGCAATGTGGGGAGCTCCTACCGGGGCGGTGCAACCGGAGCCCGTGGAGGTGGCGGCAGACGGAGATGATCGATCACGGTGGGATCCTGTTAAAAATTTACGGAGAGTGTTACCAGCACAAAGGGATCATCAAACCCCAGGTTGTAGAGGTAGCCGGTCAGTTCCAAACTTTTATAACCCCCGCCCACCAGCAGTCCGCGCTGGATGTCTAACTTGGTTTGATATAATCGGGTGCGTTGTCCGCTGATGCCCAGCCACAACCAGTCGGTTGGCGAGTACATTACATCCGACCACATGTAGTAGAAGTTGTTTTCGTTCGTTTCGAAATCGAAGAGGTACTCAGACTCAGCATACCATTCAAAACTTTTATAGATGAAAGTAAACTCCAAACCGGGAGCGATGCCGTTAGAAAGCCCGACAACCCCGCCCACCATAGGCGTAATCGTATAGGTAAGTTTACTTCCACCATTGAAATTATAGCCGACCCAGGCCGAAAATGTTTCCAGGTCTTCATAATTGTAACGGGCTTCCAGATGAAGTTTATTTTTGTCAGCTCGGAATACCGGCAACAGAATAAATTCGCCCGGAAAGAAATACAGATTGGCATCGGCACTGAAATTCCATTTCATTTCGGATGGGGTTGAGTCTTGTGCCATCGAAGAAGTGTAAAAGCTCGCCAGCAATATGAGCCCGAGAAAAGATTTCATATTCATATATTGTCTTTAAGCAACCAACCACTTTCTATCCGCCCAAAGCCATGGTGATCCCTACTAAGGCTACGCCAATTAACATATAGACCACCGCGGTAATCCCCCGCCTGAAGCCCGCATAGCCGGCCAGCAAATACCCACCGGTAAATAAGAGTAACAGAGCCACACCATTAGATGCACGCATGGCGATTTCCAGATTTTCAATAATACCAAAGGGAATGGCCACCGGGAAGGTGCAGAGGAAAACCAGCAGAAAGATCTGTACACCGGCCCACAAATCTTTAATGGTGAGCACCTGTGCTTTGGAAGGTTCGGGAAGATTTTTGACCCGGCTGCTGAGAGCATTGAGCTCCTGCTGCGTCATCAATCCGGCCAGGCCCGGTTGAATTTCTTCCTTCAGGATTTCTCCCCCGTCTTCATCCGTTTTAGTCCGATGAATTTTCTTAGTCACCGTAATGGCATGTCCGCGTTCAATCACCACATTCATCAGATACATGATCGCATCTACCAGGCCCCAGGCTACATTGCAACCGAGGGCAGCCCACAACAATTCACGAACTTCTTCTCTCGCATCGGTGCTGGCACTGATGGCTCCGGTAAACGTAAGCACCATGATCAATCCGAAGAGTACTTCCGAGATTCGGTCCACCGGATTTAGGACGGCACTTTCACGAACCCTTTTTCTCCAAAAGTGTTGATCGTTCATGCGGTAGGAATAAAATACAACATCATGCCCATGATCAGGTACACCAGGATCAATTGAACTCCTTTGTACCAGTTCGAGCGACCATCGCCCGCCACGAGGGTCGCGAGGATAACGGCCAGGAATAAGGCCACAATCAAAGGTCGCGGAAAGTTGAGATTCATTTGTACCGGGCCAACAAACATGCTCAGAATAACCAGCACCGGAGCGACAAAAAGGGCAATCTGGATAGAGCTGCCCAGGGCAATGCCAATACTTAAATCCATTTTGTTTTTCGCAGCCATGGTAATGGCCGAGATGCTTTCAGCGGCACCCCCCACAATGGCAAGGAAGATGACCCCGATGAATACGCTGGACATACCCAATACGGTGCCCGTTTCTTCGGCTGCACCGACCAGCACCTCGCTCATGAAGGCTGCCAGCACCGAAGCAACCACCAGGGTAATCAACGCGCGGGCTACCGACCATCGTTTTCCGTGCTCTTCTTCATGTCCTCCACCTTCACTTTTGAAAAAATCAGCATGGGTTTTAATCATAAAAAAGAGATACAATACGTATCCGATCAAAAGCACCACGGCCAGGTAGAGGTTTAAGGTGTTTTCATTATCGATGGCCGCTTTATCCACCGTTAGAATATGAAATCCGCTGGGGATCGTGAGACTAATCACTGCAATCAGCATCATCGAACTGTACACCCGGATACTCGTTACATTGTAATCCTGGTTGTGAAACTTGGTGCCGCCAACAAAAAAGGAAACACCCGTAGCCAGCAAGAGGTTGGCTAAAATCGCCCCCGCCAGCGAAGCCAGCACCATTCCATGCAGGCCGGCCCTTAAAGCAATCACTGCGATGATCAATTCCGGGAGATTGCCAAACGTTGCATTCAACAAGCCACCGACTGCATCGCCAGTATACGTGGCCAACTGCTCGGTGGAATTACCGATCAGCCGGGCAATGGGCACAATGGCCAAGGCAGCCGAAAAGAATATCAACGGGGCCGAAGCATGAGTGTATTCCAACACCAGCGCCACGGGGATAAAGGCGAAGAGCCAGTAAAGAGAGGGTTTCAGGAATTCTTTCACAGGTTTTTTAGATTAAGAGGCGTTATTGATTCTGAATTACCGTTTGAAGCTAACAAAATCATCCACAGCTTCCCGTGATAAAAATCATGAGGGTGGACAGGGAATTAGTTTCCGGCCTTCGGTAACTTACTGTCCCGCGAACAGGCCACGTTATGACGAACACAACAAAAATTCAAACCCTGGATGCAGCCATTGTAAAGGCATCACGAAAAATCAAAGTATTGAATGCCCTGACCTGGCCGACCGAAGCGGAAGAAATTTTTTTAAAGCATTGGGCGAAAGGCAAACCGGAACTCCCAAAAATTGAACTGCAACGCCCCGATGTGGCAGATAACATAAAGGTGCTCGATGGATTGGTGGCTCAATGTGATCAGCAACATCCGGTGGAAAAGTACTTAGCCGAAACGGCTTTGAGTTATGCGCATGCCGGTCGTATGATTCAGGCTGTTGGTACGCGCGAGTTCACCACCCATTCCACCCGCATTTATGGCCGGCCTGATACCGTGTATAAATTGCAAGGATTAAGTGGCGTGGATGGTGCAAAATTTTTTCTGGAGGTTACTGACAAACTGTTGGGCAATCAGCACATTCAACCCACTGAAACCGACATCTCGGCTGCCGACTTTGCCGGTTGGTTGCGCAGCGAAGTGGATGAGTTTTTTGAGCATGATACGGTAGAAGTAGTGTTGGATCCCAACATGTCATCCAAAGCCCTGGCAGGTGCAACCCGCATTCGCGTGCGAGGCAGTGCGGTATTTTCGCAATTGGATAAGGACCAGTTACTTTATCATGAGGCGTACGTACACACCGCAACCCAATTGAACGGCAAGAAACAACCCAACCTGAAATGCCTGGGGCTGGGCGCACCTCGCACCACCCGAACCCAGGAAGGAATTGCCGTGTTTGCCGAACTGATCACCAACGCTATTGATATTACCCGGTTGCGGAGAATCGCCCTGCGGGTGATTGCCGTGAAGAAGGCATTGGATGGAGCGGATTTTATTGACGTTTTTAAATTTTTTCTCGAAGCCGGTCAAACCGAAGTAGAATCCGTCCGGTCAGCACAACGGATCTTCCGGGGTGGAGCCGTGAAGGATGGAATCGTTTTTACCAAAGATGCCGTGTACCTGCAGGGCTTGATCGAAGTGCATACATTTTTGCGGTTGGCGATCCGGGATAACCGACCCAACCTGGTACGCAATCTTTTTGCAGGTCGCCTTACGATGGCCGATGCCTTGCGACTGGAACCTCAGTTTGAAAGCGGTTGGTTGCAACCTCCCATTTATTTGCCGCCTTGGGCTACCGACTTACGAAGGCTGGCAGCTACCATGGCCTATTCGGCCTTTATCACGAATATCAAATTGGAGAAAACCTATCTGGAACGGGCAATTGAATTTGAACAGGAGTTGAAGGAAGCAAACGATAGTTAACCACAACAAAAAAGGCCGGGAATCCCCGGCCTCCTGTTATCGTCTTTAACAATTAGTTAGTTCTTAATCAACGCGGAAGGCGGTGGTGCCTTCTTGTTCGACTTTGCTTTGTCTGCCAACGACTTATAAAAGAACAATCGGATGGTCTCACCATCTGCAAGGGTCAACGCTGCGGTCATTCCGTTTACCACATCGCGCAGTTCTGCTTTCAGTGTCCCTTCCGGGCTCATATACGTTGAGCTAAGTTTTTTATCGAATTCATCATAGGAACCATCTACCTTTTGAATTTGCAGTTTGCTGCTGATCTTTCCGGAAGCAACATCAATTTTTCCTAAAAAGCACTCCGAGTAGCCATCGTGTTGCAGGCTGATAATGACCTCATGGGTTCCATCGGCTACGGCATTGGCACCGCGGTCTTTAAATAAAGCATACCACTGATCATAGCAATCTGCGGATTTGGCGGCCGAAGCAGCCGTGGGCTTGGCGGCCGGGTTTTGGGCCCACAAACCAACACTGATCAAACTGATCAGAAAAGTAAAAAGTAGTTTCATATTGAATTCGTTATAGAAACCGAAATTAAGCCTTTTTTTAACTCCGATCAAAACACGGTATTGGAGAGTGAAAATCACCCAGAATGCAAAGCGCTAACAAGTGGTAGGAACGGAATGATAAAAATCATCTTGTTTACTGCCGTTGACCTCCTGACTTCCATGAACATCTTACTACCTTTCGTGCACGAAATCAGTACTTATGATATTTCCCACTAGAAAGACAACCCCAGGGTTGATAACAAGCCTGGTTGTATTCATTGTGCTTGCCGGATGCAGTACAAAGGACACCGTAACGTTGCCACCGGTTAAGGTCAATGTGGTAAAGGCCATCCAAAGTGATGTTCCGATGTACGAAGAATTTGTGGCCCAGGTCTTTGGCCAGGCCGATGTGGATATCCGCACGCGGGTAGAAGGATGGGTAACTTCGGTCAACTTTAAGGAAGGGTCCACTGTTCAGAAGGGGGCGCTGCTATATACCATCGATGACATTGAGTACAAAAACCGGGTGGATCGACAGGCCAGTGAAGTAGCCCGTGCAAAAACGGAACTGGTGCGCGCGCAAAATGACCTCAGCCGGGTAAAGCCGTTAACGGAGCTCAAGGCACTTAGTCAGAAAGATCTCGACAATGCACAAGCTTCTTACGAAGCTGCAATCGCCCAGGTGAAAGCGGCCGAAGCCTCACTCGAAAATGCCCGCGTGGAATTAGGCTATACCCGGGTGTATGCACCCTTTGATGGGGTGGTGGGAATTTCCAATGTACGGGTAGGCGATTATGTAAGCCGCGCTGGAGGAACTTCCGTGCTCACCAGCGTGTCCAATATTGGTGGCGTGCGGGTGCGGTTCCAGATCAGCGAACGGGAATACCTACGCCTGGCTCAAATGACGCAAGCGGAGCTCGCTTCTGCCAGCAAAAATGTTCAGTTAATTCTGGCCGATGGCACGCTGTATCCGGAGAATGGACAGGTGAATTTTGCCGATCGCGAAATCGATCCGAAAACCGGAACATTAACCATCGAAACCACTTTCCCAAATCCGAAGGGCTTGCTCCGTCCGGGGTTGTTTGTGAAGGCAAGGGTGCTGTTGAAATCGTTACCCAACTCCATCCTGATTCCCCAACGGGCCGTGTTTCAGCTTCAAACCCTGAATCAGGTGTTTACGGTTACGGATTCCAGCACGCTGAAAGTAACCGTGGTGGAGGTAGGTCCAAAAATCGGAGATGGTTGGGTGATTACGAAAGGACTTAAAGCGGGCGACCCGGTAGCTGTGATCGGTACCGCGGCCCTTACCCCCAATTCCAAAATTGAGGTGGTGGAAATGAAATGGCCCGAAACGGAAAAGAACAATCAACAGTAATTAACCCACCTCCCGGATATGAGTGAATTTTTTATTCGAAGACCCATTGTAGCGATGGTAATTTCCATCCTGATGGTGATCATGGGGTTAATTACGTTGCGGGGCATTCCCGTTTCCAAATACCCGGAAATCACGCCCCCCATGATTCAGGTTACGACCTTATTCAATGGTGCGAATGCGGTGAACGTAGAACAAGCAGTGGCTACCCCCATTGAACAACAAGTGAATGGTGTTGAGGAGATGTTGTACATGAAGTCCATCAACGCAGCCGATGGCTCCCTGACGCTTCAGGTTTCCTTTGAGGTTGGCACTGATCTGGACAATGCCAACATGCTCACGCAAAACCGGGTGTCGCAGGCCAGCGCCAAAATGCCGAATGAAGTAAAGGCCTATGGCGTAACCACAAAAAAATCATTGGTGTTTCCTCTGATGCTGGTGTCATTGACCTCCCCTGCAGCTACCTATGACGGACTCTTTCTGAACAACTATGCCAACATCAACATTGTCGATCAGTTAAAACGACTGAAAGGGGTGGGTGATGTGATTCTCTTTGGCGGGGCCGATTACTCCATGCGGGTATGGTTAAAGCCAGATCAGCTCACCAAACTCAACCTTACGGTAAACGATGTGGTGAATGCCGTTAAAAAGCAAAATGCGATTTCTCCGGGCGGTAAGTTTGGCGCTCCGCCCACTCCGAAAGGGGTTGAATATACTTACAGTGTGCTCTTGCAGGAGCGGCTGGTAACAGAAGAGGAATTCGGAGACATCATTGTGAAATCGGATGAGAAGGGTTCTATTATCCGGCTCAAAGACATAGCGCGCCTCGAATTAGGAATGGAGAACTACAATTCCTTCAGCCGCCTTAATAGTAAATCCGCCAGCACCATTGTTGTGTATCAGATGCCCGGCTCCAATGCATTGGATGTTGCCGCCAGTGTACAAAGTACGATGGCCGAATTGAGCACACGCTTTCCCGAAGACCTGAACTATGACATTTCACTGAATACGACCCGGGCTGTTTCCGTAGGAATTGAAGAGATCATTCACACCCTGTTCGAAGCGGTCGTGCTCGTAATTCTCGTGGTGTTCCTCTTCCTGCAAGACTGGCGCGCCACCCTGATCCCGTTGTTAACGGTGCCAGTATCGCTGGTCGGTACGTTCATCATCTTTCCCTTGTTGGGATTTTCGGTGAACGTGTTGTCCTTATTGGGGCTGGTGCTGGCCATCGGGTTGGTGGTGGATGATGCTATTGTGGTGGTAGAGGCAGTTATGCACAACATCGAACATGGCATGAATCCGAAGGAAGCCACCCAAAAAGCGATGAAAGAGGTGGGGGGACCGGTAGTAGCCATTGCGTTGATTCTGGCGGCTGTGTTTGTGCCTGTGGCGTTTGCCGGTGGGATCACCGGAAGATTGTATCAGCAGTTTGCGATCACCATTGCCATCTCCGTATTGTTCTCCGCCTTCAATGCCCTCACGCTGAGTCCAGCGCTGAGCGCTATTTTGTTAAAACCAAAAAAGAAATCTACGGGTTGGCTGCAGCGATTCTTCGATGCCTTCAACCGCATGTTTGACAAGTTTACATTAGGCTACACCGGAGTAGCGGGCATCGTGGCCCGCAAGTCGATCCGGTCCGTGATTATTATTGGAGTTGTGCTGGGCGTAACCGCCTTGTTAGGCCGCAACATTCCGGGCGGGTTCGTACCGGAGGAAGATGAAGGGTACTACCTGGTCAATATTCAGTTGCCAGATGCAGCCTCCATGGAACGTACGGATGAGGTTGCCCAGAAGATTGAAAAAATTATTAACGAAACAGAAGGCGTTGCGTACTCAACCATGGTGGTGGGGTACAGCATGCTCACCCAATCTTTTTCAACCAACAACGCCTTTGTATTCATTTCCCTCGACCCCTGGGAAGAACGGGAGAAAACCGCCAAGCAGCTCATTCAACAAACCAACCTGGCCTTCCGGAATATTTCGGAAGCAACGGCTATCGCCTTTGGTCCGCCTCCGATTGAAGGGTTAGGCACTTCAGCCGGGTTCACGTTACAGCTGCTGGACCGGTCGGGCAATACACCCCAGTACCTCGATCAGCAGGCCCGCAATTTCATAACCGAAGTCAGGAAGCGGCCCGAAATTGCCAACGCGTTTACGTTGTATCGATCCAACGTGCCCCAAAAACAAATTGTGATTGACTATGACAAAGCCGAAAAGCTGAACATCGACCTCACGGAAATTAACAGTACGATTTCCGCCTACCTCGGTAGCAGTTATGTCAATGATTTCAACCGGTTCGGTCGTCAATACAAAGTATTTGTGCAGGCGGAAGCTGAAGACCGTCTTACCCCGGATGACATTGCCCGCTATTATGTTCGCAGCCGTATGGGTGAGATCATTCCGTTGAATACGCTGGCCTATGTAAATGATATCAGTGGCCCTGCCTACACCAACCGGTTTAACATGTTCCGTGCAGCCGAAATTTCAGGTGCTCCTGCCGAAGGGTATAGTTCTTCGGATGCGTTGCGTGCCCTCGAAGAAGTCGCGGCCACCCTCCCCAAAGAATTGGGCATTGCGTGGAGCAACATGTCGTACCAGGAAAAAGCAGCCGAAGGAACCGGCAGCACCATGTTTCTCATGGCTCTGGTGTTTGTGTTCTTGATTTTGGCGGCTCAGTATGAGAGTTGGAAACTGCCGTTCAGCGTCTTGCTGGGTGTGCCCGCTGCTATTTTTGGTGCCTTCCTTGGATTGTGGCTGGGTGGCTTGTGGAGCACAAGTTATGTGAACAATGTGTTCGCACAAATCGGCTTGGTGATGTTGATTGGCCTGACGGCCAAGAACGCGATTCTGATTGTGGAGTTTGCCAAACTGCTGCACGAAGAGCAGGGCAAACCTTTGTTTGAAGCGGCTCTGGAGTCGGCAAAGTTGCGCCTGCGTCCCATCTTAATGACGTCCTTCGCCTTCATGCTGGGGGTGGTTCCATTGTTAACGGCCTCCGGTGCAGGGGCAGAAGCAAGGAAGGTGATGGGTATGGCCGTATTCAGCGGTACCCTGATCGCTACCATCATCGGGGTCATAGTTGTACCGGGATTGTTCGTGCTGATTGAAAGCATAGGAGCAAAAAAGAAACCCGATTCTGTTTCACCTTCTGAACCGGCTCATTAATATGAAGAAGCTAGTTTTTATTATATCCGTAATGTGGTTGGCAGGGTGTGCCGTAGGACCCAAGTATTCCCGGCCGGATACCAAAAAACCGGAAGCCTATGTGCAGGCGCCTTCGAAAACAGATTCCATCACCAACCTGAAGTGGTGGGATGTGTATGAAGATACCGTACTCCAATCCTTGATTCAAGTTGCGATCGATTCCAACCTCGACCTGATGACGGCCGTGGCCCGCGTGGATGAAGCAAAAGCAATCCTGGGGTATAATCAAGCCAACCTCTTTCCCTTTTTGGATTATAGTGCCCGCGGTCGGGCTTCTGATTTTCGTTCTTCTGCAGAAGGTGCAGGGGTAACCTTCCCGCAAAGTTCTGTGGCGTTGTTGGGCAACGTTTCCTGGGAAATCGACTTATGGGGTAAACTGCGCCATGCGAACCGGGCCGCCTATGCCGATCTGGTAGCTACCGATGAAGGCCGGAAATCAATCTACATAAGTTTAGTCGCTCAGGTGGCCGAGTTATATTTTACCCTGCGCGGTTTAGACGAACGATACAGCATTACCCAACGCACGTATGACACCCGCATGGAATATTTGCGGATCATCACGCTGCGGTTTGAGCGCGGTGAAACCTCCGAGCTGGATAAGCTGCAGGCCGAACAAATTGCGGCCGCCTCGCACGCACAACTGTTTAGTCTGGAGCGAGCCATCATTGCCGTTGAGAATGCCATCAATGTTTTATTAGGTCAGACTTATGCGCCCGTTGCCCGCGGGTTGCGGAATGATCAACAACAATTGCCGGTGGAGATCCCAAGTGGATTGCCTTCTGAACTATTGGAGCGCAGACCGGATATTCGTTCGGCTGAACAACAGTTGGTAGCACAAACAGAACGCGTAGGGATTGCCGTAGCCTTGCGGTTTCCCTCCTTAAGTCTTACGGGCTTATTAGGAGTAGCCAGCCCTGACATTTCCAATTTGTTTTCAGGAGACGCAGTGCTGGGCTCTGTAACCGGACAATTAACCGGGCCGATATTACGGTTTAATCAGAACAAGCGCAGGGTGGAAGCGGAGCGGGCTAAAGCCATGCAGGTGGGATATCAGTATGAGAAGACCATCTTGGTGGCGTTTGCCGAAGTAGAAAATTCATTAGCGGAAATCCGCACCTACCGCAACGAGTTTGCTGCGCGCCAAACGCAGGTGGCGGCAACAGAGCGCTCTTTATTATTATCAAAAGCATTATATGACAATGGGTATACTTCGTTCCTGCAAGTGCTGGATGCCGAGCGCGAATTATACAATTCGCAATTTGAGAAATCGCTGGCCTTACAAAGTCAGCTGATCTCAACCGTTCGGTTGTATAAAGCGCTGGGCGGTGGATGGTAACCTACATGATTGGAATACCTATGGATAGCAACACCGAGAAGCTCAATCCGGAAGCGAATCCGGAGAAAAACGAAAAGAAGAAAGGTAAAAAGCAGATTCAGTTGGAGCGCACACGCACCGCCTTTGAGCGGCTGCAACTGGCCTGGGTCCGTACCTGTCTCACGATGTTAACCATTGGTGTAGGTTCCTACGAATATTTTTACAACCGACTCGAGAAAGGACAGGCACCTTTGCTGAATTTGATTACCGGACGGGAACTAGGATTGTTTTTGATTTTGGCCGCGTTTGGCATGTTGCTCCCCGCCACCATTCAGCATACGAAAAATATGTCCAATCTTAAGAAGACCTATCCGGAGATGCGATTCTCTGTGGCTCTGGTATTATCGTACTTGTTGCTTGCCTTGTCGTTTTTTTTAGGATTTATGGTGCTGTTAAAATATGGCTATCATGTCAACGTATAGGATCATGAAGCACTCACCCCAGCGCTGAGACGGATTTTAAAAATTAAAGCCATGAAACACGTTATTCTCTTACTCCTGTTTTTCATAAGTCTGGGAGTTCAGGCGCAATCTGAGCGCGATACAACCGGCAGGAAAAATGGGATCAAGGTCGATCTTACCTCTTATTGGCTTTACCGAAATGCCGTTGTGTTTACGTACGAACGGGTTCACAACCCGCAGCAATCGTGGGGTATTACCGCAGGAATCCAACAATTGCCGGGTCTTGGAACATTGGTGGATGATGTAAAAGTTACCCGGGAAACAAAAGCCCGTGGCCTTAAGTTGGGCGCGGAATACCGATTCTACCTGCAAAAAGAAAACAAATTCGATGCGCCCCATGGTGTTTACATCGGCCCCTATATATCCTTTCACAATTATGCCAACGACCGAGACATAGAAGTAGATAATAATGGGGTAATTGAAAATGCGTCACTCAGCACCGATCTGAATATCCTGAACATAGGCTTTCAGTTAGGCTATCAATTTCTGATCAGCAACCGATGGGCCATTGATCTCGTATTTGTAGGACCTTCCATTTCGAACTATAGCTTAAAATCGTCCATCGAAGGGAATTACACATTCGATCCGGACAACGTCAACAACGAAGTGATTCTGGGTCTCATTGATCGATTTCCCGGTTTTGAAAAATTCATAAACGAAGGGGAAATAACTTCCAAAGGTAAATTAGATCACTGGGGCTACGGGTACCGGTATCAACTGCAGGTAGGGTATTTCTTTGGACGCAAGAAAAAGTAGCCGTTGACCCGCGATCTTAAATACTATTGGGGCATTCTGGTACTGGCTGAGATTTTCGCCTTGGTTTTTCTCACCAGTTTTTTCCCAGCCTCCTGGCTGATGGTGATTGATCCGATTCTGTTTTCGGTATTGTATATCACCACCGCTGCCGGATTGGATCGAAACCGGAAGCAGATGCTCCGGATCGCGGCCAGTCTGTTGGTGGCCCAGGTTATTTTCAAGGTGTTTAATTTTCCGGTCATCGAGGCGATCTCCAAACTGCTCAACATTACTTTTTTTACCATCATGGTTGGGTTTCTGATTGCGCAAATCTCATCCGCGCGGGTGGTGAACCGGAGGGTGATTCTGGAAGCCATCAATGGGTACCTGTTGCTGGGCCTGGTGTTTTCCTTTTTAGTGGCCCTCATGCTGCAGGTAGACCCGGCTGCGTTTAATTTTTCGGAAGCGAATCGCACCGACCTTCGCGAATCGGTTTATTTTTCGTTTGTCACGTTTGCCACCCTGGGCTATGGCGACTTGTTGCCATTAAAACCCCATGCCAAGTCCTTGTCCATCCTGATTGCCATCAGCGGACAATTGTATGTAGCCATCATCATTGCGTTGTGGGTGGGCAAGTATTCCAGTAGACCTGAAGCAAGGTAACCGGTATGCCCAAAACGAATGCGTGGAAGCACCAACACAAAGCCGCGGGAGTAGCAACACAAAGCCGCGGACGTACCCACTACGATTCGGGAGACTAAACAAGAAAGGACTTTTAGCTACCTTCGAACTATAAAAAGAGGATAACCCAATCGTTTAATGAGGACTTTACTGGCAATTTTTTTCGGATCTGTTATTTCCCTTCAGGCACAATCTGTCAAGTCCGACTACGACACCCAAGCGGATTTCACCAAATTCAAAACCTATGCGTGGTTAGCCCCGGGCGACAGTGTATTGAATCGCGAGCGCATTGATAAAGTGTATGGGGGCACCATTACCTATGCTGCCAACCAGGAACTTAAAAGCCGGGGTTTCACTATTAATGCCGAAGACCCTGATGCCATTTTTGTTTTCTTTACCAGCGTACAGGAAGTAACTACGTATTCACAAAGCCCCACCTTAAGTGTGGGGGTTGGGGTAGCCGGGCCGGGTTACTATGTTGGGGGTTCTGCCCCGGTTGCCGGTGGTAAGATCACGGCCACTACGCAAGAAGACGGCACCCTGAAATATGCCATGTACGATACCGAATCCAAAAAGCAGGTATGGTGGGGCATGGTGGAAAAGAAATTTAAAATGTCGGACGACATTCAGAAGTTGTTAATGGACAACACCGCCAAAATTTTTGCCAAGTATCCGGTAAAGAAGAAAAAATAACCTGAGCATGATCCCCCCGATGTAATGCATCCGTACGCTTCCTTATATCAGATCAACACGCGGGTATGGTTAACCGAACTTTCAGCTACCCTTCACCGCACGGCCACGCTGGATGACATTCCGGACACTTCCTGGGATCAACTTGCTGAGCAGGGGTTTGACTGGATCTGGCTGTTAAGCGTATGGACTACCGGTGAGCGTGGCCGCCAGGTTTCCTGCACCAATCAGGGATGGCGAAAGGAGTTTGAAGAAACGTTGCCGGATTTGCAGGAAGCCGATATCGGAGGTTCAGGGTTTGCCATTGGGGATTATCATGTGCACCCGGCCTTAGGTAGAGAGGCATCGTTGAAACGGCTCCGCGAAAAGCTTCATCAACGCGGCCTCAAGTTGATGCTCGATTTTGTTCCGAATCACCTGGGCCCCGATCATCCCTGGGTTCAGGCGCAACCCGACTATTTTATTTCCGGTACCAGGGCTGACCTGAAAAACAAGCCACAGAACTATGGCAAGTTCGGCAAAACGATTTTTGCCTATGGCCGTGATCCTTACTTTTCCGGATGGCCCGACACGGTGCAGTTAGATTACAGCAAACCGGAGGTAGTTGCAGCGATGCAACGCGAGCTGATCCGCATGGCCGGTCAGTGCGATGGGGTGCGGTGCGATATGGCGATGTTGATCCTGCCTGAAGTGTTTGAAAAAACCTGGGGTCGAAAAGCACAACCGTTTTGGCCGGAGGCAATCCGGGCGGTGCGCAAGAAACATCCGGACTTTTGTTTTATGGCGGAGGTGTACTGGGACATGGAGTGGACTTTGCAACAAGAAGGTTTTGATTACACCTACGACAAGCGATTGTATGACCGGTTGCGCGAAGGCCGGGCAAAACCGGTGCGGGATCATTTCACGGCCGGACTTGAATATCAAAATAAACTGGTACGATTTCTTGAAAATCATGACGAAGCCCGCGCAGCAATCGCGTTTGATTTTCGAAAACATCTTGCGGCTGCCATCATCACGTATTTAGCTCCGGGCTTGCGCTTCTTTCATCAGGGACAGTTGGAGGGCAAACAGAAACGCATCTCACCGCATTTGATTCGTGGACCGTTCGAAACAGTTGATCCGGGGGTGCAGCTGTTTTACACCGACTTACTCGCCCTGCTCAGGCAACCGCTGTTTCATGCCCAGTGGCAATTGGTACCGTGCCAACCCGCCTGGGAGGGAAATGAGAGTTGGGACTCCTACCTGGTTTTTGCCTGGGAAGAACAGGCCGGGCGGAGAGCGTTGGTGGTAGTAAACTTTGCGCCACATGCCAGTCAATGTTATGTGCGCCTTCCATACAGGGAGTTAGCGAATCGCCATGTCGAATTCCGCGATCTGATGAGTGTGGCCTTATACTACCGCGAAGGAAATGATGTCTTGTCACGAGGCATCTACTTTGATCTGCCGGCCTGGGGTTATCATGTTTTTGAAGTCAGCGCCTGTTAGTATGATCACCACTTTATTCAAAATTTCATTGGCCATTTTCATTGCGAGTAATTTGCTTGACCTGGGTCTACGCCTGAATCCAAAGGAGGCCTGGCAAGGCTTGAAGAATTATTCCTTTGTCGGGCACACACTGTTCTGGGGTTTTGTAGTTGGGCCTGCCCTGGCGTATGGGATCACGTATGTTCTTCCGTTAGAAGCTCCTTATGCGATGGGCTTGCACTTACTCAGCATGACACCCGGGGCCCCGTTTCTTCCGATGGTGATGCGTAAAGCGCATGTGGACCTGGGCTACACGGCAGCCTTCATGGTATTGGTTTCTTTTACCACTGTGTTGTTGATGCCCATTCTCGTACCCTGGAAGCTAACGGGATTAGCCATTCAATCGTGGACCATCGCCAAGCCCCTGGTGCTGGTAATGCTGATTCCTTTTTTGATCGGGATGGGCATTTTGTATTTCTATTCAGGATTTGCAATCCGCATTCAACCGGTTGTCAAGAAAACCACAACCCTGTTTGCCATCATCGCGTGTTCTTTGTGTGTGTTGGTATACGGGGAAGGCTTGTTGGGGATTGATCCGGGATGGGCTTTGGTATCGCTGATTATTTTTTTCTTCCTCATCACAGCCTTGCCTTATTGGTTTGGAGTTGGACTGCAGGCTGATCAAAGGCTGGTGCTTAGCATGGGCCTGGCCACCCGCAACCTGGGGGCCACGGTTGCACCTTTGCTTGTGGTGGCTCACATCGATCAAAGGGCCATCATCATGGTAGGATTGGGTTTGCCCTGCATGTTGCTCTTTGCCTGGGCTTCTATGAAATGGTTTGGCCGCAACACCGCGGTAGCTACACCAACAGGGTAGCACATTGCCAGGCGATCTCCAACTCTTCATTGGTGGGAATCACCAGAATTTTTACAGGAGAATCTTCCGTATTAATCTCGTAAATACCCTTCCCTCCGGCCTCGTTTTTCTTCTCATCAAGGTGTATGCCCAGGTATTCGAGCTGGCTGGAGGCTAGCCTTCGGGTGAGCGAATCATTTTCTCCAACTCCGGCCGTGTATACGATTGCGTCCAACCCATTCAACACGGCTGTAAAGGAGCCGATGTATTTTTTGATGTGATACGCATACATCTCGTAAGCCAGGATGGCTTCCTTATTTCCTTTCTGATACTCGACTTTTACATCGCGCATATCACTGTGCCCGGTCAGGCCTAGCATCCCGCTCTTTTTATTCAAAAGGGTATTTACATCATTCAAACTGTACCCCAATTGATTGACGAGGTGAAAAATCACGGACTGATCAAGATCCCCGGTGCGGGTACCCATAATCAACCCGTTCATCGGGCCCAGGCCCATGCTGGTGTCAATGCACACCCCATTTTTAACAGCACTCATGCTGCACCCGTTGCCCAGGTGGATGGTGATAATTTTTGACACTTTCTTGTTCAGGTATTCAATCGCCCGTTCGGAGACATACTTATGACTGGTGCCATGAAACCCATAGTTGCGGATACCCTGCTTTTCATAAAATTCATTGGGGATGGCAATGCGGTAGGCAACGGGCGGGATGGTTTGATGAAAAGCCGTATCAAATACGGCCACCTGTTTTGCGCGTGCGAAGATCTGGGTCGCCACTTCAATGCCCAGGTAATTGGGAGGATTGTGAAGCGGAGCTAGGGGAAACAACTTCTTAATTTTTTCCATCACCTCCGAGGTGATCACCATCGTTTTTGAAAAACTCTCTCCCCCATGCACTACGCGATGGCCCACCACCTCTATCTCCTTTGGATCGCGAATCACTCCGATTTGCGAATCGGTTAATAATCCCGACACGGCTTTCAATCCGGATGCGTGGTCGGGGATGGGTATGCTTTCCTTCCGCGCATGTTCCGTACCCCTGATAAATGCTTTGTGATGAATGGACGCACCGGCCAAACCAATGCGATCCACCAACCCGGAACAAACCACGGCAGCTTCCGGCATGCGAATGAGTTGATACTTGATGGAGCTGCTTCCAGAGTTGATGACGAACACGTTCATGGAATCGCGGATTATTGTTGGGCCTGAATGGCGGTAATGACCACGGTGTTAAACACATCATCCACAGTACACCCCCGACTTAAGTCATTCACGGGTTTGTTCAATCCTTGCAGCATCGGGCCGATGGCCAGAGCCCCGGTTTCCCGTTGCACGGCTTTATAGGTATTGTTTCCGGTATTCAAATCCGGGAAAATCAAAACACTGGCATGGCCGGCTACTTCGGAGTTGGGTAGTTTCTTTTTTCCCACAGAAGGATCTACCGCAGCATCATATTGAATGGGTCCTTCCACTTTTAAATCCGGGCGCCTTTGTTTTACCAGTTCGGTTGCCTTCCGCACCTTGTCGACATCTTCCCCTTCGCCCGAAGAACCGGAAGAATAGGAGAGCATGGCAATTTTCGGTTCGATCCCGAACATCTTGCTGGTCTCGGCTGAAGAGATGGCGATATCCGCCAGTTGCTCGGAGGTAGGGTTGGGATTAACGGCACAGTCTCCAAATATGGAAACCCGGTTGGGTAAGCACATGAAGAAAACGGAAGACACGGTGGTAATGCCGGGTTTGGTTTTGACAAACTGCAAGGCCGGACGAATGGTATGCTGTGTAGTGTGGGCCGCTCCGGACACCATACCATCGGCTTCGCCCTTGTATACCATCATGGTGCCGAAGTAGGAAACATCCAACATTAAGTCACGCGCCATTTCGATCGACAGGTTTTTGTTCTTGCGCAACTCATACAAGGTTTGCACGTACTCCGTGTAACGTTCCGAGGTTGCCGGGTTTACAATCTTTACTTTGTCTTTATCCCATTCAAGATTCAATCTTTTAAACGAAGATTGAACAGCATCGGCATTACCTAGAATAGTCAAGTCCACCACATTTTGTTTCACCAGGGCATCGGCTGCGATCAGGATGCGGTCGTCATCCCCTTCCGGCAACACGATGTGTTTCTTGTGTTCTTTGGCACGCTTCACCAGTTGATATTGGAACATGCGAGGGGTAATGCCGGTGGCCCGGAAGGAAATTATTTTTTTCTCGAGCGCTTTCACATCCACATGCTTGTCGAACAAACTAATGGCAAGGGCAATCTTGTCTTTATTTTCTAGTGAAATTCTGGATTGGGTATTCGCTACCCGGGTTACCGTTTTAAACGTACCACTCTCCACGGCAATGATTGGCACGACCGTCTCCAACCCCTCAATCAGTTTCATGATAGTGGGTTCGGGAACCAGGCCGCCCGTCAGGATTATCCCGGCAATTTTCTCATAGTTTCTGGAGATGTTGGCTTGCAAGGCTCCGATAATAAGATCACCCCGGTCACCCGGAGTAACAATTAACGTGTTCTTGCTTAATCGCGTTAAGCAATTGTGCAATTGCATGGCGCCTACAATGGAGGCGTTCACTGGATTGGAAAGCAGGTGCTCGCCAAAAAGAATTTTACCCCCTACGGATTCATAAATTTCTTTCAGGGTAGGGTTGCCCAGGTCTTTGTGGCTCGGGATGGAGGTGACGATGATGCTTGCCGGAAGGGCTTTCGTCAGTTGTGTCCGGATCTCTTCTTCCTGTTCGGGATTGATTTTGTTAGCAACCACCGTAAGCACCTGTACACCTTCATCCGTAAATCCTTTGGTGGTGGAGACGGCCGTATCTACAATTTCCTGTACCGATTTTCCTTCGCCCTTCACAATGATGGCGGCCGGGATTCCCAGGTTTTTGGCAATGGAAATGTTTCCGTCAAACTCAATGTTCGTGCTGCCCCCCATAAAGTCGGTTCCCTCTACTACAACAAAGTCATGACGCTCCTGCAGTTTCTTAAACCGGTCAATAATGAAGTCAATCACAGAGGCTTCCTTACCGGCATTAATTTGCCGCACCACCTGGTTGCGGGTAAACACATACATATCCTCGTAGGGCAGGTTGATCCTGAAATGACTGGCCATCATCTCCAGATGATTGTCTTTTTCCGAGCTTTCGCGACTGATGACGGGCTTGAAGTAAGCAATCTTTTCAGTCTTTGCGGCCAACAGGTTCATCAGTCCTAACGCTATGATGGATTTGCCGGCATAGGGTTCTGTAGTGGTGAGGTAAATTGCGTTTGTCATGAGGAATTAGGTCTAAAGATAGGGATCAACAGGATTACTCGTTCACCAAGATGACGCGTTTGTTGTCCTTTCGGAATGACAATCGTCATAGTATGTTTTTAAAATTTAATTCCCCCCAACAAGTGTAGATGCAACCGATTGAGATCTGGGGTTAATTCAATAACTTGTAGAGATCGCATAAGCAAAGTCATTTTCATTATCACAGGGGAAGGCCACTTTTAGAATTAGAATCCTTGTTTGTGACGCACCTGATTTTTCATTTGAAATACCGGATACTCATTGCCGCAGGATTTGAACTCCTTTTATCAGGTGCTTTTGCGCAGGATCTGGATCCCCGCGCTTATGTCCGGTTACCGGAGAGGACCAATACTTTGATTACTGGATTTTCTTATTCATACGGAGGCGTTGTTACAGATCCAACGTTGCCTATCCAGGATTTGGACGCAGATGTTCAATCCGTCTCCCTGGGGTATGCGCATACCTTTAATTTGTTGGGGCTTACTTCACAAGTGTTGGTAGCCCTGCCGTATTCGTGGGCTCAGGTTTCGGGCAAGGTAGTAGGGCAACCAGAAAGCATTACCCGATCAGGATTTGCCGATACCCGGCTGCGACTTTCCGTTCTCGTGCACGGGGCACCTTCGGTGGGGTTGCAGGATTATTTAAAAGCCCCGAGAGAAACTATTGTGGGTGTCAGTTTGAGTGTGGTGGCACCCACGGGTGAGTTTTTTCCGGACAAGCTGATCAACCTGGGGACTAATCGTTGGTCGTTCCGGCCGGAGTTAGCGATTTCACATCCCTTGAGTAAGCGATGGCTCATGGATGTGTATTCCGGCATTTGGTTATTCACAGCGAATGATTCGTTTTATCCCGGGACTTCCCTTCGAACGCAAAAGCCCATGGGCTCATTTCAAGGGCATTTAAGTTATAACATCACGCCCCGGCATTGGGTGGCATTTAATGCAACGTACTATGTAGGCGGAACATCGTCTGTCAACGACCTGTACAATGATGACCGGCAGTCGAATGTCCGGGTTGGTGTAACGGGAGTCGTACCGGTTGGAAAGCGCAACTCCTTAAAGCTGGCGGCCAGTACCGGTGCAGTGGTTCGCATCGGTCAGGATTTTACATCACTGTCCATAGGCTGGTCTCGCTCCTGGTTTGGTAAAGAGGAAGCCAGAGGCTCCACAGCAGAATGAAGTATAACATCATCATTGATGGAAAAAATAATAACTGAACGTTTCCAATCACTGGGTGAAGAAATCGCCAACAGTGTAAGCCATGCAGTCGGGGCCCTGGCTGCAATAGCAGTAACACCCCTGCTTATCATAAAAGCAGTACCGCTGGGGACAGCAGCCATCGTGGGTGTAAGCGTCTTTGGTGCGACTATGATTGTATTGTATGTGGCATCCACCCTGTATCATGCCTTTCCGCAAAATCGGGCTAAACGTGTCTTCCGGATTTTTGATCACAGTGCTATCTTTCTGTTAATAGCAGGAACCTATACTCCTTTTACCTTGATTGCATTACCGGCTGCATGGGGCTGGTCGCTTTTTGGAATTGTGTGGGCCCTTGCTGCCGGTGGTGTTGTATTGAAGTCAGTAGCATCGGTGAAAGCCGGAAAATTCTCCACGGCACTGTATGTAGGCATGGGTTGGTTGGCGGTGGTTGCGACAAAACCACTATATGATGCGTTGCCGGGCTGGGGGCTGTTTTGGTTATTGACCGGAGGGGTGATGTACTCGGCAGGCATCCTGTTTTTTGCCTATGATCACCGTGTTCGGTACCATCATTTCATCTGGCATTTGTTTGTCATGGCCGGTACAGCGAGTCATGTGGTGGCGGTGTTGGTGTATGTGCTTTAACTTCGTTTCGGAAGAGCTAACATGAACACATCGCTAGTTACCATCGAACGATTAACCTAACCACAGATCCACCGGCTTTTTAACAACCGGTGTAAACGGCAATTCTATTTTCTTTCCTTGCCGGGCAGAAGCATACGCAGCGTAAATCACCTCCAATACAGATCGGCCTAACTCGCCCGTTACCACGGGCTGCTTGTTGTTGCGCACACAATCGATAAAGTGTTTCAGTTCGTGCGGGTATCCTTGATTAAAGGCCTCTTCAAAGATCGGGAAACTCCAGCCAGCGGTGGTGTCGGCTTTCTCCATGGCATACCCGAATCCTTTTTTACTGTAAGCAAGAGCAGCATTGCCCCGGAACAAGTCGGCATACATCAATCCTTCGGTACCATATACTTCACAGTGATCGTCCATGCCACCGTGCCGGGCCCAACTATTTTCGGCAATGCCAATCGTACCGTTTTCAAACTCAACAATCACCACGGAGTTGTCTTCTCCTTTTGTACGACCTTTGTGCAAAACAGTGGACATGGTAGCCAGCACACTTTTTACTTTCATGTTGTTCAGCATCCAGAAAAACCAACCAAACGCATGGCATCCCATGTCCATCAACACGCCTCCTCCGGCAAGGTTCACATCATAAAACCAATCGGAGTGTGGGCCCGAATGTTTCTCGGCCTGTTTAAGCATATAAATGTTTCCGATGGCCCCTTCTTTGGTGAGGCTACGCACCCGTTCATATTTTGGAGCAAAACACAACTCTTCAGCATACATCAGTTTCACTCCTTCCTGCGCACATACTTTGATCATTTCGTCTGCCTCTTCGAGGGTGATGGCGAGCGGCTTTTCAATGATGATGTGTTTCTTTGCACGGGCTGCTTTTAAAGCTGCCTGAGCATGCAAGAAATTGGGCAAACAGATATCCACTACTTCACAGCCCGATTCCGCTATGATTTTATCCATCGAATCATACCAGGCCTTAATATGATGCTTTTCGGCAAACGCTTTTGCCTTGTTCAAGTCCCGGCTGTATACGGCCACCACTTCGGCTTCGGGGACAAATCGTTCATAACTCTCAAGGTGGATATCAGAGATAAAGCCACAGCCCAGGATGGCCACTTTTGTTTTGTTCATACGCTTATGGGTTAACGAACTACATTTTCAACGGCTGCAATTTTACATTCTGACAGGAAAAAGCAAAGCAATATTGTCATCTGCTCTTTCTTCACCAACGAGAGCGGCAGGAGTACGGACGTTTCCAATCACGGACGTTAACCCTTCGGATGAAGTGGAAATACCCACTCAACGAAATTCTGGTCACTTTCTTTTTCATGTTTCCCTGTACCCCCGTACTCCAGGTCTCGCCACCGCAGTTGTCCATGAATACCATAGGGAATTAGCCGGATTCTGTTCCGCGACCGTTCTACTTTAATCTCCATAAAGCTTTGAAAGTAGGGAGCCTGATTGTAATCGAAGGCAGCCGATAACCATTCTGCGGAAAACGGATAACCATTGTATTTTTTACACCATACCCAGGCCGGATATTTCCAGGCGGGAGTGAGTGAGTCGATTTTTTGAATCAACGGTTCGCGGGAAGGATAGATGGCCCAGTCATGGGTAGGTCGACTATCCCTGGACGCCATGGCCGCACCGATGCTGAGGTACGCACCCCCGCCCCCATTGACAAAGTGATGCATGATATGACCATCGTTGTTTTGGGGTAACTCTTTATAATACTCCAGGTCATGGGTATCTCCGGCCATGATGAGCGGAACCTGATAGCTGCGTAACAAATCATGCAAGGCTTTGAAATCCGGATTCATGTTACCCTGATATTCCCCAATCGCATAGAAGGGATGCCCCAGCACGGCCATCACATATTTTCCTTTCGAAGCTTCGAGCACGGCTTTTATCCAGGCCAGTTGGGTGGCATCCACACGTCTCAACACCCCTGTGTCAATCGTTAGCAAAACAAAATAGTCGTTCACCACCTGAAAGAAGGGTGCGGTTTGGTAGCCTACAGGAACCTGATATGCGTTGCGCAGAAAGTTCACTTGCTGAATCATGCGTTTGATATTCCTGGGTGTGGCTCCGGTTAGTTTTAAATCGCTTCGCACCCGGGCTTCAATGGCCTGTTGGGCGGCTTGCGGTGTGAAGAAGGTGGACGTAAAACCATCCAGTCCGTCATACCAGTCGTGGTTGCCGGGGATAGCATAGATGGGTTTGGTTACTCCTTTAAAAGGCAAGAAGAACTTTCGTTCATAGTCTTTAATGGCACCGGAGGGATACACGATGTCCGAAGAGATGACTACAAACTTCACGTCCGCTTGTTCGGATATTTTCAGAATCTGATCTTTCAGAACGTGCTGTGATGGATCGCCTTCTCCGGGATCTCCGATCACCACAAAGGAAAAATCAGTTGTATCATTTACTCCCATGGGATGCATCCGGAAGGCATCCGCATTAACGGTTTCACCGGTGGCATTCACCATTGCCTCGCGCCATACCTCAGCCCGGGAAGAAGCATACCCATCCCAAACTCCGGACGCCCAGTTTTCAGTGTCGAAGTACCAGCTCATTCCCAGCACAGGAATGATGGCCGCCAACAAAGCGGAAAACGGAAGTCCTATCTTAAGTCCATTTCGAAATGCATTTATTAAAGAGTACCCTGATTTGCGGATGCTGATGGACAAGCGCATTTCGCGTTTTAACCAGGCGATCGCCAGCGTTCGTAGACTAAAAAATTTCCGGTCGGCTAATGGTACACGTTGTACCCACTTCCATAACCTGCGCACAAACAGTCCTGTGAATTTTCTGAAGAGGGTCCTCAGCGGAGCGATGAACCCAAACGCTACAATTAAGGCGATGACCAAATCACCGATTACGGCCACAACAGGTGAAAGAATACCGGAAGCGGATTGATCAAAGCCCATGCGGCCCAGGTGAATAAAAAACAGAATCAGGATGAAGGTGATGATCCACCCGCGGTCGATAGGAGCGCGTTGAGCATCTTCATCGCCCAGTCTTTTGGCCAACGCCTCCAATTCGGTATTTCCTTTTAGGCCTAAACTTTCAATAATATCTTCGGATACTTTTTCTGAGGTACCCATGCGTGCGGTGAAGAGATTATAGATGGTACCAAAGATGCGCAGCGCAGCAATGAGCGACATTACCCAAACATATCCCTTCTCACGGAACAGTATAATGAGCAGAACAATGATGCCATTGCCGATACCTGCCAGAAGTGCACTCCAGTTAAGAGTACTTTTGGTTCTGTTCCTAAGGAAAGTATACAAATACCGAACAGCATCGATCAGGAACAAGGTGAGAATGATGTTGACCAGGGCATGCAACTGAAACAGGATGGCGTTGATCATCAAAACGCCAATCACCAGGGTGATGGCACCACTGATCCAGGCTGAGTAACGTGCCTGTGTTTCGGCCCTTCTGAATCCATGAAAAATCTCCAGCACCGCTGCCCAAACCAACAAGCCACCCACATAGGAAGCTGGCTCTGCTGCTTCCCAATACGGAGTCAGCAGGGAAAGCACTCCGAGTAAAATTCCAAGACCTGTAAAGACAAAACGTTGTGCGGTAGGGGATAGCAAAGACTTTGTCATAGGTGGACTTATTTACTATTCATCAGAATTGCTGGTTCACGTTCGGTGGTATCATCTTCCCACTTTCGATTTCTTCTTCGCTTCCTGGTATGTCTTTCGATTCTCCTTCGACATAATCATCGTTTCTTTCAACCCATTCAACGCAGACTTAAGCAACACGTTCACAAACCCTTTTGTCATGTCACGTTCGATTTGGAATTGTACTTCACGGGGTGGTAAATCAGCAGCGGTAGGATTACTGGAGTTCAGCACGGTATTAGCCGTAAAAGCAATGATGGCGCTTTTCCACTTCGCCTGATTATGGAGTTCCAAATCAATGACCAGGTTGTGGTATAGGAATTTCATTGTGCCGGTGGCGGAGGTTTGTTCGGCCACACCTACAAATGAAATTTCATCGGCTACACCTTCGTTGATTTTCGCAGGGGTGTAAGCCTGGATTAACGGGTTGAGATCGGACAGATTGAATTTGTCGAAATGAACTTCATAAAGAAACCGGGGTTTGCTGTACGAAAAGTTCAGGATTGCATTAAAAGGGACTTTATTATCCAGAAGAGCCTCAGCACTCAGTACGAGGGAACTTCCAGGCGCCTGGTTTGTAATATTTTTTACAGTAGCCCTAGCCCGGTTGATGCTGACTTTTGCATAGCTGCTATCCGGTTTTCGCTCGGTATTTTCTAAGGTGATGTTCGTAGCTTTTATCTGGTTGATCTGCACGGGTAAGGAAATGGAACGGATGGTTTGCCCCAGGTACGCGGGTCTTCGGGCCGAATCGATCGGTTTGGTTTTATCTTTGAAGACCGTTGCTTTAAGCTGATCAACAAGGATCTCATCTACAAACAGTTTTTTGGCATAAAGGAGTGAATCAAAATTCAATGCACTTATCTGGAGGGTAGCGATTGTTCCCGAAAATTCGGTGTGTTGATATGGAAAACCCTTTTGAATGACAGCATGGCTGACGTTGGGGGTAAAGCTAATGCCATTGAGTTTAACGGATTGATCCAGGTAAGAAAGATCAAAGGTATCCATGGAAATATGGAAGAGGCTATCCGCAGTTTGAATATCGAGTGAGTTTAGTTCCGTATGGAAATCATGAAACTGATAGGTTAACGTGTCAAGGGTAAGGCGAAGGTCAAGTGAATCAATGCCGATATTAAAATCCTTAAAGCGCAGTCGTTGAACCGGTCCCTGCTTCAAGGTACCATCAAAATCCCCAATGGAAAGACTTACTGAGCTTAACACTGTCTGGTATTCACCGAAGTGTTCGCCCACGAGCAGATCGCGCACGGAAATAGTTAATCCTTCCACTTGAAACTCGCGTTGTTTATTCGTATTGATGCTGTGAAAGGAAGCCTCCGTCAATTCAAACTCTACCAACCCAAACGATTCAATCGGACGTTTGGTACCACTTTGAGTGTGTGCCGCCGCAGTGGTATCTTTAAACGGCAACATCACATGCCGTTTTCCATTCAACAGAAACTCAATTTCTGGTTTCGAAATCAGAATCTTATTTAGCAGCAGCCGGTTCTCCTTCAACAAGGTGCGGATGGCAACGCCCTCCAGTTCGATCTGTTCGGCTTTCAGACGAAGGGAACTGTTGATGTAAGGATAGACTTTTAAGGGTGTTGCACGCGGGAGTACAGAGGCATCAATGACTTCAATGCTTCCCCGGAACACATTGACCCTGAGTTTGTCAAATTTTAATTCGTACACATCGGAGATGACACTGGCGTTAAAACTATTGATCAGCGATTCGGAAAGAAGCCGGTTAAGGTTTCTGTAAATGTAAAACCCGGCCACCAGGAGAATCAGTAAAAGACTTGCCAGGATGATTCTGACAATCGGCCATCGCTTTCGGGCAGGCCGTGGATCTGAATTCATACGTATCTATGATTGCTAATAGAGTTCTGCCTCGATTGTAGAATGATGCGAATAGCCATACCTGTTCGTAAAGTTAATCTCGCCATTCGTTCCCACTTTTCCCAGCAAGGCTGGTATGTTTTAGCAAATATTTCGTGTGTAAAGTTGAAAATAGAGGAATTTGTAAGTACTGATAAAAGTCATTGTTTACTAAGTTTTGCATTGCGTATTCCATGCCGATCTTTACAGAATGAGGTCAACCAGCCGATTTCCTGTAATCAGGCGTTTACTGAAGGTCTTCCTGATTGGAACAGGGATCATTTTCCTTGTTTTTGGTATCGTTACCTGGGTAGTTGTAAAGAAGAAAAATGATTGGCTTCTTAACCAGATATACGCGTATGTAGAGAATTCCCAATCCGGTCAATTAACCATCACCGCACTCGATTTGAAATTGTTCCGCAACTTTCCCCGGGTCACCCTTGAACTCAGTGGAATCACCTATTATGAACATTGGGATTCGCTTCGGGCTGCCGAAGAGCAACCGATTTTAAGGGCGGAGCAACTTTTTATAGCCCTGGAACTGTTGCCTCTGCTCCGCGATGAATTGAACATTGAGGCAGTGAGTCTTAACGAGGGTCAGTTTTCCATCGTGCAATACCCCGATGAGTCGCTGAACATTCAACGGGCCTTGGCCCAACCGACCAAACTACCGGCTGCAAAAGTCAATCCTGCTGCTAAACCCATCCCTCGGGAGCCTCAACAAAAAAGTGAGCCGGTTAACCCCGCTCCGGTTTCTCAATCCGGTCAAGGATTGCAGATCGAATTGGAATCGCTGGAGATTAACAACCTGTTGGTAACCGTCAACTTTCATGGACGACCCCCCGCTGGCATTCAGCTCCAACAGCTCGAAGCAAGTCTGGTTCATGCGGGCTCGCGTATTTACGCAGAAGTGCAGGCGAAGCAATTCATTCAAAGACTGTTTGTGAAGGGCACTTCCTTGCCACCCGGAGAAATTACCCTGGCTACTGAAATCCAGTATGAATTGAAAACAAAACTGCTGACAATTTTTACGGGAGATATCACTTATAATGATTTTTTGGCCACGCTGCAAGGCACCTATCAGCATTCCGGGAACTTTCCTGTGGAACTCGCCATCGATGCTTCCTCCAACGATCTGGAATTGCTCTCAACCTTGCTGAAGCCGGAGGTGTTGCGGGCCAACCCTGATATTTTAGAGCAAGGAGATATTTATTTTAGGGGACGTGTGTTCGGAGACGTAAAGGCCCAGCTGCCTCAATTTGATTTTACATTCGGATTAAAAGACCTTAGGATCGAGTTGCCGCAACAAGCCGGAACGATTAGTCAGATTGGGTTCGAAGGTCAGATTCAGTCGGGCACCGCCTCAGACTATTCCAGCGCCAGTATTCGCATTCATAATTTGCGAGGAAATCTGCCCGGAGGTTTTTTGAAAGGTCAGTTCCGGCTACAAAATTTTGTGACGCCTTATTTACAGTATGATGTGCAGGCGAAGGTAAAACTGGATAACTATGATCAGGTCTTTCCGATAGAATCGGTGAAGAATCTGAAAGGCTCTCTTTCCGTGGAAGCCAGCTTTGACGGGCCCATCAAGCACTTTGCCGAACACCCGATGGATAGCAGCCGTTCCAGTTCGATGGTGTTGGAAGGAGTTTCCTTTACGGTTACTAAATCGAACAAAGTAGTAAGTGGATTATCGGCAAAAATTGAAAACCGTAAAAACCAGGCCACCATTCAAAACCTCGCCTTCGTTTATGGCGAAAGTGAATTGCTGGTAAATGCTACGGTTAACAATCTGCTCTATTTTATTTTAGATCGTGAAAATGAAATTGAGGCAACCGGTTCCCTACGATCACAAAAACTGCATACCCGGGACTTTATTCTGGATACCCTGCTCACGGCCCAGGTTCAGGAGCAGGTGCGTGATTTGGCCTTTGACTTTGAATTGAAGACTACCACGTTTCGCGACTCCATGAATATTGCAGTGCCAGCTATCAGCTTCGCCATAAAAAATCTTTCGGCCAAACTGGATCAATTGCCGGATCTGAACCAGGTAGATGCTGTGGGTGAATGGCGACAATCTCCGGAAGGCTCGGTTTGGACCGTGTCTGGATTTAAGGCTGTGCTGCCGCATGGGCACGTGGCGGTGAGCGGGAATTTGACGGTTCCAAAAATGGGCCCCTGGAAATTTAATGCGAAGTTGAAGTTGCAGGAATTTCCATGGACCTATGTTCGGGAATTGGTGGCTGAAATAAAAGAAGAAGCAGAACCGCAGGCAAAAACCCTTTCGTACAATGAGATGGACTTAATAAAGGCAGACCTGGATCTATCGGCAGCGGTCATCACCTATCCTTTTGATATTGTCAGTCTGACCGTGCGCAATAGTCGTGCAGCTTACTCGATGCCGCAATCGGAAACCATTTCCGCAGAGAACATTGACATGACCTTGGACCATTTCTACTTCCTGCATCCGGAAAATTCGGGTGCTCTTTCAGGACTGAAAGAATTGCAGGGCGTGATCTCAATGAAAAAGCTCAAGATACCTGCCTTTAAACCCTTTGATATTACGATGAGCGTGCAAGGGCAATCGGATCAACTTGCCCTTAATTTCTTAAGAAGTTCACCCGAAGCCGACCTTCAGCAAGGACAGTTGGGAATTGATTTATCCAAAGAAGAATTGAGCTATCATCTTCAATTTCACACGAAGCAGGCGAACCTACGTTTCTTTATTGAGAAAGTTTCCACGCGCAACCTGATGGACGGCTACATTGATTATTCCCTTGATTTGAAAGCGAGAGGTTCCACTTGGCCAACGATTCGGCAGAACCTGGCGGGTTCGATTGAAATGGATGGTAAAGACCTGCATTTGTATGGTGTCAATATCGATGAGGTGCTCAGGAAATATGAGAAGAGTCAGAATTTTAACTTAACGGATCTGGGAGCGGTGGTAGTAGCAGGGCCGGTCGGATTAGCCGTTACCAAGGGATCGGACTTTGTATCACTGGCCCAGGTAAATCTGGATTCGACACAACAGACCGTCATCAAAACCTTGTATGCAGGGTGGAAATTTGAAAACGACCAATTAATAACACAGGATGTTGCCATTGCAACATCCTTGAACCGGATTGCCTTTGATGGACGGATCGATTTTGCGAATGATTCAATTCCAAATCTTACTATCGCGGTGGTCGATAAAAATGGATGCAGCCTGATGGATCAGAAGTTATATGGCAGCCTGAATAATCTTCAGCATGGGAAACTCAACATCTCGAAAACATTATTTGGTTCAGTCATCAATTTTGTCAATGCGGTGGTGGGCAGGGACTGCAAACCGGTGTATAAAGGAAAGGTTCCGGCTCCGGTAGGGAAGTGATCGTTTAGGCAAACTGTCGTGATGCAATTTGCATGCTGAGTTGATCAAAACCCGATCAACCCTTACCTTACGAAACTATGATCGATTCAATTCAGCATTTCTTTGAAGGCGCCTCCGATTTAGTACGGTTTGCCGTTGTTACGGCATTGATCCTCCTGACACCCAAAATTTTTGAACGGATGCGGTTACCGGGGGTATTGGCATTGATCCTGGTGGGGGTGCTGTTTGGTCCGCGGGGCTTGCATTTATTTAAGCAGAATGGGGAGGTCCTTATGTTCTTTGCCGTGTTGGGAAAGCTGCTGCTGCTGTTCTTTTCGGGTCTGGATATTGAGGTGGATGAATTGCGAAAAAATGCCGGTAAGGCATTGCGGCTGGCGGCCCTGAGTTTTGGACTTCCAACGGTGGCGGGAGTGTTGATCGGGTATTTCTTTGGCTATTCAATGTTGTCATCGCTGATGATCGGAGTCTTGTTTTCTTCGCACTCCATCATTGCCTATCCGATTTTAACCCGACTGGGATTGACCAAAATTGAACCGGTAGCGGTGACCGTAGGTGCTACCGCGATGACCGACATCGCCTCTTTGATCCTGTTTGCCATCTGTTTGCCCATCCACACAACCGGATTCCTCCTTGGTCAATTTACGCTTCAGGTGGCGTACATCGTGATTTTCATACCCGTCATCATCTACAGTTTCCGGTGGCTCGGGCATCAGGTGTTTAAACATTTAGGTACCGATCCGGCCCAGCAATTGATTTTCCTGTTGTTGGTTGTAGCCATTGCTGCACAAGGCGCTGAGTGGGTAAACATCGATCCGATTGTGGGTGCATTTCTTGCCGGGTTGGCTGTCAGTTCAACCTTGCCAGACAAGGGAATCCGAACGCAGCTCGACACGCTGGGTAATACGTTGTTCATTCCCGCCTTCTTTATTTCATTAGGTGTACTCATTGACCCGGCCGCGATCTTAACGACTATCCGGCAACATGCAGGGCTTGTCGTGGCGGTGATTTTCTCGTTAGCGGCTGCCAAGATGCTGGCAGCCTGGCTGGCCGGAAAACAGTATCACTATTCGTCCACGACCCGCATCCTGATTGGCTCCCTGACGATTCCACAGGTTTCATCAACGCTGGCCGTGGCCCTGGTAGCCTACGAAAGCGTGAATGCAGCCGGTGAACGATTGCTTGACGAGAAATTTCTCAACAGCATTTTGGTACTGATGGTGGTGAGTGCAGTGAGTGGAACAGTGTTAACCCAATGGGCAGCGAAGGTGTTAATTAAACAGGAGGATAAGCCCAACGTGGAGCAATGAAAACCTCAAGGCTATTAGTAAAATTTAGAAGCCCTCAAACCTTATTTCATCCGTTGTGAGTAATCCTGATTCTTGGCATCAATTTTCATTTTCTGTGCGGGCATATTCAATACCGTTGTTGAGCCATGATTCACGCCAGAACTGAACTTCTCATACTTAATTTCTCCATCGATGGGATCTTTACCCAATAGGCTTGAGAATTTTTTATCGAGAAAGAGATTGGTCTTCTTATCGATATGAAGGGTCAGTTTATCACCTTGCACGTATATATTTTCACCGGTTGCTTCAAGGATCCCATCCTTTTCAGTGACGGTCGCCTTTGAAAAGAAATCCAGTAGTTGGCCTTTGGTCATGTAGGTGTAGGCGAGTGAAAGCTCAAGGGCTTTGCCAACATAATCGGCCTTATCTTCTGCGGCATTCTGTTGTGCCCGGCCACGAAGACCCGGTTTTTGCTTCACGGAGCTTTCCGCATCCACTAGTTTTGCCTGAAGCTTTCCCTGGTCATCAAAACTAAACTCGGTGATGGTGGTCAGTTTTAACTCACCACCAATTGACACATCTGACTTTCGCTTCCAGATAAATTCCTTTAGCTTTTCGGTATTCGCATCATCGGCTTTGCTGATGGTGAGGGCCAGTTGTTCTTTGTCGATTTGTGCAAAACCAATGTTGGCAAATACAACAGCGAATAGTAAGAAGTTGATTATCTTTTTCATTTCATTAAAATTTTAAATCCATATAGTATTAAAAGAGAACCGGCCTATATTAAAGGCCGGCATTTAGGATATCATTTCACTTCTACAATCACTTTTGGAATCCTTCCATTGAATCTGGATTTTGCTTCTGATCCAATCGTCTCCACCACCGGTGTAGCTAGGTCAATACCTACATCGGCTGTTTCATCGGCTGAGAATATCCCGGGTTGCGTATGTTCGATGCGGCCTTCGCCCACTTTTTTACCATCGATATACAATGTGGCTATTCCTCCTTTGCCAATACCTCCGCCATCGTACGCAAAATCCATCGTAATGGTATGTTTGCCCGGCTTCAGTTTTTCCGTTGACATAACAGTGTAACGTTCCATACCCAGGTAATTGTAGTCGTAGCCCACTGTGCCATTTTTCGCATACAATGCCCATCCTCCAAAGCGCCCACCCTGGGCGATGATAATACCATTTGCAGGGGTACCCGAAGAAATATCGACATCGGCTGTTACACTTATCGGTCTGTTTTTAATATTGATAAACACATTTTCCGACATGCCTACCATGCCTTCGGCCAGCGTGAGCGATGTGCGGCCACCCATGATATCCGGACGTCCTACATTCGCTGCAATGATGCGTTCAAAGGCGCGGTCATCGATGGGTAACACATGATTCTTTTCAGCTTCTTTCATGAACAGCTCCTGCAGCTCTTTCAGTTTTTCAGGATGTTGAGCGGACAAGTCGTTTACCAGACTGAAATCATTCGTTACATCATACAATTCCCAGATATCTTCTGCCAGTGGTCTGCGTGGCGTAGCTTCCCAGGGTGCCTTATGGATAGTACGTGCATACCAGCCTTCATGGTAAATGGCACGGTTACCGATGATCTCAAAATATTGTGTGGTATGCCGTTCTTTCGCACCGGCATCGTTGAAGGTATACACCAGGCTGGTGCCGTCCATCGGGCGCTGTTCAATTCCATTTACAATTTTTGGTTCAGGTAAACCGGCCGCTTCCAGAATGGTAGGTGCAATATCAATCACATGACTAAACTGTGTGCGCAATCCGCTGTTCGCTTTGATTCCTTTTGGCCAGCGAATAGCCATGCCCACTTTGGTGCCCCCGTGATCGGAGGCCATTTGCTTGGTCCACTGGTAAGGTGTATCAAACATGACGGCCCATCCGGCAGCCATGTGCGGATAGGTTTCGGGGCCGCCCCACTTGTCATACTTTTTCAGCATGTCTTCCACGGTTTCCTGCACGCCATTGAAATAGGTCATTTCACTGTACATGCCATTCGCGCCACCTTCGGCACTGGTGCCGTTATCGCCATACACAAAAATGATCATGGTATTTTCGGCTTGTCCGGTTTCGTCAACGGCATCCAGCAAGCGGCCAATTTCATAATCGGTCATATCCAGAAATCCAGCAAACACTTCTACCTGTCTGGTAAATAATTTTTTCTGATCGGCTGTTAACTTCTCCCAGTCGGGAATGGCTTCGGGTTTCGGAGCCAGTTTAGTTCCCTTCGGTACAACGCCCATTTCAATCTGACGCGCCAGAATTTGTTCGCGCATCACATCCCATCCGCCATCAAACTTGCCCTTCCATTTTTTGATATAGCTTTCCGGTACATGATGTGGGGCATGGGTTGCACCCGGAGCAAAGTACATAAAGTAAGGCTTGTCGGGCGTGAGTGCTTTTTGATATTTCATCCATGCGACAGCCTGATCGGTCATGTCCTTCATGAAGTGATAATTCGGATCTTCAGGTAGTTCAACCGGATGAATGCCATCATACACAAAGGGAGCCCACTGGTTGGTTTCGCCTCCGAAGAAACCATAAAACTTATCAAACCCCTGGCGGTGTGGCCAGCGGTCGAACGAGCCGGAAACACTGGTTTCCCAGGTAGCGGTTTCATGCCATTTACCAAACGCTCCGGTGCTGTAGCCATTCAGCCTCAGCATCTCCGCAAGAGGTGCAACATTTTGAGGAATTTCTCCGGTGTTGCCCGGGAAACCCGTACCCAATTCTGTAATGAACCCCATGTTGTTTACCTGGTGATTGCGTCCGCTTTTCAGGGCAACGCGTGTAGGTGAACATACTGCGGTGGTATGAAAGTTATTATAGTATACACCTTCACTTGCAACTCGGTCAAACGAAGGGGTGCTTACTGCGCCACCGAATGTACTGGTACCGGCAAATCCCAGATCATCAACAAGCACCAAAATAACGTTGGGGGCTTCTTTAGGCGCCTTTACTTCAAATCGCTCAGGCAGCTCGACATTGCGCACATCCAGTTCTTTGTAGGTTTTGCTTTCGGGAACTTTCACCGGCAACACCGTTCGGTCAAACCCATCCGGGCCAGTGGTTGCAACCGGCTCTGCCTTTTTGGTTTCACAAGCCATCAAGGCCATAAAACCAAGCAGTATGAATACGCTTATCACATTATTTCTCATAGATCTGGATTTTTTTTCAAGGATACAAGGTGGAGATTTTATTTGGTAGAAAGTATGACAATTATCATACAATACCAGCTTTCACTTTCAACTGACTATAAACCAAGTGAAAAGAGCTGGACGATTTCGTCTATGCTAATGGGAGTGATGTGTTTTTTCTTATCGCTTCCTGCAACAATTCTTTGGATTCATACAGAATTGAGTTCAGGGACTCAAAAGTCAGCGTTTTATATGTAATGCGCGAATAAAACATGTCGCGGGTTTGTTCGAAATATTTGAGAGCAAATTCATGATCATGGGGTAATCCTATAAAATGTGCCCAATGAGGAAGTATTGTTCTGTCAACAAGTTCGTTTACTTGGTTATAAACTTTATTCAGAAATTCATTATGGCGGTTTCTTACCAATTGCTGGTGAACCAATATGGCGTTAGGATACTTTAGAATTACATGAAAAAAATCAGGATCAAAATTTTTCATCTGACTCATATCACTGGCAAATTGATCAGCAATTTTCAGGTGATAATTCATCAGATGCTCAACAAAACTCTCTCGGTCACCGAAGTAATGATAAAAACCGGATTTGTTTAACCCGGTCATCCGGGCAAGTCGCTCCGCTTGAATCCCCTGGGGCCCTTCTGCAGCAAACAGTTCATAACCTGCATTTATCCAGGAATTAATGGCGTTGATCCTGCTCATGAGTAGTTGGCGAAGGGGGGATTTTTAGCTTATTTTTTAAAACTACTAAACTATACCGTTTAGAGCAAAGGGTGTAAATTATAACGATCGTTAGAAAAATATAGAAGGTTATCGCCAATTTTACAGGACATAAACAAACACTCAAGCCAAACGAAGATGAAAAGGATCATTATAATTTTTGCTTTTACAACGCTCGCCACCTTTGCCTTTAGCCAGGAAAACATGATTACACTCGCAGGCGGATACGCTTTTTCGCAAGTGGAAGACAGTGATGTAAAAATAGCGGGATGGCGAATAAATGGGCTCTATGAGTTTAATCCAATGGGTGCAAAATTTGCACACGGGTTCTCCTTTGGGTATGCACATCTTTCCGGTGAAGGAACGGAAGGATTGCAGACGGCAGCCTATACCATTGGCTCCTGGCCCATCTATTATGCCCCAAAATTTCTTTTCGGAAGCGAAAATGTTAAGGGGTTTGTGAAGGGGGCTGTCGGCTGGCAATTTTCTAATATCAAGCGGGAAGCCTTAACCCTCTTTGAAGACAATGATTCTGGATTTACCGGAGGATTTGGCGCGGGCGGTTCTTACTTTTTCACAGAGAAGGTGTTCCTTTCGGCTGAGTACGAATTGATTTGGTTGTCGAATAGTTTTTATCGCGATGGCTGGTTGAATACGGCTTCCCTGGGAGTGGGATTCAGATTTTAAGGAAGAAAGTTATTTCTTCTCCCAGAGTTTTCTATTGAAGGCGATTCCAAAGGTAAGGGCATCGTAGACCTCTTGTTTGTTTTCGTAGATCAGGTTTAGCGCGATTTCAAAATTCTCGGTGATTTCAAAACTGTACTCAGTTCCCACCCTGATCAGGAAGAAGTTCTCATGCTTTTCAAACTCATACCCGGGTCCGGCATAAAATGACCAATGCCGCAAGGCATGATAATGCAGCACAGACACCAGGGCAATCGGATAACTGCGCTCCAATGCAATATTTTCTTCTTCCACCTCAAAGCTCTGGAGTTTTATGTCTCCCTGTAACGCCACTGACCAAGAAGGTTGGAAGTAGTAGTCCACATCAAACCCCCAGGTGGGAATAATATGAACTGCTTTTCCACCCTCCGTAGCTTTCGGAATGTGTGAGTTAGCCATCATAATGGCGCCACGGATTTTTGGTTTGAAGGGTTCTTTCTGCTGGGCTTGAATAAATCCAGCCGGAGCAAATACCAGGAATAGAATAAGGGGATGGATCGAATTCATGGGTTGGTGCCTAACCCCATACCGGGTTTTTGACTACGGAAGGTACTCGTGAGGATGTTGAAAAAAAATGATTTTGATCACCGGATTCAAAATACGGAGGGTTAAGAACCAGCAACAAAAAGTCACCTCCACCAAGTTGGAGATGACTTTTAACTTCTTCACGGGCGCCCTAATTCTTACTGGGAAATGTCTCCACCGTTACTTTATTAATTTTTCCGGTAAACCTTTCTTTCCTCGCGTACCCCAGAAATACTGGGGTATTTTCATCTGTTCCTACATCCGCGGATTCATCGATTCCGAACGTGTTGCTGTTGGTCTTGGCAATTTTGCCTTCCCCGATTTTATTTCCATCCAGTGAGAGCGTTCCGGTTCCTCCGGCTCCGCGCCCACCTTCATAGGCAAAGTCAAAGGTAAGTGTATGCTTGCCGGGCGTCACTTTTTGCGTAGCGGCAATAGAATATAATTCAAGTCCGACCCAATTATAAGTGTAGAAGAGTTTGCCGTCAAGCATATAAAAGCTCCACCCTCCGAAATCTCCACCTTGGCATAAAATTACTCCACTTGCATTGGCAGGCACATCAACTTCCGCTGTGATGGAAAGCGAAGTATTCTTGATGTTAATGAAGGCATTTTCAGGAATTCCCTTGGCTCCTTCATAAAGTGTGAGCTTCGTCTGCCCATTCATCAAGTCCGGTCGGCCGGCAATGGCTGGATCCAGGCGTTCAATGCTGCGGTCGTCAATGGGTAACACATTGTATCTCACGGCCTCCTCCATGAATTTCCTTTTCAGTTCATCCAGTTTCTCCGGGTTTTTATCCGCAAGGTTATTGGCCTGACTAAAGTCTTCATTGATATTGTACAGCTCCCATACATCTTCCGCTAACGGTCTGCGCGGCTGCATTTCCCAGGGTGCCTTATGCACGGTTCCGGCAAACCAACCCTCGTGATAAATCGCGCGGTTGCCAATCATTTCAAAGTATTGTGTTTTACGGGCATCCGGAGCTGCGGCATTGTCGAATGAATACTTCATGCTCACACCTTCCATTGGCCGTTGTTCAATGCCATTCACTACTTTCGGTGCAGGAATGGTGGCCGCTTCATAAATCGTGGGTGCTACATCAATCACATGATGAAACTGTGAGCGAACTTCATTCTTCGATTGGATTCCGGCAGGCCAGTGCATCACCATGCCGTTGCGTGTACCGCCAAAGTTGGAGGCTACTTGCTTCGTCCATGTAAACGGGGCATTCCCAGCCACGGCCCATCCTGCAGCAAAGTGATTGTAGGTGTGTTCGGTTCCCAACTGATCAATCCGGCTCAACTGCATGTCCAGCGTTTCTTGCACCGCATTGAAATACGTATTTTCATTAAACATTCCAATCATACCGCCTTCGGCACTGGAACCATTATCGCCCACGATATAGATGAATAGGGTATTATCCAATTCTCCTCGCTCTTCCAGAGCGGCTACCAACCTTCCTATTTGCGCATCGGTATGTTCAGCAAAGCCGGCAAAGATTTCCATCTGTCGTTCAAACAATCTTTTTTCATCTGCTGAGAGGTTATCCCAATCTTTGATGTCAGCGGGCTTGGGAGCCAGCACCGTGGATTCAGGAACTACACCCAATGCTTTTTGGCGGGCCAGGGTTTCTTCCCGAACCTTATCCCAACCTTGTGCAAATTTTCCTTTATACTTATCTGAATATTCTTTTGGTGCATGGTGTGGGGCATGGGTGGCTCCGGTAGCGAAGTACATGTAAAAGGGTTTGTCGGGTGTAAGCGACTGTTGGGTATTCATCCAGGCCAGTGCCTGGTCGGTCATGTCATTGGTAAAATGATAATTCGGATCATCTACGTTTGGATAAACACGGGTAACACCATCGTACACCATCGGGTGCCATTGGTTCGTTTCACCGCCAATGAAGCCGTAAAACTTGTCGAAGCCGGAGCCGGTAGGCCACCGATTATACGGACCCGACACCGAAGCTTCCCATGGCGGAGTCTCATGATACTTGCCAAAGGCGGCTGTGCTATATCCGTTCAGTCGTAGTACTTCCGCAATGGGTGTTATGGTTTGCGGACGAATCCCCGTATTGCCCGGGAAGGCGGTAGCCACTTCCATAATCGCACCGGCATTATTGGAATGATGGTTATAGCCGGTGAGTAAGGCCGTGCGGGTGGGTGAACAAAGCGAGGTGGTGTGAAATCGGTTATACTTTAATCCGTTTGCGGCCAGCTTCTCCAGCGTGGGCATTTGAATGGGACCGCCAAAGGCACTGGAGTGACCAAAGCCGATGTCATCTACTAAGACGATTACTACGTTGGGAGCTTTATCGGGAGCCTTCACTTCAAAACGTGGAGGCGGAGTTGAATTTCTCGCATCCAGTTCGGTGATGGGTGGATAGGAGGGCTCCTTAATAGGCAGAATGCTTCTGTCCACTTCCCCGGCTGGTGTCTTGGCATCTGGTTTGGGAGATTCACAAGCGGCAAACCACAACAGATTTAGAAATAGGGAAATCTTGATGAGGGAAACTTTCATAGAGTAAGGATTTTGAAGGGTTTGAATAGGATGAGAACTTGTTAGGTAAAAGTAGCAATAGTTATTCAGCTGAAAAATTGAACGCGACCGTCCATTTTTATAATGACGGTATCATTCCGGATTTTTTGTTCCTGTGCCATCCTGATTCAATTCCAGGACGATGGTACGGGCTTCACGGGCCAGGGTGTGTAAATACTCGTAGTTCAATGTGGTCAATGTGATGCGGGAAAAAAACATGTCCCGGACGATCTCAAAGTACCGCAACGCAAGATCAGGATTGTTGGTGATGCCAATATGAGTAACCCACAAAGGCAGCAATGCCTGATCGATTTTGTGTGTCACCTGCCGGAAAGTTTCTGTAAAAAGTGGCACATTTCGGTTTCTTACTAACTGCATGGTAGCCAGGATAGTGATTGAATGATTAACCATCACATTTAAAAAGCCAGGGTCAAATTCGGTGGCTTTCCTGGTTTCGGCCACAATGGAGTCCGATTGTTTGTTCAGGTGGCGCATCAAGGCCCCAATGTAATTCTCCATTGTTCCGAAGTAATGATAAAATCCGGATTTGTTACGATATATGATGCGTGCGAGGCGCTCCACCTGCAGGCCATCATGACCTTCGCGCGCAAACAGTTCAAATCCCGTTTCTATCCACTGATTTCTGGTCTTACCTTGGCTCATGAAAAAGAAAACAACCTTTAATTTATAAAAAGATTGTTTGAACTTAAATCAATTGGAAAATTTACCTATATGAGGATATGGATCGCTACCAGAAAAGTGAAATGTATTCTGAATGACAGACTAAATCCTCAATATCCAAACACACGTGGCCCTCTCCGGCAAATGTTATTTTGAAGTTACGGTACGACCATACAGGGCTTGTACATGCCTTGCGTTATTACCTTCAATCTTATTGATGGCTTCTATTTGCTCAGCCGAAGCTTCGAATATATGTTTGGTGATGTACCAGCGCACCGACTCTGTATAGGGTGGCGTGGTTAAAGAACCTCGATAATTGTAATAATTACCCCTAATTTCCTTAGGAATAGTGCCGAATAAATCAGCCAATTTCACCGTACCCGGTTTTACATTGGTTGCCTGATGTTCTTCTTTCGGGATGGCATTTAAGAAATCGTTAATAAATCTATTTTCAGTACCTTCTTTAAACAGCACACCAATGACCAAGTACTGGGGTGTCGCATTTTTATCGGATGAAGGCAGAAGATTAACAATATGCATTTCCATGGGGAAAGTCAGGCCATCAATTAAATGTTCAGAGGGAGTGTGAAAATGACATTGCTTAAAGTGAAAGGTAGTGTCATCCTGGGTAATGGTACTTCCTTCTGCAAAGTCCAGTTGTACAGTGTGTCCCAGATTCTCTATCTTATTCACTTCATCTTGGAAGAATAGGGTGATGGCGTGCTTCCCGGCCTCATTTTTAGAGGAGACAATATTGATAGGCGATTGTTCAAAGCCATGATCCAGGCCCGGAAGAATATATCCTTGTTCTTTTGTCGTCTCTGAATCCGGAGCAGTGGCATTGACAATCGTTAATGAATCATCACGATCGCCAGATGTTTCTTGAGGTTTTTCCGCCTGTCGACATCCCGCGAATGCGATGACCAATAATGTGATTAGAGCTTTCCTGTTGAATTGCATAAGGTTGATGATTTGTATTACTGAATTGAATGGTTGAATTTATACGTAGCATTCATCTGAAGCCGCACAGCCCTGCCTTTATCTTCGTTAACATTTACCCGTTCACCAAGAAGCGCCTCCCATCCAAACGTTAGATTTTTGATAGGATCCCAAAATAAATTGAGTGAGCCATAGTACCCTGATTGATACCCGGTGGCAGCCAGGTTGGTGTTCTCTTCTGCTTTCAGCCAACCCGCTGTGATGGAGGAATGCATATGATCCTTCCAGAAATGTTGATAAGAAATGTTTGAGCCCCACATTCGTAATGTCTGCAACTCAGTGGTTCCATCGTAAATCGCATCATAATTTAAACCGCTCGCGCCCTGAATGTATCGGGCTACTCCTGTTCCCGTCACTCCCTGAAATCGCAATTTGTCTTTATTCCCAGCTTTCACGGAAGTCATAACGGTTATACCATATCCCGGCAAACTTCTGGCTTTATCACTTTGATACCGAATTTCTCGAAACAGCGCTGCTGTTTTTATAAAACCAAAGTTACCTTCGAAACGATACGCAGCAATTACATCAGGAAAGCGCTCTGGTAATACGGCAACGGCCCCACCCACCGTTACATTCTCGATCGGATTCTCCAGGGAAAGGGAGAGAACATGACCGGATTTGGTGGTTGAGAAACGAATCTGCGGTGTGCGTGAAAGGGTTGAACTGTTCGGACCCTCAAAGTCAACGGCTAAGGGGTTAACTTCTTCATCAAAGAAGTTACTCCAGGTCATGCCCACAAGTACAAATCGATAGCGCGCATATGCGTGCCGCATCCGGAAAAGGCCGATTGCATTGGAGGCATCGTTATGAAAATCACCTTCCAACTTAATGGTAAGAGTTTCGCTCCCGATCGTGTGGTTAACATCAAAGCCAATACGGGTTTGTTTTGCTCCAATAAAGAAGGTGGGGTTTTTTGTCGCCCCTACAATAATGTTGGCTGGCACAAATAAGTCACTTCGACTCAGGTTCTGATCATCCCAAACCACGCTGGTCCGGCCAAATCCGTAAAGGGTTGCGTTCGTTTTTTCTTCGGCCGTTGTTTGAGCCTGGGTTATCGTAGCCCCCAATAACAGGCCAATCAGGAAAGGTATCTTTAAGTTCATCCGTTGGTTTATTTTTCTAGGGCAATGATCAGCTATTTAAATACGAGTATATAATAAAAGTATCAGGATGAAAAACTTTTCATAGAGGTGTTTCCAAACTCCTAAACAATTTTTGATACTCCGGATTGCTAGGCTGTAACCTGCGAAGCACGTCAGCATGCTTCCTGGCTTTCTGAGGAACATGCTGACCTATATAAAAGAGGGCCAGCGCGTAATTGATATTCAATGCAAGCGGATCCAATGAATATCCTCTTAATAAAATTTGCTCAGCCTCATTTAGTTTTCCCTGTTGCTGCAATAACAGTCCGTAGTTGTAGTAGAGATTTGCATTTTGTGAACCCAACCGTATGGCTTTTGTAAAATTCTCTGCCGAGGCTGGCATGTTCCCCAACTCATACTGGAGCAACGCCAGGTTATAAAAGATGCGATCGTTCTTCGGATCGATTGCGGCTGCCTCCATCAAGGTAGTAAGGGCCTCTTCATTTTTTCCAACGCTGTTATAGGCCGCGGAGAGATTGAGGCGCGCATAATTCATCAGGCTGTCTTTCTCCAGGCCTCGAATGTAACTCACGATAGCCGCGAGATGATCATTTTCCTGCAGCTGATAATCGGCAAGCATGACATTACCCAAAGCAAAATCAGTTTGATATTGCAGGTATCTTTTATTCTCAAGATTCGCAGCCTGGTAAGCATCGCGGGCAGAGGATGGAATAGCTTCTGCCGGCAACCCATGGAATAGATCAGCTGCCGCAATCCGCACGGCCCGTACCGGATCACGTAAGCTGGGTATCGCCTGCTGAATCCAGAATTCCGGAGAAAAATTTTCCAATCCCCGCAATGCATGATAACGCACCAATGGTTTATTATCCTGCAAGGATTCGAGCAATCCCTTCAAACTACCTTGTGACTGGATGCTGCTCATATAGTAGACGGCTGTGGCGCGGGCAATTTCCGGTTGCGTTGTGTCAGCCAATAATTTCAAGAGATGCGATTCGCTTTTATCGGTCAACTGACTGCCGGGAAGTAAATCATCTGAAAAATGATATCCTCGTTTCGGGCCATACCATTTTTCGATAGCCTTGGCAGCCCACTCATCGGATTTTTTCTGATGACAGCTTGTACAGGTGTTTGGAGTTCCGAATGTAACGGATTGATCCGGCCTCGGAATCCGAAAGCTATGATCCCTGCGCTGGTCGTTGCCCATGTAGGTTCGCTCGGGCATATGACAACTGATGCATTGGGATCCTGCTGTGTTGACCTTGTGAAAGTGATGCTGTTCTGTATCGTACTTGGGTTCATGACAACTCATGCACAAGGCATTGCCTTGAAGCTTCAATTCGCCCGAGTGAGGGTTATGGCAACTGCTGCACCGAACCTGCTGATGAAACATTTTACTCTGTGCGAAGGAACTGTATTCATAGTCTTCTTCGCGGATTTGTCCATCCGCATAATAGTATTCGTGACTAATGATTTGCGGGATCAGATCGTCCAGGATTTCAGAAGTCTGCATGAATTTTTGCGCAATGTCCGACTTGCGTGCATGGCAGGGGGCGCAGGTATTGAGTTGAAGTTGGGGATTCACACTTTTACCGTAGTATAAAGCAGCGTTCTCAACCCGCACTCCACGATCATATTCATCCGAATTGATAAAATCGATGTGCTTGCTGCCGGCTCCGTGGCAGGTTTCGCAACCTGTGTTTACTTCGGTCCAGGTAGTGGCATAGGAATCGGAGCGGAATTGATAATTCTTTTGAAGGTTCGTGGAATGACAGGAAGCACACATGGTATTCCAGTTTTGTGCGTTGCCCGTCCAGTGCAGCCAATCGCGATAATGAATATTATCACCGGCATATTGATGAAACCATTTCTGATTGCGAGCATCCCAGCTAACCCGGGTTGCCTGTAAGCGCCCACCCGGAAAGGCAATCAGATATTGCTGCAAAGGATAATACCCAAACGTATACACCACTTCATAGTCATGATTCTGGCCGTCATCACCTTGTGTGTTGATGATGAATTTACCTTCACGCTTAAAAAATCTTGAGGTAACACCATCAGCCGTAAAGGTGGTGTTGTTGAAATCACCCAACACAGTAGAATCGTGGGCATGCTGCATGGCACGGAAATGATCCGAACGTTGCCAATCGGAAAATTCTTTTTGATGACAGGACTGGCACACGGCACTTCCCAGATAGGCAGGCTCAGCAACGGGGGTTACAACAAGATCATTCTTATTGTCAACGCTACAACCCAGGAGGGTCAACCAGATGAATCCAATGTATCCTATCGTACCTGAGTTTTGCATGCATCAAAATGTGTAACCGATGTTCGTGGTAATACCCCAATCAAATGTTGCAGAGCCCGCAGTCGCAGGCCGGTTATCATAATTCTGATAGGAAGAAATACCTAATGTAAAATCCTTGAAGAGTTCAAAGTCCACCGAAATATTGCCCGTCACCCGCATCCGGCCCGGATTGGAGATGCTGGGCAAAGCATACACATAGGTGTACATCATCACTTTGGGGATGGTGAGCTTGTAGATCCGATATTGAAGGAAGGCGAGCCCTTCCAGGTTTACGGTGCTGCTACCCTCCAGACTGTTTTCACGGTTGCCGTTTACGCCCAGCGTAAAGTTCAACGAGTTGACTTTGTTCAGGAATAATTCTCGTCCTAAACCCGCCCCCAGGGCAGCGCGTAAGAGCAACCCTAATTCCGTGTTTTCTTCCAATGAATTATAGCCCGTAACAAACATCCGGTTGCGGAAAAACCGATAGTATTGAAAATAGAGATCTTGTTTGACGCGTAATTCGGAGGTGTCCGCAAATTGTTGGAGCGTGCGTGTGGAATTTGCCACCACAGAAACTTTATCATGTAAGGACCGGTAATTGGCATCGGCACCGGCATTGGTGTTCAACACCTGGCTCCCTTTGTTGTAACTAAGTCCCAGTCGTAAGGTGCCATCCAGACGGGCGGCAATTCCCTTCTTAATCGGAACTATTTTTGTCAGCTTATCCAGATCCAGTACTACGCGACCGGTTTTCAGCACCAATACAACTTGTTGATCGAGCCGGGTGGTATCGAGTGAGCCATAGCCATGGGCGAGGCCACCATCGTTAATCACCAGTTCGAATTGATGAACCGATCGCAGGCGCATAACTTTATCCCAGTTTACTGTAAGCGTGCCGGCATCATCCGTCTTGTAGGTGAGTACGCCAAACTCCATTTTTTTGATTTCCCCGGTAATCACATCCCCATTTCGCAGATAAAGCAGGTCGGTTCGCTGCGCCCAAGCCGTAAGGGTATTTCCAATCAAGCATACGAAGAGCCATGGCTTCATTAAAGGTTATTTAAAATGATCACGAAGCTCCATGATTCGTTGATTGGGTCTATCCATGTCAATCAAGCCACTCCGGGGCCGATCCAGGTCAATGATCGTAAATACGGTAGTCGAAAGCATCAGGGCAAAGCCAATCACCACCACCCAGTCAAACTTATTTTTTCGATCGTAGCCCAATAAAAAAGAGGAGGTTAAACAAAGCACAAAGAGAAAATACATAATGGAATCAGGAATCGTGGCTTCACCGGCAGCCCTGCGGGTGGTGGTGATATCCATCATTGCATTTAAGGCAGGAATCAGTTCCGAGGTTTTGGTCAGGACGGGCTCTTCGCGGGCAAAGGTAGTAGTCACTGCCCATAGGTGAGCACTGATTTCATTTGCACGAACCATTGCGGCATACGCTTTTTCCAAATTCATGTGGGCTTCATAAAATTCTATTCGGGCTTCTACATATTCCTTGAGATGGTTCCGCATTCGTTGACGAACACTATCTGGAAAAAAGTCGGTGCGAAGAATAACGGTTCCGATATCATTCGCTTCTTCAATTATCAATTCTCTTCGAGTATCGTACCGCGAATTCGACATGCCAAATGAAAAAGCCAACAACAGGGCCAATAATCCGAGCAAGGTTCCATTGATGGCTCCCAAATCTTCCACCGTTTGATTTTCGCGGTGACTGATGATCTGCAATCGTAATCGATATCCTAAAATGTAGAATGCGATTAATAGAAAAAAAAGTACTACGGCCACCAACACCGTAGAGGTCGTTTGAAGAAAAGTAAATTCAGGCATTTTTATACATTCCTATGCATTTCAAGATAGACATCTTTCACGAAAGCACTTCGCCCAACTCCATAAAAAAAAGCCCGATCAACGGGCTTTTCAGGAAGCTTTACAGCCTTTACTTAGGCGGGTACTTCAGGAAGATTTGCTGCACCGCATAATTGATATTTTTTTCACGCTTTTCAGCATTGGCATCTTCGTCAATCGTTTTGGTAGCCCTTCCCTGCCAAACAATTTTTTCGGTTGACTTATCGACCATGTTAATGAACATCGTTCCATCGATGTATTCATTATAATTGACCTGCGTAGTTGAAAATCCACCGCCATAGCCGTATCGACCGTAATAACCGTAACCACCCGGGCCGGTGGTGGTGGCCGTTGCTTCGGTCCGTTTTTCAGCCTTCACATGAATATCGATCAAAACATCCGGGGATTCGGATTTTGTAAAACCCTTCTTTGCCAATTCGGCATCTACTGCACTCAATACCCGGGCCCGGTTCAAATCGCCCACCGGTAACTTTTGCGCATCCTCACTATAGGCGTACGTCTTATACTTGGAAAAATCGCTTTGCTTGTCATAATCGTACGATACTTTGAGCGAACTGCAAGATGCCAATAGAAAGGGCACAGCAAGAAGCATATACTTTTTCATATTCATTTTTGAAATTTTAGATACGCAAGGTAGGTATTGGCGGATAAATTAAAAATGACATTCCTCATAGTATTTAGACGGGAAAGTCTATTTCACAGCAACGGGTTAATCATTATTGGCCCCGGTTGGACAAATGATTCATGAATTAAAGCCGTGGAACCACAATCCGATTCGTTAATTTAAGATATTTACAAACTGTGTTTAATACACCCTTGAGATCGTATAAATTATTTCTCTTACTGGTTTTCATGATTCCAGTGGGCCTGGCGGCTCAAGAACCCGAAGCCGTTGATACCGATACCGCCTGTGTTCAACAGGACCTTTCTGATGTAATAAGGGACTTATTAAGTAAGCCCCCAAAAGTTAAAGCGAACAATGCTGGTTCATTGTTATTGCTTCCTATTATTGGTGCTAACCCTGCTACTGGATTTATGGTAGGGGTTGGCGGTCAGTATGCCTTCAAAATGCCGGAAAGTACACTCTACTCATTCTTGTCGGGCAGCATTCAATACACGACCAAGAACCAGTTTATCTTCATGTTAAAGAATAACATTTATTCACGCCATAATAAGATCTTTTACAGTGGCGATTGGCGGTACCTGATTTTTTCCCAATCTACCTATGGACTCGGTACCACCGCTCCGGAGGGTGGCATTTTGGATGTACAGTATAACCTGGGCGGTCTTGAAACAGAAAATGATTCGTTAGCTCAACCAATGGAATTCAATTTTGCTCGGCTGCATCAATCCATGGGCTTCAAGGTAAAGCCAGGCATGTATTTGGGCTTTGGTTATCAATTTGACTCCTACTTCAAAATTGTTGATGAGAAATTGAAGCTTACCCCCGGTGATACGCTCCTCACCAGTCATTATGCCTACAATAGGTATTACGGGTTTGAAACGGAGAAGTACTTCAGTTCCGCGATCAATGCCAGGTTTGTTATCGATACCCGCGACAATATGATCAATGCCTACAAAGGATACTATTTTTCATTGAGTTGGCGGGGTGCTTTCGAATTTATGGGCAACCGGGTAAACTCCAACATGGTTCAGGTGGAGTGGCGGAGTTTTCATGGGGTGTCCAGGAAGAATCCAGCACACCTGATTTCGTTTTGGTTTTTGGGTGATTTTTCAGGTCCGGGAGATTTGCCCTACATGATTTTGCCAGCCACAGCCTACGATCAGCGTGGCCGAAGTGCCCGGGGTTATACACAAGGTCGCTTCCGCGGAAATAACCTGGCCTATGGCGAAGCGGAGTATCGGTTTCCGATTTCACCGTGTAGTGGCGTGCTAGGCGGAGTTTTGTTTGTGAATGCCACTACGGCCAGCAATCCTCTGCTTTCGTTGGATCTTTTCGAATCCGTTAAGCCCAGTTATGGGGTTGGCCTGCGGGTGATGGTCGACAAGCATTCGCGCACGAACCTGGCCATCGACTTTGGGTTTGGCAACAAATCAAATGGCTTTTATCTGGCGGCTTCAGAGACATTTTGAAACTTCCCCAATAAGTAGGGTGTGGTGCAGCAGAAGTATTTTATGCAATTTTGTATACCATCAATTGTGAATAAATTAATCCTCCATGAAAAAGTTAAGTGTCCTCTTTATTCTTATCACGTTCGGTTGTAGTTCTGTAAATATCAAAGGTGTTGATAAAGCCGAGAGCTTCTCCATTTCAAAGTACAAGACCTTTAGTTTTTATGAAGTAAATACCGGGGGGGATGCCATCGGACCCAATCATCAGGAGAACCTGAAGTTGATCAAAGAAGCCATTGTAAAAGAGATGGGTGTAAAAGGAGTGACCTTAACGGGTGATAATCCAGATCTGTTGGTGAACATTGGTATTGTCGTGACGTCCGAGGTTCAGACCCGTGAAACCAGTTTTGCCAACCCAGCCGACCGCCAGGTATATATGGGCCAGCGAAGCTATTCCTGGCAATCGCAGGAAGTGGAAGTTGGCACGTATCGGCAGGGTACGGTAACGGTGCACCTGGTTGACCGGGCTGCCAACGAGTTGGTATGGCAGGGCTCGGCCGATAGTGTGCTCCCCGAAAAGCAAAAAAATATTCCGGCATTGATTGTGGAGGGGATGCAGAAGTTGTTTGAGAAGGTGAATTAAATTTGTCTCAATTCGGGCAAGGACCTGACTGTGACTGAGAGTCCGAATCGGTGTCCGACAGTTGGTGGATATGAGCCCAACAAATACCGACTTCTAAAACAAAAAAGGCTTCCATTTCTGAAAGCCTTTCATTTAAGTAGCGGGGACAGGACCTGTCTGCCGACAGGCAGGCTCGAACCTGTGTCCGCCAACTGGCGGATAAGAGCCCAACAAATACCAACTTCTAAAACAAAAAAGGCTTCCATTTCTGAAAGCCTTTCATTTAAGTAGCGGG
>CAZAUN010000017.1:0-5377 GCA_964488465.1 uncultured Ohtaekwangia sp. | reverse complement strand
ACCAACTTCTAAAACAAAAAAGGCTTCCATTTCTGAAAGCCTTTCATTTAAGTAGTCCTAAGGGACCAAATATCGAACCATTTTTTAGAAGACTTCAATAAATTTGAGAATATTTAAACAATTGCCGTTAAGTGAGTGTTTGGGTACCCTTTCAATATAGAATGTCCGATTATTATAGTCGTTTTTAAATGATTATAAACGATTAGAAACGTTTAATATACGACTAGTGGGCCAGGCTCCTGCTTAGTTTGCGATATCATATGATTCGCAATGAAACCCATTGAACTTTTTCCACTTCAATATCAGGAGGCCTATTGCATAGGTGTTCGAAACTGTTATGGAACCGCAGCTGCAAAATTAAAACAGTTATTTCCAAATAGGTTATATAGTAAAACCCATCAATGTTGGTATCTTCCTTATATAATGGCACGATTTTCCACAGATTTCAAAACAGAAAGTTCTTCTAAACCAGCGGTATTTCTCCCTTCAGGCTATAGGGAATGCCTCATTAGAATGAGATACAGTGATAGCACCCGAATTACTTACGAAACTCAAATGAAAAAATTCCTTGAATTTATTCATCCCATAGAATTGGAAAGCATAACCAAAGATGTTATTGACAACTACATGATGTTTTTAGTTGAGAAAAAACGTGTGTCGATATCAACTCAAAATACAGCTATTAATGCAATTAAATTTTATCTGGAACGAGTTAATAAGGGTGAAAGGAAGGTTTATTATGCAGATCGTCCTATAAAAGATCGTATGCTCCCAAGTGTTCTTTCTGTTGAAGAAACACAGAAATTGCTTTCGGAAGCAGAGAATGTGAAGCATCGGTGCATGTTATTTTTGCTTTATTCTGCGGGACTCCGCGTTAGTGAGCTATTGAATTTGAAACGTACAGATATTGATGAAGATCGAATGGTGATTTACATAAGAGCTGGTAAGGGCTGCAAAGATCGTATTAGTTTACTTTCCAGCTTGGCTTTAGAATATCTAAATAAATATTGTAATTTATATAAGCCAGATCTATGGTTATTTGAAGGCCAATTCGGTGGACCTTATTCTGCCAGAAGCATCAATCATTTTATTCATAATTATGCTCGTAAGGCTGGAATTTTTAAACGGGTTAGCGCCCATACCTTGAGGCATAGCTTTGCCACTCATCTGCTTGAACGAGGAACTGATTTGAGATATATTCAAACACTCCTTGGCCATGAGAGTAGTCGAACTACAGAGCGCTACACTCATGTTACAAAACGCGGCTTTGACAAATTAATAAGCCCTTTGGATCATTTGAATCAGGAAAGTATCTTGGGTAGGAATAAAGATATATAGGACACCAGTGTCCTATATACAAACGTTGTGCGCCATGCCGTGGGACAAGTACGAACGTGGCACATTGCTTCCATAAATTAGTTACATAGGACATTGCAGACCAGCAATGAGCCACTTCTGAATGCCGACTTGTTTTCCCACGACTGACACATAGGTGACCTATGTGCAATTTTTGTATTTTAGACTCATGAATAAAGATGAGATAATTAATAAGCTTTTGGATAAAATATCCCATAAACCAAATGGATTTATTTTCATCTATAAAAGTTATATCAATAAAGACCCAATTGAATTAGAATCATATAGAAAAATAATGATAAATGACCTTGAGTTAATAAGATATGCAAGGTTGACTGGTGATGACGTTATATTAACTGACTTTGGTGACAAAGTAAAAAGTGAAGGTGGTTGGATAGAATACAATGATAAAATCAGAAAAGATAAAAATGTAAATGAAAAAGAAGAGAGTAAGAAGTTTTGGATACCAGTCATCTTAACAATATTTGGATTAATTCTTCTTGGCATTCAGATTTACCAAGCAAGTAAGCAAGCCGGACAGCAGTTAGAAATAGAAAAAATAAAGACAAGATTAGACTCAGCTTATAATAAGATATACGACCTTGAGAATCTTTTAAAAAACGCGGACAAACAAATATTAAAAAGGAATACAATCTCGGACTCATTATACAACAATTTAAAAGTTGGACAAAAGATTAAGTGAGGTGTGATTATCAATCCGCAATACCAACTTGTAAGCCGCGCAATCCAACGCGCGACCAAAGCTCACAAGTCCGTATTGCTCATGAAGTACGGACTCAGGCACGGCACACAACAAAAAGTTTATGCCAGCTGCGGGTGACGTGTAGTTATAAAGCTTAGTTTTCTTAATTTCGTTCGGCCACGTGGGACAATAACGCGCTTCGAAAACCGCAGCCGTCATAAACTCCAACGTTGCCAGCCATTCATTATGACGCAATTGACAATTGTATTTATATTCATTGTTTCATTTACTGTTCATGGACAAGGGACCTACGATAGACTTGTTGGGGTTTACAAAGCGAAAGACAATGCATTTGAAAAATGGTCCGTTCTAAAACTATACGGGGACAAAAGATTTACTTATGGCTATGGAGTTGGTGGATGCCAAGATGAAATAAAGGGAACGTGGGACATCAAAGGAAAAAAACTAATTATGACTACGGACAAAGAATACCTTGAGGACAAAACTATATTTTATCCTGACATGAGTTTGACATCTTGGACTATAAAGAAAAATGGGATAAAACCGAATGGCTCCATTGACAGTGGATGTGTTCAAGAAACGAGAATTCATTTAAAGGAAAAATGAGCGAACCAATTAATCATCATTATGTATCTCGTTGTCAATCAAATAACTTTTTCAACAAGACAAGTAATAAAATATTTGTACTAAACAAGCTTACAAATAAAATTTCCGACAAACCGACAACTAAGACCCTATTCAGCGAGGAAGACTCAAATACGAGGTCAAATGATGACTTATCACTAAACAGAAAACTTCTTGAAAAGGATTTAAAAGACAATTTTGAAGACCACTATGAAAGGCATTTCAAAGTAATCATAGACTCAATTTCAAACCCAGAGAATCCACCTCCAAAAATAAAGGAGTCATTAGTCGTCCTAACAAAATTTGCAATCATTGGTGAATTAAGGCATCCGATGAATAAGAAGGTCTCTGATGTCGCAATATCGCAGGCTCTTTTTGAAAGGGTTTTACCTCAAGCAGCCCCTCAGCTTAAACAAGAACTCTTAGACCTAAAACATAGATTAAGTCAAACAAAGTATTCCAACTCGATTATCTATTCACAAATTGCGAATGAATCATTTAGACGAATGGGGGACATTAAATGTTTGATTCATATGATTGATTGTAACAAGTTTTTCCTGCTACCAGACACATCTGCAATCAGGCGAAGAGAAAAGATAAATACATATTTTAACCCAGACATTAAAGAAATAGCAATGGTTGGCATTCCATTGAGCAGTAAAATATTCTTACACTCCCAATCTATAAAACTTGGTAAGGTAAGTGACACAGTAGTAAAAATAAATGAGGGTTTTCCAGGACTAGTTGAGAGAATAAATTATGGACTATATGATAATTCATATGAACAAGTTGCATGTGAGGACTATGACTACCTAGTTAAATTCAGAAACAATTTGGACTCAATAAGACAAATGTGTCTTGGCGAAGAGTAAAATGAACGGCTGCCAACAAAATGTATAAGTCATGGCGGTGGGCATCAAGGTATTAAAAGTATTTTCTTAATTTCGTTTACACCCGTGGATAGGACGCGGCTTCGATAACCGCCACGCCTTATACACCAACGTTGGCAGTAATTTTTTAAAATAGAATGGACTACGGATTAATTGTCGGACTTTTAGAAGGACAAATTGCAGATAAGAAAACTTTGGACTTTGGCGTTCGAGAATTAAATGATTTTTTAAAGAATAACTTTAGTATTTCCCTTGTTGACAAAATTGACATTAATAGACTGACTAAAGAGTTTCAAGAGAGTATCAAAAACATCTTATCTAAAAATAAAGTCTCAGATAACATTAAAAGTATATACTTCGGACTTGTAACACTTTCTGACAATGAGACCCAATTGACGTCAATTCATATTACAGGAAGCAAATATTCTCCTGATGAAGATCCAGAATGGGCATCTTCTGTAGACTATCAAGGCGGTTCGTACATTAACCTAACGGACTTTTCTATAATTGACTCAAACTTACCTGACGAACTTGACAACAAAGGTGCAATTGAAGTTGTAATATTTAATGGACTATTGAATTTGATGATTATTAACTCCAAGGACAGTATCAAAAGTTTAACATTTAAGACCGGACTCTTTACTAAGTCTCGTCAGACACTTTGGTTAGGGGCGGGTTTCGACTCGGGCGACTGTTATTCACTTGGACAGATTGAGTCGTAAAAAACTACTGCCAACATTATGTTTATGCCAGCTGCTGGGGAAGTGTAAATATGAAGTTTAGTTTTTATATTTCGTTTCGGCCATGTGGATAGGACGCGGCTACGAAACCCGCATCCGTCATAAACACAGGTCGTTGTGGGGCATTATTCTGGACAGATGAGAACCTATTTATTACTGTTGACAATATTGACTGCTAGTAGTGTAAACGGACAAAGAGCCCCCGTACGGTACATACCCATTGACTCCATCTCTATTGTTTCATCCGGACAAGATGTGAAACTCGACTTTAAGGGCAGAACAAAAAATAACGGACGAGTACCGACAGCTTATCCATGGCTAAGAACTGCAAGACCGACTGGCACTAGTTGGACGGGTGACACCGTCTACCTGACAATTGGTAACGAAAGAATTGAATTCATTGAAAAAAAGGGACTTGGGGTGGACTACTATTATTTTCCTGCAGAACGCTTAGAATCTACGACATATAAAAAAGAACACTATTTGACCATTCCCAATTCTCAGGTTAAAGAGATTAGCCATGATTCAATCTCATTCCGCTTGACAGTGGAACTCGATAAGAAAAAAGGAAATGGAAAATGGAAGCAGCTGTATTCAAGAACAGTGGACCTGTGGATTAAGAAGAGCGACCTGGATGGAGTTTTGATTAGTGAACTCGGAGAAGAATAACGCCCCACAACACTGTGCATAAGCCATAGCGGGGGTTCAGTGTCGAGTTGTAGTTTCGGTTTCATTATTTAAATTTATCATGTGGGACAAGTCGCAGCAGGTCGGCCTTGGCATTCCGCTTCGCTTCATTGCCAAGTCCTCCTAGACCCCGCTACGGCTCATGCACTCACGTTGTGGGGCATTTTGTAACGACACATGAGCTACGTAAAAAGTACACTGACAATTTTAATTACCGCGACAGCTATTAGTGCTTGTGGACAGACAAATACCAAAAGTCAAGTGAAAATCGACATTGATAAAATTCTAAAAATTGAGAACGATGTAAGCTCCCCTGAAGTTCGGCCATTTGAAAGTTGAGAAAATAAGTTCAACTT
>CAZAUN010000016.1:58859-89909 GCA_964488465.1 uncultured Ohtaekwangia sp. | reverse complement strand
ACCACAAAATTAAGAGAATTTTGTAATCGGGATGTTTGATGTAAGAAAGGCCTCCTTTCCGTGAATTCAGAAATTCGTCCCTATTGAATGGCTTTTATGAAGGAATCTTGTTATCAGGCACTTAGAACTTGGAATTGGAGCATTTTCAGCCAGACTGGTTGGGCTTTGTTTTGGCGGGCATTAGCTGATAGGTCTGGTCTTTCTTCGTCTTCGTTGCAGTTATTGGACCTATTCTGACGGTTTATTTTTTACAAAAGAAACCTCTGCCACCTGGCTTTCCCGGCTTCATCAGGAGTGACTGCGTTCAACTTTTCGGTGGTAACGGAAAGAACACACTTGTCTCTCTTTTGTAGGCCTCAAACTCGGAATGGCCTTCATATTTGCGCTCTAACATCGGCACACCCGAAACATACCGCAATAAATAGGTCATCAAAACCGGACTGATAAGCGTCATCCAGCCTGAGGGCAGCGTACACGCCATTGTAAAAACTCCCCACCATTGCACGGCATCACCAAAATAGTTAGGGTGCCGTGTGTAACGCCACAACCCGGTGGTGATAATCTTTCCACGGTTGGCCGGATTCTTTTTAAACAGCTTCAACTGGTAGTCGCCTATCGCTTCGAAAGAAAAACCAACCAGCCAGATCCCAATGCCTGCATAATCCAGCCAACCCAGGGGCGTGGGCACCGTCAGGTTGATGAGCAACACCGGCCAGGCAATTACGTAAAGAAAGAATCCCTGTAAGAGAAACACTTGCAGAAAGCTGCGGACGTAAAAATGTTTCCACTCCTTACGCCAGTGGGCATAGCGAAAATCTTCCGGCTTGCCGTGATTCCGCACCTGTATGTGCCAGGCCAATCGCAACCCCCAAACAGTAATCAGTGCATTTACCACCCAGGCGCGATCGTTGCCACCACCTCGATAAAAAGCAAGCCAGGCGAGCAAGACAAAGCCCAGACCCCACGCTACATCGGCAACATCATTGCGCCTTTTAAGAATAGCAATCGCATACCACCCTACCACCCAAGCGAAGAGTGCGATGGCCAGCCAGAGATAGGCATTCAGGCTAGCCACTTAAGTGCAATAAAAAAAGTAATGATGCTTACACTGGCCGCCAGCACGGTACCCCAAATCATATCCACCCACACCACGGTTATGGGCCAGTCTTTGAGTGTAGCCAGATTCGTCAGGTCATACGTGGCATAAGTGATCAATCCAAACAATGCGCCTTTACCCAACGCCAGCAGCCAGTCCTTTTTTTCCATAGCCGGCTCAATCACAAATACTACCAGGCCCACGAGAAACAACAAATAGAAAATGATGGCGGCCACCCAGTTTACCGGGGACTTCATTAAAAAGCCGATCTGATTTTGATAAAACGTACGGGCCAGCAAACCCAACCACAGCATGTCGATAGCAAAGAACACCGGCAAGGCGATAGCATAGAGCTTTAGGAACATAATAATCTTTGTGTTTCTTAACCGTGAAGTTAGACAAAAGTTTGCCCCTAACTTTATCTGCCGAAATTAGCGCGCGTTTGTAACGCGTGCACCCTACGTAATTCATGCCTCTATTCTATTCACCCCCAGACTTAGCGCGCGTTTGCAACGCGTGCCCTCTACTTAATTCGTGTCACCAGCCTTAGCGCGCGTTTGTAACGCGTGCCCCCTACTTAATTCGTGTCATCAGCCTTAGCGCGCGTTTGTAACGCGTGCCCCCAACTTTGTCCGTGCCGCTACTCTATTTTATCAACCTCTAAATATCCCTTCTTGTTGGAGTAATAGTCGCATGCTGAACTAAACAAATACTCTTCAGGCTCATCTACAATTTCATCCTTCACCGGATTATCATGAAGGTAGTTCAATATCTGCCTCGTAACCTTTGCTGACGTAAGTATTTCTGGATGGTTACCATCTTGCCAAACTTTGTAATTCTTGATGCGCTTTAGATGATCTGCTACGTCACTGAATAAGTCTAGGATCCACCCTCTTCTGCTTTCGTGAATACGCTTTATGGTATTCACCAGTTCCTTTGAGGTATGCTTCTTAAAATCCCGCAGGATTCCTGATAAGCTGCTTTCTGAGCTTATGATAAGATGTAGATGACTGGGCATCAAACACCAGGCATGGATCACCAATCCCTTCTCCTTCTGGCAATATCTCAATGAATCAACAATTACGTGCTTCAGTTCGGGTCGCGTAAATAAATCCACCCAACCCACCGTTGTCATGGTTACAAAATACATTCCGGCAGGATCATCAAACTTGTACTTCTCTGACATGTGCTAAAAATAGCTGGTCTGTTTGCGGGTTACAAATTGGTCAGGGCAAAAGGAATGGAGAAGGCACGCGTTACAAACGCGCGCTAGATAAGAGCGTTACAAACTGGGGTTAAAAACACCCAACTAAGCCCACTAAATGAATAGAGAGCGGTATGCGTTACAAACACGTGCTAAATTGTAGAGCCCACTAAATAAAGAGAGAGCGGCACGCGTTACAAACGCGCGCTAGATAAGTTACAAACTGGGCCAACAAGGGGCTAGATAAGAGTTACAAACGCGCGCTAAATAAGGGGGTCAAAGTACTTTTGACAAAAGATAAAGGAATATTATAAATACCAACACTCCTGTGATTACATTACGTAACTCCTAAAGATCAAAATCTGATGACCTGCTCATTTCGGTATCAAATTTATTTTTTCCGCCATTCAATAGCCACCATGTAGCAGCCCCTAAAACAACAATAACGAATCGAAACATTGTTTTTTAATTGAGATTAATTGCTTTTAGGTAATTCCCCCATAGGAAAAATGAATCCCATATACAGCGTACTACTTCAACACAAAACCAATGCAAACCCCCAGATTATGAGCACCAACAAATTCTGACGAACCAAAAGGACTTTGCTCTATCTCATAGCGCAACTCAGCGTTAATCTTGAAGGATTTTGATAGGGCAAACGTTTTACCACCATTTACCATCACGCCAAGTTCAAACTCAGAATTACTGAAATCGGGATACCCCGCAATACTCTCTCTATCGTTAACGGTCGTATTGAATCGAACGCCCGTGCCAATTCCGATTCCCCAGTATAACCGACCATCCCGTTTGTCCGGGTAACTGAATCGATACGAGTTAATCATTTTAATTCGGCTGAATTTGATTGTGGCAGGAGAACCGAAAACAGAAACTCCCTCCTGATTCACTTGTTTAAATAGTAATTCATTGTACAAGGAGATCCGGTTCGGCTTCTTTTTGCTGTAGATTTCATAGAAGATTCCGCCTCCAAAATTAATTTCGTTAAAGTCGGATACCATAAATGTATACTCAGGATTGGTGAGGAACACTTGCGCTACAATACCGAGATTGGGTTTTTTGGTAACAATTTCTCCTTCCCAGGAAGGCTGAACTTCATGGCCATTGCATTTATTTATTTTTGTTACCAGACTTTGCAGCGCCCCTTCGCTGTACTTAAGTTGCTTGATGGTGGAATGTAACTCGGGGCAATTGCCGGCTTTCAACAGCAATTGCTGCTTGAATTTTTCGTTCACTCCTACCAGGCTACTGTTGGTGGCGTCTTTATACTTACGGTTCAAGAGTTCTTCCACACCTTGTTGCTGGTTGGTGAAGTAATGAATACGCCCATTGGCATCAACAAATTCAAAAAGACCAACCGGTGCGTGGACAATCACCCGAAGAAACAAGGTGTCTTTACTGAGGGTTAAAGGACTTCGGTTAGTTGAAAGCCTATTTACGTTCTGGTCTTCACCATCATATTCAATAGCAAAGGCTTCATACCGGGCCGGACGGGCCGTGGAAAAATTCTTAATCTGATGTACGGTATACTTCTGGACAGTCCCCCCATTCTCACGAAACTCGATCTCCTTTGGATTCACCGACCATTCCTTATCGTTGATCTCACCGGTTAATTCGGTGCCATCATTTTTTGTTATTGTGCCTTTACGCCATGTGGCCTGACCTGTTGCCAGGGTCATGGAAAAAATTGTACATAGAATTAATAAGGTATACTTCATAAGGAATGATAAAATTTAAAGGCTAAACATGCCTTTAAAAATAAGTCACCAGGCTCACATTCGATCAATTGCTTTTTGACATAGTACACAAAAATCTTACTTAGATTAAGGAAAGTTGGAACTTCAATATGGCGCCCATTTCCAAGGTAGTCACTGCCTCGGATCTCGCGCATATTTGAAGTCAACGTTTACCATTTGCAGTATTCTCGAAAGGAATAGCTCTACGAAGAAACAGTCACACCCCGGAACTCTCCAAATGGAAACAAAAAACCCCAAATCGTGTCGAATTGGGGTTAATTTCGCGGACCGGACGGGACTCGAACCCGCGACCTCCTGCGTGACAGGCAGGCATTCTAACCAGCTGAACTACCGGTCCTTTAAAAACAGGCTGCAAATATAGCGCTACCGGCTAGGAATGCAAAAAACGATGAAATTATTTATGCTTTTATACTTTCGGCACCTTGTATCCATTACTGTATTTCGCTGCCATTAATCCATTGGCCTTCTCTTCGTTGAACTTTCCTTTAGCAGCATCCCAGCTTACTTTGCTTCCAGTCTTGTACGAGATGTTCCCCATCTGACATACCAAGGCTACGTGAGCACCGGCCTGAATCGGGCAGGTGAGTTTCGTGAAGTCGCGACTCTTTACGGCTTGTACAAAATTAACGGTGTGCAAATCCAAACCGGATCCTTTGTTGGGTTGAACCGGAACGGCTTCCATTCGTCTTTCGTCCGGGATTACCTCCCAGCCCCCGCGCCACAGCACCAGGGTTCCGTTGTTGCCGATGTAAGAGATGCCATGATCCTTACCATAGTTTCCGTTGCTGATGCTCTGCGCATGTTCCCACAACATATTGTAGCCATCAAACTCATACACGGTAGCCAGTGTGTCGGGCGTTTCATGTGCGCCATCCGGATAGGCATACTTGCCCCCCAATGCTACCGCGGATTTTGGAAAAGAAGCATCCATGCCCAGCAATGCATAGTCAATCAGGTGCACACCCCAATCGGTCATCAACCCCCCGGCATAATCCCAGAACCACCGGAACTGAAAATGAAAACGATTAGGATTAAATGCACGTTTTGGAGCAGGTCCTAACCACATATTGTAATCTACTCCGGCTGGCACCGGACCATCCGGCTTCACTTCAATGTTGCGCATCCAGCCCTGATAGGCCCAGGCTTTTACGGTGCGTATCTTTCCAAGCTTACCGGAACGAATAAAATTCAATGCATCTACAAAATGCGGCATACTCCGTTGCCACTGCCCTACCTGCACCGCCCGATTGTATTTCTTCTGAGCCGCCACCATTACGTTACATTCTTCGATCGAATTGCCGATTGGCTTTTCGACATACACATCCTTGCCGGCCTCACAGGCTTCTACCATCTGCAAACAATGCCAGTGGTCCGGGGTTCCAATAATCACCACATCAATGTCTTTATTCTCCAGCAGCTTGCGGTAGTCGGCATAGGTCTTTGTCTGGATCCCGTTTTTTGCCAGTTCATACTTGCGGAAGTTCAACACGTTATCATCCACATCGCACAGCCCCACGACATTCGCTTCCGGAATTTTCATGAAGGAGGTCAGGTCGGACCAGCCCATGCCGTTGACGCCAATCACGCCCACATTGATTTTATCATTGGCCGAAATGAGACTCTTAGACAGCGCTATCGATTGCCAGGGCAATGCCGTAGAGATGCCTGCCGCTGCCATTACCTTGGAAGATGTTTTAATGAAGGATCTGCGAGAATGTTTCATAGCATATAAAATTTTGATTTCAATTTACATCTTTCACACACCGAAACCCAACCGTGGCATTGCGCTCAAACCCTGGTGAAACCCGCAGTAGAAATTGCCGGTAGTGTAACTCGCGCGGCCCACCCTGTACGTACCACCAACTGGAAGACGGCTTAAAGTAGCTACCACCCTTCATAATGAGATACCGATAGCTGCCACTTTCGTAAACATCATTGGTCAGTTGCCATACACATCCCGACAGATCATACAGCCCGTTTGGATTGACGCCCTTTTTATATTTGCCGACCGGATACAATTTCCCATCGCCAAGGTTGGCCTGTTGTGGATCAATCCCTTTAATATTCTTTACGGTGAGGGTTTCGGTAACATAGGTTTCTTCGCGGATTACCGGTTTGGTTTGCCTCCAGGGCCATTCGTTCCCTTTTGAAGTTTGTGCGGCATACTGCCACTCCAATTCCGTTGGCAATCGCTTGCCGGCCCAGGCGGCATAGGCTTGTGCATCTTCATAAGCAACGTAGGTAACCGGAAAATTCTCCTGTCCGGCCGGAAAGGTTCCGTTGTTCCAATGCTTCAGGAAATTGGCTGAATCAACCGGTTGATACTTGCTGCTTTCTAAAAAGCGTTTAAAGTCTCGATTCGTAACCGGATAGCGATCCATGGCAAAGGAATGCATTTGAATCGCTTCCCCTTCCTGCTGCTTCGGATAAGGAATGAATTCATCCCCTTGCGTGTAGCGAACCTTGAATGAGCCGCCTGCGATCAACACCATTTCCTGCGGCAGCTTGTTAACAACTGCCGTCTTTGCCGACCTGCTGATCAAGCGTGGTATGCCGGGTTTGAGAAACAAGATCTGTTCGTCTACCAATTCATCTTGCTGAAATGCCTGTACAACAATTTTTCCTTCGTAATGGGCAAGTTGTTGGGCAATGGAGATTTCAAATCGTTCCGTTGCCGGAACCCAAAGAGGCGTTTTATCATAGGCGGGATTTCCCTTCCAGAGTTTTACCGACATCCCCTTCGATGATCCGGTAATTTTATCACCCGTGATCTGCGCGTTCAGTCTTTTCTCAAATCGGGCTAGACAGGAAACCTCCCCCTCATTATTCGTACCCAGGTTGCGGGCATCAAAGCCATCGATGTTAACAACTGCATGTGCCTTATCACCCTGCATTTTAAAAACCACTTCTTCGTGCTTCCACAAATCAATCCAATGCGTTTGTTCGGAAAGCTCACCTTCAAACAAGGGCACATGCAATCCTTCAGGCTTCATACTTAAAATAGTATACACTTCCTTTTTCCGTTCGGGATCAATCCATCGGTTTACCCAAACACTATCCTTACTGATTGGCAGTAAGGGTAGATAGGGCTGGTTAAATGCGGAACTGTTTTCTCGCAGGATGCGGGTGGTTTTACCGAGATATCGGTATTGAGCCTCTTCCCACTCTGGGTGGCCGGGAGCAAATTGATTGACCTCGGTTCCATACCCATTGAAGAACGCCACCGCATATTCCCGTTGTATAGGCTCCTTGTACACTTCGGCTACACGGAAAATGGCAAAGTCGGGCCTGATAAACTTGTTCAGGTTGAGCAGCGGTGGATAGTACAAGGCATTGTGCACACGCCCGCTGATAATTCCAGGCATGTCCTTCGGTACGGCCATACCCTCGCTGTACATCACCACCCCAGGCTTAACCTGATCGGCAGCCTGCTGCAATTCCTTACTGGATTCACCTTTCGTATCCAACACCACCCCATCCGCAGAAGTGGCTTTGATCAAGTCGGCCAACCCCTGCAAATGTCCTTCGGCCCGGGTACTTTCATCCCAGGGATTGTAGGCAACAAAGAATTTAGTACCCTGGCTTCTAAGAGAATCTGCTATGTTCCGTAAGGACTTCAGACCCCCTGGTAAATCGCGATATAAATCAAATTGATTGCGTTGATCTACCCCCAACGTGGGCCAGGTAGGCCAAAGGCAAATCACATCATCGCCACCGTAGAGTGATTTACCGGCTTTGATAAACTCGTGAATGTTAATACCTCCATTCTGGTCATAAAAGTCCTTGTCCCAGGCCATCATCAGATGCATCACGTAGGCGCTTCTGATCCAGGCCAGGTCAGGCCGTTTAAAAAGCGTTTCATCAAACGGGTTTACATCATAGAGGTAATTCCGTTGAAAGGCGTCCCGCAATCCATTTTGCCATACGCCCGTATAGACATTTGAATAGAAGTTGTAGACCACTGATCCACCTGGTGCCAGGAGCGTTTCGAATCGCCTGCGGATTGCTTTTTTGAGCGAAGTCAGATCCCGCCTTACCAGTGCGAATAATCTGTGTTGGTCATTCACCTTCACCCCGGTATAGCCCAACTCCCACGCATTGTCGGGAACTATTACATTAACTGGCTGTTTGCCCGGTAAAAATAAATGGGTGCGTGAAAGTCGGTGATTTCCCAACCCTGTAAGGTAGACCTCATTGAACTCACGCCCCCAGGGTACAACGTTGGCTAGCGATACAGTATCGCTGGAAGTGTTCGTAAAAGCAAGGGCACCCGTCAACCCGCTTGCTGTGATGGAGTAATTGAACGTGATCGCCAGAGGCGCATTTGAATCCGATGCAAATTCTTTCTGATTGATTTCAAACGTTACGATTGGCCTGTCAAACTTATACTCCTGATTACTAACCACCACTTTCGAGATCCGATTACCGGATACCACCAGGTTATTCAACCGGGGTTGCCCCTGCGAACCCAAAGCCATCCAACAAAAAAGGGAGATCAGGAGGAATCGCATCCTTTCTAGATTAATGCGAAGTCCTTGAGTCGATGGTTAAGCGCTTGATCATTTCAGGACTTAATGATTCTGTATAGACGCCATAGGCATCCACTAAAATACCCTTAATCCCGGAGGTTGATTGGATCGCCATTAAGATCGAGCTGTCATCGGGATTGGTCATCCCTTCAAACCGATGCACTTCATCCACATGAAATTCCGTGGGCTTCAATTGTATGTTTAAAGGTGGACATTCGATCCAATGCGGATGCAGATTGAAGTCGTGGATATAACCGCGTTTTTTCAAGTCGGCCATTGCCTCGGAAAGGGTTTCGAAAGTCTTCATATCGAATGGATTTGTAAGTTACTCGCAAGCAAATAAAATAAAAAGCTATTTTTAATGTTCGATAGTCAGTAATGAAACAGGTCGTACTCTTCTTTTTCTTAGGTGCCCTTGTAATGGCGTGCGGTTCGTCAGGCCAGCGCGTGGTAAAACCAAAAACCCATAAAGTGTGGGCCCGTGGAAATCGTTATCTTATTGACATCCCCATCGGAGCCCGTCATATTCATTTGGTTGAACGCAAGCGCACCAAGTTGGTGCGAATGAAATAGCCAGATTAACGGTTTGTGTATTAAGCTAGTCCTTTCAATACCAATTCAATATTCCTCCGGAAGTAGATTTTTACCGGGCTGAGTTGTTGGTTGTGAGCGGTCACCACCGATCCATAAAAGATTGCACTTAAGAGGTTGGTGAGATCGCGGGTAGACGCGGTCTTGGTTATTTCCTTTTTAAAGATGGCTTCGAGCGCCAGTTTCTCGAACATCTGATCCAGCGATTGAATTTCGACCAGATGAATTTCCTTTTCATCCGGAAAGAGAAACTTTTTCTCTTCCACCTTCACCGGAAATGGTTTGGGGGGGCGTTTAAGATCGGCCAGGTAAGCAAACAAGCTCAGAATAATGCCCGGGTGTGACTCGCAATCTTCGGCAAGCTTATCAAACAAAAAGGTGATACCAGCCACTCCCTCGCGGGGTTTATCCCGAAAATCGACTGCCCTCCGTAAACACCAGATCCGGAAATAATAGAGAAGAATATCTTCTTTCTGAGGGAAGTATTTAAACAGGGTAACTTTTGAGATTTTTACTTTGGCACAAATCTCCTCTACATACAAATCATCAAATGATTTTTTCCCGATCAGCCGGAGGGTGTGGTCCAAGACACTCAGCTTCAACCGGGCTGCTTTTTCTTTTCTAAGGCTCATGGCATTCTTCGCTCGGAAGTAATACATTTAAGCCCACATAACCAACCTCCTACTCCATGAAGCGCTTCTTTGTTCTTTTGTTGGCCGCTACAGTCCTTGCTTGTCAAACTTCCAGGCAAGAGAAAGTCATCGGTTTGGTGACCGACTCTGCCATGGTGGTCTCGGCCCATGCGCTCGCCTCGCAGGTGGGCACCGACATTATGAAGCGCGGTGGCAATGCGATTGATGCTGCCATTGCCACCCACTTTGCATTGGCAGTAGTGTTTCCGGCAGCGGGCAACATTGGGGGTGGTGGATTCATGGTAATCCGGATGAAGGATGGCAGCACTGCTGCACTGGATTTCCGGGAGAAAGCACCGGCAGCAGCCACAACAGATATGTATTTGGATTCTGCGGGGAATGTAATACCGGACTTAAGTACACAAGGACACCTCGCCTCTGGAGTGCCCGGCTCTGTAGATGGTATGGTTGCTGCGCACAAAAAATACGGTACGCTTCCCTGGAATGACCTGGTGCAACCGGCTATTGATCTTGCGCTGAACGGGTTTACGTTATCCGAAAGAGAAGCGACCTGGTTTAATGAAATGAAAGAGGACCTGATCAAGTACAATACTGTAACGCCCAACTTCTTAATTCGCGATTTATGGAAGGCGGGCGACTCGATCAAGTGGACGGAATTAGGACATACCCTGGAGTTAATTCGCGATCAGGGCCGGGCCGGTTTCTATGAAGGCATCACCGCAGAACATCTGGTGGCAGAAATGCAACGCGGGAAAGGTTTGATCACCTTGGAGGATCTTAAAAACTATGCTTCGGTTTGGCGTGATCCCATCATTGCCAATTACAAAGAGTATAAAATTATTTCGATGCCACCTTCTTCCAGTGGAGGGGTGTGCCTGGTACAACTTTTGAAGTCGGTAGAACCCTATCCCGTTAAGGACTGGGGTTTCAATACGGTGAAGACCATTCACCTGATGACGGAAGCGGAGCGCAGGGTATATGCCGATCGCTCGATTTATTTAGGCGATCCTGATTTTTACAAGGTACCCATTAAGCAATTAATAGATGATCAATACAACGATGAGCGAATGAGCACGTTTGATCCGACCCGGGCAACCCCAAGTGAAGAAGTGAAGGCCGGTGACATTGTCGGTTATGAATCTGAGGAGACTACGCATTTTTCCATTGTCGATCCGCAAGGCAATGCCGTGGCTGTAACTACGACTCTCAACGGGTGGTTTGGTTCGCACGTAGTGGTACCTGGAGCAGGGTTCTTCTTAAATAACGAGATGGATGATTTCAGTGCCAAGCCCGGTGTGCCCAACATGTTTGGTGTAGTGGGTGCGGAAGCCAACAAGATTGAACCCAACAAACGCATGCTCAGTGCCATGACCCCAACCATCCTTGAAAAAGATGGTAGGTTGTTTATGGTGGTTGGGACGCCCGGTGGCTCCACTATTATTACCTCCGTCTTTCAAGTTATTCTGAATGTTGTGGAACATGAGATGGGCATGCAGGAAGCAGTGAATGCGAAGCGGATCCACGCTCAATGGTTACCCGATGCCATCATTCCGGAAACCGGAGCCTTGATAAAGGAGGATAGCCTGAAATTAGTAAGCATGGGTCATACCATCACTCCGCGCAGGTCTATTGGTCGCGTTGATGCCATTCTTGTTTTACCCGATGGAAGGCTGGAAGCCGGGGCTGACTCCCGTGGCGATGATGGAGCAAGTGGATATTAATCCTGCCGGGGAAGCCCAAGCAGGTACGTAATCTTCATGGGGCCATCCCCTTTCTTTCCGATTGTCCAGGAAAAGTCGGAGGAGTTTTCCAGGCTCTCGACAAGAGCCTGTAATTCTTTTTCTGAGTACATCCTCAAAATGGATGCAATGCCATCCCAAAGAATATACAATGGAATGAGGGGCAGCAGGTAAATGAAGGGCAAGACCGGCCATCGGACCGGGCGGATAAAAGGGGTTAACAGCCACACATTGATCGGCACAAAAAGCATGGAGAATACGCTGGGTACGTTTCTGCTGAGTGGCTCGAAGAGGGCAATTGGTTTCCTGTCGTCTACGGCATGTTGAAGGAGCCGCCTGGCATCTTCCACGTTGAAATGATGAAACGCTCCAAACAGTGTTCGGAATCTACTGCGCAAATGCGGTGGAACATTCAAGGCATTAACTGATTGATTTTCATAGTTAACTATCCCTTCACTTAGTCTTTTAGTTCGCTCAAAAGCCTGCATGTTTGGATAATAATCAGAGAGGATGATGGAGAGATTCGGATGTTGTGCGGTGAGTTGCTTAACCAGATGGATCAATCCGCCCCCGCCACCCGATGCACAATCGAGCCACGTGTTACCCGTGCAAGCAAGCCCGCGCTCGAGTACCGGAATGATCGGTTGATAGATCTTAAACCGGTTGGCAATGAACTGCAGGTAGTCGGTACCATAGTCGCGCCAGGCATTCGGAAACCATCTTAAATCTTCCCATTCAAGAGCATGAATTCGTTTCATGAGCAGTTTGGTGATCCGTTATCAACAATGAATTTATACAATTTCTCCTATGGGAAATTGATAACATTAGCATAATATATTCAGATAACTTGTTACATTTGAGCCCAATTCCGGACATCTACAAACTACTCCGGAGAAACCACTAAACACTATTAATTGCTATGGCAAAAAAAGCTAAGAAAGCAGCAAAGAAAACAGCCAAGAAGGCTGTGAAGAAGTCAGCCAAGAAGGTGGCGAAGAAAGCCGCAAAGAAGAAGTCGGCTCGCAAGCCCAATGCAGCCTTCATGGTAGCACTCACTCCTAGCCCGGCATTAGCCGCGGTGATTGGTAGCAAGCCTGTACCTCGCACTGAAATCATCAAGAAGTTGTGGGTGTACATTAAGAAGAACGGCTTGCAAGATCAAAAGAACAGACGCATGATCAATGCTGATGACAAACTCAAAGTAGTTTTCGGAGGCAAAGGACAAGTGTCGATGTTTGACTTGGCTAAATTGGTCGGAAAGAACGCCAAGTAATTGTTTGAATTGCTTGCTAAGAAGAGCCCTGTCGAAAGACGGGGCTCTTTTATTTTCCTACCTACCCTTGAGGACTTTAATCTTTTACAATCCGGAACTCAACTCTCCGATTAAGCCTCCGCGCTTCTTCCGTATCGTTGGTTGCAATCGGGCGCGAACCGCCATAGCCTTTACCCCGGATGCGCCTGGCACTTATTCCCTTCGACACCAGATACGATTTAATTTTATCCACCCGTTGTTGCGACAACAGTTGATTCTTAACCCGATCGCCCCGGTTGTCGGTATGTCCTTCCAATTCGATCTCTACCTTCGGATTGGCCTGCAGGAAATCAACTACCACATTGAGTTGATCATACGATTCCTCCAGGAGGTTGGTGGTGCCAATTTCAAAAAGAACACTTTTCAAACTTACCACTGCGCCCACCTCGATTGGCTGCAGTTTAAAATTCATTTCGAGCGTTTGCATTTCGAAGGTGTGTATATCCAGCTTCTCGGATAGACTTACATGGCCCTTCGCTTCCACTTCAATAGAATATACCTGCGTGCTGGGAATCAAAATCTCATAGTCGCCAGCCTGGTTGCTTGCAGCAATCCAAACGGAATCGGCCCGGAAAGTAATTCTTGCATTGACAACGCCCATGTTGGACTTTGAATTACTGACTCGCCCCTTTAATCGGACGGTTCGATCCGATACGATGCTGTCGCGCTTAAGGGGAATCATTTTCACAACGGTATCGACAGTGAAGGGAGTATGAAGGCTATCCTTGTAAAAACGAATATCGCCATAGCCATCGCTGTTCCGGGTGGAGGTGTACAGAAGTAACCCCTGATCCTCATAATTTCTGACAAACAGTTCGCGCCCTTCCGAATTTAGTTGCGGTCCCAGGTTGATGGGTGTTGACCAATTCCTCCACGTATCATCCAATCGTTCGCTTACATAAAGGTCAAAACTTCCCAGCCCGCTGCGTCTTCCATTCGAAGCAAAGTATAATTTAAGTCCATCTGCACTGAGGCTGGGACTCATCTCCTGAAAAGGTGTGTTCACAATGTTGCCAAGATTGATGGGTTCGGCCCATCGACCTTCCGCATTAAAGGTTACATAAAGATCTTCCGATCCCATGGTATTATAAGCTTCTGCTGCAAAGACAAAAGCCTGCAACTCATAATGTAAATACCCGCTGAAGGAGGAAGACCGGTTGAGGAAATAGGGAATTGAAATATTGCGGGGAGTGGTCCACCCCGTACCGGAGCGCATGGAAACGGAAATTCCTTGTGTTTTCACTGCTCCTTCCCCTTTTGCATAATGGTTAAGTAAATACATCTCATCCCCATTGGTACTAAAGCCCACGACTCCGTTCAAGTTCCGGTTATTTAATACACTTCCGCCATGAACGGGAGCAGACCAACCGCCCTCCGTCCATATAGAAATCCAGATATCACCTGGATCTTTTAATCCGCCCACATTTTGCGGATGATTGGCAATGGTAAGGTAGAGGGATTTCCCATCCGGGCTGATGACCGGATTTTGCTCATCGTAGGGAGAGTTGACGAGGGCGAACGGGTTGGTTTGCGATAAGGCGAACGAACTAACAAATAGGAACAGAAAAGTAAATCTCATTCTCAAAAATAGAAATATTAGGGTCGACTTATCCATTCATTACCATGCCAATAAAACCGCCAGGGTAATCGGGCATCTTTACCAGCATAATCAATGCCAATGCGAGTTGTTGCCACAATGGATTTCAACGGAAGCTTCTCGCCCATTTCAATCCAAAGTTCAGAAGTTCTCAGATTTGCGCCATTGAAGGTTCTGTCAATGCCCAGCGCTTTCGTTAGTTTACCCGGACCCGAAGTTATTCGACTCTGATTGAAGGCTTTCATTCGGGTCATCATCACCGGTTCCCCCTTCAGTGGTTGCAGGGCGCGAATGAGTACGGCTTCGGCTTTGCCTGGTACGTTGGTCACCACATTAAACAGGTGGTGAACACCGTAACATAGGTAGACATAAGCATGACCACCGGCACCAAACATCACCTGATTGCGGTTCGTCATCCGGCTATTGAAAGCATGACATCCTCGTTCCCGATATGAGTAGGCCTCTGTTTCCACAATTAAACCACTGGTAGTCTGACCATTAATTGTGCTTACAAGAACTTTTCCTACCAAGTCTTTTGCGATACGGGTAACGTCACTTCTTACATAAAACGATTCGGGAAGTACATTCATTAGTCTACTTAACTAGTAGTTTTATGATGGTTTAATTGGTTCTATTTTTACAACCTTAAATTTAAAAACTACCATGAAGAACTTACTCGTAATTGCTCTCCTGGCGGTGGGATTAACCGCCACCGCGCAAGTGCAAACACCCCAGGCCAGTCCGGCTGCCTCCACCACGACTGTGGTTGGCTTAACCGATGTAAAAATTGATTACTCGCGCCCCAGTGCGAAAGGCCGGAAAATATTCGGGGATGCTGCCAATGTGGTTGTGCCGTATGGAAAAATCTGGAGAACAGCAGCCAATGCCGGAACCAAAATCACCTTTTCGGATGATGTTAAGGTGGAAGGCATTGCCGTTCCAAAAGGCGAATACCTGATCTTCACCTGGCCCGGTGCCACCGAATGGACCGTATCGTTGTATAAGGATATCAGTTTAGGAGGCAATACGGATGGCTACGATAAATCAAAAGAAGCCGCCAATTTTAAAGTTAAGTCTGAGAAACTAACGGAACGGGTAGAGACATTCACGGTGCAGATTGGAGATATCGCTGCAGATAACAAAACCGCTAAAATTCAAATTGCCTGGGAAAACACTTCCGTCAAGTTTACCATCGCAGTGGATTATGATGCTAAAGTGATGAAGTCCATCGAAGCTGCCACGAAGGTAAATCCCAATAATTATTTCAACGCGGCTGTTTACTACCTTGAAAACGGTAAGGATCTAAACCAGGCATTGACGTGGATTAACAAAGCCGTTGAAGCCAATCCCTCTGCCTTCTGGATCTTGTATCAAAAAGCAAGAATCCAAAAAGGTCTTGGCGACAAGGCCGGAGCGATGGCTACCAGTGCTGCATCCATGGAAGCTGCTAAAAAGGCAAACAATCGAGACTATCAAATGATGAACGAAGAACTTCAGAAATCGTTGAAGTAATTCGAAATTGAGAAGAAGGGAAAGGCAGTGGATTAATCCGCTGCCTTTTTTATTGGTTGCGTATCCAGAAACTTCAGCAGCCAGGATATCACCACCACCACAACACAACCGATGATGTTGTAGTAGAGAAAGGCAATTTCCTCGTAATAGAAAAAGTAGCAAATCAACACGGCTGACTCACCGATTAATGCGGCCACAAATATTGCGTTGCTTCGAACCGACTTGATGTAGAAGGCAACCAGAAAGATGCCCAGGATCGTTCCATAGAACAGCGATCCGACTATGTTCACGAACTGGATCAGGTTCTCAGCCTGGTTGGCCAGCATCGCAAAAACCATCGCAATCAATGCCCACAGGATGGTGAAAAATCGGGAGGCATGCAGGTAATGCAAGGGGCTTGCTTCCGGCTTAAAGGAGCGTTTGTAGATATCAACGGTAGTTGTTGAGGCCAACGCATTTAACTCTCCGGCCATCGAACCCATGGCCGCTGAAAACATGACTGCCAACAACAGCCCAATAATTCCGTGGGGCAAATAACTCAGTACAAAATTCAGAAACATGTAATCACGATCTTGCGTTTTGGCACCCGGAACAGCCGCGGTGATTGTCTTCTTCACTTGTAAGCGAACGCTGTCCTCTTGCCTCTTGGCAATGGAATACTGCCTTTTGGATGTCGCGATCAGTTCATCATTGTCCTGTTGAATACCTTTTACCAGAAGTTGAACCGCGGATTGCTTTTCAGCATAGATCTGATCATACCCTTGCTGCAATTGGGAAAGGGAATCCGCATAAACCGTCTTCTCCACCTGCGATCGCAACGGTTGGTTGTGAAAGACCGGAGGTTGATTAAACAGGTAGAAGACGAATACCAACACACCAATGAACAGAATGATGAATTGCATGGGGATTTTAAGCAGCCCATTAAAGATTAATCCCATCCGGCTCTCGGTTAAGGATTTCCCGCCCAGGTATCGGGAAACCTGTGACTGATCGGTTCCAAAATAAGAAAGGAATAGAAACGTTGATGCCAACAACCCCGACCAGATGTTAAACCGATCACTTAAACTGAAGTTGGTGGTAACAATATTTAATTTGCCAAGCTCACCGGCAATCTGAATGGTATCGGAAAAACTCACGTAGTCGGGAAGCAAGCGGTACGCTAGAATTCCTGCCAGGATCATCCCTCCCATGATTACCGTCATCTGTTGCCGTTGCGTCAGGCTTACGGCCTTGGTTCCACCGGAAACGGAATAGATGATGACAAAAAGACCAATTAGAATGGTTGTGAAAATAATATTCCAACCTAAGATGGTTGACAAGACGATGGCCGGTGCAAATAAAGTAATTCCTGCGGAAAGCCCCCTGAGCATGAGAAACAGGATGGCAGCCAGGGTTCTTGTTTTCAAATCAAACCGGGTTTCCAGGTACTCGTACGCGGTATACACTTTCAACCGGTAATAGATCGGAACCATAGTTACCGAAATGATGACCATGGCGAGGGGCAGTCCAAAATAGAACTGCAAAAAACGCATTCCATCTTCCATGGCCTGACCGGGTGTGGAGAGAAACGTTACTGCGCTGGCTTGGGTGGCCATGATGGAGACACCAATCATCCACCATTTCATGTTGTTATCCCCTTTCAGATACCCTTCAATGTTTTTTGTGCCGCGGGTTTTCCAGGTGCCATAAAGTGCGATGAATAAAAGCGTGCCAAAGAGAATGATCCAGTCGAGCAGATTCATGAAAACGAACGGGTTAACCAGAAGAAGAGAACTACTTGAAAGAGCATGATGCCCAGGATCAGCCAATACCAGGCCGACCAGGTTTTAAACACAGGCGGTTTCTGATCGTTCATTTCGACTTCGGTTTACTTTTGGGAGCCACCGGTTTTTTGGGCTTCCCCGCGGAGACTAAATTGGCAAAAAGCTTATAGGCACCCGGCACGCCTTCGGGAAGTTCGCGGAAGAACGATAATCCTGTGTAGATGTAATACCCTTCGCCATACGGGGCCACCAACAAGCTTCCATCGCGAGCAGGTTCGCCTTTATCATTCATGGATAGCAAGGCCTCGAAGGGCTCGCCCCAACTGGAAGGAAAATACAATCCGCGTTCCTGAATCCAACCTTCGAAATCAGCAGGCGTAATTTTATTGGGATAATTCAATAGCGGATGATTCGGTTTTAAAATCCGAACTTCACTGTCTTCTTGGGTTACCCGATCGCGTGAAAGCTTGAGGGGATAAGGTGCGATCTTGTCAGCATCCAACTCAAGGTCATTGCTGGTATTGTATTGAACGACTAATGTGCCTCCTTCCCGGACATAATTAAACAAGGTTGGCATGTTGTATCGAATTCGCTCATTGGTGTTCAAGGCCCGTATTCCCAATACAACCGCATCGACACGCTTTAAATTAGCGGGTGTGATTTCTTCATCTTTCATTTCCCATACCTCATAGCCAAGATTTCGCAAACTTACCGGGATGTCGTCACCAGCCCCCCGGATATAGCCGATCACGGATCCTTCCTTTCTGGTATTAATTCGTAAGGCCCGTGCTTGTGCCGATGGTAAAAGGGTTTGAACGGGGATGTGATCATATTGAATCTGACGATACGAAACGGAGAATTCTTTGCCCTCTACCTGTGCAATCGCCCGGATGGAAGCATCCAATTCTTCGCTGCCGCCAACCACCAGAAAGGTAAGCGACAATTCTTCATTTATTTTTTGAAGTTCAAATGGAACGGTGGCCGGTGAGCTCGTCCATCCAGAGGGCAGCTCCAATTTCACCTCGCCTTTCATCTTGCGTTGCGATCCGGATTTAACCAAAACAGTAACGTATTGGGGAGTTTGATCCTTCAACACAAAAACGGATTGCGAAAAATTAACAAACACAGGCGGAACAATCTCAAAGGGTCTGGTAAGTTCGCCTTTCACAGGGTCTGTCCACTTATGTACAACGGGTACGGATACTTTTATCAATTCACCCTGAATTCGGACTGCTGCCTCAATCATAATGGCAGGATCATTTTCAGGCTTGCCAATCAACTGCGGATCGGTTATGGTATACAAACCGGTAGCGTGCGGTTGCGATAGCCAGAACGGAGCTGAGTAAGGCAGATTTTGCTGAATTTGCTTAGTGGATTTAAACGTTATCGGAAAATTGTCCTTCAGCGATAATGATAGTGTTGAATCAAAACGCAACGCCTTGCATTCTAACTTCTCCAAAACGATGGATGCGGGTGACCGATTGATCACTTCAAACGAAAGCTGAACCGATTCGCCCGGGGCGGCCATGTAATGTGTGGTGGTTACTTCCAGGTACAAACCCGTACAATCTTTTATCAGCTGCTCCACCTCTAGCAATTTACGTTTCACCCATACCGATTGCTCAAGAAGCAGAATCGCTTTTCGGATCTCGATCAAAGCCGGTACACTGGCGGAAGGGTTATCGATATTATATTCCTGAATGACCTTCGTTATCAGAGGTTGAACCTTGTCCCCTCCTTTAACCCGGCTCCAGGTTGTATTCACTTTCTCAAAAACATCGTGGGTGGCCTGGGTTCCCTTTACAAATTCAAAAAACTCAAGTGCATCCCCTCTTCTGCCAGGTGATCCAAACCCCTGACTCTTATGTTGCGTACGACTCTCTGCTGCTATCTCAGAATACGACTTCCCCAACAGGGTGTTGTACGTTCCTACATTCATCGCCAGTATACCGGGCGTATTTTCATTGATGGTCTGATTCCACCAGCGTCCGGTATTGGTGTACAAGGCGCTAACCTGCCAGGTCCCAAACGCCTTGACCTGATCCGGATAGATTGACGAATTGTTGGAAAGGTCAAATGCTTCCTGGGCCAGCAGAGCGGAGGAAGTATGATGTCCATGGCCAGCCCGCTCATCAGGAGGAAAGCGAGTTAAGATTACATCGGGTTGAAATTGCCGGATGACGCGTACGACATCGGAAAGTACTTCCTCTTTATTCCAGATTTCGAGCGTCTCCTGATAGTTCTTGGAAAATCCAAAATCAATGGCCCGGGTAAAAAATTGCTGCCCGCCATCAATCCTTCTGGCAGCCATCAACTCTTGTGTTCGGATGAGTCCTAATTGCTCCCCAATCTCAGGCCCGATTAAATTTTGACCTCCATCTCCACGGGTCATGGAGAGGTACGCAGTAGCGGCCAATCGGTCATTCGCCAAATAGGCTATGGCCCGAGTATTTTCATCATCGGGGTGCGCGGCCACGTATAAAACAGAACCCAAGAAATTTAACTTCTTCAGTTTCAGCTTTATTTCGGATGCGCTGGGTTGATGATGTTGACCCCCTGCAAGCAGATTTGATAACAGAAATACGAGAAGAAAAAGTAACCGCATTACGGATGAGTTTAGCGTACGAAATAAGGGAAAAAATCGCAATCAACCCGAATGGGTGAGCAAGCGGTTGGTAAAGCCTTTTAACGGCCCTGATTCCTATAATTTGCCGCGCTTCTCGGTGTTGACAATAAACGTACCATCCTCCTCCATCGTCAATTGAATTCTCTCAATTATCTTTTTATCATCATCCAGAAATTGAATGGTGTATTCATAGGCCACTAACCGGTCTTTAACATCTTCTGTAAATCCCCAATCAATCGTAATCACATCGGCCGATGAAATTTTCTTGGAGGTAATGTTAGCTCCCGCTGAGTTTACAATTTTATACCTGCGCACAGCGGGATGAAGAACGTTTATCTTGATATCGGTTTTAAGATACGGCAAAGGGCCGGTGGATGTTTTAACACCTGTGCCCGGAGCTTGGTATGCCGGTTTATCAGCGGGTGGCCGCTCCCTGAATTTATAGTCGAGTACCACTTCAAAGTCGTCTATGGACTTAAATGGTACCTCTTGCGGGGGATTCGTCAAATGACAACATAGGATCAAAAAGGACTTGATCGTCACCGTAACTGATTTAGATGGTAATATGAAAAGGTATCACTCTCTGGCAGCAATACCTAATGACTAACAGGATACCGTGTCGAAAAGTTTGGGTTGCTTTTTCTAACTGGTGTTTTATCTCTTTATTTGCCCCAAAATCATATTAAATGAAGACTGCAGAAATTCACACCAACCGTGGTGTAATGAAAATTAAATTCTTTGAAGAGGATGCCCCCAATACGGTCAAAAATTTTGTTGATCTGGCAAAAAAGGGTTTTTATGACGGACTCACTTTTCATCGGGTCATCCCCAATTTTATGATTCAGGGGGGCTGCCCGAATGGCATAGGCAATGGCGGCCCGGGGTATACCATTCCATGTGAACTGACCGGTAACAATCAATTTCATGACAGTGGTGTTATATCGATGGCCCACGCAGGTCGTAATACCGGTGGCTCCCAATTTTTCATTTGTCACAATCGAGAACGAACAAAACACCTGGACCGCAATCACACCGTGTTTGGAAAAGTGTATGAAGGATTGGACGTGATCGATCAAATCCGGCAAGGCGATGTGATGAATAAAGTTGTTATCAGCGAAGTAAACCAGGTCAACGCTTAACGTTTCGACTTGCGTTGTTTTGGAGCTTTTGTTCTTCGTGCTTTCGCATCTTGCTTTTTAGCCCGCTTAACTTTTTTCGAAACATCCGCATCCCGACCTTGTTTCTTCTTCTTTGAATTTTTCTGCACCATTCGCTGCTCAGGGGTAAGCATGGAATTGCTTTGTGAATAAGCAGGTAAACTGGCCAACCCTATCAGAACGACAAGAAAGAGGAACCTTCTTTTCATAGAAGTCAAAGGTACGGTTTAATCATTTCATTTAAAAGTTATGCCAGGGTAGCGTGGATCGAGGCGGCTGCCTTGTTAGCTTTTGTTCTGGCTTCCGCCAGGGTGTTCGCCTTTGCCAGACAAACGCCCATTCTCCGTTCACCATTAACTTCCGGTTTTCCGAACAATCGCAATTGCGTATCGGGTTCACTTAATGCCAACTCCAATCCGTTGTATGAAATATTTTGTGACTTCCCCTTTACCAGGATTACCGATGAAGCCGATGGACCGAGTTGCCGGATAACAGGGATAGGCAACCCCAGAATAGCACGTACATGTAGCGCAAATTCAGAAAGGTCTTGCGAAATCATGGTAACCATGCCGGTATCATGGGGACGCGGAGAAAGTTCACTAAAATAGACCACATCACCCTTCACAAAAAACTCCACTCCAAAAATTCCATACCCACCCAAAGCATTAACAACCCTCCGCGCAATTTCCTGTGCTTCAAGCAACGCCTTTTCGCTCATGGGGTGTGGCTGCCACGACTCCTGGTAGTCACCATGCTCCTGACGATGACCAATCGGCTCGCAGAACGTCACACCCTCTTTGTGCCGAATTGTCAAGAGCGTAATCTCAAAGTCAAAATCAATGAATCCTTCCACAATTACTTTCCCACTACCGCTTCGACCGCCCTGCTGGGCATAGTGCCAGGCCCCCTCGATATCCTGGTCGGTTTTAATAACACTCTGGCCCTTGCCGGAAGAACTCATGATCGGTTTCACAACACACGGAATTCCGATTCTTCTGACAGCCAACGTAAAATCTTCGCGTGTGGCTGCAAAACAAAAGGGAGAAGTCTTTACTTTCAATTGATCGGCAGCCAGTAAACGAATGCCCTCGCGATTCATGGTTAACCGGGCCGCATTCGCTGTCGGGATCACGCGGTAGCCTTCTTTTTCCAATTCCACCAACGTTTCCGTGGCGATTGCTTCCACTTCGGGTATAACATAATGTGGCTGCTCCTTTTCGATGATGGAACGAAGTGCTGGCCCATCTAACATGGAGATGGTATACGAACGATGGGCTACCTGCATAGCCGGGGCATGGTCATATCTATCTACGGCAATTACTTCCACTCCATAGCGTTGAAATTCAATCACAACTTCCTTCCCGAGTTCACCCGAACCCAGCAGCATGACTTTCAGGGCGGACGAAGTGAGCGGTGTTCCAATCGTTAAACTCATAGTACCTTACTTTTCTCCAGGATGATATGTTTTCTCTGCATGCGCAACAACATCTTTCTTATAAAACCAAACATCTTTAAACTTTCCCTGGCTATACAGGGGTGCCTGATCCGTAAAATGCCTGGAACCCGGATTGTTACTATTGCCACCCGCCAGTACCGATTTAGCTTTTATTTGCTTTCCAAATTCCACGACTGCCACAAAGCTATTGCCCACATACCCGTACATCTTTTTCGTTCCCGGATATTTCCGGCTGCCGAACGCGGCCAGCGATCCCCAAAAGGAAGAAGCCGAAGCCACGGGCAAACTTGGTTTTACATCGTCATAAGTCTCATTGATCTTGCCAGTTAAACGCTGAAACCGGTTTACTTCGCCCCAGGGCATTTTCCAGGTTCCAAAATCCCGTTCCAATTCTGAAACTACAGTCTCGAGTGCTGTCAACTTATCCACGGTTGGTGCATCGCGCATCAGATAGATAATATCCAACTGACTGCTTCCAGGTTTTATCTGAGACGCCATCCGCTGTCTTAATTCCATTCCCCAATACATGGCTAGGGTCGCTGCAATAGAATGGATGCCATAGTTTAAGTCCCACGATTGGAGTAGCTCCATTGGTTCCTTCAGTTTCAGCTTACTTTCGGGCGATGAATTATTTGCTTTGATCAAGGCCGGAATCAATTCTTCAAACCCTGCCAGGTAGGGATCGTTGGCAGCAGTGATTAATTTATCCAGTGTGTATGAATCCTCGCTTTTAAGAACGCGTTCGGCATTGATCCCTCGTGCATTTTGTGCATCCGGTGCCATGTAGGTCGGATATTTGCTTTTATCAGGGCTGTGTTCTCCCGCCAATGTGAACGGAGTCGAATTACAATTCTGTATCCAACCACTAGCCGGGTTTCTTGATTGAACTATTTCAGACACTTCGTGCAAACCCTGCCAATCGGTTTTGGGGTCACTTCCGTCCACAGGTTTGCTCCAATCGTAACCTGGTTCGCGTTTTGGAATAAAATTCCCATGCCAATAGGCAATCGTGCCTTTGGAGTCGGCAAAAACTGTATTGTTTGATGAGTTTGCTTTTAACTCCATCGTCTTGCGATAGTCATCATAGCCCCTCGACTTCGTGCGTTGATAGGATTGTGTAAGCGCTTTTAGTGGTTCCACCATCAACGCAATGCTAATCCACTGCTCTCCCTGCCTGGCAATGACAGGACCATGGTGGGTATAGTGTGCCGTAAACTCGCGATACCTCTTCTTCCCACCATCGTTATAAGCCAACGTAATTTTTTTGTTGACCACTGGCTTGAGAGAACTTCCATGTCGATAAAACAACGAATCGTTTTGGGTAATGATGGTCTCGATAAATTCATCCATCACATCCGCCTGGCTACTGGTGTGCATCCAGCCACAGTGTTGATTGAACCCCTGATAAATAAAGAACTGACCCCAGGTAACCGCACCATACGCTCCTAGCCCTTCTTCACTGGATACATGCACTTCCGGACGGAAGTAAAAAGAGGTATGGGGATTTATCAGGAGCAAGGCATTGCCGGAAGCACTTTTAGCGGGTGCGATGGCAAACCCATTGGAACCTCTGGGTTCAGGCTCGGGCGAATTGTGATCTACTTCTTCACTGGTTGAAGTGCCCGTGCCATAAAATTCCTTTAATCGATTAACAGAAATGGATTCGATATCACCACCAATGCTTCCTTCACTGAAAAGAAAGGGCATCCAGGGTTGAAACCGGTGAAGCAGTTTGGGTTTTACCTCCGGATGCGTATAGAGGTAGTAATTAACGCCATCGGCAAACGCATTGCATAAACGTTTTAGCCAGGCTGGGCTCTCCCGATAAATTCGGTCAGCCATTAAGGTATCATAAAATAAGCGGGTTCGTAAATCATGATAAAGTTTGGATTCCCCTTCCACCTCCGCCACCCGCCCGGTAGCGGTAATGTAATTCATCTCTACCCGATCAAAGTCGTCTTCGCATTGCGCATAGAGAAACCCAAACACGGCATCGGCATCGGTTTTACCATACACATGCGGAATACCCCAGGTATCGCGAATAATGGTTACCTGACCGGATTGCTTTTTCCACCGGGCGATTTCTTCTTTTGTAAATGGCTGAGCACCTAGATTAACAACGAAGAGCAGGAACACAAGAGTCAACTTCATAACCATTAATTTCATCGTGCGTCAAAGTAACGCAGTCGGTTGTTACTCAGACAACGATCGCAATAAAGAGCTTTGCAATTTTACATAGACGGTATCGCCAACCGCCAACGCCTTCGTGGAAGAAACCCGTACCATTTGTTCCTTTAATTTGACTTCCAATTCGTACCGGTTTCCTAAAAAAAAGCAATCCAACACTTTTCCGGTTACCGATCGAACGGTTTTCCGTTGAAGCTTAAAGTCCTCGGGCCGGACAATGGCTCGTTTAAGGTTTGCCAACCCCAATTTCTTTAACAGATTTGTTTTTAAAATTGTAAAGTTGCCAAACAGCCCTGCCACATATTCATTTTTTGGACTGCGATAAATCGTTTCAGGACTTCCTAATTGCACCAACCTACCCTCCTTTAGTACAATGATCTGATCGGCCCACCCCAACGTATCTTCGGGGTCGTGCGAAACAATCATACAGGTGATCTTCAATTTGTTGCCTATGGCTTCAATGACATTCTTTAAATCGTCCTTTACAATCCGATCCAGGTTTGTATACGGTTCATCGAGCAACAACAAACGGGGTTTACCAATCAGCAACCGGGCAATGGCCACGCGTTGCTTCTCTCCACCCGAAAGCTCATCCGTTTTCCGTTGTAAGACATGGGTTATCCGACAGATAGAATAAATCCGCTGTGCCTCTTGTACCGGAATCTGACTTGCATACGCAAGAACTTGCTCCACCCGAAGGTGCTTTTGCAATTCAAAATGTTGTGAGAGATAAGTGATCCTTGGATTCCCGGCCACCAACTGATCATCCGGTCCCTTGATTGCTTCCCCATCCAATTCCACCAAACCCCGATCGGGCTGCACAAGGCCCGCTATGATCTTTAACAGCGTACTTTTTCCTGAGCCGGTTTCACCGGCCACGGCTATTTTTTGAAAAGAAGTAATCGTGAAATTGATATCCGACAACACGAAGCCGTCTGTTCCTGTTTTCTTAATATTTTTTACAATTAGCAGGGTCATTCCTAGGGTTTAATAATCCGCCATCACTTTCCAGAGTTGATCAAATTCTTTTAAGAAGGATTTGACAACACTGCCCTCATTGGTTAACAGAATATTCTCGTGGTTGAATTTGGCAGCACTTCGGGTCCAATTATAGCTGCCTGTCAAAACAGTTTTATTGTCTGCCACCATGAACTTATGATGCATGTGGTTGGAGGTTCGGTCCATCTTTACTGAAATACCTGCCTTTGCAATAGCTTCGATGTCCGAGCCTTCGTCCAGGCTTTTGTCGTTATCGGTGATAATTCTTATGTTCAACCCCTTTCTGTGGGCGAATAAGATGGAGTCGCTGATCACATCATCACTGATCGTAAATACACAAATCTGAAGATTAGACACGGCTGATTGTATTTGTTTGATGATCACATTTCGACATGCATCGCCCGGACTGAAGAATGCATCGGATTGGGTACCCTGTGGATTGGTATTCAGCAAGGCGCTGGTTGCATCTTTGATCCAGGCCAGAATAAAGCTGTAATTCTGAGGCGTGATCTTCTGATCGGCCAGTTCAAAAATCTTGCTTCGCAGGTAAGTCAATTGTTGTTCAGTCAGCGGGTTTTGATCGACCAAAGCCCGCAATGATTTACGTTCTCCTTTGGAAAAGAAATCATCTTCCAGACTGAGCTTCAAATACTCTACCAGGTCATTCATACGACAGAAACTGGGTTTTAAGATACAAAGGTTATTTTGGATCCAAATACCTGATTGGAGTTCGCTGAATTTGAAAAAGTAATATCTTTGCGCCCTTATTTTTTAAAGATGATCTCAGTTGACTCGGTGACGGTTGAATTTAATGGTTCAGCCCTGTTCAGTAACATCACGTTCAATATCAACGAAAATGACCGCATTGCCTTGATGGGAAAAAACGGGGCCGGTAAATCCACTTTGTTGAAGATTCTTGCCGGAGTTAATAAGCCAACGCGCGGTAAAGTATCCGCCCCGAAAGATGCCGTGATCGCTTACTTACCACAGCATTTGCTCACGGAAGATGATTCCAATTTATTTGACGAGACTTCCAAAGCCTTCTTCAAAATTCACAACATGAAGAAGCAGATGGATGAACTCAATCATCAGTTGGAAACCCGGACGGACTATGAATCGGATGACTATGCTAAAATTATTGAACAGGTATCCGAACTGAGTGAGAAGTATTATTCCATTGAAGAAATCAACTACGATGCCGAGGTAGAGAAGACCTTGCTAGGACTGGGATTTCTGCGAAGCGATTTCAAACGCCCCACCAACGAATTCAGCGGTGGTTGGCGCATGCGAATTGAACTGGCGAAAATTCTCTTGCAAAAGCCAGACTTGATCCTGCTGGATGAGCCCACCAATCACCTCGATATTGAATCGGTGCAATGGCTGGAAGAATTTTTGAAGACGAATGCGAAGGCGGTAATTGTGATTAGTCACGATAAAATGTTCGTGGATAACCTCACCAACCGAACCATTGAAGTAACGATGGGCCGGATTTATGATTATAAAACCAACTACTCGCATTACCTGCAACTGCGCAAGGAAAGGCGGGAGCAACAGCAAAAGCATTTTGACGATCAACAAAAAGAAATAGCCGATATCACAGCCTTCATCGAGCGATTTAAGGGCACGTACTCTAAAACTTTACAGGTACAATCGCGGGTTAAGATGTTGGAGAAAATGGAAATTGTGCAGGTAGATGAAATGGACACCTCGGCCTTGAACCTAAAGTTTCCACCGGCCCCCCGCTCGGGAAACTATCCGGTAATAGTAGATGGTCTTACGAAATCGTATGGGGATCATTTGGTGTTTAAAGATGCCTCGTTTACCATTGCCCGGGGTGAAAAGGTGGCCTTTGTAGGAAAAAATGGAGAAGGTAAATCTACCATGATCAAAGCGATTATGGGCCAGATTGATTACGAAGGCCGGTTACAACTCGGGCATAACAGCCTGATTGGGTACTTTGCCCAAAATCAGGCATCGCTTTTAGACGAGGACATCACTGTATTCGATACAATTGATAAAGTGGCCCAGGGCGATATCCGCACCCGCATCAAAGATTTGTTGGGTGCTTTCATGTTTAGTGGCGATAACATTGATAAGAAGGTGAAGGTGTTGAGTGGTGGTGAAAAAACGCGGCTTGCCATGTTGCGGTTACTGCTTGAACCGGTAAACCTGTTAATCCTGGATGAACCTACCAACCATCTGGATATTAAAACAAAGGATATCCTGAAAGAGGCCTTGTTGGCATTTGATGGAACGTTGATTCTTGTTTCTCATGATCGGGATTTTTTAGATGGCCTTGCCCAAAAGGTCTTTGAATTTGGCAATAAACGCGTGCGTGAGCATTTCGAGGACATCAACGGATTCTTGCGAAATAAGAAGTTGGAGAACCTTAAAGAGATTGAACGAACCGCAAAAGTATAATACCAAGCCCTGGAGATTTATTACCTTCCAGGGTGATTAGCCGGGTTCAGTTTATTGTTTTCTTACTTACAGCCGCTTGCAGTATGAATCAATCCCCAATCTTTGAATATTCGGATGGCAACGCGAACCGGTACATTCTCACATACAATGAATTGGAATATATTCCGGTGAAACCGGAGGAAAGTTCATCTGGCGTATACAGTGGCGGTACACCAACTATGATTAAGATCACACCGGAACAGCATCAACAAATTCATGCAACGATTCTGCTGCTTATTGGTAACACCCAGCTTCACCTCCCAAACCGTGTGAAAATGAGCGGGTTACTTTGGAATCGGACTGAGAACTTTAGTGTAATTATTAAACCCGGACCCGAGTTATCTGCACTTGACTCATTGCTAAGAAGCACACTGAACAACTAGAGTTCGTCCCCTTTTTAGGGGATTTTCGTTCGAAAATGCTGATGGTGCTGATTACCTTCCCTGCCGAAGTAGTATATTGATTTCGATTCCAAGTACCATTCCGGAGTCACTTTTAAGGGGTATGCTATCTGTGCAGAAATTAAGGGCTCTATTAATTGCTTTTCTTTCAATCTTCTTCTTTGATCTGGTTGCTCAGCCCATGGCGGGTAACTATACTGTCGGATCTGGTGGCACCTATCCAACCCTAACGGCTGCAGTAGCCGATTTAACAACCCGGGGGATAAATGCCCCGGTAACATTCAAACTGAAAACCGGCACCTTCAATGAACAGGTTACAATTTCCGCGATAACCGGTACATCAACCACGAACGTCATTACGTTTGAAGCCGAAAGTGGAAATGCAGCCGATGTTATTCTAACATTTGCACCAACCAGTACCAACAACTACATCGTTCGATTTGACAATGCAAGTTTTATAAGCTCCGTTATCTTAGCCTTGAACCTACTGGTCCTACCTACACCAGGGCGATTCATGCGATTAATAATATTAATGATCTTACGTTCGAAAACTTAACAATCATTTTACCTTCAACTACATCGGTAACTGAAGATCGTACGGCTATCCTAGCCCGACCCACTGTTTCCACCAATATCCGCTTCCTTAACAACACCATCACGGGAGGATCGCATGGAATCATCCATGTGGGCAACAACTCCAACCGCTCTCCGGGCACCGTCATCACCGGCAACACGATTACTGGCGTGTATGCACGGCCCGTGTACCTGGAATACATGAACGGGATCACCTTCAACGACAATGTGGTGAACGGAACAACCTATAGTGACTACTACGGAGTAACAGTTAATACCAGCTCGGGCTACCTGGAAATGTTGCGCAACCGTATTACCGGAGGGAATGGCTATGCCCTGCGTATGTATTATCCCAACGACAGCGGGCTCATCGCCAACAACTTCTTCCAGTCTGCTTCCACCTCCGGCTACCAGACCGTTTACATCCTCTACGGACTCAACAATACCAACTTCTACCACAACAGTGTAAGCGCCACCGGCTCGGGTGAGGCTTTTCACTTCGACCGCTACCAGTCTACCGGCAACCGCATCGTCAACAACATCTTCAGCGCCAACTCCGGCCTGGCAGTCAATCATCAAACTCCCTCGGCTGTCAACTCCGTGGTAGAAATGGATTACAACGACCTGTTTACTTCTGGTCCTTTCCTGGGCCGGGTGCTTTCCACCAACTATGGTACCCTGGAACAATGGCGCACCGGATCGGGATTTGATGCCAACTCGGTATTCTTCGATCCCCAGTTTGCTTCCACCGCTAACCTGACGCCCGCTGCTCCGGGCCTGGCCAGTGCCGGGAAGGATTTGTTGGCTACGATTTCCACCGACATCAACAACGCGGCCCGTACCACCACTCCCAGTCTGGGGGCAGTTCAATACAGTGCTGCCGCCTTAACTCCGCTGTCGGGCACCTATACCATTGGTACCGGAGCTTTCGACTATCCCACCATCAATGCTGCCATCGATGCGATGCGGGTAAATGGAATCAACGGTCCGGTAACCTTCCTGCTCAACAGCCAGACCTTTACCGAACAATTCACGCTGCCGTCCATCTCCGGATCTTCGGCTACCAACACGGTTACCTTTCAGGCACAATCGGGTAATGCCAGTGATGTCATTCTAACCTTTGCCGCTTCCGCATCAGCAACTAATTACATCGCCCTGTTAAGTAATGCCAGTTTTGTCACCTTTAAGAATTTAACCTTTCAGCCCACAGGAACCTTACCAACAAGCTATGACTTTAGCCGGGCTATTTACATTAACAACCGGGCCGATGACATCACCTTTGAAAACCTGATCATCACCCTGCCCGCCACCACTGCTGTTACCGAAAACCGGGCCGCCATCATTGCACGACCTACTGTTTCCACCAACATCCGCTTCCTTAACAACACCATCACGGGAGGATCGCATGGAATCATCCATGTGG
>CAZAUN010000016.1:0-58759 GCA_964488465.1 uncultured Ohtaekwangia sp. | reverse complement strand
CACCAACTATGGTACCCTGGAACAATGGCGCACCGGATCGGGATTTGATGCCAACAGCCTTTCCATTGATCCACAGTTCCTTTCCAGCACCTCCTTATATACCGCAATTGCAGGTTTATCAGGAGCCGGAAAAAATGTAAATAACGATGTGCCCGATGACATCGATGGCTTAGCACGACCCTCAACCCCAAGTATCGGTGCCAATCAGTTTGGAGCTTCAGGAACACCCCTGACCGGAGAATATACGATCAATGCATCGGGTAGTGGTTCTACCAATTTCACCTCCTTCACCGCGGCCCTGGATGCACTGAAAAATTTTGGTGTCAGTGGCCCGGTCGTTTTCAAAATTACGGGTGACTTTAATGAGCAGCTCACCTTTTTATCGGTTTCGGGTGCATCAAGCACCAATACGATCACCTTTGAGTCTGCCACCGGAAATGTTGCGGATGCAATTATTCGCTATAGTGCAACAAGCTCTGTCACCAACTTCACAATTCGACTCAATAATGCAGATTATCACCGGTTCCGAAACCTTACCATTCTTGCCGAAGGCACAACCTATGGTCGGGCGGTTCAACTGTCCAGCCGCACACTCGACATCCGATTCGAAGGCAATACAATTGAAAGCGTTGTAACAACAAGCACCACTTCCGACCGGGGCGGCATTTTCATCAATTCGGCACAAGCCCAAAATGTACACCTGATTAATAACCTGATTCGGTTTGGTTCTTATGGCATCGATTTTCAAGGTCCTGGCACAAAAGCAACGGGCACGCTCATTCAAGGAAATACAATCTATCAAACCTACTACCGTGGAATTACCCTTACCTATCAAACGGGTTTTGTACTCAACAATAACATTGTTACCAACAATCCTTCCGCCAGCGGATTTAATGGAATAAACATCAGCTATGTCGATGGCCCTTTTCAGGTTACCGCTAACAAGGTAACCGGAGGTAACGGAACTGCCCTGGATATTTATTCCGGACTGGCTACGGCCGGAAGTCCGGCCTTAATCGCCAATAACTTTCTCCAATCCAACAATAACTCAGGGTTTCAGACCGTAACGCTTAATTACCTTCAACATGTAAATTTTTATCACAACAATATTAATGCTACCGGCTCAGGACCAGGTTTGTATTATTCCTCCTCCGGATCGAATGTAAACCTGATTAATAATAACCTGAAGGCGAATGGTTATTCCCTGCAGGTTCAATCTCCAGCTGCCATTTCACAGATCAACTACAATAATTATTTCACAACTGGGGCCGCCCTGGCGCGATGGAATAACATTGATCAAATTAACCTGTCCAATCTGCAAACTGCGAATGGCCAGGATGCCAGTTCACTATCGGTGGATCCGCTCTATCAATCGGATACGGATTTACAGGCATTGGCATCTTCCCTGGCGGGTGCCGGGTTGGACGTAACTGCCATTGTTCCTGCGGATATCAATGGAACAACACGAACAGTTCCTGTAAGCATTGGTGCAACACAATATGTAGCCGCTTTTGCCAAGGATGCTTCTCTTACCGAGATTCTTCAGCCATCCAATTCCTGTAGCCTTACCGATGCAGAGACCATCCGGGTTGAGATTTCCAATCTGGGAGCAACTTCCATTTCCGGATTTCAGGTAGCTTATCAGATCAACGGGGGAACTGCCGTTATTGAGCCCGTACCAACAACGATTCTACCGGGTGGTAAACTGGAATACACTTTTACCCAACAGGCAGACCTGACCGCCAAACAAGTTTATACGATAAAGGCGTATGTTGTTTTAGCTACGGATGAGAATACCGCCAATGATGAGTTAGAAGTAACCATTACGCATTATCCGGATTTAGTAACCACACTTACCGGAGATGCAACCCTATGTCAGGGAGCATCCATCACCTTAACAGCTACCGGGGGTGCAAGTTATTTGTGGAGTACCGGTGCTACAAGTTCTTCCATTACAGTTTCACCGAATACCACTACTACCTACACGGTTCTCATCACAAATGCTGATGGGTGTTCCGAAACCAAATCTGCAACCATCACGGTAAAGGAAATTCCAGTATTGAGTTATACCAATGATCCTGGCTACACAACTTCTTTCATAAATCCTACATTTGGTAATACTGATCAAGTCTTTGAATTTCGAATGATCTATACGGATGCCAATGGAAACCTCCCAGCTTCCGGTTATCCGCGAGTGGAATTAGATGCCAATGGAAATGGGCAGGTCACCGATCCGCTAGACCTTATCCGGGTGATGACCGAAGCAGATGCTACCGATACCAACGTCACTGACGGCAAAGAATACCGTGTACCCATCACCGGACTTTCCGATCTTATTTCCTGGCGTTCCCGCATTGTGGCCAACAATACCGAGGGTTGCGCGGCACAATCACCTTTCGTTGCCCAGCCTTTTGTTTCGAACGACCTTCTGGATGTAGCCATTTATGCCAATGATATCTCCTTCAGCAAATCCAATCCCGCCATCAATGAATCCATTAAGATCTATGCCCGGATTAGAAATACGTCAGACTTCGTGGCACAAAATTTTGTAGTAACCGCCTACATTGAGGATGTACCGGTATTTACACACACTGTACTTCAGTTGAATCCACAATCTTCAATCACCTTGCAATGGGACCAGATCTTTTCAACGGCTGGCTTCTTTCCGGTGAAAGTGGTGATTGATGAAACTAATATATTGGCTGAAGACAACGAGTTAAACAATTTTGCAATTCGCCCGGTATTAACAGGCGATTACCAACTGCCCGGTGGTATCGACCCCGATGCTGTCGCGGCACCCCTATCGGTTCAGCCATTAGGCCTTATCACAATTACAGGTAAAGCCCAATACTACGGAATTGAAGCTGGTGTTGATCCGGATGTGGCCGGAGCTACAGCGATCGTGCGGATTGCTGGTGGAAGTCAATCGGCCACCACCACGCAGGCAGATGGAACGTATGTCCTTAACGTAATCGCCCCTGTCAACCCAGGTACTTATACTTTAACGATAGAGGTTACTGATTACACGCTTACCGGATATGAAGGCCCGATTACGTTTACGGTATTGCCTGCTCCGCCCAAACCGGATTTATCGACATACATCACACTTAATAAGACAACAATATTACCGGGCGAAACCATTTCAGGCACTGCCGTAATACAAAACGTGGGTCAAGTGGCCGCCACTAATTTTGTATTCCGGTACCTGAACTGCGATGCCATTCTTGGCGAAGAAACCATCGCGTTATTAAATCCAGGTGAGTCCCTTACCTACACATTTACTACCACTACCGGAGTGATCGGTGATTGTTTCAACAGAAATAACTGCCTTTTCCAAAGCATTGCCGATGCTACCAATCAGGTAACCAATGAAATCACCGAATCGAACAATACTTACGGTGTATACCTTACTGTGCTGCCGGATAAGCCGGATCTCACTCCACTAAATATCACCAACCAGTCTATTGCCGGTTTTATAAATATGCTGAACCCGTTCACCTTCAATGTACGTGTCGACAATATCGGAGGGGTCAATGCAACAAGTCCTTTCAACGTGAATGTATACATGGATAATGTGCTGATTCATACGGAATCGCTGAGCACTCTGGCTACGTGTGCAGGGCATACGTTCACGGTTACCCACAATTTTCCAGACGTTTTAGATCATGTGTTGGACATCCGGGTAGACGAACCGATTGGCAGCGGAGTTATCGATGAATATCGCGAAACAAACAACGAGTTTTCCAGAATCATCAAGCATGTTCCGCCACCGCCACAGTATCCCAACCTGAACGTTGGTAATATCGATCTGAGTGTCAATCCTGTACTCCCACCTGCCGGTTCCAATTTCGATGTAAACGTTACCTATCGTAATAATGGGCCTATCGCCATTACTGCCCCGTACGATCTCGAACTAACTGTTATTGAGGCCGGAATACCCCGTATTGAAACCCGCAGCATCAGCACCACGCTAAACCCGGGTGCAACCAACTCAGTAACCCTCACAACGAGTCTGCTTACCGATGGCGATCACGCGTTTCGCATCCGACTGGATAACAATGCAGTAATTACGGAGAGCACCGAAGCAGACAATATTGCTCAAATGCCCTTGTGCGTGGATTTTGGAGTGAGCCCTTCTGGCGGAGCCTGGAACGGTAATTTTTATGTGAATACTGTTCAAACCCTTACCGCTTCTATTTATAATCACGGCTTGTTCACTGCCACCAATGTGGCGGTCACTTTTTACCTCGATAACGCTGAAGTAGCAACCATTACCCTTCCCACTGTGGCCCCGGGCCTGCAAGCAGGAAGTTATTCAGTCTCCACCCCCTACCTGTTTGATCAGGTTGGAACCTTTGAACTTAAAGTAGTCGTGGATGCGCCCGGAGTGTACACAGAATGCCGGGAAGATAATAATGAGTATAAAAACAACATTGTCGTCCGTGTGCCCGCACCGGATTTGCGCATCTTCTCTGAATACATTAGTCCCAGTAAAATTAATCCTGATGTAGACGAACCCATATCTATTTTTCTTTCCTACGACAATATGGGCATAGGCGCTACCGGTCCCTTTAAAGCCCGTATACTGGTTGATGATGTTCAAGTTGGAGAGGACATTGACATCCCATCGGTACCGAGTGGTGAAGATGGAACCGTGGAAGTAACTACTCCCTACTCCAGCTCAACAGCGGGTATTCGCATTATCAGAGCCTTCCTGGATCCTGACAACCTGCTAACGGAAACATCCGAAACTAACAACGAAGCCTCCCGGGCATTGGTGGTTGGGCAAGCGCCCAACTTACTATTCATTGACCTTGAACCCAGTATTGCCTGCCCAAACGATGGTGATAACATCACCATTTCGGCATCCGTTTATAATATTGGTGATTTGGACGCTTCCGCGGAAGTGCATTTCTTCTACATTACTGAATCAGATACCATTCCAATTGACACCAAGAATATTACGCTGGCAGGTAAGGATACAATTCAAGTACAAACCGATTGGCTGGTAATCAATAAGACCTACCATCTTTATGCGGAAATTCGTAATAGTGATCCGGAAGAATTCGACATCACCGACAACTTCATCCTGACCAAGTTGTGTGGTGGACCGTATTATAATCTGTTTGTATCCGTAGAAGGACAAGGAATTGTTAAAAAGACTCCTAATGCGAACCGGTTTGAAGGAGTTCAACAAATTGAACTGACCGCGACCCCCGTTGCAGGCTGGCAATTTATGGGTTGGCAAGGCGATGCCACCGGTACAACTAATCCGCTTGTATTTGATCTAACCAGCGACCAAACTATTTCCGCTCTGTTTAGTGAATTAATAGCCCCTCCAATCATTACCAATGCATCCCGCTGCGATGCCGGTACGGTGATTTTAAGAGCCAGTGGTGCCAGTACTACTCAAATCTATGCCTGGTATGATCAAGCCGTGGGGGGAACGCTCCTTCAGGATTTACCGGACTCTACGTTTGTAACCCCTACCTTATCAACAACGACAAGTTATTGGGTTACGATAAAATCAACGGTTTCGGAGAGTGCCCGCGTGGAAGTCATCGCTACTATTAATCCGCTTCCAACTCAGCCTTCGATTACTGTTACCGGGGATTTGTTGCTGTGCGAAGGTCAGGAAACTACTACCCTCGATGCTCCGGGCGGGTATGCACAGTATCTGTGGTCCACGGGTGAAACTACGGCCCAAATAATTGTCAGTGCTGCGGGAAGCTATTCCGTACAAGTCACTGATATAAATGGCTGCCAAAGTGTTGCGTCAACTGGCGTGGACATTGCGATTGAGTTATGTTCTATTCCTACTGCGATCAATGGTACCCGATGTGGTTCTGGTACTGTAACCCTCAGCGCGAGCGGAGCCACCGGAACACAAACGTATGCCTGGTACGATCAGGCTGTGGGCGGAACATTGCTTCAGGATTCGGCTACTCCGGATTTCGCAACTCCCGGATTAACGACAACCACCAGTTATTTTGTTTCCATCCGATCCGCTACACAGGAGAGTGCCCGTGTTGAAGTGGTGGCCACCATTGAACTTGTACCCAGTCAACCCATTATCACAATTCAGGGAGATACCACACTGTGTCCTGAAAAACAAGAAAGTACCTTGTTAGAGGCAACGTCTGGCTTCTCTCAATACCTCTGGAGCACGGGTGAAACATCGCAGAATATTACCGTTACCGTTGCAGGATCTTATACCGTACAGGTGGCTACCGCCAATGGTTGTCTGAGTATACCGTCCACGGCCGTTGACATCCTTACTGAATCGTGTTCTGAACTTATTGTGTACAATGCCATATCCGCGAATGCCGATGCACTCAATAGTTATCTCCGGATTGAAAATATTGATGCATTTCCTGAAACCGCCAGCAATACCTTAAAGATTTTCAATCGTTGGGGCGACCTGGTATTTGAAACAACCAACTACGACAATGTGAACAACCGGTTTACCGGAAATAATAAGAATGGAGATCCCCTGCCACCAGGAACGTATTTTTACGTGCTGGAATTTACGTCCGGAAAGGAGTCGATTAATGGGTATCTGTCATTAAAGCGATAGACGTGATATCGTCCTAAATAAAAAAAGGACAATAAACAAATTTCGCGTTGTTCATTGTCCTTAAACGTGAGCCCCCTGTCGGAATCGAACCAACGACCTACTGATTACAAGTCAGTTGCTCTACCAGCTGAGCTAAGGAGGCATTAAGAGGGTGCAAAAATAGTGGAAGGAAGCGTTATTGCAAGCCTCTGCTACATGGATTTCAACAGTTTCAGCTGCTTTTTGAGCAGGTTCAGACTATCGGTAGCTACCTTGATCTTTTCTGTGAATTCTTCCTTCATTTTGGTCGCATTTTTCGATCGGCCAAAGAATTCAAGGTTGTTCTGTAAAGTAGACAAATCGTTTTCAGCCTTCTGAATCTGCTTTCTCAAATTCTGTTCTTTATGATACAACTTGCGGTCTGCTTGCGGATCATTTTTCAGACTGCTCAATTGAATCTCCAGCGTTACCTGATCTCGTTCTGCCGCGTTAAGTCCGTTTATCGATTCAATGTACCGGGAGACAGCATCTGAAAACCGGCTCTTTACCGAAGCCATCGCACTTTTTGGCACAAATCCGATTTCGTTAAAACGAGCCTGAAGTTCCTGTAATTTTTCAAGATTTCCGTCCCCAGCCTGGGTAGCCTGTAAAATCTCTTCAATGATCACTTCCTTTTGTTTCAGATTTTCATCTTGCTCCAGGTCAGCCTTTTCTTTGGTGCCTCTCCGCTGATCAAAAAAGTAATCGCATGCTTCCTTAAACTCTTTAAAAATTTTATCCCGATACTTCTCAGGCACGGGTCCTACTTCTTTCCATTGAAGCTGGAGCGCTTTCAATTCGTTCGAGGTTTTTGCCCAATCTGCACTGGATTTCAATTCTATTGCCCGGGCCACCAACTCCTGCTTGATCTTCAGGTTTTTGTCACGCTCTTCGTCCAACTTCTTAAAGAATTGGTTCTTATTATGGAAAAACGTCTTGAAAGCCGACCAGAATTTCTTGTTGGCATCTTTTGACCTTGAACGTGGTACACCGCCTACTCCATCCCACCGCTTCTGCAATTCCAAAATTTCCTGCGTCTTTTGATTCCAATCCTTAATGCGATCGGAAGTGAAGGTTGCAAACGCTTGTACCTCTTCCCCTATTTGTGTTTTAATTTCCAGATTTCCCTTCAATTGCTGTTGAAGTTCATCCAGGAAGGCATCGCGCTTCGCATAGACAGCATCCGAGGCAGCTTTGAAGCGTTGCCAAACATGATCCTGCTCCTCCTTCGGCACAGGACCTATATGTTTGAATTCATTGTGCAGTTCGTTTAACTCCCGCACTGCATCTTTGATGCGTTCTTTAGAACTTAATTGTTCAGCCTTAACACATAGTTCCAGTTTGGCATCCAGGTTTTTCTTGCGGTCTAGTTCCTTCAGTTCAAAATAGATGTTGCGATGATCATAATATCGATCGACTAGCGCATTATAGTTAGCCCAAAGAGTTTTGATTTGAGCCATTGGAACTGCCCCCACTTGACGCCATTCCTGTTGTAATTCTTTAAAAATCTGAAAAGACTGAGCATTATCTTCACCATCCACCAGGGACCGCAACCGCTCCAACAGCTCATTCTTTTTACGAAGGTTTTCAGTCTTCGCTTCCTCAAGACTCTTGTAATACTGATTTCTGCGATCGCGAATTAATTTAAGCGAAGCATCAAACGCATGATCCCATTCGTCCAGGCGGTATTCAAAATCATCCGGATTTCCGCCTTCCGCTTTAAATTTCTCCAGGGCAGCATTTTTCTCGGACTGACGGATTTCATCAAATAGGGGTTTGATTTCCTTGAGAATAAGATCAACTTTTCTGAAATCATTCTCTTTCGTGAGTTCCTTTACTAGGTCAACAAAATCCGACTTACTGAAATGAGCATAGTCCTCAACCGGGTGTTCAATTTCGTGATCGCCCTCAGTTGGTTCGTCAATGGTTAGCCCGTTCTTATGGGGCATGATCCCAGCATCCTCAGCAGCTTCTTTTACTTGCTCTTGCACCTCTTTATCGTTTTCCATTATCATCACTCCTCCTATCTGAGGAACGGTAAAATTACTAAAAACAGCCTAATTCATTCGAGGATCAGCCGGGTAATTGGAGTATACCGAAAAACGACCTCCAAGCCCACGCATCGCCTTTTTCCACATCATTTCGGGTTCCGTCTCAAATACTAACTCTTCCGATACCTGATCACTCACGATCCATGAATCAACTTTTAACTCATCCTCCAATTGTCCTGCCGACCACCCGCTGTATCCTAAAAAGAATTTAATATCCGTAGCACCAATCTGATGCGTATCTACCATTGAAAGCAACTGATCAAAATTACCACCCCAATACAGCCCGGGGTGCAATTCAATCGAATCGGCCAGGGTATTTATCCTATGTACGTAATGCAGCGTATCCTGTTCCACGGGACCCCCGATAAAAATGCGGGCATCGAACATTTTTAGATCTTCCATCACTTCATTTACCCTTGATTCTGCTGGTTTGTTCAGGATAAAACCCACTGAGCCTTCTTCATTGTGCTCTGTCAGTAGAATGGTGGTCCGCTCAAAATTGGGATCTGCCAAATACGGCTCTGAAAGTAAAAGCCCCCCTTTTTGTGGTAGTATTTTGTTTCGATATTTGAAGAATTCCATAGTGCCTTAAAACATGGTTATATTCTAATTTTCAGGCCTCCAATTAATTCTTAATAAAGGGAAGGAATTCCTGAGTTGCAACTAGTGCTTTTATTAATTTTCAAAATTTTGAAATGAAACCGATTTCTGAAATCCGAAATGAATATTCCAGGGGCTCTCTGGATGTTGCCAATGTGGATCGAAACCCCATTGTGCAATTCAACAAATGGTTTCAAGAAGCCCTGCAAGCAGAAGTATTGGAACCCAATGCCATGACCCTTTCAACAGTAACAAAATCGGGAAGGCCTGCGGCACGAATTGTCTTATTAAAAGGTGTTGAAGACAACACGTTTATTTTCTTTACCAACTACCAAAGCAAGAAAGGAAATGAATTGGAGCATAATCCCTTTTGTTCGCTAACATTTTTCTGGCCTGAATTGGAGCGGCAAGTTCGAATCGATGGACTTTGCGAACGAACATCCCCTGAGGCTTCTGAACGGTATTTTCAAAGTCGTCCTCGAGGCAGTCAGATAGGCGCGTGGGCTTCGCCTCAAAGCAACCTCATCGCCAATCGCGAAATTCTGGAATCGCGGGTGAAAGAAATTGAAAAGCGGTTTGAGGGGAAGGAAGTGTTACCGAAACCCAATCAATGGGGCGGATATGCAGTAACACCTCTTGAAATAGAGTTTTGGCAAGGCCGGTCCAATCGGTTACACGACCGAATTGTATACTATTTTTCCAATCATCAATGGGTTACTCACCGGTTAGCTCCCTAGAACTATCGCAAGGCAAAAAGGTCATTGATCCCAATCATTCTGCGAATGGTGAATCCTTCCCCATAGCGCACCCCAATGGCATGACCCAATTCATGCCCACGCGCCTCCAGGAATTGGAGAAAGGCAGGACTTGAAATAAAGGTTTCCGGCTCGGTGCTGTTGGGGTCATGAAATTGTGATTTATAGGCCCGAATCGCTCTCATCTTGATCTCCCAGAAATCAGAAACATCTACAATAAAATCGGGTGTGATCCACTGGCTTTGAATAAAATGATACATGTGTTGGGGCCGCCAGGGGGCTTGCTTCTTGTTATCGTCAACCGTTTCAATTTTAGCTAATCCTGAATAGTAACACGATTGGTAAGCAAGTTCCGAACCCTTGCCGTGGTCGGGATGTCGGTCGTAAGTGGCATTAGCTATAACGATCTCGGGTTGATACTTTCGGATGATGCGGATCACCTCCCGTTGATGGGCTTCATCATGCTGAAAAAATCCATCTTTGAAATTCAAATTTTCACGAACGGATAACCCAAGAATGGCGGCAGAATCTGCGGCTTCCTGGTCCCGGGTTTGAACGGTACCCCGGGTGCCCAATTCACCTCGGGTAAAGTCAATGATACCCACTTTCTTTCCCATCGCTATGTGCCGGGCTATGGTTCCACCACAACCCAATTCGGCATCATCAGGGTGTGCTGCCAGGATTAGTATGTCTAGTTTCATTGATTAACAGGCTATTAATGAGCAAGTTCCATCTCCTTCGCTGCCAGAAATTTCTCGGCATCGAGCGCACCCATGCAACCACTGCCTGCCGCGGTAATGGCTTGCCGATATACTTTATCCGAAACATCGCCCACGGCAAAAACTCCTTCCACGTTAGTGCGGGTTGAACCCGGAACTACCTTCAAATAACCAGCTTCATCCATTTCCAGTTGTCCTTTGAAGATGTCGGTATTCGGTTTATGGCCAATGGCCAGGAAAAAACCCTGAACGGGAACCACTTTTTTCTCTCCTGTCTTATTGTTAACCAAACGAACCCCGTTAACGCCATGTTCATCTCCCAGGATTTCATCAGTTTCGGTATTCCAATGTATTTCAATGTTGGGCGTATTCAGCACCCGCTGTTGCATAATCTTGGATGCCCGCATCTCATCTCTTCGAACAATCAAATGCACTTTGGTGCATAGTTTGGAAAGATACGTTGACTCTTCAGCCGCAGAGTCTCCGGCACCTACAACGGCTACTTCTTTGCCGCGATAAAAATAACCATCGCAGACAGCGCATGCGGAGACACCTTTGTTGGCATACTTTTCCTCCGATGGTATTCCTAAATATTTTGCAGAAGCACCCGTTGCAATGATTACACTTTCTGCTTCCACAACATCTTTCTCATCAATCGTAACCTGTAAAGGATAACCAGAAAAGTTCACAGAAGTAACCAGGCCAAAGTTTACTTTGGTACCAAACCGCTCCGCTTGCTTTTGCAAATCCATCATCATCTGCGGACCGTTGATGCCATCCGGGTAACCCGGAAAATTTTCAACATCGTTGGTAGTTGTTAACTGTCCGCCAGGCTGGCCACCTGTAAATAATACCGGACTTAGTCCTGCCCGGGCGGCATAAATGGCTGCCGTGTATCCGGCTGGTCCTGACCCAATAATCAACACTTTTACCTTCTCCATAATCATACTATTAAACATTTAACAAAAAGGGCCTCAATAACTTGAGACCCTCTATTTCATTCATTAAATAACATTATTAACCCAAGTAAGGCTTTAAGGCCTTGCTTCTGGAGGTATGGCGCAACCTTCGGATTGCTTTTTCCTTAATCTGTCGTACGCGCTCCCGGGTAAGGTTAAACTTCTCTCCAATCTCTTCCAGGGTCATGGCGTGCTCGCCATTGAGACCAAAGTAAAGGGTAATCACATCCGACTCACGCTGTGTTAAGGTAGAGAGTGCCCGTTGCACTTCTCTGCGTAAAGAGTCCGTCATCAAACCTGAATCCGGAGTCTCTTCGCTGTCATTTTCCAATACATCCAGTAAACTGTTCTCTTCGCCTTGCACGAATGGAGCATCCATGGAAACATGGCGACCGGATATCTTCATGGTATCAACCACTTCAGCCGTGGTTACTTCCAAGACTTCTGCTAATTCTTCGGGGGATGGTTCGCGTTCAAATTTCTGTTCGAGTTCAGAAAAAGTTTTTGAAATTTTGTTCAGAGATCCAACCCGGTTCAAAGGCAAGCGTACAATTCGTGATTGTTCGGCCAACGCTTGCAAGATGGATTGACGGATCCACCACACTGCATACGAGATGAACTTAAAACCACGGGTCTCATCAAATCGTTGGGCCGCTTTAATCAAACCCAGATTCCCTTCATTGATTAAGTCCCCCAATGACAAACCCTGGTTTTGATATTGCTTTGCAACAGAAACCACAAAGCGCAAGTTGGCTTTGGTTAACTTTTCGAGGGCGATCTGGTCGCCTTCTTTAATCCGCTTGGCTAATTCCACCTCCTCGTCCGGAGTCAGCAGATCAACCTTGCCAATTTCCTGAAGGTACTTGTCCAGGGACTGACTTTCGCGGTTGGTAATCTGTTTGCTAATCTTTAACTGTCTCATCTACTATGTGGTCGTTTATCAAACACGTAAAAATGAAAAATTAGTTCCAAAAACCTGCATTCGCAAGGATTAAGCGCTGGGGGCTTCTTCCTTCTTTGGAGGTCTCGGAATCAGTACTTTCCTGGACAACCTGAATTTGCCCGTTTTCTTATCAATTTCGACCAATTTCACCTTGATTTGTTCTCCAACTTCCAGTACTCCTTCCATGTTTTCAAGGCGTTCCCACTTGATTTCAGAGATGTGCAAAAGACCGTCTTTACCGGGCATAAACTCAACGAAAGCACCAAATGGCATGATTGATTTAACGACCCCATCATACACCTGGTCAACTTCCGGAATGGCTACAATGGCTCTTACGCGTTTGACGGCAGCGTCCATTACCTCCTGATTGTTGGCAAAAATATTAACGATTCCCTTGTTGCCAACTTCCTCAATCACAATGGTTGCACCCGTTGTTTTTTGGATTTCCTGAACTACCTTACCACCAGGACCGATCACAGCTCCAATCATATCCTTGTCGATTGTGATGGTTACCGCTCTTGGAGCATGCGGTTTAAGATCCGGTTTCGGAGATGAAATCGTCTTCTTCATTTCGCTCAAAATGTGAAGCCGCCCTTCCTTGGCTTGATTGAGCGCCTCCTTTAATACGTCATAGGTAAGTCCATCCACCTTTAAGTCCATCTGGCAGGCGGTAATACCCTTCTCCGTACCGGTTACTTTGAAGTCCATATCCCCGAGATGATCTTCATCGCCAAGGATATCCGACAGAATCGCATAGCGCTTGGTAGAGCTGTCTGAAATCATACCCATAGCAATACCTGATACCGGAGCAGTTATTTTAATACCGGCATCCATCAGAGCAAGCGAACCCGCACAAACAGTGGCCATAGAGGACGAACCATTAGATTCCAAAATATCGGAAACCAGGCGGATGGTATAAGGGCTTTCGTTCAGGTTGGGAAGCACTTGCTTCAATGCCCGCATAGCCAGATTACCATGGCCTACCTCTCTGCGACCAGGGCCCCGGTTAGGCTTTACTTCACCCGTAGAAAATCCAGGGAAGTTATAGTGAAGAATGAATTTGTTCGTACCATCAAACATGGCACCATCAATCAACTGTTCATCCAACTTGGTTCCAAGAGTAACAGTGCTCAATGATTGTGTTTCTCCGCGAGTAAAGATGGAGGATCCATGTGCCGATGGCAAATAGTCAATCTCAGACCATATTGGTCTGATTTCATTAGTCTTACGGCCATCCAACCGAACCTTTTCATTCAATACGAGATTGCGACAGGCGGTTTTCTGAATATCCTTGTAGTATTTTTTTACGAGGTCTTTATTAACCGTGGTATCCTCCGGCAACGAGTTGAGGTAATCCTCCACAATTTTCGAAAACAATTCTGAACGATCATTCTTGCTCTTTAACTGCTGACGGGCCACATCATAGACTTTATCGTACAATAACTTAAAGAGTTCTTCCTTGAACGCCTCATCCTTTACTTCGTGCTCATACGCACGCTTTTGGGTTTTGTTGGTGGCAGTGGCAAGCTCCAATTGCAGCTGACATTGTACTTTGATCGCATCATGCGCCAACTGGAGTGCTTTTAGCATATCCTCTTCCTGAATCTCTTTCGATTCTCCTTCTACCATCAGAATATTATCGATGGAAGCGGCCACGATAAAATCAAGGTCTGCCTTTTCCTTTTGCTCTAATGTTGGATTGATAATGTATTGACCATCAATACGAATAACCCGCACTTCCGAAATAGGTCCTTGAAATGGGATGTCAGAAACCGCCAGCGCTGCAGAAGCGGCAAATGCAGCTAATGCGTCTGGCAAGGCATTGTGGTCACCTGAAATTAATTGAATGTTAATCTGTGTTTCTGCATGGTAGTCATCCGGAAATAAAGGGCGAATAGCTCGATCTACCAAACGGCTGATCAGCACTTCATAATCCGATAGTTTTCCTTCGCGTTTTAAGAATCCGCCTGGGATTTTACCCGTTGAAGCGAACTTCTCCTGATAATCAACTGAAAGCGGCAGGAAATCGGCTCCCTCTTTCGCATCTTGTGAGGCAACGGCTGTTGCTAACAACATGGTATTTCCCATTCGTAAAACTACGGATCCATCCGCCTGGCGGGCTAATTTTCCGGTTTCAATGGTGATTTGCCGCCCATCAGGCAGCGTACATGACTTGGTGATAATAGTTGGTTTCATAGGTAGGAAATTGATGAAAAGACCTACAATTCACAGTCTTTCCACGATTAATGATATAAAGCGAATAGGGAACCCATTGTTGGTTCCCTATTCGATATTCTTTTGTGTCTTACTTTCTTAAGTCGAGGTCGCTTAATACCGCCCGGTAGCGCTCAATATTGGTGTTTTGAAGGTAATTTAAGAGCTTCTTACGCTTTCCAACCAATTTAAGCAGACCCTGTTGGGTTGAGTGGTCCTTCTTTTTGTCTTTTAAATGCTCCGTTAAATGGCTGATTCTGTGGGTAAAAAGGGCGATCTGAGACTCCGGTGAGCCCGTGTCGGTCTTCTTCTTTGCGAAACCGTGCTTGCTAAACAATTCTTGCTTCTTTTGTGAATTGAGGTACATCTCTCTAATTTTTAATCTTATTATTTTTCAACGCGCAAAAGTATTGGAATGACCCCAATTAACCAAACTATGCTGCAATTTTAGCCTGTTTTTGAAAGCGGAGCCGGATTTTGTCCCAAACTACGTGGTAGAAGTCTGCATCAAACAGCCGGGCATCGGAGCGGGCCTGTTTTAGAAAAATTAACCCTATGGAAATCAGGATTGTATTCGCCAGCCACATGCCCGCGGGAATGGACAGAATCTCTTGTTTTGCCCACTTCTCACCCATCAGTGACAAAACATAAAATAGGATAAAGAAGAGAATAGACATTAAAACGGGTACCCCGAGTCCTCCTTTTTTAATAATGGCCCCCAGCGGAGCTCCAATTAAAAACATAGCAATGCACGCAATTGCCTGGGCAATAATTTTATGCCATTGGATTTGATAGAATCTTAACTCCGTTTCATAGACTTTAAGATTCGTATTGTAGGCGAGCAGTTGTGCTTTGATAATGCGGGCTTGCGAAAGCGCAGTCGAGATCTCGCGCTGGGTATATTCTTTGTTAAACAAACTATCTGAAATGACCCGGTGCTGATCCGTAATCACCAGATCTGATTTGTTATTGAGGACCTCCGATTCAAGCATTTTTTCGCGCTGCTGAAAGATCGTTGCTTCCTTTCCTGGTGTATTGGCGGCTGCTTCGGCCACCGAGTCGCGCTCAGCTTTCAACCGTTTAACTTCTTCAGGCCATACAACCGAATCTTTTTTACTGTAGTAGGTAAACATGCTTTTGGAAGATGCGTACAAAGAGATATCCTCCGTGCGCATAACTTTGCGCACCGAATCCATATCTTCTTTAAGCTGATCCATGTTTCGCATGATGCGATTATTCTGAAACCACTTTTTATCCGTTCGGGTCAATCCGAAAGAAGACAGATCAAAAACAATTTGAGATTTAGTGAATGCTGTTCTCCGGTAGCTGTCCTCAACGCTTTCCTGCCGACCTGAAAGATCCTCTCCGCTTCCGCCCTCTCGATAATTAAAACCATTATACAACTCCAGCTTAAGGTATTGATCATTCAAAATGGTATACATCCTTCCAGAGTCGGCTTTAATTACATCGCGGTTGCCCGAACGGCCACGATGATCGTAGATGATGATCCCTTTCAGGATTCCGTTATCAGGTTCCTTCTCATTGACCTTAATACTGATATCGGGAATGGAATTATAAAAGGACCCTGGTCGTAAATCGAGTGCCGGCTTCTTTTGTTTGATATCATACAATAAACTATAGGCTTCGAGAGCAGCCTTTGGTACCAGGTAATTTCCAATCAGGTATGCACCAATGGTCAAGAGGATGACAAAGCCAAAGATTGGCACCAAGCTGCGGACCATCGAAATGCCTAGACTTTTAATGGCTGTTAATTCAAAGTGCTCACCCAGGTTTCCAAAAGTGATCAACGAAGACAACAACACGGCTAAGGGAAGTGCAACCGGAGTATTGAAGATGGCGAAATAGAAGAGCAACTGACCGATTACATCCCACCCCAGGTCCTTTCCAATGATATCATCGAAGTATTTCAGCATGTGGATATTCAAAAGAATGAATACCACCACCAAAAAAGTCAAGATAAAGGGCCCGAGGAATGAGGATAAGATGAGTTTATCTACCTTTTTCATTTAGATGCAAAGATAGCGTCAAAAAAAGGGCCAATTATTACTTTTCTGATTCTGCATGAGTCATTTTTGTCACTATCTGAGAAAAGTTTGTATGTTTGCGCTCCGAAAATTTAGTGGGTGTTCTTAGAAAAAATTCTTAATGGCGCGGTAGCTCAGGTGGTTAGAGCGTTGGATTCATAACCCAAAGGTCGGGGGTTCAACTCCCCCCCGCGCTACAGAAAATCAAATGGTTCCAAGTGTTTACTGTATACGTTCTTTACAGTGAGACTTTCCAAAAAATTTACACCGGATATACATCCGATTTACCATCCCGAATTCAATCCCATAATGAACTCAGTAACAAGGGATACACCAGGAAATTCAGACCCTGGAAAATCATTTATACCGAAGAGTTTAGTGCCAAGGCGGAGGCCATAAAACGTGAAAAGCAACTCAAGTCCGCTCAAGGAAGAAGCTTTATCTGGAACCTCATTAAGAATAAAAAGCAATAGTTGGATTCATATCCGCCAAATGGCGGACACCACATTCTATCTCACTGACTTTCAATCGCACATATCTGGGCCCACTAACTACCACAAATTAATATCGGTTACTAGCACTTATCCCATAGTTAAATTGCGCAATCTGGTTTCAATGAGCAATGACTTTATCTTTACCTGATCTAAATACCTTTTACAAGTTTTAAACTAGCCCCCTTCCCTTGGATAATTAATATAACTTATTCCAATTTAATTTGTGGGTAAGCGGAATTTATTCATAAATTAAAATCGAATCTGAGGGATCGGTATGGCAACAACGACAAAAAGACTATTTACTAAGGATTTTGAAGTGCATGCATCCTTAAAAATGCTGTACCCCTATATTCAGACTGCCAGTGGCCTTTCGGAGTGGTTTGCAGACGATGTTACGATTAGTCCTGAAAAGGTCTTCACCTTTGTATGGGATCATGAAGAACACAAAGCCATCATGGTCGCCCACCGCGCACTTCACTTTGTAAAATTTGAATACCTTCCGGAAAACAAGGAAGATGAAAAAGATCCTTCCTACTTCGAACTGCGTCTTGAGGTGAATGAATTAACCCAAACTACTTTTCTGAAAGTCATTGACTATTCAGATTTTGATGACTTGGATGAACTGGACGATCTGTGGGAAGGCCTGGTGGAAAATCTTCGTAAAGTAGTTGGCGGATAGCCAACTTATTTTTCCAAAAGTACAACTCCCAAATCAATCAAACCATAAATTTGTCTTCGCAAGAAAGACAACGTACATCACGCTATGCTCCCTAAAATCAACCCAACCGAAACAAATGCCTGGCAAAAATTAACTGCCCATTTCCTGACCATGCAAGCCGTACATATGCGCGACCTGTTTCAGGAAGACCCAAATCGGTTTGAGAAATTTACCTTAATGCTCAATGACATTTTAGTTGACTTCTCCAAAAACATCATCACCAAAGAAACACTTGATCACCTTTTAGAATTGGCAGAAGAAGTTTCATTGAAGGAGGCCATAGAAATGATGTTTCGGGGAGATAAGATCAATCAGACTGAGCACCGCTCGGTTTTACACATTGCGTTGCGGAACCGGGCTAACACACCCATATATGTTGATGGAGAAGATGTGATGCCGTTGGTGAACAATGTCCTTGAACAAATAAAGGCATTCTCAGAAAAGCTGCTTACTGGTGAATGGAAGGGGTTTACGGGAAAGCGAATTACCGACATTGTAAATATCGGGATTGGTGGCTCTGACCTTGGTCCGCTGATGGTTACAGAAGCTTTGCGCCCCTATCAGGGTTCCATAAAGCCACATTTCGTTTCCAATGTGGATGGAACCCATTTAGCCGAGAGTGTCCGCCACCTGGATCCGGAAACAACTTTGTTTATCATCGCCTCAAAGACTTTTACCACACAGGAAACCATGACGAATGCAGAATCGGCCAAGAAGTGGTTTCACGATAAAACACAAGGCAAAGGAGAAGTTGCAAAACATTTTGTGGCCGTATCCACAAATACAAAAGCGGTCACCAGTTTTGGTATTGCACCTGAAAACATGTTTGTCTTTTGGGATTGGGTGGGTGGCCGGTATTCGCTGTGGTCCTCCATTGGGCTCTCCATCGCTTGTACCATTGGCTATGATAATTTCATCAAATTACTTGAAGGCGCTCATGATGCCGATCAGCACTTCCGAAACGAACCCTTTGATAAGAATATTCCTGTGATCCTGGCACTACTAGGAATTTGGTATACTAACTTTTTTGATGCTCATTCGGAAGCCATTCTTCCGTACGACCAGTACTTGCATCGTTTTGCTGCCTATTTTCAGCAGGGTAATATGGAAAGCAATGGCAAGTCGGTAGACCGCCAGGGCCAACCTACGCTGTATCAAACCGGGCCTATCATTTGGGGTGAACCCGGTACGAATGGTCAACATGCTTTCTACCAATTGATTCATCAGGGTACTAAGTTGATTCCATGCGACTTTCTTGCCCCTGCACAATCACAAAATCCAATCGGAGATCATCATGTAAAACTCCTGTCTAACTTCTTTGCGCAGACGGAAGCCTTGATGGTAGGCAAGACAGAAGAAATGGTTGAAGAAGAATTGCGGGCCGCTGGAATGAAGAGTGAAGAAATCCGGTTCCATATGCCCTTTCGGGTGTTTTCAGGTAACAGACCCTCCAACTCAATCGTATTTAAGAAACTTACACCCCATACCTTGGGCACGCTGATAGCCTTGTATGAACATAAAATCTTCGTGCAGGGAGTGATCTGGAATATCTTCAGTTTCGATCAATGGGGAGTTGAATTGGGTAAGGTGTTGGCTAAAAAGATACTACCTGAATTAACGAGCGAATCAACCATTACGACACACGATGCGTCCACCAACGGGTTGATCAATTATTTCAAACGATTGAAATCTGAATAACCTGAACATTCCTTGTAAAAACCCTCCTATCCCGTATTTTTGGTCCTTCGTCTTAACGAATGGAACCAAAAATATCTAAGATAGGAGTCTTCACCTCCGGTGGAGATGCTCCTGGGATGAACGCAGCACTACGGGCTGTTGTTCGAAGTGCTATCTACTACAAAAAAGAAGTTTACGGAATCATGCAGGGATATGAAGGCATGATTGATGGAGATATTGTTAAGCTAGGGGCGCGCTCGGTTGGAAACATTATTCAACGCGGTGGTACCATTCTTAAATCGGCCAGAAGTCAGGAGTTCAGAACGAAAGAAGGTCGTGAAAAGGCATTTCACAATCTGAAGAAGCATGGGATTGATGGATTGGTTGCCATTGGCGGTGATGGTACTTTTACGGGTCTCCACAAATTCTACGAAGAGTATTCCATTCCCGCAGTTTGCATTCCAGGAACGATTGATAACGATCTTGCAGGAACTGATTATACAATTGGTTACGATACGGCCACCAATACAGCCGTTGAAGCAATAGATAAAATCCGGGATACGGCCATTTCCCACAACCGGCTGTTCTTTATTGAAGTCATGGGCCGCAATTCCGGTTATATTGCTATTAACTGCGGAATAGCAGGAGGTGCGGTAGCCACCATCATCCCCGAAGAAAACATGACGTTAGATGAACTTTTTCATAAATTAGATGAAGGTGGAAAGACAAATAAAAAATCGAGTCTGATCGTGGTTGCCGAGGGAAGCAAGCTCGGTGGCGCCATGGAGTTAGCCAAAAAGTTCTCGGAGCGGAATAATTACTTCGACATCAAAGTGACCATCCTTGGACATTTGCAACGAGGTGGTACGCCTACTTACTTTGACCGCGTATTAGCCAGCAAAATGGGTGTAGCGGCCGTGGAGGGTTTGCTGAAAGGAGAAAAAGATGTCATGGTTGGAATTCGAAATAATGTAATCGTGTATAACGACTTTTCGACCATTATCAACCACCAGCACGAAATTGATAGTGAGTCCTTGCGCATTGCAAAAATTCTTTCCATCTAATTGTACAGCATGAAAGATTTGACCATCGGCATTGATATCGGAGGCACGAACACCAAGTATGGAATTGTTGACCGGCAAGGAAATGTGCTCCACCAAGGCAACATCCCAACGACTCAGTACGAAGAGTTTCAGGGATATTTTGATGCCATGGCCGATGCCCTCCGCAAAGGGATTCAAGAACTTCCACCCAATACACGTATTGTAGGGATTGGTGTCGGTGCCGCCAATGGTAACTACTATACTGGCAATATTGAGCGCGCTACCAACCTGAAATGGAAAGGTGTACTTCCGCTGGCGCGAATGTTTAATGAAGAGTTTGGTGTGCCTTGTATTCTTACCAACGATGCCAATGCAGCAGCGGTAGGTGAAATGATCTATGGCAACGCCAAACACATGAAGGACTTTGTCGTAATTACCCTCGGTACCGGTTTAGGGAGCGGCTTTGTTTGCGGGGGAGTATTGCTCAATGGGCACCATGGTATTGCCGGAGAAGTTGGTCACACCGCTGTAAATCCCAATGGCCGATATTGCAATTGTGGGAAGCGCGGCTGCCTTGAGACCTATGTATCAGCAACGGGCATTAAGCGCACAGTCTATAAACTACTGGCCGATCATCTTGAGCCAAGCGAATTGCGGGGCATCAGTTTTGAAGACCTTAATACCAAAATGATTTCAGAGGCCGCACATCGGGGCGATGTGGTTGCCATGGAAGCGTTTGAATACACGGGGCGAATTTTAGGAATGAAATTGGCTGAAACCGTTGTCCATACTGATCCGGAAGCCATTTTCTTATTTGGAGGCCTCTCCATGGCGGGTGACTTAATTTTCAGACCCACTATCAAACACATGGAAGCTAACCTAATGCCCCTCTTCCGTGGAAAAATAAAGGTATTGCCTTCTGCGATGCAAAACCAGGCAGCCCCAATTCTGGGTGCCAGTAGTCTGGTCTGGGATTATCTGGATAAACAACAGGCGAAAGCCCAGTTGGTTTAATCATTCAATTTTAACACCCAGGTTGGTTCCCAGTAACTTAAATTGCTCCACCCATTCTTCCTCCAATTCCTGAACTTGCCGGTTCTTATTTTCCATGGAGATTTCAAAGTAAAGGTTTTGGCTCTTGTGAAAATTTGGTTCCAGTTTAAATTTCTCCAGCAAAGGAAACATCCGGTTTAGTCGTTGGACGCGTTTTACGTTTTCACGTTCGCTGCTGATGCGTTTCAATTCTTTGAAAATACTTTCTCCTGCCAAACGGGATAGCTTGCGCGGATCTTCAATCTTCAGGTTCCACCGGGCTAACTCGGCAACAATCCGCTCCATCTCTTTAATGTTGATCTTCTCCGACTGGAAGATCTTTACCAAATCAGCATTCAATACATACTCGAAAGTGGTTCTATAGGTATTCGGAATCGGAATGTTGTTATTAGCCAACGCATTGATGAGTGGATAATCCCGGTTATAACTCTTTCGCAGCGAGTTCTCCAACTCCGTCATACTTTCCTGCGAGATCATATCCAAAATCTTACGCTTCTCATCCTGAAACAAATGCCAGATGGTGTATTTGTCCGGACCAAAATAAGTTTGCATTAGCCCAATCACATCCCCCAACCGACCTTCCTCAAACGCCTTCACCATCCGGAGTTGCATACCCGAAAACTTTTCGGGTTCCATATCCAGAGAAATGTTTCCAATGATATTGTGCTTACCCAGGTAAATGACGGCAAAGGCAAATTTCTTTTGAGACCGGGTGACCATCGACTTCACATTGGTAATACCCAATACCAGCTTTTGCTCACCAGCCTCCTTCTTAATGAAGGCCTCGCTGGAAGTACTGTAGTTGAAAATGGTGAGTGACTCAGGTTCATCTTCAAAAATTGACGAAACTGCAAAGTGAATACCTACACGCTGTAAGTTCGTGCGGGAAGGCAATACTTCCTTTACATAAACGGCAGCCCCATGCTCATAGGTAGCCACATTACTGGGTGCTTCTTCCAGCCGTCTGATAAATTCCGTTTCCAGGTCTACTTCTCCAATCTGATTGGCCAACTGAATGACGCGACAAGCATACTGCATCACTTGAGTTGTTTCGATGCCCGAGATTTCATCAAAAAACCAACCACAACTAGTATACATCAGCATGGCATGCCGTTGCATTTCCATGATGCGCATGATTCGATTTGAAGAAGAAGATTCGTTGAGTGCATGAACTTTTAAAAACCGTCTGATACTATCATCGCTCCGCTTCAGTACTACGTTTATATATTCATTCCGGGCTTTCCATGGATCTTTCAATACTTTGACTGCTTCCCGCTCAAAAATCTCTTTTACCTCGTCCCTGAGCCAATCCAGAGCCTCTCGCAAAGGCTTACGCCAATGCTGATGCCATCCCGGCTTACCGGTATTACAGCCACAGTTTGCCCGCCACCGTTCCACCCCATGAACACAACTCCAGGAACTGTCTTCAATAATTTGGGCTTCATTTTCCGGAGGGAACAATTCCATGAACTGGGCATAGTTGGTCAATTTAGCGCGACCCTCCTGCTCTATGTAATCCAGGCAAAAAGCCAAAGCCATTTCGCCATGCTTGTGGTGATGCCCATATGTCTCACCATCCGTAGCCACATGCACTAATTGTGGCTCTGAATCCCCCTGATCAATCACATTCAGTAACCGATCGGCAAACCTCTTACCATCATTTAATAACCCATTAAAGGCGATGGCTTGTGAGATATCCCCTTCATAGAAGAATACTACAATGGAATTGCCACTGGGTAAATTATATTGATAGGCATTTGTGGTATCAATCGAACGATCGTTGACCTCAATCCAGTCTTCCGCATCCAACCTTCTAACCGCCTTGGCCTGCCGTGGTGCCAGAATCGTAAACTTGATATTATTGGCGGCTAATATTTCCAGGGTTTCCGTATCCACAGCAGTCTCTGCCAACCACATGCCTTCTGGCTTACGCTTAAACCGGTTTTCAAAATCCCGAATGCCCCACAATACCTGTGTTTCTTTATCCGCCCGGTTGGCCAGGGGCATGATGATGTGGTTGTACACTTGCGCTACCGCAGAACCATGTCCATCAAAGTTTTTAATACTTTCTCTATCCGCCTCCAAAATGGCCTGATAGGTTTCAGGTGAATACAATTCCATCCATGAGAGTAACGTAGGTCCAAAATTGAAACTGATGCGCGAATAATTGTTAACGATGTTCTTAATTACACCGCTCTCATCTAAAATTCTAGAAGTAGCGTTAGGCTCGTAACACTCTGCGGTAATCCGTTCATTCCAATCATGGTATGGATGAGCAGAATCCTGCAACTCAATCACTTCCAGCCAGGCATTTTCGCGAGGCGGTTGATAAAAGTGTCCGTGAATACAAACGTATTTATTCTTAGGTGTGCCGGGCATTCTTTAAAAAAAAGGTTACACAAGAAAATCACTCCAAATCAAATTCTGCTTTTTCTTCAACTAATTTAATAACCGATATGGCCAGAGGAGGTAGTGTTATTGGAACCGAATAATCCTTACCGTGATATTTTACCGGGGTAGTGTATAACAATCCCTGATTAAGAACGCCACTCCCACCGTATTTCAAATCATCTGAATTAAATACTTCGTGGTACGTTCCCCGGAAAGGAACACCAATGCGATACAGTTGTCTTGTTTCAGGTGTGAAATTACAGACGACCATCAACGCATCTTCCCGCTTTTCACCTTTCCGCATGTAAATGATAACGCTATTTTCCTGGTCTGAATAATCGACCCATTCAAATCCCCTATTGTCAAATGGAAATTGATAACATGCAGGCTCTGTTTTGTAGAGCGTATTTAAGTCTTTGATCAACGTCAGTATCCCTTGATGAGGGCCATAATCCAGCAAATGCCAATCCAAACTCCGATCATGACTCCACTCAGCCGACTGACCAAATTCACCACCCATGAACAGCAGTTTTGTACCCGGGTGCGTAAACATATAGGCATACATTAACCGCAGATTGGCAAACCTCCGCCATTCGTCTCCAGGCATGCGCCCCAGCAAAGAACCTTTACCATGCACCACTTCATCGTGCGATAGTGGTAACATGAAATTTTCAGTAAAGGCATACATGATGCTGAACGTAATTTCATTCTGATGATACTTCCTATGAATCGGATCGAGCTTAAAATAATGTAAGGTATCATGCATCCAACCCATCATCCACTTCTGTCCAAATCCCAGGCCCCCTAAAAAGGTTGGTTTGGAAACACCCGACCAGGCTGTGGATTCTTCCGCAATCGTAACTACATCCGGAAAGTTGCCATAAACCACTTCGTTGAATTCCTTCAGGAATTTGATGGCCTCAATATTTTCATTTCCGCCATATTCGTTGGGAATCCACTCACCCGCTTTGCGCGAATAATCCAGATAAAGCATGGACGCTACCGCATCCACCCGCAAGCCATCCGCATGAAATACATCGATCCAGAACAAGGCATTGCTGATCAAAAAAGACCGAACTTCTTCGCGTCCATAATTATAGATATAGCTGCTCCAATCCGGATGAAATCCCTTGCGAGGGTCAGCATGTTCGTATAAATGGGTTCCATCAAACTTATATAATCCATGGGCATCACCCGGAAAATGAGAGGGTACCCAATCCAGAATTACCCCAATATCGGCCGCATGAAACGCATCCACCAATTCCATAAATTCCTGTGGTTCGCCAAAGCGGCTGGTGGGAGCATAGTATCCGGTAAGCTGGTACCCCCACGATCCAAAGAAGGGATGCTCCATAACCGGTAAAAACTCAACATGTGTAAATCCACTTTCCTTAACATAGTTTACCATCTCAACGGCCATCTCCTTATACGACAGAGAACGATTTCCATCTTCTGGTTTTCTACGCCAACTACCTATATGTACTTCGTATACTGAATATGGTTTAGGCTTATTGGTAGATTTTTTACGTTCTGATAACCACTTGCTATCGCGCCAGGAATAGGAATGATCCCAAATAATAGAAGCAGTGCGGGGTGCCACTTCCGCATAGAATGCAAACGGATCGGCCTTCTCGAGATACTCACCCGTATTGGAGTGAATGGCATACTTGTAGGCCTCTCCTTTGCCTATTCCCGGAAAGAATCCTTCCCAGATTCCGGATTCGTCCCATCGCGGAGAAAGTTTGTTATCGTTGCTATTCCAGTGATTAAAATTGCCAATGACCGAAACCTGCCTGGCATTTGGGGCCCAAACCGCAAAGTACGTACCGGCTTGATCCTTAAATGTAGCAAGGTGAGCCCCTAATTTTTCATAGAGTTTAAAATGCTTTCCACTTCTAAACAAGTGAATATCAAAGTCGGTGAGAAGACTAAAGCTATCGTGCTCGTCAGCCTTGATTTTGGTAGTTGCTTTTTTGCCCATAGTTTTAGTTTTTCTTTTTTCGTTCTTCCTTGGCTTGGAAATACCGGTTCATATGGTAATAAATCCCGCGCAGTGGAATGTTTACCCAATCGGGCCTTCCATTTAGTTCATATCCCAATTCATAAATCGCTTTCTCGATCAGGTAGGTACGAATCAGGATTTCATCTTGGTCGCTTAAGTTACTCTCCAACCCTAATCGTTCCAAATAGGCGCCCAGGTAAAACCGGCTCACATAGTGTTGCCACTGCTCCGCCCATTGGATCAAAAATTCAATGTCTTTTTCCCGATAGTTTTCGTTCAACAGGATTTTGCCAAAAGCCGCATAGTGAAAAGATCGCATCATACCGGCAACATCTTTCATGGGGTTTTTCTTGAGTCTCCGTTCGCTGAAACTAAAGCCCGGCTCACCCTCAAAATCGATTATGATGAAGTCCTTTCCTGTGAACAATACCTGACCCAGGTGGTAATCGCCATGGATGCGGGTTTTAATGGCATTGATCTTTACCTGATAAACCTCACTGAAACACTCCAGAACGCTGTCCTCCATCGCTAATACTCTCCGTGCGAGTTCCTGGGTTTCATCATTGAGCTTACCCATGGATTGCTCCAGCAGCTTAAACCGATCGCGTGTCAGTTTGCGCAAGGCAGAATAGAGTGAGCGCTGATAGTTGGCATTAAAGTACTCAGGCGCAAAGGCCGGGTTGGTTTTGTCTGACGCCAAAGCCATGTGCATTTCGGCAGTCCGTTGGCCCAATCGAACCACACGCTCGTAAAACCCGCGGCCAATAAATTCCTGAATCAATTCCGGTGCTTCTTCAAATTTGATGGCGGCTTTGTTTACCAGGGTAGGTAACTTTTCTTTCTTTGCCTTTGCCATCACGCGCTCATAAAACCTTCCTACCGAGTCGATGGTCATGATCCAGGCATCCCCCTGGTTCTCAACCTTCTCCTGTAATAATCCAAAAACGATCGTCTTTCCGGAGTCATCCTTGAATTCAATACTTCCGGCATACTTAGGCGCATTGCGGAAAGAAGTATTCTCTGACAAGAATCTCACAATTTCCAGATCGGGGTTAATCTCTTGCTCAATCTTGCGATAGAACTTGAAAAAGTATTGGTCGTTGTAAATAATGGCGGTGTTGCTCTGATCCGCTTTCAGGATTTTCGACTCAACACGTTCTGCATTTAACTTGGCAAACACACTGCTATTAAATTCCAGCGTTCCATCGTCATCTTTCACACGTACTTTACGATCCATGCTGGTGAACAAATAATCACGGAACCCCTTGTGGTAACTGCTGTCCAAAATAAAACCGACTTTCCCCTGAATCTCGGCCCGGCTTACCACACTTTGCGCTGTATACTCCACCTTATCAAAGATGCTATCAGAGGGGATAAAACACATGGGCAGAAAATAAAGCTCGGGCAATCGTTGCACATAATGTACTTCAATGATCGTGAGGTAATGTGTCTCTCCTTCTACTTTCAGTGGAATTACTTTGTGAATGCTCATCTTACTGATGGCACGCGCTTTCCCGCCAAACCATCGACACTTTTTCATAAACGGCTGCAACACCTTTCGCTCCAATACCCGTACTTCATTGTAATTGGAGAACAAACGTTCCCACGAAAGCTCGGCTTTAAACAGGAACAATTCATTGGAGCTGCCTCCTTGTTCCTTTTTCTCAGAGGCGTCAGCCTGAAACCAGAAGTACCCATAGGGTCCAATCGTGATGGCGTAGTCTCCTTCCGCAACACTCATAAACCGGTTTTGGCTGAATACTTCTGTAATGTCGCAATCTTTAAATTCTTTCAAATCCAATGTGGTAGCCTGTGAAAATTGAGAGAGGTTGGCCACCACAATAATGGTTTGCTTTTGATAGGTGCGTGAGAAGCAAAGCACTTTGGAATTGCTACTGTCGATAAACTTAATGTCGCCCCGACCAAAGAGGTTAAGGCGCTTGCGCATGGCAAGCACATTTTTAATCCACCACATTAACGAGGATGGATTCTCATCCTGCGTGGCCACGTTTACGGATTCATACCGGTACACGGGATCAGTAATCACCGGTAGGTAAAGTTTTTGAGGATTGGCCGAAGAAAAGCCGGCATTGATGTTCATGTTCCATTGCATGGGAGTACGAACACCAAACCGATCACCCAAATAAATGTTGTCGCCCATCCCGATCTCATCGCCATAGTAAAGTACCGGTGTACCCGGCAAGGAAAACAGCAATGCGTATAACAACTCGATCTTTCTCCGATCATTATTTAAAAGGGGCGCCAATCGTCTGCGAATGCCCAGGTTGTGCTTGGTGTGTGGGTCATTGGCATAGGCTTTAAAGAGGTAATCCTTTTCTTCCTCTGTCACCATCTCGAGGCCAATCTCATCGTGGTTGCGTAAGAACAAGGCCCACTGACTGTTCGGTGGTGTGGTCGGGGTTTGTTCAAGGATGTCAATAATCGGATAGGAATCTTCCGTGCGCAACCCGAGGTAAAGCCGGGGCATCAACGGATAGTGGAAATTCATATGACACTCCTGCCCTTCCCCGAAATACTGGGCTGCATCTTCGGGCCAGAGGTTGGCTTCTGCCATCAGGATCCGGTCCTCATAATGTTTATCGATGTGGTTACGGAGGCGCTTAAGGAAGGAGTGTGTTTGCGGCAGGTTTTCACAATTGGTACCTTCTTCTTCAAACAGGAATGGTACTGATGCCAGACGGAATCCATCAACACCTATCTTCATCCAGAAGTCAACAATTTTGATGATTTCCAACTGCACTTCCGGGTTTTCAAAATTCAATTCAGGTTGGTGCCTGTAAAACCGATGCCAATAGTAGGCCTTGGCTTCATTGTCCCATGACCAATTAGAAGGTTCGTCATCGGCAAACATGATGCGTGCCTCCTTATATTTTTCCTGGGTATCACTCCAGACATAATAATCCTTGTAGCGAGAACCGGGTCTTGCTTTGCGCGATTTCTGAAACCACGGGTGTTGATCAGATGTGTGGTTGAGCACTAACTCGGTAATAACCCGAATTCCTCTCCGATGAGCTTCCTTCAAAAAGACTTTAAAGTCTGCCAGCGTTCCATAGTCCGGATGGATGTCGCAATATTCGGTAACATCAAAGCCATCATCTTTCAGGGGGGAAGGAAAGAACGGCAACAACCAGATGGCCGTTATTCCTAAATCCTCCAGGTAATCCAGTTTCTGTACCAGGCCCTGAAAATCTCCAATCCCATCTCCATTGCTGTCATAAAATGCCCGCACACTTACTTCGTAAATGATTGCATCCTTAAACCAAAGTGGATCTCTATTTTTTGAGGGTGCGGCCATGAATTACATATTTGACTCGTGAATTTCCAGTTTGAGAACATGAAACGGCATCTTGTTCGGATTCAAATCCACATAGTTCCATTCCTGGGTCCAGGTGTAATGTTCATCCGTAATCAGGTCATGAACTTTGATGTTGATTTTATCATTCAGTTTTAATCGATCTTTAGGGAGTTGCACATATCCGCTTTGCCCACGGTGCGGGTCTAGATTAACAACTACCAGAATAATATTTTTCAAGTCATCGGTTGCTTTCAGGTAGGCCAGTATTTGATTATTCTCGATCGGGCAAAACTGAATGTTCCAGGTCGATTGCATCGCCTCGTTCTCTTTTCGGATCTTATTCAGTAAGCTCATAATATCCGTCATGCGGTTGGTCCGTTTCCAATCGTAGTGCCGGACTTCATACTTCTCCGAATTAAAGTACTCCTCTCGGCCTTCAATGGGGGTGTTTTCATAAAACTCATAGGCAGGGCCATATACACCATAGTTGGACGAAAGTGTTGCGGCCATTGCATACCGTAGGATAAAACTGTTTTCACTCTGGTGCTGAAGGTGGTACGGCAGAATATCAGGTGTATTCGGCCAGAAATTGGGCCGGAAGTAATTGCGTGATGGTCCAAATACTAGTTCATTTACATAGTCAATCAATTCCTGCTTCGAAACTCGCCAGGTAAAATAGGTATACGATTGAGTGAACCCGACCTTCGCCAAAGCGGCCATGACCTTGGGTCTTGTAAATGCTTCCGATAAAAAGATAATATCCGGATGGTCTTTCTGAATTTCGGAAATTACCCAGTGCCAAAACGGAATGGGCTTGGTATGCGGGTTATCTACCCGGAATATTTTTACGCCTTGTTCAATCCAAAAAAGAAAAACCGATTTGAGTTCGTTCCACAAGCCTTGCCAATTGTCATTCTCAAAATTAAAAGGATAGATATCCTGATACTTTTTGGGTGGATTCTCCGCATATTGAATGGAACCATCCGGTCGTTGTTTGAACCACTCCGGATGTTCTTTTACATACGGATGATCGGGTGCGCACTGGAACGCAATGTCCATCGCCACATCGATTCCCATTTTTTTTGCTTCTACTACTAGTTTCTTAAAATCAGAGAGCGAACCCAATGCCGGTAAGATGGCTTTATGCCCACCTTCATCACTGCCGATGGCCCAGGGTGATCCAGGTTCACCCGGCTGTGAACGTACATTGTTGTTCTTCCCTTTCCGGTTTACTTTACCGATGGGGTGAATGGGCGGAAAATACAACACATCAAAACCCATGGCCGCTATTCGTGGCAGCAGGCGAATGCAATCCTGAAAGGTGCCGTGTTTGCCAGCCTCCAGGGAAGCCGAGCGTGGAAAAAATTCATACCACGCGCTGAAATTCGCTTTGGCATGTTCCACCTTAATCTTGATTTCAGAACTCAGCTTCGTTTCAAATATCCGAAGCGGATTATGATGAACTACTTCTTCAAACTCTTTACTGAGTACCAGGTCTATAGCCGTTTGATATCGACTTTTATCTTCTAATCTCCGTGCATAGGTTATCAAATCCGGACTCGATTCGCCCAGGGTGCGCAACAAAATCGCACCTTCCATCAATTCTACAGTTACATCAATCTTTGCATTGGCTTTTTTCTTAAAACCGTCATACCAGGTATCGAAATGATCTACCCAGGCTTGAATCGTGTAAACATAAATGCCTTGCTCCGTTACATAAAAGGATGCCTTCCATTCATCATTAAAGGTGGGAGTCATTTCTACCCGTTGCCAGGCCGTTGCGCTTTCCTTTTTATACAACACTTCCGCCCGAATATGATCATGGCCATCGCCAAAAATGGCTGCTGAAACATCGACACGTTCACCTGCTGTTCGCTTTGCCGGGTACAACCCACCATCTACCAGTGGTTGAACATTTTCAATAATAACCCGTGATTTCCCTTTTACCATTGAATCCCAGTCTTGTTTCTGATTATTTAATAATTATTGATGTGTATGCAGGTATTGTCCACTCCGTTTCGTGGGTACTAATTTCACCCCCGGTCAGAAACTCAACCTCATCATACAATGCTAACTCATTCTCCAATCTAATAGTAACTTCCACATCGGATACATTGTGAATCACCAATCGCTTGTCCTCCCCCTGCCTGCGAATAAAACTCACCAGTTCTCTTACCTGTAATGGCGAATTTTCAATATCCCCATAGGTCAAGATCGTACTACTATTGCGATAGTGGATAAAGTTTTTGTAAAAATTAAATATCGAATTGGGATCGTCCTTTTGTACGGAATAAGGGATTACCGTTTGATCCGTGCTGTAACGTGGTTCTTCCCAGCGTGTCTGCATTGCGTCTTCCTTACCGGGTGCCCAGATAAAAGGCTCGCGTATATATTCGTCTGGCTTTTTGCCAAGCATACCCAGTTCTTCACCATAATAAATATAGGGTGTACCCGGCAGTGTTAATAAAATCCCTGCGGCTATCCGGGCCTTCTGTAGATTATTCTCCAACTCACTGGCTATCCGGTTCTGATCATGATTTTTCAAAAAGACAGCATCGATATACTCGTTAGTACGTTGATTATAAAAATCACTGATCTCTTTGTATTTTCTGATTAATCCAATCGTATCCTGCCCGGCTTGAACCACCGAGGTAATGGCGTAACCCATATCAAAATTAAATAAGGCCGGTAACCCATTCAGATACGGTGCCACATCTTCTGCTTTTGACCATACCTCGCCCACCAGATATACATCCGGCTTAAATTTTTGCATTTCCTCCCGAAACCAAACCCAGATTGCATGATTGTCGGTTGCACGTTCTGTGGGAAAGATATGCTTGGCTGCATCCAGCCGAAATCCATCCACATTCATTTCGGCCAACCAATATTGACCGATGTCAATAAACTCCTGCTTCACTTTTGGATTATCAAAATTCAAATCGGGCATTCCGCCCCAGAAAAAACCATAGTAGTGTTCGGCCAATGTATCACCGTTTACAGCGTGCCATTGAGTGATATTATCCGAATCCAGGGAGATCGACTTTTTTGAAATTTGCTCGCGGATGGAATCTTTGTCTGCCCAAACATAGTAGTCGCGGTAGGGACTGTTCGGATCTTTGCTCGCGCTTTGAAACCAGGGATGATCGGAGCCGGTATGATTTAAAATTAAATCCACGAGGATCCGGATTCCGCGTTTGTGTGCCTCGGCTACTAATTTTTTGAAATCTTCCTGGGTACCATACTCAGCATCAACCGCTTTGTAGTCAATCACATCATATTTATGGTAGGTGGGTGAAGGCATGATGGGCATCAGCCAAATGCCACCCACTCCAAGGTCCTGCAAATAATCCAATCGTGCGGTAATTCCGTTAAAATCGCCAATGCCATCGCCATTGCTATCGGCAAACGATCGAACAAAGATCTCGTAATTGACACCATAAGGCCACTTTGCTACCTTTTGCGATTGCCCGCAGGAAAAGAGCAGAAGGAAGACAACAAATACAAAGGAACTCTTACGCATGATCATTTAATCTTAAAAATATAAGCCGCATACGCGGGTAAATCCACTTCAAAGGTACCGGTCGTATCAAGTCCAATATCCTGACCACTGCGAAGCAAATCCCGACCAAGGTATTCTTCGCCCGGTGCAAACTGAAATGCCTGTTGCACTTCTTCTGATAATTTGACTTTAACCCGCATCGGTTTTTCATTAAATCCAGAAAGGATCACCAGACGCTCTTCACCCGATACACGCGCAAAAACATGTACGCGGTGATTGATGTTACCTTGTTGCTGGTTGAATTCGGTTAAATCAAAGTAATCTCCCTGGGTAATGGCAGGATTCGAAGCTGCGAAGGAAAGAATATCGTCATAAAATTGACGCAAGGCTTTTTGATCGTCATTCAAACCTCCTCCATCATACTTACCACCATTTACCCATTTCTGGTGCTCTGGTACACCCCAATAATCATAAATCGTAGTGCGCCCGTCCTCCCCACCAAATCCTTCGGCTCCGGCTCCGGGCTCGCCCACCTCCTGACCAAAGTAAATCATGATGGGTGCCTGATCAAGCGTGGCACTGATCACCATGGCCGGTACCGCTTTCCAATAATCCCCGGCAAAGAAGGGCGAAGCAATTCGCTGCTCATCGTGGTTCTCCAGAAAATGAAGCATCTTATGATTGATGCCCGCTAAACTTTTCTGAATCTCAGCAAGGTGTACCGTATTTGAGCGACCGTTAATCAGGAGTCGCAGAGTATCATACAATTGCACCTTGTCGTAGAGATAGTCAAACCGGCCAGTTTGAATATAATTTCTGTATTGTCCGGGATTGTAAATTTCTGCAATGAAAATGATCTCGGGATTGACTGCCTTCACTTGAGGGATAGCCCAATTCCAAAATTCTACCGGTACCATTTCGGCCATATCGCACCGGAAGCCATCTACTTTTTTACCGGCCCAATACACCAGGATGTCACGCATCTTCTCCCAGGTGTTGGGCACCGGTTCAAAATAGGTTTTACGGTTATCCAAAATATCTACTCCATAGTTCAGCTTAACCGATTCAAACCAATCATCGATGGATGGAGTAGCCGTGAACTGATCATTGCCAGTAACCTTAGCCGGTACTTCTGAAAACCTTTTGTCTTCAGTCGCAGTCGACTGCCGATCCAAGGGATTGTAACGAACCGGAGGCTGAAAGGCTTGTCCTGGTAAGTAATAGAAGTTGTTGGAAGGTTTAAAGGCCACAGCGGTATCATCGCCTTCACCGAGGTCAGCGATGCCTGCTGGTTTCGCATCGCTCTTGTAACTTCGGGCCACATGATTCGGTACAAAGTCGATCAATACCTTCATGCCAGCTGCATGCGTGCGGTCCACCAGTTGCCCGAACTCCGCCATTCGATTCTTCACATCCGTTGCAAGATCAGGGTTGACATCGTAATAATCTTTAATAGAATACGGTGAACCTGCCCGGCCTTTCACTACATCGGCATCATCCAGCGGAATCCCTTCAGCAGTATAATCGGTCATTAATGCATGTTCAAGCACCCCGGTATACCAAACGTGAGTTACACCCAGCTCTTTTATTCCCTTTAGGGCCGTTTCGTTAATGTCAGCGAATTTTCCAACCCCGTTTTTGTCCAGGGTTCCATAGGTTGTATTGGTTGTTTTCGTATTACCAAACAGGCGGGTCATCATTTGGTAAATGACCACTTTCTTTTGAAGCTCCTGGGCCATAGGGGTATCCGGAATTTTTTCTTTTGGTGCAGAACATCCTGCTATGGCCAACAACAGCAGGATCCTTCGAATCGGGACTTTCATAGGTAGTTTAAGAAGCTACAAGATAAAGATTCCGATCGCTTATTTCACAGGGTTATTCCGTAAGAATCGCAGTAAATTGAAGGATTTATGCAAACGTTTGATGCTTCTATAATTTTCGGATTTGAATGGTTTGGACAACCAGAACTAAAAGACAAATGATCAGACCAAGAAACTCGCGCGTCTCTTCGATATAGGGATATTGCATTTTGGCCAGGTCGTCAAACAATAAAGACCGATCGGGGGATTGAAACCATTCGTAAGCTCCAGGTACCAGAATGGAGGCATACACAAGGTAAATGATGACAGAAATCAGTATCCATATCCTGAAGCGCAGACGAAACATTGCCAATACGCTGATCACTGCCATATTACCATAAATCAAAATCCAGATCAGCGGGTCGGGATCGTCCACCTGCACAAAGGCGAATGCCATGAACATTAATGCGAAAATGGCGTTAGTGATTTTCATCTATTTAAAATATCACACCGGCAATGGTAGCCGTCATCATGGTTGCCAGGGTAGCAGCAATCATGGCCCGCAATCCTAAGCGCGATAAATCACCCTGACGCCCCGGTGCCATTCCACCGATCCCTCCAATTTGAATCGCGATGGAGCTAAAATTCGCAAATCCACAAAGCGCATAGGTGGCAATTCGAATCGACTTTTCACTCAGCACACCTGATGCCTTCAGGTTGGCGAGATCCAGGTAAGCTACGAACTCGTTGATCACCAGTTTCTGACCCAGCAGACTTCCCACATACAACGACTCACTCCAATCCACCCCAATGCAAAACGCGAAAACACGAAACACTTGCCCCAGAATGTACTGCAATGAAAATCCCTGATACACCCCATTGGTACTTTGTGCAACGACTTCATTCAGCCCTGTTAAGGCACCAATAAAATCAACCAGAATCCAATTCAACGCATAGATGATGGCAATGAAGGCGAGCAACATCGCTCCGATGTTTAACGCTAACTTCAATCCGTCCGCAGCACCACTGGCCATCGCATCCACCAGGTTGACCCCAATTTGATCTTTATTCACGATCAGATTACGATCAATCTTATCTGGCTCCGATTCAGGCATAAAGAGTTTGGCCAACACGATGGCGGCCGGGGCATTCATGATGGAAGCGCTTAACAGGTAGGTAGCAAATTTTGCTTGCTGAGCCGGATCACCGCCTCCCAGGAAAGAAACATAAGCACCCAACACACTGCCTGCGATTGTGGCCATACCACCCACCATTAAACAATGCAGCTCCGACTGGGTCATCCGGGGAATGAATGGTCGGACTAATAACGGGGCCTCCGTTTGACCCATGAAAATATTGGCCGCTGCCGAAAGGCTTTCCGCTCCGGACAAGCGCATGGTGCGCGCCATGATCCAGGCAAAACCATAGACTATTTTTTGAAGTACGCCCAGGTAATACAACCCGGCCGTGATGGAAGAGAAAAAGATGACGGTTGGAAGCGCCTGGAAAGCAAAGAGAAATCCCAGATTGTGTTTTACGCTGGGGTCACCCGCACTGTTCTTTGATAAATCACCATACAAAAACTCTGCACCTTTGGCGGCAAAGCTTAAGAAGATGACAAATTTTTCGCTGATAAAGACAAACGCCCGTTGTGCAAAGTCAACTTTTCCGATAATTAAGCCAAAGATCAATTGGATGGTAATACCTACAAGCACCAACCGCCAGTCTATTGTTTTGCGATTGCCCGAAAGCAAGAACGCAACGGCCACTATGAAAATCAGCCCGAGCAGGGCGCGGAAATAATCCATGTGTTTGGCGGAAGGTTAATTGCGCTTGCTAAGTTCGTCCCGGATTTTGGCTGCGCGTTCATAGTCTTCTTTATCAATGGCATCCTTCAGTAGTTCATTTAACTTTTCTACAGAATAATGCTTATAATCTTCCCCACCTGATGCTTTCCGGGTAGATTCTTTCTTCACTTTGGCTTTGGGCTCAGACTTGACCTCGTTCTTCTCCTCTTCCTCTTCCTGATCCGTTAATACGATTCCCGCTTCCGCCAGGATATTTTCATAGGTATAAATGGGAGCATCAAAGCGTAACCCGATGGCAATGGCATCGGATGGCCGGGCATCGATCTCAGATTTCTTCAGACCATCCGTACACACAATTTTTGCAAAAAACACCCCTTCCTTCAAATCAGAAATGATGATTTCCTCAACATGAAAGTGAAATGAGTTTGAGAATGACTTAAACAAATCGTGCGTCATCGGCCGATTGGGAATGATTTTCTCAATCTCAATGGCGATCGCCTGCGCTTCGAACATGCCAATGATGATTGGCAATCTCCGATTCCCCTCCGTTTCTCCCAACACCAGCGCGAACGAACCGGTTTGTGATTGACTGGACGACAACCCGAGTATTTCAAGTTTTAACTTCTTCACCGCTGCCACAGAAAATTGAAATTATAAAAAAACTCCCGAAACCCAATTATTTTGAAAACCGCTTTCCAACTTATTGTGCCGCTTTTATGGCAGCGGTAAGTTTGGGTACAATTTCAAAGGCATCGCCCACAATGCCATAATCTGCCGCTTTGAAAAAAGGTGCTTCCGGATCTTTGTTTATCACGACAATGCATTTTGAGGAATTCACTCCTGCCAGGTGTTGAATAGCACCCGAGATACCAATCGCGATATACAACTGCGGGGCCACTTTCACTCCGGTTTGCCCTACATGTTCATGGTGTGGGCGCCAGCCGATATCCGACACCGGCTTACTGCATCCGGTAGCTGCGTGCAACGTTTTGGCGAGTTCTTCCAACATGCCCCAATGCTCCGGGCCCTTCATACCCCGGCCACCGGATACCACAATCTCTGCTTCTGGCAACAATACTTCACCCGTAGCTTTCTCGGAAGCAAGAATGGTTGTGTTAAAATCAGCATCTGAGAGTGTCACATCATAATTCACAACGGAAGCCTGGCCACCGGTTTCTTTTAGTTCTGCTGCATTCTTCTTAAGGGCAATCACTTTCTTCGTTCCTTTCAGGTCGACATGCGAGAAGGCTTTGCCGGTATAAATACTGCGCTTGACAACAAACCCACTGGCAGTATCCGGCAATTCCACTACGTTGCTAGCAAAGCTTGCCCCGATTTTCACGGCCACCTTGGCAGCTACCGGGGTACCGAGAGAAGAGTTCGCCAACACCAACACGTCTGCCTGCTCATCTTGCATGGCCTTGTTTAACACCGAAGCATAAACCTGAATGATAGCCTGGTTCAATTTCGGATCGGCCGCATGGAGGACTTTTTCTGCTCCGTATTTTCCTATCTGTTGCAATTCGCTTGCCTCCGCAGCTCCCAATACAATTGCAGTTACTTTGCTACCCATCGCTTTCGCATAGCAAACAGCTTCCAACGATGACTTTTTTGCCTTCCCTTCTGATGTTTCAATAAATACTAATACTGTCATGGTCCTCGAAATTGAGATTATAATTAAAGTACTTTCGCTTCCGTTTTCAGTTTCGTTACCAAGTCGGCAACCTGATCGGCTGCAATCATTTTTACCGCTCCCTTCGGTGCCGGCAATTCAAATTTCTTCAACACGGCCGTAGGTTCTATCGACTTTGGTTCAACAACTTTCAACGGCTTGGTGCGAGCCGACATGATGCCGCGCATATTGGGAATCTTCCATTCAGCAATCGGCTCCTGACAACCCGCCACCAACGGCAAGGTTGATTCAACCTGCTCCTTGCCACCTTCAATCTCACGTGTCATTTTGACCTTGGTTCCTTCCAGATCCAATTTCATAACGGGTGAAATGGAAGGTAACCCTAACAGCTCGCCCACCATGGCATGAACGACACCACTATTATAGTCGATGGATTCACGGCCCATCAGAATGAGATCGTAGCCCTTCCCTTGTTCGGCAATTTGAGTAGCCACGAAAAATGAATCGGTAGGATCGGCATTCACCCGAATGGCATCATCGGCACCAATGGCCAGGGCTTTTCGGATGGTGGGTTCTGTTTCGGCTAATCCAACATTCAATACGGTTACTGTTGTGCCAGGTATGGCTTCCTTTAATTCAATGGCGCGTGCCAGGGCATAATCATCATAGGGCCCGATGATGAACTGCACTCCGGCCGTATCAAATCGGGTTTGATTCTCGACAAAATTGATTTTGGAGGTGGTGTCGGGCACATGGGAAATGCAAACTAAAATCTTCATACACGGTCAATAAAATGAGAATCAAAACTTTAGAAAATTCGATCTAAATTCGGCCTCAAGATAAAGGATAAAACAATATAAAGAGCACTTAAAAACGCTAAAAAAGCGATGAATGAGGCCCGGATAAACATGTTGAAACAATACTTGCAGGATGAGCCTGCGGAGCCTTTTTATCCCTATGCATTGGCGCTCGAATACCAACAAACAAATCCCGACAAAGCCCGCGAACTCTTTGACTTGCTCCTAGCTCAACATCCGGATTATCTGCCCACCTATTATATGGCCGGGAATTTCTTTCAGCAGCAACACCCAGACAAAGCAGTACGAATATTCCAACAAGGTCTCAGGCTGGCCAATCGTCTGAATGATCTCACTACTGCCCGGGAATTGCGCGCTGCACTTGACAATCTCGAAGATTAGCTGCTTTTATTTCGGAACTAAACCTGAAAAACGATTTTACCAACTTTGTTGGATTTGGTAATGTCAGGAAATGATTCGGCTATTTTTGAAAACGGCCGAATGGAGTCAATCAGTGGACGCAGTTGATGCTTGCTCACAAACTTAAGCATCTCACTAAATTCGTGGTCGCTGCCCATGGTAGAACCCAACAGCGAAAGTTGATTCCAGAACATCCGATACAGGTCTACTTTGGATGGCAACCCATTGGTGGCGCCATAAAAAACGATCCGGCCTCTGCGCTTTAATACTTTAATAAAACTGTTGATCTGATCCCCCCCAGCACTGTCAATCACCAGATCAAAACCACCTTTTGTCTTCCACAGATCCGTGTACGTAGCTTGCTTCTTATAATTATAGGCTCCCTTCGCGCCTAATTTCAGAGCCTTGTCCAGTTTCTCATCACTGCCAGAAGTAACATACACATTAGCACCGGCTGCCTGGGCAAAGAGAAAGGCAAACTGCGCAACACCACCACCAAACCCGGAGATCAAAACGTTTTGTCCAGCACGGAGTTCACCCCTGCGGAATAAGGCCCTGAAAGCGGTGAGGCCGCCTAGCGGCAATGTTGCTGCTTGAAGGAAATCAAGATGAAAGGGCTTGTGGTGCAACCGATCGATCGGAACACAAATGTATTCGGCAAAGGTGCCATCCACCGGCATACCAAGAATGGTATACTTGCCGGATTGGACCTCCAAGTCGGGCCCCCAATCAATATTTGGATTGATCACCACGTCCTGTCCAACCCAGGGTGAATCGTTCTCATCGCCCACTTCCTCTACCGTACCCGCACCGTCTGAGCCCATCGTAACCCCAAACTTAATATTAGGATACTTGCCTTCCCGAATCCAGTCATCCCTGCGATTAAGCGCAGCCGCTTTGATACGAATCAATGCCTTGCCCGGAGAAACTTGGGGCTTGGGAATCTCCCGGAGTTCAATCTGACCTTCTGCTTTTAATACCAGCGCTTTCATAGTTATGATTCAAGATACAAAGCACTTGTTGAAATTAATATGAAAGTGTAAAAGAAAAATTAGTTCGGACTTAGAAGGCGCTGGGTACAAATTCCTATTCATGAAGATGCTTGACAACTGGCACAGCAATTCGACTAGAAGTTCACCCCTTCCTATCCTTAAAACGGAGTATCGTCATCTCCACCGGCAGGTGGTGAGGTGGGCGAATCGCGGAACGTATTCAAACGGCTTTCCCGGGTAATGCTGCTCATGGGTGTTAATCCTTCGGGGGCATCGTAGTCGGCAAACTTGGTGTACTTGCCAATGAACTTCAGTTTCACATTTTCCAGGGAGCCATTCCGGTGCTTCGAAATGATCACTTCGGCCATGCCTTGTGTTGGCATACCTTCTTCATCAACGGTAATTTTATAATACTCCGGTCGGTACAGGAACATGACAATATCGGCATCCTGTTCAATGGAGCCGGATTCCCGTAAATCGCTGAGTTGCGGGCGTTTATCACCACCGCGAGTTTCAACGCCTCGACTCAATTGCGAAAGGGCGATGACGGGGATGGCAAGTTCTTTCGCGATGCCTTTCAGAGCCCGTGAAATGGAGGCGATCTCCTGCTCGCGGTTGCCACTCGCTTCGCCTTTCATCAATTGCAGGTAATCGATAACGACCATCTGAATATTGTGCTCGGCTTTCAACCTGCGACATTTGGCCCGCAGTTCCAAAATGGATAAGGCCGGAGTATCGTCAATAAAGATGGGTGCAGTGGACAACCGATTGGTTTTATGCACCATCTGTTGCCACTCGAAGTCCGCCAGGTTTCCTTTCTTAATCTTCTCGGAATCCAGCTCCGCTTCTGCTGAGATCAAGCGATTAACCAATTGCAAAGACGCCATCTCCAGGGAAAAAATAGCTACCGGAATGTTGAAGTCCACAGCAGCATTGCGGAGCGCAGAAACAATGAAGGCAGTTTTACCCATACCCGGGCGGGCGGCAATAATCACCAGGTCCGATTTCTGCCAACCTGAAGTAACACGATCAAGGCGTGAGAACCCACTGGGAATTCCAGTCAACCCATCCTTGTGGTTTCGCTTTTCCTGCAACTCCTTGGTGGCCTGAAACATCAACGACTTCATGGAGTCGTAATTCTTACGCAGGTTGGAATCAGAGATTTGAAAGATGTTCTGCTCGGTCTTATCGAGCAACTCAAATACATCGGTTGTGTCTTCGTAGGCATCGTGATGAATCTGAGAGGCGATCTGGATCAGGTCGCGCTTGATGGCCATTTCGATGATGATGCGCGCGTGGTACTCAATGTTGGCCGCTGAGCTAACCTTACTGGTAAGCTCGGCAATGTAATACGCGCCTCCCACCAACTCGAGCTTGGCGGACTTCCGAAGTTGGGCGACCACCGTGCGCATGTCTACCGGCTCGGAAGCCTTGAACAAATCGATGATGGCAGTATAAATCTCTTTGTGTTGCTCGGTATAAAAGTGATCGGGTCTTAAAAATTCGACAACGGCTGTCAGTGCATTCTTCTCGAGCATAAGGGCACCGAGAATGGCTTCTTCCAGATCAAGCGCCTGAGGCGGCAATTTGCCCAAACTTTCAGTAAGGTCTCTCACCAAAAGTTTTGACTTGCCGGTTCCGCTCATCACAGAACTTAACCTCACGGGCGTTGATCGTTGCTCCATACTTCGTGGTTGTTGTACGTAGTTTCTTATTAGGGCAACAAACGTACCGCTAAGAAATCTACCACGTTCAACAAGTTATCTACATTCAAACATGTGAATTTGTGAATAAATTCAGTCTTAAAAGTCAATTAAATTTAGCGCCCATGGCAGTTCTCATTTTTAATCGACAAACATTTTACTTTATCTTTAGCCGATAATTACATCGCTTGACAGCTTCGGACATCTATCAGCAATGCCTTGATAAACAGCGCATCATCTTTGTTGGTGAAGGCAGTGGTTTAATCATTCGGATGGTTCAGCATGTATTGAAGTTCCACAATCGGAAGTTTGATAGTATACTGCCTGGTCAGTTGCCTGTTATACAGGCAGATAGTCCGCTGATTATTATTGAAGCAATCGATCAACTTCTTGATTATAAACATCATATCGTTGTTTTTAGTGATGTTGGTTCAAGTGATGATCTGAAGCTTTTTGAACAGCTGGCAAGCGCTACACCAAAAGGTGGAACGCTCCTCTATCCTGACCTGAATGCGGCTCTCAAATCCATATATTCAAAAGAAAGAACCGATGTGCAGTCGATACCCTATACCCGGTACAAGCACGAGTTGAAGGACGGCAAGGTGGCCTTGATCTCCAGCACAGGCGAACGATTCCCCCTTAACTTTGGCGGTGATAAGAATCTAGAGTATGTAGGCGCTGCCAAAGAATTAGTGAAAAAGATCGGCATCAGCAGTGGCCAGTTTTATAAGGCCATCAGCACTTACCTTCCGGCCTGAGAGCCTCCCGTCATGAAACTTAATTTGAAAATCCCGCTTTGCGTTTTCGATTTGGAAACCACAGGAATCAACATTACCCAGGACCGTATTCTTGAGATTGCTGTGATTAAAGTGATGCCTTCCGGTGAGCTAATTAACAAAAGCAATGTTCTCAATCCTACGATTCCCATTACGGCCGAGTCTACCGCTATTCATGGTATCAGCAATGAAGATGTGCAAGATAAACCCACCTTCAAAGAGGTAGCCAAGGACTATGCCCGTTTCTTTGAAGGGTGTGATCTGGCTGGGTTCAATATTCTAAAGTTCGATGTACCCATGTTGGTTGAAGAATTTTTGCGGGCCGGAGTCGAGTTTGACTACAGCCGCAAGAAGTTGATTGATGCACAAAAGATCTTTCATATGATGGAGAAACGAACCCTTTCGGCCGCCTTCAAATTTTACTGTGGCCAGGAGATGACGGACGCCCACTCCGCGGAAGCCGATACCCAGGCCACCCTGGATGTGTTGCTGGCACAAGTGGCCAGGTATGAAAATCAGGAGGTGACAGATGGGTTGGGCAAAAAGATTGGGGTGATCAAAAACGATATGGAGGTACTGAATAAACTCACGGCCTCCGACCTGGTAGATTTGGCGGGCCGCATGATCCGCAATGATAAGGGCGAGGTCATTTTTAATTTTGGTAAGCACAAAGGCAAAGCAGTAGCTCAGGTACTGAAAGACGAGCCCTCCTTTTACGACTGGGTGATGAACGGGGAATTTCCGTTGGATACCAAGCGCAAATTGACAGAGATTAAATTGCGTGGATTGATGGGGAAGTAATGATCAGTTCAATCAAGGATGACTTCCTATATTTGCGTGATAAGCTTATGACTCGAATAGCCACTCTTTTATTGATGTTCAGTTTGATACCTTCAAGCCAAATACCAGTTCAGGCACAGCAATTCCAAGTTCTGCAGGCCCCTAAAGATTCCATTGTTATCAACTCCATTGTTGTTTACGGCAAACCCGTTGACAACCAAACCCGGTGTACGCATTGGCATTCGAATCTGGATATTATCGCAATCAAGTTCAAATGCTGCAACCGGTACTTCCCGTGCTTTTCATGCCATGCTGAAACAACGGATCATACTCCGAAAGTATGGCCTAAGACCGAATTCGATACCAACGCTATCCTTTGTGGAGTATGTGGCTCTGAATTAAGCATTTCGGAATACATGAAATGCAACAACACCTGTCCTACTTGCTCTTCGGCTTTTAATCCGGGTTGCAGCAAACACTATCACTTGTATTTTGAAGTGAATTAGTCCCAACTAGAATTCAAACTCCATCAGGAAATTAATTTGTTGCGAACCTGTTCCATACCCACACTGGCTTTATCGGTAATATACTCAACGTTGGGTACATGCAGGAGCTCAGGCCGTTGGGGATCGACCACATACTTGGGCACATGATCAGGTACATAATCAATCAACCCGGCAGCCGGGTATACTACCAGCGAGGTTCCCACTACCAGGAAGATTTCGGCTTCCGCTGCAAGGGAAGCAGCAGCTTCCATCAGGGGCACGGCCTCGCCAAACCAAACAATGTTGGGCCGCAATTGTGAACCGCGCTCGCACAGGTCGCCCAGGTTTAATTCATTACCGTTGATCGGATAGATCAAGTTCGGATTTAATGTACTCCGCGACTCAAATAAACTCCCATGTAAGTGAATCACTTTTGTTGACCCAGCCCGCTCGTGCAGGTTATCTACATTTTGTGTTACAATAGTAACATCATAGTGTTGTTCCAATTCCGCCAAAATAAGATGACCTCGATTGGGTTCTGCCTCCCGCGCCTTGCGCCTGCGCTGATTGTAAAAATCAAGAACCAATGCCGGATCCTTGCGCCAGGCTTCCGGTGTGGCCACATCTTCCACCCGATAGCCTTCCCACAAGCCACCGGCATCACGAAAGGTTGCGAGACCGCTCTCAGCACTGATGCCAGCTCCGGTTAATACAATCAGTTTTTCTATCACACTCAAACCTAAAAACTCTAGATTCAAAACTGATTTCGCATTTTGAACCTTGAATGTTGAATCATTTAAGTTTCCGGTCGAAAAAATCTTTCGCACCCTCAAAGACCCGTTTCCAGCTTTCATAGCGAAGGAACCCATGCACTTCATCCGGAAGTATGAGCACTTCCACTCCCACATTCTTATCGCGCAGCCTTTCCACCAAATCGGTACTCTGCTGAAACAACACGTTGCGGTCGTCATCGCCATGTACCACCAGCACCGGTGCTGTCCATTTACTTAGGTCTGAAATGGGCGAACTCTTATAGGCAACTTCCATTTCATTCTGGGTAATCCCCCAGCCGCCACCAGGCGAAAACTCACGGGCGCGAAACGCCCAGTCATGCACCCCATGCAAGTCCACTCCGGCTTTAAAGATTTCCGGGCTGCGCGATAAACCCATGGCTGTTAAGTAGCCTCCGTACGAGCCGCCCCATAATCCGATCTTTGCCGGGTCCACTTCGGGCAACGACTGAAGATGTTTGGCGGCAGCCACTACATCCTGGTATTCACTGGCACCGCGAGGACCCTGGTTCTTCGCTCTCCGGAAGTCGCGACCATACCCGGTACCCGATCGGAAGTTTACGGACAACACCACATAGCCCTGACTTGCCAGGTATTGATTGAAAGCATAACAGTTTATATAATAATCGCTGTAATGAAAGCCGAGCAGCATCTGACGAATCGGGCCTCCATGCATAAATACAATTCCGGCCCGTTTGCCGCTTAATGTACGATTGATGAAGAGTTGACCATGAATGGTTGTGCCATCTGCAGCTTTTAATAGAACCGGCTCTGGTTTTACAAAAGCCGTTGAGGAAAAGGTCGTTAGCTTTTGTCCATACACAGATACCATTGACTTCGTGACTTCATCAATGCGCACCAAGGTTTTAGAGGTGTTGGTCGTAGATCGAAAGGCATACAAAACATTGCCTGCCAATGCCGGATACATTTCAATGCCTTCGCCATTGGTTACAGCCGTTGGGCTGCCGGCTGTTACATCTACTTTCCAAATGTGCCTTCGGTTTATGTCGGTGCGGTTGCCATCGAAGTAGATAAACTTGCCGGTAGCATCCGCAACGAAACTTTCAACTTCGCCATCTCCCGGGGTGATGTCTTTCAGATCACTGCCCGATTCGGTCATCGAGTAGATGTGATTCCAGCCACTGTGTTCTGAAAAGAATAGGATCCGACCAGAAGCAGTCCATGCCAACGGAGTATTGGGATAGTACTGTGCAAAGCCCCCATCATCGGACGGTGATTTCCAAATCACTTTTGCTTTTCCGGTTTCCGCATCCGCAACACAAATTGAGAATTTGGTGCCACCGGTCAGATTGCTTATTTCACCCACCCTTATACCCGGAGTCCGAATGAAGGCAATCTGTTTTCCATCGGGTGACCAAACCGCATGATCATCATTAGTCACATCAGGGGCAATCCAACGAATGGCTTTGCGGATGAAACTGTAAACGCCAATGAAACTGTGATCTCCGCGGTCGCTGGTGAACAACACTTCGTTGCCATCGGGCGAAAAGCGTGGGTTACCTTTGTTGCCCCTGGCCGAGAACAACAACTTGGGCGAAGCATTGATGTCCATAGGGGATTCATAGATCTGCCCCCCTTTGGTAAACAGAAACCGGATTCCGTCTTTGAAGATTACCGGGTTAGATCCGTTAACAATTTTAGAGGGTGGACTTTTCGATGAAATCTCTTTATAGTAAATAGCCTGCTCAGCACCTTCGGTCAAGCTGGCGGGGTTTGGATGCTGACCGTTGCGGTTCGCGCCACTGCCCCGCACATAGAGCAACTTGGTACCATTGGGTGAAAATACAAGTTGTGAAATCTCCTGCCCGTCATCCAACTGGTAGTCGGTGAGAAGACGGGGTAAGTCTGTCCCAGTCTTTACGAGGATGTTCCGCTTTCCATGATCGTTGATGACCCAGGCAAGATTCTTGCCATCCGGTGAGGATGCAAATCCGGATTCGATCGGGTGGCTCATGAATTGCTCAAGGGTTTGTGCATGGCCTGTCATTACCAGCAAGATGCTGGCCAAGACGAATTGAAAAAGTCTCTTCATAGTAACTGAGTTGAACCCCTAAAATAGTGATTCGATTGAAGCAAGATGTACAATTTTATAAGAGGATTTTATTCTTTGCGATATGCAAACCCAAAGCGGATACTGAACCTGTCCCCATAGGGGCTCTTACCGTCTTTGTCGTACAGGTTGTACAGCACTTCGGTGTTGCCTTTCAGGGACTTATAGACCGTGAAATCCTTTTTAATGCCGACAAAGACACTGGGTACCCACTCGCGATAGGCCGGATCAATTATTCCGTTGCGGTGCGCCATTACTGATGGAATTGTCGTATTCATCACCTCCGGCAGCAATCGGAAATTAATACCCTTTGTCCATTTAAATTCAAAGGCAACCCGTGGACCATAAATTTGTTCGGGTTGGGTAATGTTCCAGCCATCAAAGGGAAGCCGTTGGTTCCATCCGGCTCCGGCCGAAAAGCGAGGCGTGATCTGGTACATGACATAAGGGTTTACGTCCAGTAAAAAGTAATCCGACTTTTGAATCTGAAAGCTGATGCCTGGCAACAAGCGCTCCATGAGTGACTTTCCTTTCAATGGATTGGGAGCTTTCTTCGGCAACTCCGCCAGGCTTTGCACTTCAGAGTATTTGGTTTTGAGTTTACTCATCTTGTCCATGGCCTGTTGCAAAATTTCCTGCTTGCCTTCGAAGTGATCTTGAGCGAGGGCTGAGACTTGCTCCTGTACCAACTCTTTTGCCTTGTCCTTCACCCATGCAGAATCGATCTGGCTGTATTCAGACAGCGTTGCTTTACCTGCTGCCAGTTGATCTACACCTTCCATGCCCGCCAGTTTGCTTTCAAGAGCCCTATCGATCGACTTCACCTCATCCAGATTGCCCTGTACAAGGTTTTGAACATCCTTGGCATAGGTTCCAGCCTGATCGGCAAAGCGCTGCACATTGTTCAGACTGGTTGTAAAATTTTTCAGGTTAGGATCTAAGGAAATCTGGTCAGTAAGTGTGGGCAGCTTCAATGAACCCAGTTCTTTCAAATTCAGATCAGGTAGATCCTTCCCTTCCAGGTTGAAGGCGGGCAAGGAATACTCGGCAATGGAAGCCTGAAGTTTTTGAAGGGGTTCCTGTAATTGGGGCGGCAGGTTGATTTCCTGTAAGGATGTTGTTGCTTTGATTTTCAGACTTTCAATTTCACCTTGAAGAGTTGTAAGGGTATTTTGCTTTACGTGTTTCAGACTGTCCAGGACACGGGTTATCGGTTCCGTGGGTAGCTTTACTTGCTGCAGGCTATCAAGTTTCTGTTGCAGGTGTTGTTGCTTGTTTTCAATATAATTGAGTTGCTTTTCAAAAACTCCGTTCAGGCTATCGGCTTTTTGCTGAAAAGCTATTGCAATGGAATCGGCTTTGGAGATCAGCGTTGTAAGGGTGTCTGCGTGGTGGGTTAATAAGGTATCCGGAAGTAATGTGCCGACAAGGCTATCCAGCGACTGGCTATGAGCCAGGTTGGTGGCTACCAACATCGCGATCAATACCCGGAATTTCACCCTATAAAATTAGAATAATCGGTTTCTTAAGGAAGTTAAATCTGCGGGTAAATCAGACGTGTTTATTACATCTGGAAATGTCCTCATACTGTCTCCTAGAACCGCGTGCTGGATTGCAATGAAATTCACCAAAAGTCTTTTCCCTCAATAAAAAAAAATGGATGAACCAACCGGATCATCCATTTCTCCAAGCAAACAATGAAATCAATTCCCGTACCCTGAGTTCTGAACCAGGCTGGGGTTTACATTGATCTCGCGTTGCGGGATCGGAAATATAAGTTTCGCATCGTTGTACGGGAAGGTTAACGCACCTTCTACCACCGTCTGCTGTAACCGTTTCAGGTCGTGTAACCGAATACCTTCGTGGGCCAACTCTAATCTTCTTTCGTTCAACACAGTAGCAAGGTCTACACTTCCTAAGGCAGCAAGACCCGACCGGGTGCGAATCAGATTCAAATCATTCAGAGGTGAATCTCCCACACTGGTAGCTAATCGCACGTTGCACTCCGCGCGGGTCAGGTACATTTCTGCCAGGCGCACCACTTTAACACTGGCAAATCGATTGGAAAATTTACCGGAGCGGGTATCGCCCGTGCCGGCATCAATATAAAAGAGATTCAGCCGCTCGTCTAATGGCTCATACAATGCCAGGTGAGCGGGCAGGATTTCAATATCACCCCGGCCACCATTGGCAGCGGATGCATAAAACGTATTCATGTTATTAATGCCGTCTACCGTACTCACCGGAATATCAAAGATATCCTCTGAAGTGCTTGCTCCGTTGAAGATACTGGCTACCGTTGGGCGTAATGAATAATTGCCAGAAGTAATCACCCTGTCGGCTGCATCGCGGGCAGCAGCAAAATTTCCCATTTGCAGATACACGCGTGATAAGATTGCATCCGCTGCTTCCTGGGTGGCCTTACCGGGAACCGGACCCGGACTAAGCTTGGCGGCTGCCGCAGTCAAATCACTGATGATCTGATCATACACTTCCTGCACGGTAGCCCGCGGAACCGGTGCCGTACTGTTCCGGTCTTCCTCCAACAAAATGGGTACCCCGGCATTGGTGGTTGCATTGCCGGCAGAATAAGGTTGTCCATAAAACAGGATCAACTCAAAATAAGAAAGGCCGCGAATGAACAGGGCCTCGCCTTCCACCTGGTTACGGTCTGCATCGTTCACTACCGCGAGCGCACTCAATACATTATTGGTAATGTTAATAGCACTATAGGCCGTTAGCCACAAGTTGGTAACATCGGTATTGGCCGTGATCATGGTCTTTCGGTAGATGTCGGCCACATCATTGAAGGTACCGGAGAAAACAACTTCAGAGTTGGCTGCCAGCAACTCGCTATTGCGTAGCGTGTTGCCCCCAAAGAAAGCTCCGTTGGAAAGATCGTTGTAGGCACCCACTAATGTTGTCTTTACATTTTTGTCGGTTGAGAGGGCGATGTTGCTGCCGATGTTATTCGGATCATTCAATTCCAGAGCGTCCTCACACGCGAAATTGCCCACCAGAAGTGCCAGTATAAAAAGAAGGGTATATGCCTTTTTCATAGTTTCAAATTATTTATCGTTCAAAATCCAACCTTCACTCCTACTGTCAAATTTTTCGGTTGCGGGGCCGCATAGAAGTCGTTCCCCAGATTCACATTACCCGCATTGAAGTCGGTATTCACTTCCGGGTCCCAACCTTTATAATCTGTAAAAGTCAACAGGTTCTGACCGGTAACATACAAGCGCAGATTCGTGATGGACCATCTGCTCACCAGGCTGGACGGAAAATTGTAGGCGACTGTGAGCGTCTTCAACCGCAAGTAAGAACCATCGTATAAGAAGCGACTGGAAGATTGTGCTCCGTTGTTTTGATAGAGCCGTGCTTGCGGAATGCTGGTAATATCGCCCGGATTACGCCAGCGGGCCAATTGATCAACGGTGGAGTTATCTTCATAGCGGCCATTGGCCGACAAGAAACTTCCGGCACCATCAAACACTTCGTTGCCATACACACCCTGGAATAAAACGGCCAACTCAAATCCCCGGTAACTGGCATTTACATTAAAGCCATAGATGGCCTTTGGTGTAGGGTTACCCAAAATGATGGCTTCGGCCGAATTGAAGTTGTTGGTCACATACCGGTCGCCATACACCTCGTCTGGCACAATGAATGCCACACCATCATCCAGTTCATCGGTGGTAGGTTGACGGTTTAAATAAAACAGTGCATCGCCATTGGCAGGATCCGCCCCGGCAAACTCTCGCCCGAAAAATGACCCAATCGGTTCACCGGTTTTAACCACATTCAAAAACCGCGAGCCAGTCGGTCCGATTTGCGTTTGAGTTCCATCCAACTTTAAAATCTTGTTTTGGTTCGCGGCATAGTTACCCCCAATGGTCAGCGAAAAATCATTGGTCTTGATAACTGCATAATTCACCACAAACTCGAAGCCTTTATTTTCAAGATCACCCACGTTTTTGAATTGGGTTGCAAGACCGCTGGTGCCGGGCACTGGAGTATTCAGCAACAAGTCAGAGGTTTGCTTATTATAATAGTCGATCTCGCCTGTTACCCGATCTTTAAATAATCCAAAGTCGAACCCAACATCCCATTGGGCTGTCTTTTCCCAGCGCAATTCCGGATTCGGAATCTGACTTGGTGCCAGGCCCGGTTCGCCACCATAAGCAACTCCTGTATACTGAGCGAGGTATCGGTAATTGGGGATTCCCGCATTACCTGTAATACCATAACTGGCGCGGAACTTCAAAAAGCTCAAGGTCGTAGATCCTTGCAGAAAGTTTTCCTGTGAAAGAATCCAGCCGGCTGAAGCGGCCGGGAAGAAACCATACTTATAATCAGGTCCAAATTTGGAGGACCCATCTCCCCGTCCGCTTAAGGAGAGGAGGTACTTGTCCCGTAACTTATAGTTGACCCGGGCAAAAAACGAAATAAAGGTCTCCTCATTCAGATTCGAGGTCGTTACCACGGGTTCACCGGCAGAAATCAATTTCGATAATTCGGGTAACGGAAATCCTTGTGCTTGTGCATCGGTGATACTGATGGACTTGCGCTGTGTTTCAGTACCGACATTAAACGAGATGGCATGCTGTTGCAACTGCTTGTCGAACACAAAGCTGACGCGGCCCGTTTGGTTAAAGACTTGTGACCACCGTGACTGACCGTATCCTCCAATTCCTAACCCGGTTTCGGTGAATTCATTCTGATACCGATCTTCATTTTGGGTGAGCAAATCAAAGCCGTACTCTCCTACTAGCTTAAGTTCCGGAGTTATTTTATAAGCAGCATTTATCGCGGCAATATTTCGAAACACCGTTGATACAAACGATGAATTTTCCAACTCCACAGTTGCGGGATAATAGCTCATGGCCGGGTTCAAAGCATTGTCATACAATTTGCCATCCTTGTCGCGCACCGGAGTGATGGGTGACTGGGCAACCAACTGCAAAGGCGTGGAAAAAGCATTATCAGCCGAGAGTCGATTGTTGATGGAATTGGAAATGGATAAGTTCATTCCGAAACTAAGTTTATCCGAAGCCTGATGATCCAAATTCAAACGACCGGAGATCCGCTTGAACGCATTGCCGATCAGGATTCCATCCTGGTCGGTGAAGCCTCCTCCAAAAAAGAACGATGTCTTTTCATTTCCACCCTGGGCGGTTAAATCATAAGAAGCAAAAGTGGCCTTTTGATAGGCTTCCTTTTCCCAATCCGTATTGGTTTCCAGGTTTCTCCAATCCGTATCGCCCCCCAGGTAATCCATGTACCCCTCCCAGAATTCAAGCCAGGAGCCGGAATAGTCGGCTGGATTATTGATCGGGTCAATACCGTCCCGCAAGTCGTTGTTGTATGCCGACTCGCGCATTAATTCCACATATTGTTCAGAGTTCAGAAATTCGCGATGGCGCGTGGGCTTGCTTGTTCCCATCTGAATGTTGGCCGAGAAATTTGTTTTGCCTGCTTTACCGCGTTTGGTGGTAATGAGCACGACTCCATTGGCGGCCCGGCTGCCGTAGATAGCCGAAGCCGAGGCATCTTTCAGAATCTCAATTGATTGAATGTCATTATAGTTTAAATCAGCCAACGGATTGGTTGCGGCTGCGTTGCTGGACAGGTTATCCGTTGTAACGATGAGACCATCAATTACATACAGCGGTTCGTTGCTGGCAGAAATGGAAGAGGAACCTCGGATGCGGATGTTCATACCCTGTCCGAGTTTACCATTCTGAGACGTAACCAACACACCTGCAGCACGACCTTGCAAGGCTTGCTCTACGGTAGTAACGGGAATATTCTGGATCACCTCGCCACTGACCTTGGCAATGTTGCCGGTGAGGTCCTGTTTAAGTTGAGTTCCATACCCCACGACTACTACTTCCGACAATTGTTGTACATCTGATTGGAGTTGAACATCAATTACCGAGCGTTGATCGATTACCACTTCCTGGGTAATCATGCCAATGAAAGAAAAAACGAGGACGGTGGCCGAAGCTGGAACATCCAGTGTATAGCGGCCATCTGCATCGGTAACGGAACCCTGTGTGGTTCCCTTCACCAATACGTTCACTCCCGGCAAAGGCGTACCATCTTCTCCGGAAACCACCGTTCCGGTAATTCGCCTGTCCTGGGCATACCCCATCCAAGCGGAAATCATCAGGTAAAAAATGAGTAAAGTTTTTTTCATAGTATAGCATTTAATCTTTTTACAAGTTGCGGTAATGCCCGGTGAGAAAGTATACAGCGTTTGGTTGGATTTATTTTGGGAATCACTCATCCAAAAAGCGGGATGACTCATTTTAAAAAGAACATCACAATTTCGATTTCATCCTTGATGTAAGGCTACTCTTTGCTGTCAATCGTCATAAAAAGACTTGCGTGATTTTGTGTTACGTCAAAAAATAAATCTGCTTTCTCGGCAATAGAAATTATCGGCTCTTCATAGTGTAGACATGCTAAAACAAGGTAAATTTCAGTTCAAGATTCTTGCCCATGAAGCTATCTGAAAAATTGATTGCCCGCAGAAATGCCATTGTACCGGAAGGGATGGGAATGTTTAGTCCGCTTACGATTGCTTCGGGCAAAGGCGCTATCACCCAGGATGTGGATGGAAAAGAGTACATCGACTTTGCCGGAGGCATTGGCGTACTTAATGCAGGACATTGTCCGAAGCCGGTTGTGGACGCCATTATCAAACAATCCAAACAGCTGATTCACGCATGCTTTCCGGTAGCGATCTACGAACCTTATGTAGCGCTATGTGAAACGTTAGCTGATCTCTTTCCGCATGGAAAATCGACCAAAGTCATGCTTACCAACACCGGTGCCGAAGCGGTTGAGAATGCAATAAAAATAGCCCGTCAGGCCACCGGTAAACAAGGCATTATCTGTTTTACCGGATGTTTTCATGGACGCACCCTTTTAGGGATGACCCTTACTTCCAAAACAGGATATAAGATTGGCTGCGGACCCTTTGCTCCCGAAGTGTACCGAGTGCCATTCCCCGATTATTACAGAAGACATGACGGTCTGTCGATGGATCAATTTGTAACGCGGGAGTTAAAAGCTTTTGAACATTATTTAAACACAGTTGTGGATGCAACCCAAGTAGCCGCGGTGATTATGGAACTGGTGCAAGGTGAAGGTGGTTTTGTGGTAGCCCCCAACGCCTATGTTCAAGGGCTCCACCGTATTTGTAAAGCCAAGGGCATCTTGCTCATTTTTGATGAAGTGCAGACCGGGTTTGGTCGTACAGGTAAATGGTGTGCCTATGAACATTACAACGTTATCCCCGATCTTTCCACCTGGGCCAAATCGATGGGCAGCGGTATGCCGATTGGTGCTGTGATCGGTCGTGCGGATGTGATGGACAAGACAGCGAAAGGAACTTTGGGGGGCACCTACCCAGGCAATCCAGTAGCTTGTGCAGCATCGCTGGCCACCATTCAACACATGAAAGACATTAACCTGAATGGCAAAGCTGAAAAAATCGGTAGGAAAGTGATGGATTATTTCAAGAAGCTTCAACAGGAATGTAATGCGATCGGAGATGTACGCGGATTAGGGGCCATGGTGGCTTTTGAGTTGGTGAAAGAAAAAGATCCTAACAAACCCGATGCAGAATTATGCAAAGCCTTACTGGCTGCCTGTGCATCAAAGGGATTGCTGATCATCAGTGCCGGAGTTTCGGGAAATGTTGTTCGCGTATTAAGTCCGTTGATCATTTCCAATGCTCAATTAATGAAAGGGCTTAGCATCCTGCGCGCTGAATTGTTACTCCTCACTAAAAAATAAATCGAATGAAAAAGAAGTCTGCTATCCTTCTCGTTGGAATACTGCTCCTAACCTATACTTCGTTTTCGCAAACCAAGCCCCGAGCGCGGGATTTGGGAATTCCTTTTGAAGGAACTCCGGGTCAGCACAATGCTATCACCGATGTGGCCGGAGTTGAAGTAGGCTATAAAACATTGATCGAAGGAAGTGGCAAACTCGTGGTAGGGAAAGGCCCCGTGCGTACAGGAGTAACTGCGATCTTTCCTAAAGGAAAAGGTTCACTCGACCGTGTTTTTGCCGCGTGGTTTACATTGAATGGGAATGGGGAGATGACCGGTACAACCTGGGTGGATGAATCCGGTGGGTTGGGTTCACCGGTGCTGATCACGAACACACACAGCGTAGGCATTGTACGCGATGCCGTGATTGAATGGTACACACAAAAAATTAAAGGCACTGAATACTCCGGAGACATCAGCCTACCGGTGGTAGCGGAAACGTGGGATGGGTTTCTTAATGACATTAATGGGTTTCATGTTAAGAAAGAACATGTTTTTGAAGCGATGGAGAAAGCGGCAAGTGGGCCGGTACAGGAAGGAAATGTAGGTGGTGGAACCGGCATGATGGCCCATGGATTCAAAGCCGGTACAGGTACAGCATCTCGAAAGCTCGAACTGAAGGAAGGGAGCTATTCGGTGGGTGTACTGGTGCAAGCTAACTATGGAAGTCGTGCCTTGTTAACCATTGCCGGGGTACCGGTAGGTAAAGAAATTACTGATTTGCGCCCATCAGAAAACAAGCTGGACACCGATCAGGGTTCGATCATCGTTGTGGTAGCCACCGATGCTCCGCTTTTACCTCATCAGCTTGAACGGGTGGTAAAACGGGTTGCGTTGGGGATTGGGGTGATGGGTGGCCGCGGAGGAAACTCCTCGGGAGATATTTTTATCGCTTTTTCTACCGCCAATCCGGAAGTGTCGAAAGACGAAGGCCTTGCACAGTTGAAGATGCTGCCGAATGAAAAGATCAATCCTATTTTTGAAGCTGCTGCTGCCGCGACCGAAGAAGCTATTGTCAATGCCCTGATCGCTGCAGAAACAATGGAAGGTGTGAATGGAAATAAAGTATATGCCATCCCACACGATCGATTGATACAGCTATTGAAAAAGTACAACCGGATCAAATAGAATGTTACAGCGTATCGGTTTAGTCTCTTGGCATGACCGGAAGGATAATCCGGGATGCGTACTTTTGGGTGTGATGAATTGTGTTTGTTGCGGGTACTAACTTTTTCTCGGTTGCTATCGCTGTTCCGGTATTTGGATTAGGATCATAGTGCGGTGCCTTGCTGCTGGTGATATAAACCCGCATGCGATGACCCTTCTTAAATAAATTCGAGGTATACACCTGTCCGATCCGGATCTTATAAATTTCCTTCGGCTGCATCAGCTCCTGCCTTTCATATCCATTTCGATAGCGCATTCGAAGGTAGCCTGCATCCAATCCATGCACGTTGATGGATTTTCCATCGGGGAGCACATCGCACAGGGTAAAGGAAAAGTCGGTATCTTTCGCTGTTGAGCTGACAAAAAGTTCGGCTACAATTTCACCGGTCACTTCCAGATCGCTTTCCAGGGGTGCCGAAGTGTAAACAATTACATCGTTCCGCGATTCATTTCCGCGCTGATCATACGGATAAGATTTTTCATAGGACTTATCCCAGAAAGGAACGTTTGGATCAAAAACATAACTCGTACTGGTGGCAATCGGTGAAATTTCATTTGTCAGGATGCCAGCATCGTTTTTCTTTCCTTCCTGCTTCAAATAGAATGAAGTTGGAATTGCAGCGGATGGCGGCCACTCCGTAAGGACATGCCATTTATTTTCACCCATCGTAAAAATACTTACCCTTGGAAGGAGATCCCTTTTCGCCTCCCCTTTTAAAAGTACATCAAACCATTGCAACAAAGCAGCATCATAATCAATGCCGGCATTGGTGCCAAAGTTCACTTCACCAAAAGTAGTTTTTCGTGTATTTAAGGAAGTATGATTCCAGGGACCGAGCATCAAAATTGTTTCTTCTCTGGCTATTTCGGTAGCCGCTTCCTTTCGCATTTTATTAAAACCGCGTGTTGCTCCTTCCGGACCATAGGCAGCATCGTACCAACCACTCTCAAGAAAAACCGGATTCCTGAACTTTGCAAAATCCTTTTCCATATTCACAAAATCCCACCAGGAAGAATAGTCGGGATGGTTGAGCCACTCATAATATTCCGGTGCATACCGTTTCATTAAAGGCAAGTCAATCAACGGGCGATATTGGTACCATTGTTTGCGGTCGCTTTTCTCCCACGCTTCGGTTGCAGGCTCATCATCCCACGGGCCGGAGGGGTCGTTGGCGCGCTTGCGTTTATCTGCCAGGATGTAAGGCATGAACCAATCAATCCACGGATGTGAAAATGCACCCCCGTAATAAATGAAGTGATGGCTGCCGATGGGTGTCATTTCGGGAGCCGCAGCAACCAGATGCGGTGGTATTTCCGACATGGCCTGCCATTGAACAATCCCGGGATACGATCCTCCATAGGTGCCAATTTTTCCATTGCAATAGGGCTGTTGCGCCACCCATTCAATTACATCGTAGCCATCTTTCTTCTCATTTCGATAGGCTTCAAACTCTCCTTCACTGCGCAAGCGACCGCGTACGTCAACGAGAAAGACTGCGTAACCCTGCTTGGCGGCTTTTAACGGAAACTCTGCATAGCTGTCATAATCATCAACACCATAAGGAGTGCGGTAAACAAGGGCCGGATATCTTCCTTCTTGTTCTGGACGATATACGATGGCGCCTAATTTGACACCATCGCGCATGGGAATCATCACTTCTTCACGAACCATATTCAACGGATGTTGCCCAAACGAGAAAACCGTTTGCCAACAAAATACTACGGTTAAAATGAGTTTACACATGTCAAATCCTAGTTGCACAGCTTTTGGTAAAATGCCTTTGCGTTTTTGATATCGCTTACTACGGAATTTTTTTCAACGTCCGAACGAAAGACAAGGTCATTGATCTTACTTTCTATACGGGTTACCCATTTCAGAAAATATTCAGCCGCCTGTTTTTGTTGAGCATTTTTCATGTTACTCTGTATGTAAATGGGGTTTGTACTCGCATAAGGATATAAATCAGGAAGATCTGGATGTGCGTTTTCACTCCAGGCGCGCAGGAGCAGCCAGCCGGTACCTTTTACCTTAATCGTCCCCTTAAAATCCACACTTTGGTTTGATGCTTTTAAGGAGTGTGTTGCCACGATTTCTCCATTCCAGATAATTTCTACTTTCTCAACAGGCACATTACTCCGCATAAAGCCCGAATACGATAGTGTCTGCCCTTTCGGATTGATCATAATGCTATCCCCCGGAGTAGCAGATTCAACTTTTAATCCTACCAGGGGCCCATTCGTGACAAAACTCATTCCCGCCTTTAGCTCCGATTGAAATACATTGACGTCCAGCGACCCTTCTGCTTTCACATAGACTCGGTTTAATCCTACCGGACCGCGAAGACTGGCATAGTTAGTCATCGCATCGGTGCCGGCTGCCGCTGGAATCTTCATACCACAATTCAGCAATTTATACCATACGTGCTCAGAAGCTTTGTGATCCGCGAAACCAATAAGTTCGTAATAATCTATCTTCCCTAACGCTGCATCCACCGGCAATTCATTAACGAGCGTGGTTGCCTGATCCGGAAACAACTCTGATTGTTCGAAGGGATGAACATACCCAACCAGGGCCACTTGTTCATGCGCCTGATCCGCGATAAATGAATTATGAGG
>CAZAUN010000015.1:0-115269 GCA_964488465.1 uncultured Ohtaekwangia sp. | reverse complement strand
TGAACTTATTTTCTCAACTTTCAAATGGCCGAACTTCAGGGGAGCTTACACAACCTTACACTCATAATACGCTTTCATTTCTTCGGAGTATTGAATGGCGGGCGTAGTACCAAGATACAACAACTTTTTCATCTCCATGTTAGCCATCTTGGACACCCGGGGTTTACCTTTGATTGATGTCCCTGAGCTGTGTTCAAAGGGAGCAACGCCAGCATAGCACTAAATTTTAAATATGAGCGTTATTCCTTTGTCCTTTCGATCAAAAAAGAGCTTTTATTATTTTTTTTAGCTTTTTTCAACCTTACTAATCGTATTTTTAACTTGTATTTGTAGCCATTCTCAATGTCAATTTCTGCATCCAATGGAGCATATCCAATAAATCGAATTAGTAGTTTAGGATTATCGATATGCTCGTTGATATATAACTTAAAGTATCCGTCATAATTTGTAACAGTTGCAATCGAGGTTTGACTTAGGAGTAGATTGACCCCAGCCATGGGTGCATTATTCGTATCTAAGACATACCCCTCAATAGAGTGCTGAGAACTTCCATATTTAAAGAAAAGTAAGAGTGTTAAAATAATAATACTTATCTTTTTCATATAATTACTTTAGGAACAAGATTAATTAAAAAAATAAGGTTAATTAAATATAGAAAATTAACATTAATTATTAAATTGACATTGTGGAACAAACAGTAGCCAACTTCTTATCAACTCTCCGCATTCCGATATCAAAAAAGTATGTGCAAAAGCTTATTTCTTCACATCCCGATTTCCCTTCGTTAGTGAGTATTTCTGATACTCTTCAAAGATTAGGAATAGACAATGTTGCGCGAAGAGTAGATCAGAAAAGCCTTGAACAACTACCGTTTCCATACCTACTTCCGCTGGATAAAGGTAGAGGGGATATTTTGCTGATAAAAGATGAGTATGATTTATTAAAACACAAAAATGATTTAGATAAATGGAGCGGGGTAGTTTTGCAAGCTGAGCAGGCGAAACGTACAAATGATAAGGCCAACATTTCTATTTACAATAAAGAAGCACGAATCCGAAACTACTCTATTTCTTTGGTAGTTACTTTAGCCATTATTCTCGCTCTATTGTCATCAAGGTCATTCTCGTTGTTGTCATTTATTTTGCTATTTACTGCATTGGTTGGAGCGACTGTTGGTTATTTCTTTTTGGCCAAAGAACTTGGTGTAACGTATCAATCTGTTGAGGCTTTTTGTAATGGAGGAAGGAATTCCAATTGTGATAAAGTATTGGACGCTGAAATCAATTTGTTTGGTATAAAATTTTCCGATGCTGTGGCAATCTATTTCTTTTTTCAAGCTATTATTCTTGGGATCAACATTGCAACTCAGTATAAGTATCTATCAAATTCTTTACAAGTGTTAGCTTGGCTTAGCATATCGACCATACCAATCATCATATTCTCTTTGTATTATCAATATTTTGTTGCCAAAAAATGGTGCCGTCTATGCTTGGCCATAGTAATTATTCTTGTATTGCAGATTGCCATTTTTATCATCGGATATTTTCATGGCGACATTCAATTATTAATCAAGTTACCTCTAGCCTTTATATTGACATTAGCCTTGTTATTTGCATCAATAACTTTTTTAGTTCTGTTGATAAAATCAATGGCGGAAAGAGCAAACGCGCTAGAACAAGTAGGTAAGAATGGAAATCGAATAAAACATTCGTTGCCAGTGTTTACGCAAATGCTTATGAGCCAAAAGAAAATTGAGAATAAGCTGTTTGAGAATGAAATAATATTAGGTAGCAGCGAAGCGCCCATAAACATAATTGCTGTTAGTGGTCTGTATTGTAAACCTTGTAAAATTAAACACGAAATTATTGAACAACTAGTGGAAAATTATGCAGGGAAAATCAGCGTGACTTTGCGTTTTGTTCCCGAGGGCAAAGATAAGAGAGCGGTAGGATATCTGTTAGGCTACTGGCAGCAATTCATTCAAAACAAGGACGATGAATCGGAGAATTCGATGAAAATGATGCATGAATGGTTTGATCTTTGGGATTTGGAGAAGTTTATTAAGAAGCATCCTGTAGAGACCACAAATTCGAATATCGAGAAATTAGAAACACAACACTACAAATGGATAAATGAAATAGGCATAAAAGCTACACCTACTTTTTTCATTAATGGTTATGAGTTGCCCAGAGGTTATACAATAGATGATTTGCTGGTGATGACACCCTCATTAGCCGATAGCTTAAATGAAATGAAGAAAAATGAGATGACATTTCAAAGTACTTTATAGATATTAAAAATATTGTTTGGCCAAACAGGGGTTTTAAAGGGCTTGTACCCTACCGAAAGGTGAAACAGGTTGAAAATTTTAATAAACTAAAATTTAAACTTTTTAAAAAATGATGACAGAAAAACTTTCTTTCAAGAACATCAAGGATGTTCTCAGCAGAGATGAGATGAAAAAAGTCATGGCAGGTGAATGTAACGTACAGATATGTTTCAATTGTGTTCAAACTGCTGCTTACATTACTTGTTTGGAAGGTCCCCTATACAGCGAGTGTGTTAACAATATTTCAAGCCAATGCTTTAGCAATTTTTCTATTTCTTCAACAGGCTGCTATTGCTAATTGTAAGTGATTTATTGAAAATGAATAAGAACTTAAAAAGGCGAATCAAATTGTATTTGTTTTGCCTTTTTTCTATTTTCTTTCAATCCTCATTTAGTCAGACTGCTGAGGATATTCTTAATCGCTATATTAGGACTTCATCCAATGGAGATATAGCCAATTGGGGTAATTTAAAAACATTGTATGCCACATCTGTTGGCTATTATAGCCAAAGAAGCTTTTTAACCCAAAAAGATTCTTTTGAGCGAGAAAATCTTAGTTATAAGAAACTTTTTAAACAATGGCCTGATGAGCAGAGAGAGGAATTTTACAGCGACTCTCTGTTTAAGAAGCGTGATGGGGTTTTTTTCTCCTTAAAAGATAGACGAGTAATAATCATGGGCTATATGGATCCTGTTGAGACTAAGCCTGACGAAAGGTCTACCTTTGACTTTTATCCTCTTCGAATCAGTAAATACATGAGTAAAAGCAAGTCTATTAAGTACAATGGATTAAGACAAGTTCCAGGAAAGTCGGTGCAAAGCCACGAAATTGAAATCAAAACATCTGAAAATACCCATGTCTTATTGTTTGATATTGAATCCAATCTGTTAGATGCTATTTATGACCCTGAATACAATATCTATTGGATTATCTCAGACTATAAACTTTTTGATGGTCACCTAATGCCAACGTATATTGCTGGCGTGAAGGACGGTGTAACTTTTTCTTGGATACGTTATAAGTCTTTTGTTTTTAATTTAAAGTTTGACAGGAATAAGTTTGATCCTGATCATTGAGGCAATTTGCAAGAGCCTATACTCCTTGCATTACATCAATATTGAAAATTTTGATCTTTTTTGAGCTGTATTTATTCTATAGTCTTACAGACGCAGAGAGTAAGAATGTTTCTATTTTATTCTTCCGATAATAAGCATGAAGCGATTTAATGTGTACCTCAAATTAAGCACTACCAGCATTTATTGGGCGACCACAAAGTAAGAAGGATTGATTCGTGAGCTAGATGTCCAATAGGCTATATAACGATTATCCTTAAACCTAAATCAATAGAGAATTGTTTGACCAAATCAAGTCTGCTTTAACGTTGGTGACAGAAAGTTCAGGGGGGTAAGTTCAAAGAATTGATTTTTTGGGCTTAAAAAAGACCTAGTAGAGAAAGACCATGAAAGCAGTAAAGAATTTTTTGGCATGAAAAAATTCACAACATACCGTCAAATGGATATGATGGACTGCGGGCCTACCTGCCTGAGAATGGTGTTTAAATATTATGGAAAACAAATAAATTTAGAGGGTATAAAGCGGGCTGCACAAATCGGTAGCACCGGAGTATCGTTGTTGGGCATGGCCGAGGCTGCCGAGAAGTACGGCTTCCGCACCGTAAGCGCCCGCGTTTCATTCGAGCAGCTATTAGAAGATGCACCCTTGCCCTGCATTCTCCATTGGAACCAGTATCATTTTGTCGTACTCACCCCATCGGCCAACACTAAAAAACTAACCATTGCCGATCCGGCCAAAGGTCTTATCACGCTTGCCAAAGCAGATTTTCTTAAAAATTGGATTTCAGTTACCAAAGAGGGAGAACCCAAAGGTGTTGTCTTGCTGCTTACCCCGCGTGCAAATTTTTATCAGCAAGATGATGAGCGCGAGAAAGAAATGAGTTGGGGCTTGTTGGTGCAATATGTTGCGCACTATAAAAATCAAATTTTTCAACTCTTTATCGGGTTGCTACTGGGTAGCTTATTGCAACTTATTTTCCCATATCTTACGCAAAGTATTGTTGACACCGGTATCAACACGCATAATCTGCACTTCATTCAGGTTATTCTCATCGCCCAGTTTGCGTTGTTCTTTGGGCAAACGATGGTGGAGTTTATCCGCAGTCGCATATTACTCTTTGTAAGCACACATATTAACCTGTCAATACTCTCTGATTTCTGGATCAAGCTCATGCGACTGCCGTTAAGTTTTTTTGATACCAAACAAACCGGAGATATTATTCAGCGCATTGGTGATCATCACCGCATCGAAAGTTTTATAACTGGTACCGCGCTTCAAACTTTATTTTCAATAGTAAACCTGCTTGTTTTTTCAATAGTGCTGTTAACCTACAACACCACCGTATTTACTATATTTTTTGCGGGAAGCATGCTTTACCTGGTTTGGATCAGAATATTTTTAAGCTACCGGAGAACATTAGACTATAAACGATTTGGTATAGCGGCCAAAGAAAGCTCCGCTACCATGCAATTGGTTTTTGGCATGCATGAAATAAAGCTCAATAATGCCGAGCGTTTAAAACGTTGGGAGTGGGAAAGCCTGCAAGCCGGGCTTTTCAAGTTAAACTTCAAATCACTTTCGTTAAATCAATATCAGCAAGCGGGGGCATTTTTTATCAATCAGGGAAAAAATATTATGATCACCTATCTAGTGGCTAAATCTGTATTGGATGGAGAACTTACCTTAGGGGCGATGCTGGCCATTCAATACATTATTGGTCAATTGAACAGCCCGGTGGAACAGTTAATCGGCTTTAGCCAACAGGCACAAGATGCTAAAATCTCTTTGGAACGATTAAATGAAATCCATCAATTGGCAGATGAGGAAAGTAGCGATCAACCCTTTGTTAATGTACTTACTGAAAATCAAGAGATTCAGCTAAAAGATGTTTCATTTACTTATTCGGGTGCCGGAAATACACCTGTGCTTACCAATCTAAATGTAGTTTTCCCTAGCGGTAAAGTTACGGCCATAGTAGGCGCAAGCGGTAGCGGCAAGACAACCATTCTAAAACTGATACAGCGGTTTTATGAAAATTACAAAGGCGAAATAAAAGTGGGTGAGCGAAACTTAAAATACCTGAGCCCGCAGTTTTGGCGCTCGGTATCGGGCAGTGTAATGCAAGAAGGTTATATTTTCAGCGATAGCATTGAACGAAATATTGCCGTTGGCGACCAAACAGCCGATTACCAGAAACTGATACACGCCTGTAAAGTAGCAAACATTCTAAATTTTATTGAAGCCTTGCCTTTGGGATTTAATACCAGTATTGGCGCAGAAGGCAATGGCATAAGTACGGGACAAAAGCAGCGCATTTTAATTGCGCGAGCTGTCTATAAAAATCCAAAGTTTCTCTTATTCGATGAAGCAACCAATGCGTTGGATGCCAATAACGAAACGGCCATCATGGAAAACCTACAGGAGTTTTTCAAAGGCCGTACCGTAGTTATTGTAGCCCATCGGTTAAGCACCGTAAAAAATGCTGACAAAATTATAGTATTAGAGAGCGGGGTAGTTTTGGAGGAAGGAAACCACAAAGAACTTGTTGAAAAAAAAGGAAAGTATTATGAGTTAGTTAAAAATCAACTCGAATTGGGAAATTGATCGATGCCTGAGATTCAACATAAAGAACCTGAAATCAGTTTTGAAATTCAATCTGATGTATTGCATCAGCGATCGGAATTGCTGCAGGAAATTGTCTCTAACAAACCCGGCTTCCTGATTCGCTGGGGAAATCTGCTTTTCCTCATCATCTTTCTATTTGTTGTAGCAGCCTGTTGGTTTATTAGATATCCGGATGTAATTCCAGCTTCGGCCAAACTAACTTCTATTAATGCTCCAAAGCCGGTGGTAAGTCTAACCGGTGGTAAATTAATTACACTTCATATTGTAGAGTCTCAGTTTGTAAAGAAAGGTGATATTTTAGGTTACATAGAGTCAACAGCAGACCCCGAAGCTGTACTTCGACTTTCAAATGTGCTGGATACCATGCAGCTCCTTTTAGTAAATCAACAATCAGATCAACTCAGGCAATACTTTATAAATACAGCGGGTCAGCTGGGAGAATTACAAGCCTCTTATCAACTCTTTTCGCAAGCCTTTTTATCGTTTAATAATTATCTGGCCGATGGATTTTACCAACGAAAAAAAGAGCTGTTAGTGCAGGATAAAATCAACCTTGAAAAACTCTACAAATACTTGGTTGATCAGCAAAAACTTCAGGAGCAAGATCTGGCTCTAACCCAAAAGACTTTTGATGCTAATCAAAGCCTGAAAAAAGAAAATGTGATTTCAGATTTTGACTATCGTTTAGAAGAAAGTAAACTGATCAATAAGAAATTAAGCCTGCCTCAAATCCGATCGGCATTGGTTAACAATGAAAACCAACAACTTGAAAAACAAAAGGAAATGATGGAGTTGGAAAATGCCATAAGTCAGCAGAAGCTGATTTTTCAACAAGCTCTTAACACATTTAAAAGTGAAGTAAATGAATGGCGGCAACGGTTTGTACTTACTTCACCACTTGATGGTAAAGTGGCCTTTGCCTCATTTATGCAGGAAAATCAACAACTTCAATCCAATCAAACTATTTGTTACATCAATCCCGAAAATAGCCAGTACTTTGCCGAGATCATTATCCCGCAATCTAACTTTGGTAAAGTAAGGCTAAATCAAAAAGTGCTATTAAAATTTGAATCCTATCCGTTTCAGGAGTTTGGCTCTGTAATCGGGAAAGTTGAATTCGTTAGTCGTATTCCGGAAGAAAAAGGATATTTAGCAAAAGTAGCTCTGACACAGGGCTTAACTACTAATTATAAAAAGGAAGTTCAATACCGAGATGGCCTTTCGGCTACGGCAGAAATTATCACGAAGGATATGCGGTTGTTAGAACGATTCTATTACAGTTTTTTGAAGCAGGTTCAGCAATAGTCTTAATATTTTCACTTTGAGCGGTACAAAAGATAATGAGACCCTCGAAGGTTGCTAAATTTTTAGTGTACTTGTTTCTGTGGTAATTGCCAATTGTGTTGAAAGCACACTGCGAACCACGTATTGATACCTCTTGTTTCTGTTAAGAATTTTGCGTTTGAGGCGAAGTAGCATCTTTACCGTTATGGGGAAGGAGCTTTTCGATTATTTTAATCATATTTTAAGGGAGAGGTTAAACACAGGCTCTATTTCAAATAGTATTTTGATAACCCAGCGAAATCATTCAAAATCACCAACAATTGCTATTCTCATTTTGGATATATTCATAATAGTGGATCTAATGCGTGCGTTTGGCTCTTGGCTTTGCTTAGGTCTGCGGGAAGGATGTGGGGCAATGGCAAGTGCCAAAAGCGTGGGCGAGAATCTCTCCACGGTTGCAGTGCGGTGGGCAGGATATCGTATCCCAAGTTTTATTTTTTGTTTTCTGTCCCACGTTGCATAAATAAACGTTCACTTGTACGCGTGGAGAATTTGAATTAGTAATCCGTTAATTTATTTCTTGTCTGCGGAACCGAGTCTTTGTCGGCTTGGTCGTCATTGTCCGCGGTGCTTGAAGGGCATTGGCGCTATCGTTTGTGCATGTGACGTAGCGGGGTTTAGGAGGACTTAGCAATGAAGCGAAGCGGAATGCTAAGGCCGACCTGCTGCACCCTGTCCCACACACCGAAACGAATTTAAGAAACAAAACTACAAAGTAGCACTGAACCCCCGCTATGGCACATGCATTTTGTTATGCTTAGTGCCGCGCTTACACCGTACTCGACCACACGGATGCAAGGGCTTTGGATGTGTGTCGGCATGTGCGGCTCTTGCATTGGTGTGGTCTTTCGAAGTCCAATTGTCCCATGTTAACTTAATGCTCGCTTTAAAAACTCGTCAATCCATTTAACAACATCACGTTTAATGGAAACAAATTGCTCGGGAAATTCTTTGAATTCGAAATCGTCTAATGTTAATGAACTGGTGTCCAACTGAATAATTTCCACGGGATGTCCAGCAACATAACCTGTCCATTTTATTGGGTATGTAATATTAAAGGCATCAATCGACTTGTCAACTGATAGATGAACTAATTGTTTTCTAGTCCCACCCGGAACGGAATAATAGTCTGTAAATTCCTCAGAGATTTGCCACATGTAATTAGCTTTATTGTTTTAGAAATTTCAATTTATTGTTTCCTACTTCTTATCTGGTGAATAGGTGGTCAAGACACAGTATTTCAATCCTTCATCTGTCATCCATTTTTGTAGAACTGTCTTGAGTTGATATCCACAATCATAATTATCGAAAGTCGATAATCCTTCATCTGTCTTTTTCTTTTCAGTCTCAAGAAATCTACATGACTCCTTGATTTCCGCCCCTATTTGTTCAAATTCAGCTTTGTCCTTTGATGAAAATCTTATTTCAAGTAGTCTTGTTCCTTCCTTCACATCATATACTCCGACAAAAATATCCTTCTTGTTATGTTTATAAACATAATGTGTGTAATTCAAATCTGACTCCTCCTTTTTAAGTTCCGTATAGTAACTAAAACCCTTAGCTTCAATCCCTTCAATCGCAGCAAATGGATAGTCTTTGGTTTGAATTAAGTTTTTTAATTCGGAGTATTTCATTGGTTGTCCTCTTACAACTAAGATTGAAAAAATCAGTGAGCATACTAATGTGATTGTTGGTTTCATTTCATTTTTAATTAAGCAATTAAATCTTCTTTCTGTCAGTTCATAAATGGCTCTTTTGCTTGCTTTGGTGTCGCGGGGATTTGTGCGGCAAGCAAAAGTGCCAATGTTCGAAGCACCGTTATTGTCCGCGCGGCATTGAGCATAGATATCGTTTGTGTATATGCAATTTCCTATATTTCCCTATTAGAATCTATAAATCAGTCATTGAAAATTGGCCCAAGAACAATTGAATTCCTGGTTTAGCTGTAATTAAACGTTTAAAAACGGTTATACTCAAAATGCGAAATGCAAAAACTCCGAGAATACAGAGGGGATTAATTCATTGACCGAAACCGAACATAGGAGTAATTCCTATCCTATATATATTAGTTAGGGCATTATTCACCAGCATCTCGAACGAAGTGGGGGACGAACTTGAGAGTTACTGATGGGGCAAGCAAGTTTGAGCGTAGCGAAAACATTGCTTGCTCCTTTCCTACAAGACGTCTCTGATAGCTGAAGTTTGCTGAGTCTAATTGAGGTTAACTTGCCAACATTGATTTTGATTCATCTTCGTTTAATCTACGTGATGCTGGTTAGTCTATTTTGCACTTCTCTGGACTTGATTGAAGAATGATTCACATTCAGATGGATTATATCTATTTGGCGTTACTTAAAGCAGGCCGAAATGATTCAGAGAGATTTGTAACTCGAACTGTTTAGATTCAACCACATTGTGAATGAGGAACCATTAGTGCCCGAAGTTCTATACCCTGAAAGCAAGCTTCAAGGCTACAATGTGCATGTTCCGAGGCAGAAGGTGCAGGTTTAATGTTGGGATTTTATGGCTCTAAACATTCCCACCATGTCAGGCACCTTGTTCAAAGACAACCAAGCACCCGGATGATCACACCCCACCTTATCGTCCCCTTAAGCCGCCCACCAGCCAGTTGCGGAATGGCAGTCAAGGGTGCTTGACAATTATCAAATAACCTAATCAAGCACTTGCCTTGCCCTTGACGGCCATGGAGCAACGGCCAATTTTGGCGGGGGGGCGAATAAAATCAAATTCTCGGGATCGCTTAACACGATGTTCTAGATTCAAAACCATTAGCTTTTTCTCAATTACGCATATAATTTGAACATAGGATAATAAAAGTGCCGCAGTATGGTGCCAAAGAATTATTACTGGTTCATCAAACTCAACAATTTGTCGACTGTTTTGCAATGTTTTAGAACTTTGAAATTATTTTATAATAGGATTTTCTCCCATGGTTGAGTCGATATTATTCTATATAATATGAAATTCATTATTCCGTCAAATAGATTGAACCTAATTGCCATAAATAATAACATGACATTCATAAAAGAGGTGTAAATAAGTAAATTGTTATTAGTTCAAAAAGTAAGGATAATGAAGATAAACTTAACGTCTTATAATTGATGGCACAATTCAAAATTTCCGGAGTTTGGAAAGACTCACGCAACGTTATCACTCACTATGCGTTTCACACTGTCGGAGAAAATTCTATTTCCAGGGCGGTTAAAACTTCAAAAGCGCAGGCAATTGGCCTATTAGACACCAAAGGAAATTATGCTATTACATGGGTATGGAACTACTCCTTAGCAAGATTCATTGATGGTGAAAATGTGGAGGTAGTCAATGGTTTAAATGGTAAGTATTTGAGGTCTAATCCAGATAATAAGATTACCGACAATCTTGGCCATCTTATAGATTTTGATTGGATAGCGCAGTAGGCAACAAATCCGGTTTTTGGATAGTTTGAAATTTTCAAAAAGTGACTCAGTAGTAGGAGGTGTATCCTATTGAACTGACCGGTGTTAATCGCCTATGTTGGTTAGAGATTCTAAGAAACAATTGAGTAAATCCTCAAAAATTATGTTGTGAAAAGAGGCAATTAAGTTCAATATTGTCTTTATTATTAAATCACTTCTAATTTTCTTTGACGTTTTTATGGCAATAAAGAAAGATTTAACTGAAGACCAAATAATTGGTGAAATCGAAACTGCTTTGAGAGGCTATAACCTTGGAGATATTAAGAAAGTATGTGAATATAAAATGACAATTGCTGGCTTTATTCTTTGTAGTTGTCTAATAGATCACATTTCGGGGTTTAGGTACAAAAGAAAAATTAACGCGAATGGTAGAGTGAAAGAGTCCAGAAAACGGTATATAGATTTTGTTAATGCATATATGAATGAATACGGATATGATGGAGCTAAATTCTACGACCAGTTAAGATGCCAAGTTGTTCATGCCTATACATCGAGTGATTCGGGTTTTGCTTTTGATCTGATGCATACTAGCGAGCAGGTGCAACAGATTTGGGAGCAACCTGTTGATCGTAAGCGGTTGGATTTAGATACTTTCGTAAACCAATTGGAGCAAGTGCTAGATAAATACTTAAATGAGATAAAAGCTGACAATGATATTCGAAAACTGGCAATCGAGAATTACTTGCAATTCGGAATTTTTTCCGAAAACCCCAATCCTAGCCATTGATTATAATATGGATTTTAGAAGGTGATTGAAAGAAAGAGTACACTAAATGTTAAAGGCCACCCTTAGAACCTATTATCTTGAAAATCTCGCCAGTAAGCTGATAAATTTTTGTCGACATTATGGATGGCATAAAGTATTTTGGATCCTTATCACAAGCTTTAGCACGTTCGTGAGCAACTCTGATATTGTCGACAAATTCACGTTTATTATAACCGCCCTTACTTTTCCCAGACAGTTCCCTTTTTAGATCACCGCACGAATTTGAGGTTGATGTATGAATCTCATCTACATGTAAATAGAGCCACACTTCGAAACAGGGATTGCTTAGTGCTAAATACCAATTTTCAGTTTCTTCACAGGCAGAATGAATACTATGAAGCTGTTCATAAGGCCAGCGGTCAGTATCCATTATGAACCATAATTGATCATCGTTGAGTAAGCCGATCTCTGTAGAATATTTTGCCGCACAATTTAATACCCACTTTGGGGCTGAGCGATGTTCACCATTCTGACTTAAAACCTTAAAACGGATTCTCGAAGATTGCTCCCCTAAGTGTTCAAAATATTCCTTTTCTCGTACGGCACCCTCACATGCTAGTACAAAAAGTGTGGAGTCTCGAAATGGTTCACCTCGTTTATATCCCCGGTTCTTTCGTAGCATACTTACTCCAATTCGCGTTTATAAGTTCGTTGGCATTTGGTATAGCTTCGAATCTACCATTGAGATATCCTTTCCTAATATCGAGATCATACCGCGGCTTGTATTCACTCAAGGAATTAAATTTGGTGCTCCCTTCCGAATCTTTTCTGACGAACCAGATTTCGTCTTGTCTAAAAAGGCCTAAGTCAAGTAAATTAGATTCGTGAGCCGTGAAAATTATTTGGCCAGTTGAATGTGTTTGATCCATTATTTTTATTAAGAGTTTTTTTAATAAATAGCTATGGATACTTTGATCGATTTCATCAAAAAGAACAACTGAATTCCTAAACAAAAGAAGATACAATGCAGGGATATAATTAAATAGTCTGCGTGTTCCATCTGATTCCTCAGAGAGTTCAAACTTTATTGGTTGCCCATTTCTGCCAGTATGCGTTGTGAAGAGTTTTTTAATTACTGGCTTCTGATCAATTATAACCGCGATGGCATCAGCTGCGACTTCTATGTATCCACGGGCTGGGCTCAATTTATCAGCCGTGATTTTAGCTTCCTTTAAATTATCTTTCCCGAAATATTCCTCCAACGTTAGGTTTTCAATATCCATAGAAGTTATACCTGTATCAAAATCACACATTAATTGATTACTAAAGTGGTGGAATTGTTTGCTAAATATGAAGGTTGATAATATATAGTCAGGCTTTGTATGAGGAAATACAATGATCAACTGTCGCGTTAACCAATCATGAGCATCCACGATTTCTTTCATCTTAGTTTCCTTTAATTTAGGAACGATGGAAAGGAAAGGCACATTAGAAATAAGAAATTCATCCTCGAGTAGTTGTTTTCTAACACGATCTTGTTCGGAATCTAAGTACCGTTTGTTTAACTCCAATTTCTGTTGTTCCAGGAAGTTAGTTGTTCTCTCAAAAATGACCTCGTCTTCTTTTTTGGCAGATGTTTTGACTAATCCTTCGTTTAGGATTTTACCTCCATTAATTTCAATCCTATAGTAGTAGGATGCAGAAATGGTTAAAAATTCGATTTCAAAGGAAGTTGGCTTTTGAAGCATTTCTGGAGCGGCTTTGTGCTTTGGGGGTAACTCTGTAAGCTCACCTTTTTCAATTATATCCTTTAAAAAAGCTATTGCTTTAATGAGGTTAGACTTCCCGGCTCCATTTGCACCATAAATCGCAGCGGCCTTCAAAACTTCAAAACCATGGCGTTCAAATACATGGTTTGGATGAATTTTGAAGTTTCCTGTAAGCATGTTGAACTCTGTCTCATCTTTAAAAGACAGGAAATTGGATATTACAAATCGAAGTAGCATAGAGAATTTTTCTCTTAAGTTAACGAAAATACCATTAAAAAGTTTAATAAATGGCATTATTTGATAGTTTATTAATGATAATATACATTCTAAGAGATATTTTCACTTAGATTGAACTTTTCTGGACAGCCAGTAGTTATCTTTGTTCCCATCCAATTCGAAAATGGGAACATTATGGATATAAAATCAGGATTTACTTAAATAGGATATTAAGCAAAAAACCCCGGACGGAGCTTTGGTCGGCCGCTGTCCTAGGGTTTTTGGAGACGGATTCCACTTGAGATGACTCTTAGGTGTGCTCCGTTTTGTTTACCACCCAAAAGTAACGCCAATTCGAAGAAAGCCTAACGATTCATCAAAAAATTAAATGGCCTAAAAGTTTAAACCAATGCCTCTGGCTGATCATTCGATGGGGTTTGAACGAAATAGGGACGAAAAGATAAAAACTAAATATGAATATAGATTTACAAACTAAGAAACCATTCAAGATTCTCTCCATCGATGGAGGTGGAATTAAGGGATTGTATTCAAGCAAGATTATTGAACATCTTGAGGAACGATACAATTGTAAGATGTCAGATCATTTTGATCTGATTTGCGGGACCTCAACGGGAGGCCTTATTGCACTGGCGCTTGCCTTAAAAATTCCAGCCAAGCAGATCAGTGATTTTTATGAGAAACAAGGAAAGAATATTTTCCCCGATCGTACCAAAGTGAGTGGTATTATTCGGCAAACGATAGCTGGTGGTAAATATTCAGATAAACCCCTTCGGGTAGCCCTCGAAAGCATCTATGGAGATAAAACTATAGGTGATCTACATAATCTTGTCTGTATACCTTCCTACTCTGTAACAGATGCACGTCCTTGGGTATTCAAATACGATCATAAAGAAGGTGGACTGGATCGCGACAACAAGGCACGTTGTGTTGATGTGGCCTTGGCAACTTCTGCAGCACCCACTTATTTTCCATTGTGTGAGATTCCCTACTATGACCACAAACAGTTCATTGATGGCGGGGTGTGGGCGAATAACCCAACAATGACTGGCGTGATCGAAGCGCTAACATACTTTGCAGGAGAAAGTAAAGAGTTCGATTCAATTCAAGTTTTGTCGATCAGTAGCCTGAATAATACTGGAGGCAAGCCGGTTGGCCTAAAACGCAATCAATCATTTATCGACTGGCGCAATGACTTGTTTGATACGTCAATCATTGGGCAAAGTTTTTTCACGGATTACACGATGAACAAACTCTGCGAAATGAACAATATTAAAATTGACTATGTCCGTATCCCTTCTGAAAATGTATCAGCTGAACAGCAGCACCTTGTTCAGTTGGACTGTGCCTCCGAAAAAGCGATTCGCTTCCTGAAAGGAAAAGGCAACGACCGAGGAGAAATTGCAAAAAAGGACCCTAAGATCAAATCATTTTTTGAACTACCAAAACATTATCAACTAACCAAAACCACTGAACACAATGGCAAACCTTGATTCAATTTTTCATGAATTCAATAAGAGGATTCGTCTTCCCGAAGATAAAAGAGTAGAGCTAATTACCGTACGCGATAATCTCCGTAGACGGATTATCATTGGCTTCCGCGTTGCTTCACAGAAATTTACCCACAATCACGAAATAGACTTTCGAAGTCAGGGTTCGTTTGTTATGGATACAATTATCCGACCGGAAAGAGATGATTACGACATTGATGATGGGTTCTATATAATTGGTGTGCTGAGCCAAACGAATCGACCGACAACAGCGCAATTTCATGCGTGGGTTTGTGAAGCAATAGGAGAAGATCAGGACGACATTGAGAAAGTAATCGACAAGACCACATGCGTACGAGTTCAATATAAGGATGGATTCCACGTGGATATTCCTATTTACTACGCTGGTAACTTTGAGTCTCCCGAGTTAGCCGATAAAAAGAATGGCTGGATTCTTAGTCATCCGCTTGAATTTATAGCCTGGTTTGAAGGCAAGGTCGCCTCTGGATTTCAAAAGCGCTTTCTATTAGAGGCGAAGCTTTATCCGGAATTTGAAAAGTGGGCAAGCGACATTCGCAAAGCTGATCATCAATTGCGAAGGATCGTGCGATATCTCAAAGCTTGGGCGGATTTAAGACGGGAAGAAATGCCTTGTGGTATAATCATGACCATCTTGGCCGCCAATAATTACTCTCCGCATGAACGTGATGATATTGCTCTTAAAGAAACATTGGTAAATATTCAGGCTACTTTAAACAAAAAGTTTGAATGTTTGAGACCAACAACTCCGGCAGGAGAGGATTTACTAGATGGATATAAGAACCAAGTTGCTTTCTTGAAATACCTTGGTTATTTCATCGATCAAGCAAAACTTTCACTTGCTGAATCTAATGAGAAAATTGCTTGTGAGCATTGGAAGGAAATACTAGGAAAGAGATTTCCATGTGATATGGCAAAAGATAATGTTATTATAGACACTGGAACATCCGCCCTGGCAGCTGGCACCTTTAGTAAAAAACCTTGGGGCGGACTGGACAATTATGGAAAGTCATAGCCTTTTCGAGCAACAAGCAACTGAAATTAATTTGCATTTTCCGAAACTATACAATTCAAAAAATTCTGTTGGCACGGTGATAGTTCAGGGTGAAATTGATATAGTCGATCGAAATGGAATATTTTGGGAATCGTATCAGGTGGAAATTCATCCAGTGAATGAATTTCCTAATCGATATCCTCATGTCTACGAAACAGGTGGCAAGATCCCCAAAATAGGTGATTGGCATGTCTACGATGATACACACCGCTGCTGCCTAGATGTTGAGCCGGAAGAGATCATCAAATGCCTAGAAGGGCTATCGTTGGTGGATTTTATCCGAGACGAAATGATACCCTATTTTTTCAATCAGACTTTTAGACGTAGGGAAGGGTATTATCCAAACGGGGAGTATGCCCACAATGTTGGTGGTATTTTTCAGTACTATGATCAGTTGTTACAAACTTTGGGAGACCCTAGAAAAACAGTTCAACAAATGATTTTTATTGTAAAGCTTGAAAAGCCCGGACGTACTTATGACTGTTTTTGTGGAAGTAAGGAGAAATTTAGACGATGTCACCGACATGCATTCGAAGTAATTAAAAAACTTGGTGAAAGAGTGGTTATAGGTCATGCAAACCTCATTGCAAGTAGATATAAATTAGTTCTAAATTAAATTTCCCAAATGTTATGAGTAACTGTCATCAAGAGCTTTTAGAATTTAGCAAAGCCATAAGTCTGAATATAAGAGAACGGAGAAAACTTGAAATTTCACGTGACGCCATTAAACGAAAGATTATATCACACTTCAAAGCAAAAGGTTATGAGGCTCCAGAATTTATTGGCCAGGGTTCCTTTACAATGGGTACAAGCATTAGGCCAATAGAGGGATATTACGATCTTGATCTTGGTATCTATTTACACGGGTTGGGTACAAATAGCAATCTTTGGCCCAAAACAGAAGCGATTCATAACTTGATCTATGACGCCCTCAAGGACCATACATCAACTAGGCCGATTCGTAAGCCAGCCTGTATTCGTATTATTTATAAGTCTCCGTACGTAGACCAAGACGACATTTCATATCACATCGATCTTCCTGTTTATGCTTTTGAAGAATCATTATGGAACAGCAAACAAACAGTAATTGGATTTAGGGGCTCTAAACAATGGTCAGAATATTCAGACCCGAAGGCATTCACGCTATGGTTTCTAGAAAAGTGTAATGCCAATACAAAGGATAAGGATCAGCTTAAACGAATAGTAAAATACCTCAAGGCCTGGAAAGAGAATCAGCCAGAATATCCCAAAATGCCAAGCGGGATGATCTTAACAGTCCTAGCCGCTAAGAATTTTAAGCCAGATGTTCGCGATGATGTGGCGCTTGTTGCAACGATTGAAGAGTTTCACTTTTTGTTGAGTTGGCTCTTTTCAATTAAGAAGCCGACCACTCCCGAAAATGATCTTGCAGAAGTCATGACTAGCATTGAAATCGAAAATTTTATGAATCGCCTAGAAAAATTTATTGAAATTGGACGCTCGGCTTTGGAAGCAAGCGGAAAGACACAGGTCCGTAAGTTTTGGAAGCAACTTTTTGGGCTACGGTTTCTGCAAGGGGATCGTGTTAAGATGTTTGTATAATGTAAGTGTTTTTGAACCGCAGCAAATCCACAAGAAAATAGTTCGATATTCGACCTTCCGGGACTACCAAGCCTTTGACTTTCAACAAGTTAAAGGCTTTTTTTATACAGGTCAAGACAAAAGTCTCGCATCTTTAGGAAAATGCCAAACCAACAGCTTTTCTAATGGGCTGGATGCTTCTTCAGTCAAAGATTAGCATTCAAGAATTACTTAACCTTTAAGACCAACGAAGGATCGATCGGATATCTTCCGAATGATTTTCCATACACGGCTATGCCGCCATCACCTTCAGTTTTCAATCGAATTACCAGCTCACCTTTCGCAATAGAACTAGTTAATTGCTTTTTGGAAACGGGCACTTTTACCAGATACCCGTACGATCCGGCTTCCCGTAACTTCCTATCCTTTAGCTGATGGTGCCATGATAATACGCCCCGATGGTCTGCAGGATCATCGGCCAGGGTGGTTGTAAGTCCTGGTTCGCCATTGATTGATATCGAGATTTTAGAAGGAAACAGGTTTTCATCCGTCATGGGATAGGAGTTTGGATTGCCACTGGGTGAGGCCTTTCCCCCTAACATATAATCGACATCGGTCTTTTCTTTTTGGTCCCGATCTTTTACAAAGAATTCTTTGGCGGAGATTTCGATAAGGAAGTAGGCTTCTTTCGCAGACTTCGTGGCCTTGTCGAGTTTGAATGTGTATTCAAAATATCCGGTACCGGCTCCGTTTACTTTAAGTCCATCCAATACATTCCATTGTTTTAGGCTCCATTGCGAATCAGAGAATGCAGCCGGTGCCAAAGAATGAATTTCTACATTGGGGAGATTGCTTTCGGAAATAATTTCGAAATGCATAAAGTTGTGATGGAGCACCATTCCTTTAGAGTCTTCCAGTTGAAGGGTGAGTATTGCCAAACCGGGCAGAGCCGGTATAGCCAACGTAAGCGACTCCAGCTCTTTTTGCACGTACGGTTGATAGTCAACCATTTTTGAGCTTTGTGTAACTAAGGAAGTTTCTCCAAGGGTGTTAGTCAATTTCAATTGATAGGAAAGTTTTAGTTGATTCCCGTAGTCGGTGCCTGTCATGGATGAAAGATAGAGCGGTACATTCACTTGTTCTCCGCCCTTTACGGTTACGCATATCTCATTGCCGGTTGAGAGGTAAACGGGAGCATGAAGATCGTTCAGGCTCATTCCGGGCATCAATTCTTCAAGGCCTGTGTACTTTTTCGATCGATCAAAGCGCCAATAGCCATTCCATTCATTGATTACATCGTGATGTTCGGTATACAACCAACCCGCCACTTCCGGATATTTACGGAAGGTGTTCATCATGCGATGATAATCCCAACTCCAGTCAACATCGCCTGTGCTGCCATCATAGCCCCACACGTTGCCACATTCGGAATTGATTTTAGGTTGTTTGCCCTGTTTAAAACCTGCTTCAAACTGAAACTGACTTCCCTCAAACGATTTCTCAGTTAGTTGCTTCAAATGACTTTCCCATTCCCAGCCGGGCAGGTAATCGTGAAAGGAATTGATGTCAGTTACTGTGTGACCCGCACCACAACATATTGAATTATCTTCCACCAGGCGAGTAGGATCCAGTGATTTAGCTAGGTAATACATCGAAGAAACCCACATCTGGGTTTCGGGAAGATAGTTTCCTTCTCGCTTTCCGTCTACCTCTGTGTGAGTGCGCAGGCCCCAGGTTTCATTAAATAAAATCCAGGAGAATATGGATGGGTGATTAAAGTCACGCTTCACCATAGCACGAAACGTATTTTCTGCTTCCCGTTGCATCTTTGCCTCCGGATCACCCCAGCTGTTGGGCAAGTCTGCCATGACCAGTAATCCTAGCTTGTCGGCCCAGTATAATTTCCGCGGTATTTCAACTTTGATGTGGGGACGAATCCCATTCAAACCAATTGACTTTGCCAGTTCAACTTCTTTCCGCATGAATTCATCGCTGGGAAATGTATAGAACCCTTCCGGATGATACGACTGATCCAGCGTAAGCTGTAAATAAACCGGTTTGTCGTTAATGGCCACGTAGGGGAATTCCGTTCCGGGAAGATTTACAACGGATATTTTGCGCATGCCAAAGTACGTCTTCACTGCATCGTCACCCAGTTTCACTTCCGTCTCATAGAGATAAGGATCCTGCAGCGACCACAGACGCGGTTGCGGTATCGCGATAACGAAACTGAATTTATCTTTTCCTTTCGGAATGGTGACTTCTTTCAGGATAGGGGCGAAGTCAGTTTTAATGGATATAGAAAGCTTGGTATTTGCCGTGGCTTCAGTAGGTAAGTAAGCGGTAGCGGTAACCTGATTTTTATCAAGGTCGGGCGTGAAGTAAATGGCTTCGATATAGTCGTTGCCTCGCCCCTCCACATATACAGTTTGCCAGATGCCACGGGCATTGCCATACCCTTGCTTTCCGTAAAGGGTAAAATCCCTTCGCTTATCGTCAACCCTTATTACCAGTTTTTGGGGTCGTCCATAGTCAACGTGCTTTGTCAATTCAAAGGAGAACGGGGTATAACCACCCTGGTGAGTGCCTAACAACTTACCATCGAGCCATACGGTAGTTTCCCAATCGGAGGCTCCAATAGTTAAGAAGGTTCTTTTGTTTTTCCACTCCGGATTGATGGTGATCTCCCTTTTATACCACGCGATGTCGGCTTTATCTTGTACTCCGGATAACGGTGAACCCCAGGGAAATGGGACGGTGATTTTATGTGTGAAGGTTGAGTTGCCTTCATTCCATTTTTTTGATAGGCCCTGGTCAAGCGAGTCAAATTCGAATTGCCAGAGGCCATTCAGGTTTTGCCAATGAATCCGTTCAAAATCCGGACGGGGATGTTCGGGTAATGGGATCGTCTGGGCTGACAGTTGAAGAGTTGTTGAAAAGCATCCGGCCAACAGCAGTCTTTGAAATATTTTCATTTGAATAATTTAGATTTCTGTTTATTGAACAAGAATTCTATTTTATTAGGATAATTATTTTGCCACCTCAAAATCAACCACAAACGGTTCCTCCAATACTCCAAGTCGACTTAACAGCTCGCCAAACATTTTATGTTCGGGATGCGGCAAATAGGAATCGCGTGCCGATGCATCTTTAAAGGTGAGTAAATACACATGCGTGAATCCTTTATTCAGATTTTCTGGGCTATTGTTAATGCCATATTCAAAAGTAAGGATGCCGGGTATCTTATTTTTTAATGCTTTAAAGGCAGCGGTTACTTCTTCAATCTGAGCCGCGGTGGCTGTTTCTTTGTATTTAAACACGACAATGTGTTTTACTTCTTTACTTTTCTGAAAGGTAAAGGCACTCAATGCGAGCGCAGCCAGAGTCATCAGTGTGAAGGTCTTCATTGGAAATAAATTTTTAGTACGTATTAGAATAACTCATTTTTTTGATTTGATATGCAATTCAAAGACATCGGGCCGGGCATAATGGCCAATTGGATCAAAGTCCATTTTTGCCCGGATGATTTCGCGATGATCAATTTCCGCTGTCAGTATGCCCTCTTTGTCGTAGAGTGGCCCGGCCAATCGCTTTCCTAATGGTGAAATGATACAACTACCGCCTGAACTGGGTAATGAAGGATGATTTTCTGAGACCAATGATTTCAAATCTTCCGGATAATGATCGCGATTAAGATATTGATTGCACCCCAACACAAAGCACCGGCCCTCACAGGCAATGTGTTCCAGAGTCGATTGCCAGGTACCACGACAATCCGCAGTAGGCGCGTGGTAAATTTCAATTCCTTGCTGATAGAGGGCCGTTCGCGCAAGGGGCATGTAATTCTCCCAACAAATCAATCCTCCAACCTTGCCGAGTGGTGTATCTAAAACGGTAAGGTCTGAACCATCACCTTCTCCCCAAAGAATCCGTTCGGCTGCCGTGGGTTTTAGTTTGCGATGTTTATGAAGAAGCGTGCCTTCCGGTGAAAAGTAGAGTAGGGTACAATACAATGTGTCACTGATTTTATCTTTTTCAGTAACACCAACCACCAAAAGGGCTTTCACTTGTTTCGCTGTACGTGCGAGAATTTCGGTTTCCGGTCCTGGAACCTCAATCGCATTTTCCCAATACCGCAAAAACAAATCGCGACCTTCCTGTGTTCTTCCCCCCACGGTTGTTCCAAAGATTAATCCGCGGGGATAACCCGGGATGAGAACTTCGGGAAACAGGATGAGACTTGCCTTTTCTCCGGAAGCCTGCATTGTCAGGGTTTGAATTTTTTCCAGTGTTTGTTTCTTATCGAAGAAAACAGGCGCGGCCTGTACAACGGAGGCAAAAAAGGGGTTGATTGTATTCATGGTTGAGAGGGTACTTAAAATTAAGGGAAAGGTCTTACTTTAGCCCATTCATTATCAATATAATTGTTAGAACTTGTTTGATGGAAGCGAGGCGGATGCTACAATGGATCCTTATTTTTCAATTGCTTTTCTTATTCCAAAGTATTGGCCTTGCTCAGACTCAGGATTGTGAATTGAAAAAGCAAAAGGATGAAATTAAAGTCTACACATGTAAATCGGACACCAGTAAATTTCGGTCTCTACGGGCAGAATTTGTAATCGAGAGGACTACTGTAAAAGAGCTCGAAGCTTTTCTATTCGATGTTCCAAACTATGTGAATTGGCAATACAATGCTGCCGAAGCGAAACTGTTGGAGCAACTGAATTCCCAGTCCTTGATTTACCGGTTGGTAATTGATGCGCCCTGGCCGGTTGACAACCGTGAGCTGATTGTGAAGTTTGCCGTGCAAAAGGAGACGGAGCAAGTCACATTTACGATGAACACCGTTCCGTTCGATTACCCCTTGGGTGGGGATGTAATCCGGGTGCCGTTTTCACAAGCCCGCTGGGAAGTAACACCCATTCACAATGACTTACATGTTAAATATTTTATGAACATCAACCCCGGAGGCTACGTTCCGCCAATGCTAGTAAACATAGCGATGGCTGAGGGACCCTATCAATCTTTCCGGAATTTGAAGCGACTGATCAGCAAATAAGTGCATCTGGGTAAAACAGAGTCAGGCCCAACGACCTGACTCCGCACACAACTTGAAAGTTGACTTATAATTCGGTATTTACTTCAACATGTTCGGTTCTTTTCAAGGCCGTAGTTTTCAAGGCATTGTAACCACCCTGAATGTTGACGACTCTTAAGAATCCACGGCTTCGTAAAATGGAAGCAGCAATCAGCGACCGGTAACCACCGGCACAATGGATGTAATAGGATTTCTTCGCATCCAGCATGCTCATATTGCGGTTGATAAAGTCGAGTGGGAAATTGATGGCTCCCACCAAGTGTTCGCTACGGTATTCACTTTCTCTGCGGGTGTCCAGTAAATTAAGTCCCGGTTCGGCTAAATACTTTTGAGCGAATTCTGCAGCGGTTAATTCCGGCATGGTATCAAGTGGATTGCCTGCTGCTTTCCAGGCTTCGATTCCACCTTTCAGAAATCCCAATGCGTTGTCATATCCAACCCGTGTGAGTCGGGTCACCACTTCCTGCTCGCGCCCTTCATCCGCAATAATTAAAATGGGATGCATAAGATCAGGTACCAATGTGCCGACCCAGGGTGCAAACGTATCGTCTATGCCAATGAAAATAGAACCAGGTATAAATCCTTTCGGGAAGCTCTGTACTGTTCGGGCATCAATAACGAGGGCATCGGTGCTTTCCCATACCGTTTCAAATTCTTTTACCGACAAGGGAGTCAATCCTTTCTTGAGCACCTCATCCACAGGGGTATATCCTTTCACATTCATCAAAACGTTGCCCGGAAAGTATTGCGGAGGTTCGGTCAGGCCATCCAGCAGTTCCTTAATGAATTCTGCCTTCGTCATATCTTCTCGTAAAGCATAATTAAAGAGTTTTTGTTGTCCAAGGGTAGATACTGTTTCTTTATTCATTTTTTTACCACAGGCACTACCGGCTCCATGCCCGGGGTAGACAATTACTGAATCCGGTAACGTCATGATCTTTTTGCGCAGGGAATCATACAAAAGTCCGGCTAAATATTCAGGGGTGATTTCTGCTTTTACTTTTTGTACCAGGTCTGGCCTGCCAACATCGCCAATAAATAACGTGTCACCGGTGAAGATCGCATGTTGCCTTCCGTTTTCGTCAAGCAGCAAATAGGTGGTTGATTCCAGGGTATGCCCTGGTGTGTGCAAGACCTTAATTCGAATTTTACCTAATGTAAGTTCTTCCCCATCGGTGGCGATGTAGGCCGGGTAGGCGGGTTGCGCGGTGGGACCGAATACAATAGTTGCTCCGGTTTTCTTTGCCAGGTCCAAATGTCCCGAAACAAAATCGGCATGGAAGTGCGTTTCCAGGACGTATTTAATTTTTGCATGATCGGATTGAGCCCGGTCTAAATACGGTTGGGGTTCACGTAACGGATCGATGATGGCCACTTCACCCTGACTTTCAATGTAGTATGCAGCTTCCGCCAAACAACCGGTGTAGATTTGTTCTATTTTCATAGGATTACTTTTTGTTACATAGTTGGTAAGCAACAAAATTGTAATTCAGGAAGAGGAACTTCTGTGATCAAGATTACCCAAGCGGATGATTTTTATCAGATTTGAAGCTATGATTTCATGTTTTCAAAACCTGACTGGTTGTTGATACCTGAACGCGAGGTGGAATTAATTTGTAAACCACCGGAGTAACTACCCGTGATAATAAAGTTGAACTAACTAGGCCCCCTATCAAAACAATGGCAAGGGGTGAGATCAGCGGATTGGACGAAAGTGCGATGGGTAGTAGCCCACCAATGGCCGTCATGGAAGTAAGGATAATGGGCAGGAACCTTACTTCACCCGCTTCGCGAATTGCTTCTTCCAATGATTTTCCTTGTTCACGCAATTGATTTGTAAAGTCTACTAACAAGATCGTGTTCTTTACTTCGATGCCTGCTAAGGCAATGAGTCCGATGATGGCAACAAAAGAGAGTGAATTGCCGGTGAATAAAAGGGCGAGCACAGCCCCAACAATCCCCAGTGGAATCACCGAAAGGACAATCAGCGTGCTCTTGAATGTTCTGAACTCGAGAATGAGTACGGCTATAAAAAGAAAGATGGTAACAATGATGACGCTGGCAAATCCACCAAAGGATTCCTGCCGACTTTCCACTTCCCCGCCCATCCCGTAAGAATAACCATCCGGGAGCACCATCTCATCCAATTTTGTCATTACGTCATTAACGACATTGCTCACCAGATATTCCTTATCGACAAAAGCTGTCACCGATACCATGCGAATTTTATCGAAATGATTAATGTTTAAAGGAGAAGCTTCAAAGCGGAAGTCGGCCACTTGACGAAGCGGAATGGCCCGGCCTTGTTGGTTATTTACGAATAGATTTTCGAGAGCATCCAGGGTAGGCGTTCCTGTATTTCCTTTTGTTAACAGGATGCCAATGTCGTCTCCATTTTCATCAGAGAACTTACCAACATTCAGTCCGGCTACAGCCAACCTCACGGTGCGATCGATCGCAACGGTGGGCACCCCCAGCATCTGCGCTTTTTCTTTATTAATGTCAACTTTAATGTCCGATTTCAGGTGCATAACCGGATTATTAATGTAGATGGTTCCTGCTGTTTCTGCCAACAAGGTTTCCACCCGGGATGCCAGCGATCGCAACGAGTCCAGGTTGTCCCCAAACAACCGAACTTCAATGGGGGCATTGATGGGTGGACCTTGTTCAAAATTTTTCACTTCCACTTTGGCCCCGGCATAGGGTGTCCACTTCGCGCGCAGCATTTCTATCAGCAGAAGTTTTTCATCGCCTGTAACCTGCTCTTTCAACTGTACAAAAATCTGAGTATAGTCGGTGCGTTCGTTTTCAGGTATAACATTGTAATAGATACGCGGATTGCCTTTGCCAACATTGGTTGCATAATAATCAATCAATGGCTGAGCGCTAAGTTCCTGTTCTACCTGGCGGGTAATGCTATCCGTATACTGCAGGTTGGATTGTAAGGGAGTGGTAATCTCAACGAGAAATTGTGGTTTTTCGCTGGCCGGAAATAAACTAAATCCAATCACCGGGAACAGTTGTAAGGAGGCAATGAAGATTATGGCTGCTACGCCAACCGTCCACCAGGGTTTTTCCAAGGCTTTGTCCAACAATTTGGAATAGCTTCCATGAATCAACTTCTTCAAACCCCGCATAAAGATGTTCCCATCGGGATGTCCGTGTTTTTCTTTCAACAGCCGGCTGGAAAGGAATGGAATAATAGTAAGTGATACTACCATGGAGGCCAGTACGGATGTAATTACTCCCATGGGCAGGCTCCGGATGAATTCGCCAGAACCTTCGGGCAGAAATACTAACGGAAGAAAGGCGATAATTAATGTTGCCGTACAACCCACTACCGCCAACCCAATTTGTTGCGTGGCTTTCAAGGCCGCTTCGAGTCGGGAATGACCTTCGCGCATCCACCGCTCAATATTTTCAACTACTACAATACTATCATCTACCAATAACCCGAGTGCTACCACCAGGCCCACAATACTTAACTGGTTCAAATTATAACCGAGTGCATTCATCAGCACGATACCTATGGCCAGTGACAAGGGAATGGAGATCATTACAATCAGAGCAGCCCGCTGACCAAGTGGTAATAGTGTAATAGCAACCAATAAAATGGCAATCACGAAATCGATACCCAGGCCACTGAGTCGTTTGTTCACATTGTCTGCCTGATCGAAATGATGCACAAGCTCAATATTGGCCGGTAACTTCGATTTAAAGTTTTCAATTACCGGTAAATAAAGTTGTTGTGTTTTAGTAATATTTTCTCCGGATTTCTGGGCGGCCGTAATGAATAAACTACGGTAGCCGTTTAATCGGGTGATGTGCTTCTCTTCTTCAAAACTGGGATACACATCGGCCACATCGGAAAGTAGAATGTTTTTGTTGTTTGCTGAGTAAATGATGGTGCTTTTGATTTCCTCCGCAGTTTTGTAGTTGCCACTCGTCTTAATGTTGAAGGACTTTGTTCCCGTATCGATATTACCACCGGGTATGTTGGCGATTTCACTTTGCAAGCTCCCCACCACAGCATCAAGCGGAATTCGCATCTGGGCCAGTTTATCCAGCTTCAAATCCACCCGTACAATTCGTTCCGGCAATCCATGAATCTTCACCTTCTTTAAAGGCTTGATTTGTTCCAATTCCTCCTGCAGGATTTCGGCATATTTTTTCATCAGGTCGCGGGAAGCATTTTCGGAAACGAGGGCGATTTGAACAACGTTTACATCTGACGGAGTTACTTTCCGCACTTCAATGCTTGCGATGTTTTGTGGCAACTCACTACGTAAAGCATTTACTTCGCGCACCAGTTCCGAAAACTTTTCATCCACGTCACTTTCGTATTTGTATTCAACAAAGAGCACTGCCACTCCATCGCCAATCGTGGTTTCAATCCGCTTGATATCCTCCAGTTCACTGATTTGCCGCTCCAAAGGTTCGGCTACCAATTCCTCCATGTCTTTCGGACTGGTACCCGGATAAATGACAACAATGGGATACTGAGGGGCGTTGAGTTCTGGATCTTCGGAGCGGGGCATGTTCAATATGGTAGTTGCCCCCAAGGCAATGATCATCAGAAAGATCACCAGGGTGAATTGATAGTTCTTTACTGCGTAGTCGGATATTTTCATAACCACAATGGTTTGAATGAGTGATGAGAATGGATTGGAATTATTGAATTACTTGTATTGCGGAACCATCTTTCAAATAAGCACTGCCGCCAATAATCAGGTGTTGCGCACCCTCTAGCCCAGATTGAATGATGACCTGATCCCGCTCAATGCCCTGAATAATGACAGGTACCTTACGCGCGGTGGTTGAATCATCCGTTATAAAAACATAACCGGTTCGACCGTCACCATCCAGCAACGCATCATAGGGTATTTTCCAAACAAGCATCCGATTGGAACTGACAAGGGTAGCTTTCCCAAATAAACCACTAGCCAACCCGGTAGAAGGTTTTTCCAACCTAAGCTCGATAGCAAAAGACCCATTCAGGGCATCTGTCCCTTTCGATTTTCTTGTTACGATGGCATTCCAAACTTTATTGGGAGTTGCATCCGAAACAATGGTAGCCTGGTCACCCAACTGGATCATGGCCCATTCGCGATCACTCACCCCGGCTTTTAATATCCAACTACCCGAAGCCGCTCCGTTGGTTTGAAACACCGGGGCACCCGGTGCGATCACCTGACCTTCATTGGCAAGCTTGCGCAAGACAAATCCATTAGCTACTGCCCGGATTTCGGAAAACGAACGATTGAATTTGGCCGCTTCCAGCTGACGGGAAGAGACTTCCAGATTGGTTCGGGCATTTTGAAACTGTTCTAGTGTAGCAACACTGTCCTTATATAAATTTTCGACCCGAGCAAAATCGCGTACCGCCTTTTCGTAGGCAAGTTGCGCCTGCGCCACCTGAGATTCGATCTCGGTAAGATTAAGTTGGGCCAGCAATTGCCCCTGCCGGATGGCATCGCCTTCTTTTACATAAATCTTTTTCAGGATGCCTCCGGTTTTAAAGGACAGGAAAGTTTCATCATCAGTAGTGAACAGGCCGGAGGTCTGAATGGTTGTTTGAAGCTCCTGTTGCTCGATGGAAATAACTTTTACTGGAATGATTTCCCCTTTACGAAGCATTGGATTTTCCTTGCCAACGCCTTGGCTGCAAGCCTGGGCTACGACAGCCACGATCACGATAGAAAGAAGTTGATGGACATTCATACGGTTAGTGTTTGTGGGTTATTATTTTATTTCATAGGCTGCAGTCTCACGTTCGTAGCTGGCCTGGGCGATTAAGATTCGATATTGATTCAAGATTACCTGCAGTTGGGCGCTGGTGAGTTGGTTGCGGGCATCTACCGCTTCGATAAATGTATTGACGCCCTCTTTGTATCCTTTCTCAATCAGTCGTTGATAACTTTGAGCAGCCTCCAGTTGCTTTTGTGCTGACTGATAATTTTGAACAGCGCTGATCATGACATTTCTGGACACCTGACTGTTCATGGTCAGGGATTGTTGTACCTGGTGCTCGCTTAACTTGGTGTACTTGATATTCAAGCGAGATTGAGAAATTTTGTTTCGGTTAGTGAAACCAGCAAACAATGGCATTTCCAGTTGTAAGCCCACCAGGTAATAATTGGCGTTGGAGTTGTACTTCAGATTTTCAGCCTGGGCACCGGCATCTACAAAACCACTGATGCGGGGTGCCCAGTACAGTTTGTTCATTGTCAGCAGATTCTCGTTCAGGTCTTTTAAGGTTTGGATCTGAATCAATTCTTCCCGATTATTTATTGAGGGTGATTCAAGTAGTTGCTGCTGCGCACGATTCACGTCTTCTGTAGTTTCATAGTCGCTGATGATTTCCGCCTGGCCCTCCCGATTGAGTAAAAAGTTGAAAAACAATTGGGCATTTTCTTGTTGCCGCTCGGCATCTACCAATTGTGCCCGGATGGTTTCAATTTCGCTTTGCGACCGCAAGAGATACGCGGCCAAGCCTTTTCCATTGGCCAGCAGCGATTCGTTTACACGTTTGCCTTCTTCCGCGCGGGTTAGTGCACTTTGGTAAATGGCCACACCCTCGCGGGCACCCAGGTAATTGAAGTAGGCAACTTTAATGTTACGTATCAGTTCGCGTTTATAAATGGCTACTTCATATTCCTGTAAAAGGGCTTCATCTGCCCTTACTTTACGGTTGTAAACCAAATCGGTATTCAGAATGGGCATGGAAGCCCGTGCCCGTACATCATAGAAATTTCTGGGAAAGAAATTCTGATTAACATTTTCGATTTGCGGAAAATTATCGGAGCCGGTTAGTTGATTAAGTGTGTTGTATACAGGATTTAACATGTCGCCTACCGGAAACGAGATGCTGCGACCCCCATCACCATTTGTGTAGTTGCCAAGCAGCGTGAGGGAAGGTGAGAATAAGCCGTTGGCAATCTTTAACGACAGTAGCGCTTTGTCGAGGGTGACATTTTTCTGCTGCAGGACAAGATTGTTCTGCAGCCCATAGTCGATGTACGTATCCAGCGCTTGCTGAGCCTTTGCTGGAGCCATTATTAGCGCTAATGCAATGATGAAACTTGATTTAATAAATAGTGTTCTCATTATGAACAGTGTTAAGTTAAAAGTCAAATTTTTTTACCCCCTAAGTTTATCCAGAACTGTTACAAATGTCTCGAAGGTAGCCGTCATCAACTGATCCAGGTCCAGATTGCTGGCACGGGCAACACCAACATGAGCCAGGTGGCCGGTGGTACGCAGCGTACATAAACCATGCATGGTACTCCAGATGACAAAGGATAGCTGGATCGGTTCAAAGCCCTTGAAGAAGCCTAGCTTTTGGCATTCGGCTACGGTCTTGGATAAAATATCAAAGGCACGGTCGCCTTCATCCCATTCTTCAAAACAGTTGGCAACATGCTTCAGTGGTTCTTCCATTGTAAACAGGAGTCGGTAGATATCAGGGTTTTGCAAAGCAAATTGAATATAAGCCCGGCCCATGCCTTTCAAACGCTCGAATGGGTGACTGACGTTGTTCAATACTTCAAAATGACTCACTAGCATTTTGAACCCTTCCTTGTGTAAGGCATGGACAATTTCATTTTTGTCTTTGTAATACAGGTAGATGGTAGCCGGTGAGTATTCTATTTTCTCGGCTATGGCCCGGATTGAAGTAGATTCAAAACCTTTTTCACTGAAAAGCGATTTAGCGGCATCCAGTATCTCTTTTTTGAGATCTTCTTTGTGACGTACTTTTCTTTCGGCTACTCCCATATCCATGGCAAAACAAACGAAAATTACTAAACAGTGTTTAGTAACTGATCAGAATTTCGGGTATTTAATTGGTAGTTGCCTGATTATCAGCAACAAAAAATTTATTGGACCCCGCTTTATAAATCTTGCCTCACAGAAAATCGGTTAGATTTGAATCATGAGCCGTCTGGTTGCAGTCCTACTTTTCATATCCATTAAATCGTTAAGTCAAACGGCAATAATCGATGATGATGTCAATGAACGGGTTTATCTGCTTAAGGATCTTGAGTTTCTAATTGATCCGACTACCCACTTGTCGTTTGATCATGTCTCTGATCCAGCCAATGCACACCATTTTGTACGAAGAGAAAACTATCAGAATAAAGACTACCAGGTTGGATCGGCCTATTGGATCCGGTTTTCAGTGAGGCATCAACCAACCAAAAAGATCTGGTTGATTGAATTTTATGATCAAACCATAGATCAGATCGAGGCCTATGTACCAGACGAAAAGCACGGGTATCAGAAAATTATGATGGGTGACGGGTATCCGTTTTCCCAACGATCTTTTGCCCACAAAAACTTCGAGATTCAGGTAACACCGTACCCCGAGTCGGTGCAATATTATTATTTCCGCATCCAGTCACACGAGTTTGCTGACATCCGGATTGCTTTTCGTTCGGTGGATCGTTTTATTTTCTATGCGCTGAATGAATATTTTCTTTTCGGAACCTTCTATGGCATGATTCTGATCATCGTTTTGTATAATTTTCTGGTGTTCCTGGCCATTCGGGAAATCAAATACATCTATTACATCTTTTATATTGTCAGTGTTGGACTGTATGCTATGAGTTTGGATGGCGTAGGGTTTCAATATTTATGGCCCAATCATCCAGAATGGAATAATTATACCTCTGGAATTTTTCTTTATTCTCTGATTTTATGGGCGCTGGTATTTACGCGCAGGTTTTTAAGTACACGGGTAAAAGTGCCAGATCTTGATCAGTTGCTTAAACTAATGATTGTCGTACGGACGGTAATCTTTTTGGTTGAGTTGCTGTTTTATCCGCAATTTTTTGCATTCCGGTTCATTGAAATCGTACCCCTTGCACTGGTATTTTATAGCGGAATCAAGGTGTGGATGCGCGGGTATAGGCCGGCCCGGTATTTTGTGATAGCGTATGGATTGCTCTTACTCGGATTCTTCCTACGATCATTGGTTTTCTTTAATGTAATAGAACTTACCACCTTATCACATTACAGTCTACATTTCAGTTTTGTAGTTGAAATGCTCTTTCTGACTTTGGCCTTGGGTGACCGGATTACCATTTTAAAAGATAATCGCGACCGGGCGTTACGCAGAATTATTCAGCAGCATGAACTCAATATGGAGTTGAAGGATAAGGTAAATAGGGAGTTGGAACAGAAAGTTGATGAACGAACCAACGAATTGTATGCCAAGAACAAGGAATTGGAGGACAGTAATGAAAGGCTCATTCGGCAAACGCGCGAGATCAATCAAATTAATTCGGTGTTGGATTTGGATAACTGGAAACTGAAGAACCGCATCAAAGAAGTGCTGGAAGAAATGTTGATGGAAAAGACGATGGATTACCAGGAGTTCAAAACCATTTATCCGGATACGCTTTCCTGTTATCGCTTTCTGGAAACATTAAAATGGGAAAGTGAATTTCAGTGTCGCAAGTGTGGGAACGTTCGATTCTTTCCAGGAGTACAAAAGTTTTCAAGACGATGCACCCGATGTGGGTACAATGAATCAATTACCGCATACACCATTTTTCACAACCTGAAATTTCCCATTGAGAAAGCATTCTTCATTACTTATATCGTGGTAACAGGCAAAAAGACTTATACCCTCGAAGCATTGTCTGCTATGCTAGATTTACGACTTAATACAGTCTGGAGCTTCAGACAAAAAGTGAAAGAGCAGGTTAGGGATTTAGAATCTCAAGGCCACACAACTACTATCTCCAAATGGCATGAAGTAATCCTTACCACCAACCCAGTAGATTCCCCTTCTACCACCAAAAAGGGTATGCCCTCCAATAAAGTTTGAAGTTGCCTATTTTGTATTGTTTTTTAAGTGCAAGATGACTACCTCTGCATTGATAAAACCCTAATGAAATCGATTGTAATCGATGTTTTTAAAGCGCAAATGTTTCATTGCTTTTACTTATCCAATAACCCCCCTTTTTGGTTGATTTATCTAAAATAAATGACTGGAATGAGAATGGGAATTTAAATTTCTATTCAGTTGATCGGGTATTTCTTTTGGCTGATCCCGATTGGTAGCAGTTAAATTACTGTAAATCAATATGTTGTTATGATTAGAAGACTACTACTTGGTTCCTTTATTGCGATTTCCTTTACTCTTTCGGCCCAAACGCGCGTTATAACCGGTGTTGTAAAGGGGGCGGATGACGGTCTGGGAATTCCCGGGGCCAGCGTTTTGGTTCAGGGAACGTCACGTGGGGTGGCTACCGATGTGGACGGAAATTTCCGGTTGGAGCTACAACCAGGTGAGAATGCAGTAGTGATCTCTTTTGTCGGATACAAAACACAAACCATTACCGTAGGCGAGCGCTCTTACATTGAAGTTACACTTGAATCAGATATCACCAGTTTGGAGGAAGTAGTAGTAATCGGGTATGGTGTTGTTAAAAAATCTGACCTGACGGGAGCTGTTTCCAGTATCAAAGGGAAAGAGCTAAACACCGTTCCAGCCATTAACCCGATGCAATCGCTGCAAGGGAAAATTGCCGGAGTGCAGGTAGCAAATGTTTCAGGAGCACCGGGTTCGAGTACCTATGTACGAATTCGGGGCATTGGAACATTTAACGATGCTTCACCGATTTATGTAGTAGATGGAGTCATTCTTCAAAACATTGATTTTCTAAACGCTTCCGACATTGAATCGATGGAGGTACTGAAAGATGCTTCCGCAACCGCAATCTATGGATCCCGGGGAGCGAATGGTGTGATCATCGTAACAACTAAAAGCGGAAGCACTGGCAATGAGTTCCCGGCCATCAATGTTACAGCTGAGTACTCTATTCAAGAGTTGCCGAAGAAAATTGAGTTGTTGAATGGCAAGGAATATGCAACGGTAAGAAATGAGATTAATCCAGGTACCTACAACAATCTGGATGCGGTTCCAAACACAGATTGGCAGGATGAGATTTTCAGGACTGCACCCATTCAGAATTATCAGATTTCAGCGGCCGGAGGTTCCGACAAGTTTCAATACTACACGTCCATCGGATACTTTAAACAGGGCGGCATTATCGAAAAGTCGGATTACGAACGGGTTTCACTCAAATTCAACAATACGTTGCACCTATCAAAGTCAGTGCGCGTGGGCACCAACTTATCCTTTACACCCTATAAACAACAAAATACCAATGGTAATGCGGTGTTTGTCGTATACAGAGCATGGCCTACGATTACTCCATATCAATCTGATGGATCTTATTCTCCGGTACCCGGAGTAGGCAACGTGCTTGCAGATATCGAAAACACGAACAGTTTCAATAATGGGTTGCGAAGCGTCAATAATATCTACACCGAAATAGATTTTCTCAAGGGCTTTACTTTCAGGACCAGTTTCGGGGCCGACCTCGAGTATTCAAAGTCGGAAAGTTATACGCCTGTATTTTATGTGAACCCGCAACAACAGAATGCAACTGATGATCTTGGTAAGGGATACAACGATCGGGTTGATTGGCTCTGGGAAAATACGCTGAGCTATCAAAAAGAAATGGATGTTCATCGGATCAATGCAGTAGTAGGCTATACCTTACAGGAATCTTCTTCTGAGTCGGTATTTTTAGGAGCTCAAAATTTATTGCGCTCAGGCGAGGACTTCTGGTATGTGAACATCTTTCCCAACCTGGTGTCGCCCAACTTTGCTACTAACGGGGTAAATCCCAACTTCAATTTTTCCATGGAGTCTATCCTGGCGCGGGTAAATTACACCTATGATAACCGGTATCTTTTTACAGCAACCTTTCGCAGGGATGGATCCTCGAAGTTCTCAACAGCAAATCGGTATGCAAACTTTCCCTCGCTGGCCCTGGGTTGGAACCTGATTAACGAAACGTTTATGGAGAACAACAAGGTGTTCTCTAACCTAAAAGCGCGGGCTAGTTGGGGTGTCATCGGCAATGAAAAGATCAACTACCAGCGTCAATATTCCCTCGTTCAAAATGGTATTAATGCCCTCTTTGGGGCTGATGTAATTAATCCGGGGTCAACCTATGGAGTTGCAGGAAATCCAAATCTGAAGTGGGAAAATACCAGTCAGATTGACATTGGTATTGAGGCTGGTTTCCTGGACGACAAAATCACAGCTGAAATTGATTATTACCACCGTACTACAGAAGATATTCTCATTGATTTGCCCGTACCCGGCTACTTTGGCAATGGCGATGGGGCGGTAATCACATTCAATGCCGGAGAGGTACTTAACCGCGGATTTGAATTAAATCTGGCTTATCATCATGAGACGAAAAGCGGGTTGAAGTATGATTTGGGTCTTGTGGGCACCACCATCCATAACGAAACTCTGAAAGTTAGTGGGTCTGGAGAGGATGATGAACAATTGTTGGGACTCTTCAATGGACGTCAGGTAACCCGTACTGTGCCTGGTTTGCCCATCGGTTCGTTTTATGGATATAACGTAATTGGTGTTTTCCAAAATACCGCTGAACTTAACTCTTATCCACACCTTTCTGCCTCCGGGGTTGGCGATTTGAAATTTGAAGATGTAAATCAGGATGGCCTGCTGAACAGTGACGATCGTACAAATCTGGGCTCACCAATTCCTAAGCTTTTATTGGGACTCAATGCTAACCTATTTTATAAACAATTCGATTTCACGGTGGATATTCAATCACAGGTTGGTAATAAGATTTTCAATGGGAAAGAAATCATCCGTCCCGATCCTTACAATTTTGAACATCGGTATCTCAATTACTGGGATGGGGAGGGTACAAGTAATAGCGAACCCAGACCCAGCAACGGAGGTGTAAACTACGAACCCTCATCGCGTTACATCTATGACGGCTCCTTTATTCGCTTGAGGAATCTGTCCGTAGGTTATACACTTCCTCAATCTCTGATTGAGAAAGTGCACATGAAATCTGTTCGGGCTTACATGCGAGTAACGAACTTAATTACGTTGAGCAAGTTTACCGGATACACACCTGAAATTGTGAGTGGCAATCCGGTGCTCAACGCCATTGATGTGGCGGCTTATCCCATTCCACGAATTTACTCTCTTGGTATAAATCTGACTTTCTAATGCAAAGCATATGAAAAGGACAAAATTCATATATATCTTTTGGTTCTTCTTATTAATACCGGTAGCGTGCCAGGATTTCCTGGATAAACCTCCACAAGGAGAACTAACCCAAGCCAATTTCCCAACCACGGCCGAAGATGCCTTGCTTGCGACTAATGCTGCCTACAACACCCTGCGCGATCCTAATTTCAATTCGGGATTATTTCCTTTAACGGATATCATGTCGGATGATTCGAATAAAGGCAGTAACCCCGATGATCAGGCGGCTACCATTGGACCGTTCGATCGCTTTCAATATTTAAAAACTGAGGGCGCCATTCTCCGCTGGTGGAACACACTTTATAAGGCCATTCGAAGAACCAATGTGGTAATTGAGAAAGTGGCTACAATCGATATGAATCCAGGCTTGCGCGATCGCTATATAGGAGAAGCTCGTTTTCTAAGGGCACTATATTATTTTGATTTGGTTCGTGCCTGGGGTGGAGTTCCTTTATTAACTACGGTTGACCCTAAAGTATTGCCACGTAGTACTCCCGATGAGGTTTACCAGTTGATTGAAGAAGATCTTTTGTTTGCCATCGCTCATCTTCCTCGAAAGTCACAGTATAGTGCCGCGGATGCGGGACGCGCTTCAAAAGGAGCCGCCCAGGCATTGTTGGCAAAAGTATATGTGTTTCAAAACAAATGGGCGGATGCAGTTGCCAAAGCGTTGGATGTCATCAATTCTGGCGACTATAATCTGGAAGCGGATTTTGATAATGCAAACAGTGTATTCGGTGAGCAAGGTGTAGAATCGGTTTTTGAAGCGGCCTCCTTCGGAAGTGAAGGCATTGAAAATGGCGGGAATCAATATGGTAATGTGCAGGCTGTGCGGGGAACACCGAACCGCGGATGGGGATTTAATCGTCCAACGCTAGATCTTAGAAACAGTTTTGAACCGGGTGATCCTAGGCTGGAGTCAACGGTTATCTTTTTGGGTGAAGTTTTGGATGGTGTTACTATCGTGGGGGATGGTCTAACACCCGATGCTTCCACCGATTCGCATGGGCAGGCTGAGATCGAATGTTACAACCAGAAAGTATGGACCCCCGGAACCAACGTTCCACCCTCTTTTGGCCATAACCGCAGATTCATCCGGTTTTCCGATGTGTTATTGATCGCTGCCGAAGCCTTGAATGAAAATAATGATCCCGCTGGAGCGTTAATACATTTGAATCGGGTTCGTCAGCGGGCACGTGAAGGCAATAACGCAATCCTCCCCGATATTACCGTGACTGTTAAAGATCAGTTGCGCGATTTGATCTTACGCGAACGAAGAGTTGAGTTGGCACTGGAGGGCCATCGGTTTTGGGATCTCGTACGTACCAACAAGGCCGAAGCGGTTTTGGGTCCACTCGGATTTGTAAAAGGCAAGCACGAATTGTTCCCTATTCCTCAAACTGAAATTGACTTATCCCAGGGAGCGTTAACACAAAATCCCGGTTGGGAGAACTAATCATCGACGATAACCATGTTTAACCTTAAATTTTAAATTAAATGAGTATGAAAACAATCAAATGGATGTTGAGCTTATTGGTGGTAGCTGGCGGATTTGCCACCCTGCTCAATGGATGTAGTGAGGATGAGAAGCCCGCACTGGCCCTGACGGCCATAACTGCAGGAGGTGTGGATCTGAATGGAGCCACAAGTGCTACTGGCGTGCCGGTAGATGCGGCCATCGTGGCCACGTTTAATGTCGCTGTTGATCAGGCAACTACATCAGCTATTACATTAACGAGACAGTATGATAATGCTGTTGTGCCTACTACAATCACCGTTAATGGATCCGAAGTAACAATCGACCCGAGTGATGACTTTGGTACAGGCACTCTTTTCTTGTTGAATGTTGACAAATCGCTTGCGAGCACCGATGGGATGGGCATGGCGAATAGTCTGGAACGTAACTTTACTACCGTGGGTACTTTTGCTGTAGCAGGAGCTTTTGCACAATGGACTTTTGAAGACAATGCGAATGATGTCATTGGAAGTTTTGATCCAACCCCCAATCAAATTGTAGGCATCACTTACGAGGCAGGCCGTAAAGCCGATGCGGGTAAAGCGGCCAGTTTCAATGGAACCACCAGCATTATTGAAATCTCTAATGGTGATCAGTTAGCAAACAACGGTGATTGGACTTTGAGCGTGTGGGCGAAACCGAACTCAACGCTGGCAAAAGGACAATTTGTATTGGGCTTGGGTGCCTTCAATGGATTCCAATTTGAAATCTTTGGGAGTTACAATGGTTTCAAACTAGCGGCCTCTTATGCACACACAAATCCTGCCGGTGCCGGTGGGTTCTCAGAAGACTTGTGGGCTGACGGGGAAGGCAAAACGAAAGACAACGGTAACTGGCAAGGCTGGACATTCTCCAAAGACTTTACAGGTAGTGGCGGAATGAAGACTGTCATTCAGGATAAGTGGGCTCATTATGTATTTGTATATGATGCAACTGCCAAAACAGGTACCGTTTACCTGAACGGTGAAAAAATTAAGGAGCAGGACTTTGATCTTTGGCCAGATGCCGCCAATCCCCGTTTTGCCACCGGCCTCAAGTATCGTGGCGCAGAACCTGACGTGAAAAACGAACTTGCGCTTGGATTTATACACAGCCGTGGTGGCACCCTGTGGGATGCCGAACCTTGGGGTGGTTATGATCTTCCCGGTGCAAACCATTTCCATGGTCTGATGGATGATCTGATCATCTATAAGAAAGTGCTTACTGCGGGTGAAATATTAACCATGTATAATTCCGGTAAGCCATAATTGGGTTAATTTTGTTGTTGGAAGGGGTACTGCTTGTCGGTACCCCTCTTTTTCTAAATCTGGTTTCATGAGGTGGTTTGGATTATCTATTCTTTTTCTTCTCTTCTCCTGTTCCGATAAGTCGGAGGATTCACCCAAACCAACCCTTCAATTAAATGAACTTCGCCTCGGATCGTATCAGCTCAACTTAACCGATCCAGCAAAAAACACAACTGCACCTGTCGATCAGGCGTTGCAAGGAACGTTCGCAGCCGCGCTGGATATTGCCTCTGTTACGGAGGGTATTCAACTCCGTAAAAAAAAAGAAGCTGCCGTTGAGCTTACCTTTACCTTCTTAGATAACAATAAAACTTTTCTGGCACTCCCGGCTCAACCACTCGATCCGTATCAGGAGTATGAAGTGATTCTATCCGACCAACTTAAAGGTAATCAGGGAGAGGTGTTTCCCGGATTGACCATTGGATTTACAACTGTGCCCACAACCCTTACCATTACCTCATTGAAATTCAATACCGTGGAAGTATTAAATACTTCTCCCGTAACCAACATTACCCAACTGCAAATCGAAGTTACTTTCTCCGCACCCCTCAAAACGGAATTTGCTTCCGGGACCTACTTTAAAGTTTCCAATAGCCAAAGTTTACCCCTTGTTGTTGCGTTATCGGGCGATCAAAAAACTGTAACCCTCACCTCAACGGAAAAGCTTCCTTCCCTGACGAGACATAACGTGTGGATTTCCGATGAGATTACAGGCATACACGAGGAAGTATTTTCCATCTATACCAAACTCTTTTATTCTGGTATTAATCCAACTCCGGTGTTTCCCGAAATTTCAGACGATGCATTACTGACACTAGTACAGCAGCAAACATTTAAATATTTCTGGGATTTTGCGCATCCAATCAGTGGCATGGCCCGTGAAAGAAACACTTCGGGGGATGTGGTTACCAGTGGTGGTTCAGGATTTGGGCTCATGGCCATCATCGTGGGCATAGAACGTGGTTTTATTACCCGGCAGCAAGGAATTGAACGACTGGATAAAATTCTTGATTTCCTTGAAACTGCCGATCGATTTCATGGGGTGTGGTCGCATTGGATCAATGGCAGCACCGGCAAGGTAATTCCGTTTAGTACGAAAGACGATGGTGGTGATCTGGTTGAAACGTCTTTTCTCGTACAAGGCCTGCTAACGTTCCGTCAGTATTTAAACCCTTCAGATGGAACTGAACAGACACTCATTAGTCGAATCAATACATTATGGTCTGAAGTTGAGTGGGATTGGTACCGCAAGAACAATGAGAACGTACTATACTGGCATTGGTCTCCCAACTATAATTGGGATATGAACTTTGCCATGTATGGATACTTCGAACAGCAAATTACCTATTTCTTGGCTGCAGCGTCACCAACGCATAACATTCCTAAAGTAGTGTACACCAACGGCTTTGCACGCAACGGAGCAATTGTTCGTAACGAAACGTACTATGGAATAAACCTGAAGTTGGGCGGCTTGTTCCCTTTGTTCTGGGTTCACTATTCTTACCTGGGGCTAGACCCACATTTTTCGGATGAATATGCAAACTATTGGGAGCAGGGTGTTAATGCTTCGCGCATCAATCAAGCCTATTGCATTTCCAATCCAAAAAAATACATCGGGTATAGTGCAGCCGGTTGGGGCCTTACCTCCAGTGATAACCAATCGGGATATGCCGCACACTCACCGGCAAACGATTTGGGTGTGATTACACCAACCGCTGCTTTATCGTCTTTTCCCTATACTCCGGTCGAATCCATGCAAGCGCTTAAATTCTTTTATTATACTCTGGGGGACCGGCTTTGGGGACCCTATGGATTTTATGATGCCTTTAATTTAACTTCCGGTTGGACTGCCAGTTCGTACCTGGCGATTGATCAGGGTCCCATCATGATCATGATTGAAAATTATCGCACGGGGTTGTTATGGGATTTATTTATGTCGGCCCCAGAAGTCCAGCAAGGAATGACCGTTTTGAATTTTAATAAAAACTAAACGTTGCCTATGAAATTATTACTCGCTGGTTGGATCCTGATTGGCTGCCTGGCGGCTTGTACAAACTCACCGAAAGGGGTAGTTAGCGATCAATTGGGAATAAGTGATGACTCATTGCTGACGCTCGTACAATACAACACCTTTCAATATTTCTGGAATGGAGCCGAACCTATATCCGGAGCTGCACGTGAGCGCTTTCATGCGGATAACATTTACCCAGATAATGATAAACACATTATTACATCGGGCGGAACCGGGTTTGGTGTGATGGCTATCTTGGTGGGTATTGAACGTAAATTTATAACTCGGCAAGCCGGAGTGGAGCGATTGAATAAATTAGTCGATTGGCTGGAAAAGGCCGATCGTTTTCATGGTGCCTGGCCCCATTGGCTCAACGGTGAAACCGGTAAAGTGAAACCGTTCAGCCCAAAGGATAACGGGGGCGATCTGGTAGAGACATCTTATCTCGCGCAGGGCCTGTTGTGTGTGCGGCAATATTTTAAAGATGGAAATGATGAGGAAAAGCAACTGGCAGATAAAATAGACAAACTTTGGCGAGAAATTGAATTTGATTGGTATCGTAATAATAAAAACGTATTGTACTGGCACTGGTCGCCACAATACGAATGGGAGATGAATTTTGCAGTAGAAGGATACAATGAATGCCTCATTATGTATTTCCTGGCAGCGGGGTCACCTACGCACAGCATACCAGCAGAAGTATATCATGAAGGGTGGGCACGAAAGGGTTCTATTCAAAATGATCCAGCGCATGAGCAATATGGATTCCACCTAAGTCTGAAACACAATGGAGCACCTCAATTTGGAGGTCCACTGTTTTGGTCTCATTATTCTTTTCTTGGTTTAAATCCTCATAACCTAAAAGATAAATATGCTGATTATTGGGAGCATAATAGAAATCATACACTTATTAACCGGCAATACTGCATAGAAAATCCAAAAAAGTATAAGGGTTACGGAGAATCCAGCTGGGGGCTCACGGCTAGTTATTCCATCAACGGGTATGCTGCTCATAGCCCAAATGAAGACGTGGGTGTGATTTCTCCGACCGCTGCCCTTTCCTCTTTCCCATACACACCTGATGAGTCGATGAAAGTGGTTCGTTATTTATATGAGCGCCTGGGCAGTAAGGTATTTGGAGAATATGGATTTTATGATGCATTCAGCGAACACAACAATTGGTATCTGCCTCGGTACCTCGCAATCGATCAAGGACCTATTGTGGTCATGATCGAAAATCACCGTACAGGGTTACTTTGGAATTTATTCATGTCTGCACCTGAGGTGCAGGTCGCAAAAGCAAAATTAGGATTTGAACCCTGAACGAGCTAGTATCTTCAAATCGATGACTGTCAAAAAATAAATATGAAAAACAAAATCTACCTCCTGCTGATCGTTCTTCTGGGAATCTCAGCCTGTCAGAAAAATGTTCAACCTTCCACCGCAGCGTTGGATCAACGGGTTGACTCACTTCTGCGACTGATGACACTGGAGGAAAAAATAGGTCAACTCAATCTACCTTCAGCCGGGGCGTTCACTACGGGAGAAGCAGAGAGTTCAGACATTGCAAGAAAGATAGAGGAGGGTAAAGTAGGTGGACTCTTCAATATCAAAGGGGTGGCTGCTATCCGCGAGATGCAACAAATCGCAGTGGAGAAAAGCCGCCTGAAGATTCCACTGATTTTTGGAATGGATGTGATCCACGGGTACGAGTCCGTGTTTCCGATTCCATTGGGTCTTAGTTGCAGTTTTGATCGCGAACTCATTGAGCATACCGCACGCATTGCCGCCAGTGAAGCCAGTGCCGATGGCATTAACTGGACTTTTTCGCCCATGGTTGACCTGAGCCGCGATCCGCGGTGGGGTCGTATCTCGGAAGGCAGTGGTGAAGATACCTACCTTGGATCGGAAATCGCCAAAGCCATGGTGCGCGGGTATCAGGGTAACGACCTGGCTGCGAACAATACAATTCTCTCTTGTGTGAAACATTACGCGCTGTATGGTGCCTCGGAGGCTGGTCGGGATTATAATACCGTGGATATGAGTCGCCACCGCATGTACAACGAATACCTGCCCCCTTACAAAGCTGCAGTGGATGCCGGAGTGGGCAGCATCATGGCTTCTTTCAATGAGATTGATGGCATTCCGGCCACTGCCAATAAGTGGTTGTTGACGGAAGTACTCCGCAACCAATGGGGCTTTGATGGTTTTGTGGTTTCAGACTACACGGGAGTAAGTGAAATGATTGCCCACGGCATTGGAGACATTCAGACGGTTTCTGCCAAAGCGGTGGATGCCGGTCTTGACATGGACATGGTGAGTGAAGGTCTTCTGACAACATTGGCAAAATCGGTGCAGGAGAGAAAGATAACCGAACAACAGATTGATGCAGCATGCAGACGAGTTCTTAAAGCCAAATTCATGTTAGGCCTATTTGAAGATCCCTATCGCTATTGCGATGCTGATCGGGCGAAGGCAGAAGTTTTTACAGAGGCCAATCGTGCAGAAGCACGGAAAGCTGCTACCCAAAGTTTCGTATTGCTAAAAAATGAAAACAACGTGTTGCCCATTAAGAAAGCCGGAACAATAGCCTTAATTGGTCCGTTGGCTGATGCAAAAGAAAACATGACCGGCACATGGAGCGTTGCAGCCCGGTTTAAGGAATCCATATCCGTACGCGAAGGTCTTGAAAAGGCAGTTGGTAAGTCAGCAAAAGTGCTCTATGCCAAAGGTTCTAACCTCACCGAAGATGAAATCCTGGAGGCGAACTCTACCTTATTTGGAAAATCATTAAATCGCGATAAGCGTCCGGCAGCCGAAATCAGAAATGAAGCCGTTCGGGTCGCTCAAAATGCTGATGTGATTGTTGCTGCGGTTGGCGAAGCCGCAGAAATGAGTGGCGAAGCCGCCAGCCGCACCGATATTACGATACCTGAAACTCAACGTGAGTTATTACAGGCATTATTGAAAACCGGCAAACCTGTTGTGGTCGTGTTGTTCACCGGACGCCCGTTGGCATTAACTTGGGAACACGAGAATGTTCCGGCTATCCTGAATGTATGGTTTGGTGGGAGTGAGGCCGGTGATGCCATTGCTGATGTATTGTTTGGAGATGTAAATCCATCGGGCAAGTTGTCAACTACCTTTCCACAAAATGTAGGACAGGTTCCCATTTACCATGCTCATAAGAATACGGGGCGCCCCTTACGAGGACCGTGGTTTCAGAAATTTCAGTCCAATTACCTGGATGTTTCCAACGAACCGCTCTATCCGTTTGGCTTTGGTTTAAGTTACACGACATTTACCTATGGTGAAGTTCAATTGAGTAAAACCGAGATGACCGCTTCTGATTCCATTAACGTGTCTGTGGAAGTTACCAATTCCGGAAATCGCGAGGGTGCCGAAGTGATTCAATTGTTCATCCGCGATGTAGTAGGTTCTGTAACACGTCCAGTAAAGGAATTGAAAGACTTTACAAAGGTGATGTTTAAGGCCGGGGAGAAGAAAACGATTTCTTTTACAGTAACCGCTGAGGATCTGTCCTTTTACAATAGCGACTTGAAGTGGGTAGCAGAGCCGGGTGAATTTGTAGTCATGGTGGGCACCAACTCACGCGATGTGAAAGAGGCCAACTTTGTATTGAAGTAATCTGCTAAATTCCCTTTGGGAAACGTAATGACGTGAAGGACATTAATAGGTAATGTCCACCACTTTCTTTTTGTTTAATTTTTGCATCCCTTTAGGCACCAGGGCGAGAATTTCTGCTTTGAGAATTTGAATCAGCTTTGTTTTCAAATGGTCGCGGTGAGTAACTAAGCTTACCTCGCGGGCCGGACTCGGCTCTTTCAGTCGCTTCACTAAGGCTAATTGCGGTTTTGAAAATTCCATCACGGCAAGTTCGGGTAAAATAGTAAGGCCGTCACTCTTATCCACCATACGCTTCAGGGTTTCGATGTTTCCGGTTTCGTATTTAAAGTGGACTTCCGAATATTTCCGAAGCTCGCAAAGATTCAATACTTGCGATCGGAAGCAATGTCCTTCTTCCAATAACCAAAGTTGACTTGGATCAATCTCAGTAGGCAGCACATATTTCTTGTCGTGCAGCGCATTTTTTTTAGATACATACACAAAGAGTTCTTCATAGAACAAGATATCCTCTTTGATGGAGGCATCTTTCAACGGGGTGACCACAATGCCACAATCCAAACGGTTGTTTTTAAGTTCCTGTATAACCTCCTCGGTAATGGTTTCCTTGATCACCAGCTTTACTTGTGGGTATTTTTCCCGGATGTTTTTGAAAAGTGGGGGCAACAGGTAAGGTGCCAGAGTAGGGATGATGCCAATACGGATTTCCCCCGTCATGGTGTCCTTTTGTTCAGAGATCAGCTGACGGATCAGGCCCGCTTCCCGCAATACCACCCGGGCTTGTGCCAGGATACGGGTGCCTATTTCCGTTGGGATTACCGGTTGTTTTGTGCGATCAAAAATTTTAACGCCCAGTTCGTCCTCCAGCTTTTGAATTTGCATACTCAGAGTGGGTTGTGTGACAAAACATTTTTCACTCGCCTGGACAAAATGCCGGTGGGTGTCGAGCGCTACGAGGTATTCCAATTGAGTTAACGTCATAGATAATAATTATAGGATCATAAATATAATCAATTTGATTTATTATCAATCAACTTGTAACCTTGCCGTCATGGCTCTTAAAATATGACGGTAGTCATTGTGTACTTCGTCTTCAGGAGCTAACATTAGTGGTTCATTTAAGAATAAATTATTAATCAATATCACATGGAAAACAAGACAGCAACAAGCACAATGAACGGGGAAAGCAAATGTCCGTTTCATGGACAAAGCGCAGGCGGGGGAACCCGCAACCGCGACTGGTGGCCGAATCAATTGAAACTGAACATTCTCCGCCAGCATTCTTCCCTTTCCAATCCGATGGGTGAGAAGTTTAATTATGCTGAAGAGTTTAAGAAACTCGACCTGGCAGCAGTGAAAAAAGACTTGACAGCGTTAATGACCGACTCGCAAGACTGGTGGCCTGCCGATTTTGGACACTATGGCGGCTTATTTATTCGTATGGCGTGGCACAGTGCCGGTACCTATCGCACAGGCGATGGTCGTGGTGGTGCCGGTGCCGGACAGCAGCGATTTGCTCCACTCAACAGTTGGCCCGATAACGTCAACCTCGACAAGGCACGCAGGTTATTGTGGCCGATCAAGCAGAAGTATGGAAAGAGAATATCGTGGGCCGACCTGATGATCCTGGCCGGTAACGTGGCGCTTGAATCGATGGGCTTCAAGACCTTTGGTTTTGCCGGAGGCCGTGAAGATGTTTGGGAACCTCAGGAAGATGTGTATTGGGGTTCGGAGCGCAAGTGGCTGGATGATAAACGCTACCAGGGCGACCGCGACCTGGAAAATCCATTGGCTGCCGTGCAGATGGGATTGATCTATGTAAACCCGGAAGGCCCTAATGGAAATCCGGATCCGGTTGCAGCCGCGCGCGACATACGGGAGACGTTCAAACGCATGGCCATGAATGATGAAGAGACTGTGGCGTTGATTGCAGGTGGCCACACCTTCGGTAAAACACACGGAGCAGCACCGGCAACGCATGTAGGCCCAGATCCTGAAGCGGCCAGTATCGAAGAGCAAGGCCTCGGCTGGAAGAGCAGCTATGGTTCCGGTAAAGGTGGCGATACAATCACGAGTGGCTTGGAAGTGACCTGGACAAGCACGCCAACCAAGTGGAGCAATAACTTCTTCTGGAACCTGTTCGGATACGAGTGGGAACTCACGAAGAGTCCAGCAGGGGCACACCAGTGGAAGCCGAAGAATGGGGCAGGGGCCGGTTCAGTGCCGGACGCCTTTGATAAAACCAAGCGTCAGGAACCAAGGATGTTAACAACCGATTTGGCCTTACGATTTGATCCGATCTATGAGAAAATTTCCAGACGCTTCTATGAAGATCCGGATGCGTTTGCCGATGCTTTTGCGCGCGCCTGGTTCAAACTCACACACCGCGACATGGGTCCGATTGCCCGGTACCTGGGTCCGGAAGTGCCGAAGGAAGAGTTGATCTGGCAGGATCCAATCCCGGCTGTAACCTACAAGCTTATTGATGATAAAGATATTGCTGCGCTGAAGGCTAAAATTCTTGCCTCCGGACTATCGGTTTCCCAACTGGTGTCAACTGCCTGGGCTTCCGCCTCTACCTTCCGGGGCTCAGATAAGCGGGGTGGTGCCAACGGAGCCCGCATTCGTTTAGCCCCGCAAAAGGATTGGGAGGTGAACAATCCAACTCAGTTAAAGAAGGTGTTGGAGACATTGGAAAAAATTCAAAATGAATTCAACAGCACTCAATCCGGTAAGCAGGTATCATTGGCCGACCTGATTGTATTGGCCGGTTGTGCCGGAGTGGAAAAGGCAGCAAAAAATGCCGGATTAACCATAACGGTACCCTTCACACCCGGCCGTGGGGATGCTTCGCAAGCGCAAACGGATGTCGAATCTTTTGAAGTACTGGAGCCTATTGCTGATGGCTTCCGCAACTACCTGAAGAGAAAGTATACGGTATCAGCTGAAGAATTACTGATCGACAAAGCACAGCTGTTGATGCTTACCGCTCCTGAGCTTACCGTGTTGGTTGGAGGCATGCGTGTACTGAATGCCAATTTTGATCAGTCGAAGAAGGGGGTGTTTACGAAGAATCCGGAGGCGTTGACAAACGACTTTTTTGTAAACCTGCTCGACATGGGCACAACATGGAAGGCAACTTCAGATGCTCAGGATGTATTTGAAGGCCGTGACCGCAAGACCGGTGCAGTTAAATGGACAGGTACCCGGGTCGATCTCGTCTTTGGTTCAAATTCAGAGCTGCGGGCACTCGCAGAAGTCTACGGCAGTGCGGATGCTAAGGATAAGTTTGTGAATGACTTTGTGGCTGCGTGGAATAAGGTGATGAACCTTGATCGTTTCGATTTGGCCTGATCAATTAGAAAGAATCTTTTAGCACTTGTGTTAGTATAAAAGTGGTCTGGTAACAGGCCACTTTTTATTTATGAAGAAAGGGAGCCTTGCTTATTACTAACTTCCCGATGTTTTCCAGTACATGCCGCATATAGTTTCGCCAGATCAGTTTGGTGAACAACCAATGAACCGGATAAAGGAGTACGCTATTCGAAAACAGAGTGTATCGGTACCGAACCAACACTTTCCCGGTTTCAAGGGGAGTTGTAAACCACTCACCCTGGAATTTTTCAAAACCCAGGCTTGGCGTTTTAAATTCTGAGATTTCGATCTTCCAATATTCATTCTCTTTGCGCTCCAGAACGGTATCGAGTGATGATTCGCCCCCTTTAAACGCGAAGGTCTTTGCCATAAACACTTTGCGACTGCCGCCTGCTTGACCCCAGGTTTCATCCTCCGTGCAGTGCGTTACCCGCGGAGTAATTCCATAGCCGGTGTGAATTTTTGTGATATCACAAAGCATCGGAGATTTAAATGCCCGCTCGAGGGTGGTTTCAAAGACAGTGGTAATTTCAGTGGAGGTTCGCATTTTCTATTGATGGAAGGATAAAACTGATCAGCAGCTTCGTTTAAAATTATAAAATTCTTCTTCTTTTTTAAGAATCCTTAGGAAAAATGAAATATTAAAAAGTACTTTGTATTTAAAAGTAAATAGATAATCATACCTGAGAAACGTTACACGTTTGCTATGTCCTACTTTGTTGATAAAAATTCGGTAGTAAGAAAAATCTGGGGCCGGAGCGATATGGTCTTGTTTATTTTTGCAGGGGCGGCTGCAGAGTTTGCCTTAAATAAAGCGGTGGACTGGCTATACTTTACAGGTAAACTGCCTTCGGATCCGTTGGGTCGATTGTTTTCCACAGTGCGATATGCGCATACAATTATTTATTCATCCACCGGGGAAGCCCATCAAGCCATTGATGCGATGCGGCACATTCATTCATCCGTAGAACAGAACCGGGGTGCTGCTATTCCTGAGTGGGCGTATCGTGATGTACTTTTCCTGCTCATTTACTATACAATCGCTGCCTATGAATTACTCGAACGAAAATTAAATGCCGAAGAGAAGGAAGAAGTATACAAAGTTTTCCATCGGGTCGGAATCCGACTGGGTTTGAAAGCGCTTCCATCCAACTACATCGAATGGCTCCCGGTACGGAGAGCCCATTTAATCGAAGACCTCCAACCGGGTAACTACACAATTGACCTGTTCCGCCAATATAGAAAACACCTGGGTGCGATACGATACTTCATTTTAATCGAGGTTCAAAAACTAATTGTACCCGAGTACGTTCGCCATTTGTTGGACTTGGGTAGGTATTCGTGGTTAGCTCCGGCTGTGCCGGTTTATAAACTGGGGAGACAATTAAAATTGGATAGGGTACTGAGAGCTGTGTTACTTCCTGCCGCCTACAAAACCCAAATGAAAACACTTGAAGTGCGTCTGAATTAGAGGATAATTCAGTTCAGGGCAGGGGACCCTACTATTTCTATTTCTTCTTTTTGTTCTTTTGCTTGCTCATGCCCTTGTGCACTCCGCTGGTGGAGCGTGGAGGCTTGTTGGCCGCTTTAAAGGCTTCCGTGTGAGTAGTTACCTTCGGTTTGTACGAGTGCTTGATCTGGATGATTCGCGAAATACCAAAAGCTACTGAAAGATAAATTTCCCTGCGCTGCCCGTAAAGATCTGGTGCTCCGGGATCGCCATTGATATCAGGCGGGCCTGCTGGGTTTTTCAGCTGATCGATATAGTTTGCTTTGCGGGGATCAAAAATTCCAAAGTTGGCACGACCGTCAAAGTTGATGCTCCAGTCGTCATTCAAATCAAAATCCGATCGCAAACCAAGTGCAGCGAACAATTGAAAGGGCGTAAACTTGTCATTGTCCACATATACCTCATCGTCCATGTTGGGAACAAATACCCCATCGTATACCTGTTCATACCCAGGATCGGTTGGTACACTGACCCCTGGAGGATACTTCAGTTTGGTCGATTGATTGGGAGAGTTAATGGTCATCGTTTCTTGTCCTTTAAATAAGAAACTTGGAGTTACAGCCGCAATCATACTTAACCTGAAAAACGACATGTCATTTACGTGCAGCTTCAGCGCCACGGGCACACTGAAGTAATTCATTTGTACATCGCGCGTGCCCACCGAGCCGCCCGTGGTGTTTTTGATGATAAACTTCTGACCTACTTGGACGTAACTGGGCGTCAGTAAAATACCGTGCCCAACGCGGTCATAGCCGTAGGCAAAGCCAACCGGGGTGCCGCGAATGGTAAATTTGCCGTAATAGCGCGGATCTTTCTGCAGCCCTTGGTCCACCGTGAATGGAAAATTAAATCCGCCAAAGATGCCAAATGCCTCCACATCTTGTGCAGAAGCTTGAATCGATACGAGAATAATCAAGCCTGTGAATAGGGCCTTCATGTCAGGTGTTAGGGTTCGCTGCTATTAACCAAATCAACTCAAAAAAGCGGATTTTGGTATTTGGCAGAAGGTCAAAAATAACCATAATCGGACTAAATCTTATGATTTTTGACGTGGAATCGGCTTTTTGATTCGGCTAGTCGAAGGGGTTGATGCTCGCATTAAAAGGGTTTTGACAACCTTATTGGACAAACGATTTCCGGCCAACCGCATTGATGCCGATCTGAATCAGAAACATAGACGTGTTGGCCCGGTCCGTTTCATATGAAAGCGACCCTGCAGCGTCAACCTTAATCGAGTCCTTCACTACATATTCGACCTCGTCACCCCACAGATAAAGCAAGCGTAACGAAAAGCTTGGGGCACTACGGTTGCGGGGATTTGTATAGAATCCGGCCCCTGTACCAAAACTCAGCCCAGTATCGCGAACATTATTAAGTACTTCGGCCTGATTATCGGTAAACAGGAAATCAAGCAAGTCTTTATCGACTTTGGTTTTTGTGGTGTAGAGTTTAAGTCCCAATAAGCCATCGGCAAAGGGTGTAAGGGCACCTTTTTCAAGGGGTGGCCTGATCCGTACCAGGCCATTCCATGTGTATACATTGTAGGTGGATTTCAATCTTGGGGTATTGGCCGTAGCACCATCTTTCTCCTGGCCGTAGGTAAAATAACTGAAATCAAGTCCGATCAGAAAAGGAGAGGGTCGTCTTTCAAACAGGGGGCTCACGATTAACCCGGTATTGATTCCATACCCAAGGTTTCCAAAATTGTTATACACCACTTGCCGGAACTCCTTGGAAGGCACAGCTACCTGCCCGGTGAAATAAAACTGGATGTACGAAAATTTTGCATACTCCTGACTGAAGCCGGATAGCCTGAGAAAGGAAAGGATCCCTATCAGCAGGAGTTGTTTCAACTCATGCTAAGTTATGATAAACGTTTTGAACATCCTCATCTGCTTCGAGTGCACCAATGCATTCCATCACTTCGTCCTGTTCGGCTTCGTTCAGTTCTTTGGTGGTGGTGGGAATGTATTGCAATTCTGAGCTCTTCGGTTCCCAGCCCTTGGATTCCAGAAACTTCTGCATCTGGCCAAAGTCGGCAAACTTGGTATACATCAAAATTTCGTCTTCATCCCGCTGAATGTCCTCGGCACCGGCATCAATGAGATCGAGTTCTACTTCATCAAGATTAAGTTTGGCCGGATCAAATTTGAATACTCCTCTGCGTTCAAAAAGAAACATCACGGAACCTGAGTTACCCATATTGCCGCCATTTTTTGAAAAGTGGAGCCGGATGTTGGCCACCGTGCGGGTCGGGTTGTCCGTAGCACACTCAACGATCACCGGCACTCCGTGCGGAGCATACCCTTCGTAAACAACTTCCTGAAAGTCTTTTTCGTCTTTGCTTGAGGCGCGCTTGATCGCTGCTTCAACGCGATCCTTCGGCATATTCACTCCCTTCGCATTCTGAATGGCCATGCGCAACCGGGGATTATTATCCGGGTTGGGCCCTGCTTGCTTGACAGCGATGGCAATATCTTTCCCAATGCGGGTAAACGCTTTGGCCATCTTGTCAAAGCGGGCAAACATCTTGTGCTTTCTCTTCTCAAATATGCGACCCATAGTATTGAAATTGGGCTGTAAAAATAGAAAAAGGAAGGTAGGATGCCACGACCAACATGACCGTATGCGGACAATTTCGTACGAAAATGACTCGAAGTTTCCGGTTACATCCCTCAGCGGCTTTGAAAATGGATGAATCCTAGGTTGGCATCGGGCTTGTCATATGCCAACAAACCCACCCCCATGATCAAGAATTACCTGACCACTACCGTGCGCAACATCTTAAAGCGCAAGGGGTTCTCGTTGCTTAACATTGTAGGTCTGGCTATCGGCTTGAGCGCCAGCTTACTAATCCTTCAATATGTAAAGGATGAATTAAGCTATGATGATTTTCACGCAAATGCCGACCGGATTTACAGGGTGCAATTCGATGCCTATCGCAACGGAGAACGAATCTTTGAATGTGCCACAGCCTTTCCAAAAGTGGCCCCGATGATGATCGCGGATTTTCCCGAAGTGGAGGATGCAACCCGGTTGTATTTACGTTACGGGGGCGGAGTGGTACGCTACGAAGAAATCTCCATGAAGGAAGATAATCTCTTCCAGGCAGAACAGAATTTCTTCTCGATCTTTTCTTATCCGCTATTGAGCGGAGAGGCCAAACTGGACCAACCCAATACGGCTATTATTGAGGAAGAGACTGCGCGCAAATATTTTGGCGTTACCGATCCGATTGGCAAGCGCATCCGTTTTGGCGATCAGGAAGAATACGAGATCACGGGTGTGATGCGATCCCCGGAAAATTCACACCTCAAGTTTACTTTTCTGTTGTCCTATCCCACGTTGGTTACGCTGTATGGCGAAGGTTTTAACAATGCCTGGGGATGGTATGATTTTTATAATTATTTGTTGCTGAAACCCGGCAGCGATGCAAGCGCATTGGAGGCGAAGTTTCCGGCATTCATCGACAAGCATGGCAGCGACCCGAATAATCCGAGTGCCATCAAAGCCAGCGAGCGCACTAAATTTATTTTACAACCGCTATCCAGCATTCACCTGTATTCAGATTTGATTCAGGAAGCCCGTGTCAATGGCAATGGCCGCACCGTATACTTCTTGATGATCATCGCTTTTTTTATTCTGGTGATTGCCTGGGTCAACTATATTAATCTCTCCACAGCAAGGGCGGTAGAGCGTGCCAAAGAAGTAGGTATCCGGAAAGCCATTGGAGCACATAAAGGGCAACTGATCGGGCAATTTCTTGCCGAATCATTGCTGATCAATTTGGCTGCTTCCATATTGGGGATTGCATTGCTTTACCTCGCCATCCCAGCTTTTAATCAACTGGCCGACAAACACCTCACGTTCAGTATCTTTTTCGACATTAACTTGTGGCTTTCGTTAGCTGCTTTATTTGTGATCGGATCGCTGTTGTCGGGCTTATACCCAGCTTTTATTCTCTCAGCTTACCAGCCGGCCCGGGTGTTGAAGGGTTCGATGAAAGGATCGCAGGATGGCCTTGTGCTGCGTAAAAGTTTAGTGGTGTTCCAGTTTATTGCTTCCGTGGCCCTGATTGCCGGCACCTTGATTGTTTTCAACCAGCTGAAGTTTATGGAGAACCGGGAGCTTGGAATCGACATCGACCAAACGGTAGTAATCAATGCCCCGGGTGTGGTTGATTTTGATTCCCTTTATGGCAACTACCTGGAAGTGTATCGAAACACGCTGGCCTCGTATCCTGAAGTAAAAAATTTCACAGCCGTTTCTGAGGTACCCGGCAATTTGATTTTCTGGACGAATGGGGCACAGCGAATTGGAGATGATGAGTCGCAACGAAACCAGATGTACATCATGGGCGTGGATAATAATTTTTTCACCACGTTTAACAATAAGGTGTTGGCCGGCCGCACCTATGCGCACGAGTTTACTGGGGATAGTTCAAGTGTGGTACTAAATGCCAAGGCGGTAGAAGTATTCAACCTGAAGACACCGGAGAATGCATTGGGTCAATTCATCCGCATTGGTGGCGATACGTTACGGATTGTTGGTGTTGTAGACAACTACCATCAGGAGGGTTTGAAACAGGACTTCCGGCCCACCGCATTTCGGCTACAACAGAATGCACGAAGCTATTTTTGTATTAAGGTGGAGACAGAACACCTGGATCGGGCCCTCAGCTTCCTGCAAGCTGAGTATAATAAGGTGTTCCCAAACAATCCGTTTGATTACTTCTTCCTCGACTCCTTTTTTAATCGACAATATAAGAATGAACGTCAATTTGGAAGTGTCTTTGGCTTCTTTGCTGTATTGGCCATCCTTGTTGCTTCACTGGGGTTGTTTGGTCTGGCATCGTTCACCGCTTCTCAACGCACAAAAGAGATAGGCATCCGCAAAGTGATGGGCGCTTCGGTTCCCCTGATCTTTGTCTTGCTTTCAAAAGATTTTCTGCGCCTGGTGGTGATCGCCAATCTGGTCGCCATTCCCCTGGTTTGGTACGTCATGAACCGTTGGCTGGACACCTTTGCCTTTCGCATCGAGATTGGCGCCTGGATTTTTACAGTGGCAGCGTTGGTCACTACCCTGGTGGCGCTGGTTACAGTTAGTTATCAATCCCTGAAAGCAGCATTGATTAATCCGGTCAAATCCCTGCGGTATGAGTGATAAGGGATTATAAATGACTTAAACCTAATCGTTATGTTGAAAAGTATCCTTACTACAGCTTTGCGGAACATGATTCGAAATCGCTCTTTCACCGTTATCAATATGGTGGGTTTAAGTGTGAGTATGTCGCTCGCATTGCTCGTCATTGTGCTTATCCGCGAGCAGTATACTTATGATAATTTTCATACAGATGCTGATCGCATTTACCGTGTGAATACCCGGGCCCTGCGCGTAACAGGGGAACGTGAGGATTATGCCTCAACCCCGTTGCCCATCGGCCGGGTGCTGAAGGAAGAGTATGCATTTGCAGAAGAAGTAGTTCGCATCAATCGCTGGTTTAATGGTGATGCCATTTATAATACAGTAAACGTACCTGTTACCGGGTTGATGGTCGATCCATCGTTTCTCACAGTATTTCATTTCCCTTTGGAGCTGGGCAATCCGGCAACGGCCTTGACGGATGCCAGAAGTATGGTCCTTACCCAGGAAGCAGCCGCACGAATTTTTGGTACTTCAAATCCCCTTGGGCAAACGATCACCTATGGCGGGTATGGCGAGTTTACCATTACCGGGGTGTTGAAAAAGTTTCCAAGCAAGACGCATTTTGAATTTGAGGTCTTGGGTTCCTTGAACGCGTTGCCCGGACTGGAGCAGCAAAACATTCTTTCTGCCTCGTTGGATAATTGGAACAATTATTATGGCAACTATATCTACGTCAAGGTAAAGCAAGGCCATGAATCGGAGTCAATAACACGCGCTTTAGAGGCAATAAGTAAGAAACAATATGCCAATCTTACTCTTGAAACACGCGATCGCGGCTATGAATTTTTTCTGTTACCGTTGAGTAAGATTACTCCCGGGCCTGAAATGTCGAATCAAATGGGTTCGGGTATGCCATCGCTGCTGATCATCTTCTTCAGTGTGCTTGTTGGCATTGTTATGTTGATGGCATGCTTCAACTATACCAATCTGATGATTGCAAAGTCCCTGTCGCGGGCACGTGAGATTGGCGTTCGGAAAGCCATAGGGGCACAGCGAGTGCAGGTGTTTCTTCAATTCATTGGCGAAGCGGTAGTCTTTGCGGTTGTTTGCCTTGGTGTTTCCTACCTGTTAATGCAATTGCTGAAGCCTGCTTTTATGCAATTGAATATTGCACGCGAGTTTTCAGCAACCCTAATTGAGGATTATTCCCTTATTGTATACTTCCTGTTGTTTGCGGTGGCTGTGGGAATATTGGCGGGGCTGCTGCCTGCCGGTTATTTATCCGCGTTACGACCTTCGCGAGTACTAAAGGATACCGGCAACCTGAAAGTATATTCACGCCTCACCTTCAGAAAGGCGTTGGTGGTTACACAATTTACATTGTCTATCACCTTCATCATCGTTGTCCTCGTTATTCAAAAGCAAATTAACTACATGGTCAATTCCGATTATGGATTGAATGATGAGGGTATTGCAAATGTGCGCTTGCAAGGACTGAGGTTTGAGAGACTGGCCAACGAACTGCGTTCGGTTCCGGGAATTGTACGCGTAGGAGGTGTATCGCATCGATTAGGCACATGGCAGGACCGGTCTGATGACTACCGTAAGGCCCTTGAAGATGAACCGTTTGTGATGCGCGACTTCATGGTTGATAACTATTACATCGAGAACTTAGATCTGGAATTTGTGGCAGGAAGAAATTTTGATCCTGCGGAGCAAGGTGAGCAGGAGAAGCACGTAATTCTGAATGAGCGTGCCCTTTCGATGTTTGGTTTTCCGGATCCCGCCTCCGCCATCGGCCAACCGGTGTTTGCGGGTGATTCTTTAATGCTGATCGTGATCGGTGTCTTGAAGGATTTTCATTTCCGACCCCTGAGTTATGAAATTGGACCGCTGGCATTGCGGTATAATCTTGATCAACTGAACTACCTAAGTGCTCGCATTGACGAGCGGCAGCAAGAGGCCGTGGTGGCAGCACTTGAATCCATTTGGAAAAAACTTGACCCAGTACACTCGCTGGAGTGGAGTTGGATGAGTGATGAAATTGATAACGCGTATGAGCAGGCAGGCTTCTTTGATATCCTAAAAATTGTGGGGTATACCTCCTTCCTCATCATTAGTCTGGCCTGCCTGGGTATGTTGGGAATGGCCATGTATGCAACCCAAACTCGCACGAAGGAAATAGGCGTACGGAAGGTGATGGGGGCTTCATCGGGACAGATTACAATGCTTCTAAGCCGCACTTTCCTGATGTTGTTGGGGTTGGCTTCGTTGATTGCAGCGCCTGCCGGTTACTTTTTTGGGCAACAGTTTTTGAATACCTATGCATATAAAATCCAGATTACTTCAGGGTTATTGCTAGCTGGCGTGTTGATAGTTGGCTTCCTCGGTTTGGTTGTAATTGTTTCGCAAACCTGGAAGGCTGCCTCGGCAAACCCGGTGAACTCCCTGCGGTATGAATGAGATAGTTTCAAATCGCAAAGTTCACATTGAACTACTTATTATCGCCTTAAAACCTGGAATTAAAAACTGAAATGCTGTAACCTTTCTTATAACGGAGAGTATTTGTTAAAACCCCACCTATGATTCAAAATTATCTGACTGCCATTTGGCGCTACATTGGCCGCAACCGGGCTTTTACCATCATCAACCTTTCGGGGTTGATCATCGGCATGACGGCCTTTATGCTGATTGCCCAGTATGTAATTCATGAATTGAGTTATGATACTTTCTGGAACTATAGCAAAAACGTCTATCGGGTTCACCTCGATCGCTATGATAAGGGTGAATTATCAACCCGGTGGGCCGCGGGTTGTGCCGGCATCGGCCCGGATTTGAAAACTAACTTTCCAGAGGTGAACAAGTACGTTCGCATGACCAGCAGCAATGCCCTGCTTTCCTATGGCGATACCTTCTTCAAGGAAGAAGGTGTGTATTACACTAGCGAAGACTTCTTTGAAGTGTTTGGATATCCGCTCACAGCCGGAGTCGATTCCACAGCTTTGAAGGGGTTGAACAAAATTGTGCTTTCGCGGAGCCTTGCCCGTAAATATTTTGGTGAAGAAAACCCGTTGGGCAAAACGATGCGAAACAATGGTCGTGAAGAATACCTGGTGACGGGTGTCTATGAAGACTTACCGGCCAATTCGCATATGAAAATAGACGCTATGCTCTCCTTTGCTACCTATGCGAAGTTGGTGGGCATGAGCAACGAATCCGAATTGAATCAATGGCAATGGGATGGATTCTTAACCTATGTGCGATTGAATGACAATGCGAATGCTTTCGAACTGGAAGCAAAACTGCCAGCCTATGTTGATAAAAGGGAAGGAGAAGAATTGAAGCGCTTCAACGCTGCGATGACGTTTCATTTCATGCCCATTTCCAACATTCATCTTGATTCGGATTACATAGGAGAGTTCAAGGCGAACGGCAGTCGCGATTCTACTTACTTCTTGCTGATTGTTGCCGGATTAATTCTCGTCATTGCCTGGATTAATTACATCAATCTTTCCACGGCAAAATCGATTGAACGTGCGCGTGAGGTGGGTGTTCGCAAAGTAATGGGCGGATACCGATGGCAATTGATTCAGCAATTCTTAGTGGAGTCCTTGGTACTGAACACATTGGCCGTGGTGGCGGCCGTTGCCTTTGTGCTACTGTTGACACCCTGGTTCAGCACCTTGGCGGGGCGGGCTATTGGCTACGAATTGTTCCAAAAAAATTTATTCTGGGTGTGGATGGTGCTCCTGATTTTCGGAGGTTCTATTCTGTCGGGCTTGTATCCTGCTTTTGTGCTTTCGGCATTCAAACCAGTAGAGGTGTTAAAGGGTCGTTTTAAAAATACCAACCAGGGGGTAGTCTTTCGCAAGGGCATGGTGATTCTCCAATTCATGGCCTCCATTGCACTTATTGTAGGAACCTTCACCGTATACAATCAGATTCGTTTCATGCGCAATCAAAAGCTGGGAGTAGATATCGATCAAACGATCGTACTTCGTACACCCAATATCACCGACTCTACCTATGAAACAAAGTATGAAGTTTTTAAGAACGCATTAAATCAATTTCCAGAAGTAGCGGCAGTGTCCGCATCCACCTCTATCCCAGGAACCTCTCCGGAATGGAACGCAGGCGGAATCCGCAGGTTAAGTCAGCGTGAAGATGAACAGAAGCAATATCGCATTATCATGATGGATCATGACTTCATTCCTTCCTATGGATTGGAAATCGTTGCCGGACGATCATTCACAGGCACTGTTGCCAACGAGGAAGCGAACGTACTGCTTAACGAAGCGGCTGTGCGGCATATGGGATTTGAGAAGCCGGAATTGGCGATAGATGACCAGATCTTTTTCTGGGGTGATACATTTCGGATTGTGGGTGTTTTGAAGAATTACCGGCAGGAATCGCTGAAGAAAGATTTTGAACCCCTTATCTTCCGTTACAACAAAGCTCCGGGAGGTTATTATTCAATTAAATTCAACACGGCAGAGGTGCAGACTTCACTCGCTCGTTTTGAAAATGAATGGAAACAACTATTCCCGGGTAACCCGTTCAACTATTTTTTCCTGGACGATCATTACAACAAGCAATACCAGGCCGATCAGCAATTCGGAAAAGTATTTGGAATCTTTTCAGCACTGGCCATTTTCATTGCCTGCCTGGGTCTATTTGGATTATCCTCCTTAACCGCTTTACAACGCACCAAAGAAATAGGTGTACGAAAAGTGTTGGGAGCTTCTGTACCCAGTATTCTTAGATTGGTCAGCCGGGATTATGTGTTGCTGATGGGCATAGCGATTGCAATAGCAACACCGATCACCTGGTGGATTATGAACAACTGGTTGCAGGAATTTGCAAACCGCATCCTACTAGCATGGTGGATATTTGCCCTGCCGAGTCTAGCCGTTATTATAATCGCGTTAGTGACCGTGAGCATTCACACCCTGCGTGCCGCCCGCACCAACCCGGCAACCGCATTGCGATACGAATAGATTGATTTCTAATTTTGCGCATTGAACCCAAAATCAGAAATTGAGATTTGAAATCGAACATCGTAACTTAAAGATCAATTCCATGGGCAAACGCGATAAACGTATTGATGCATATATCTTAAAGTCAGCTGACTTTGCGATTCCAATCTTAACACATTTGCGCGAATTGGTTCACCTGGCATGTCCGGGTGTGGAGGAGACGATGAAATGGAGTTTCCCGCACTTTGACTACAAAGGCGTAATGTGCAGCATGGCCAGCTTTAAGCAGCACTGTGCTTTTGGTTTTTGGAAGGCTTCGCTGATGAAGGATAAATCGTTAGTAAAGAATGCTGAAAGTGAAACTGCCATGGGCCACCTTGGTAAAATTCAGTCGTTGAACGACCTGCCTCCGGATAAGGTATTGATCAAGTACATTAAAGAAGCCGCGAAACTGAATGATAAAGGAGCAAAGCTGGAAAAGAAGCCGACCACCGTGAGAAAGGAATTGACTGTTCCGGCCTATTTCAAAAAAGCGCTCAAGACCAATAAGGCAGCACAAACCACCTTCAATACCTTCAGCTATACTAACAAGAAGGAATATGTAGAATGGATTGTGGATGCCAAAACGGATGTAACCCGTGAGAAGCGAATCGCCACGGCACTGGTATGGTTGGCCGAAGGGAAGTCACGAAACTGGAAGTATCAGAAAGCGTAGTTATTCGGGCAGATAATCCCCCATCAAATTCCAATCCATGCCGTTACCCCACCCGTGACCGTGATCGCTCGTGTTTTTTGTTTTATATGCTTCTCCGATTTTATGTGGACCGTAGGACAATAAGGATAAGATTGTACCGGGGCGCAAATGCTCACTGGCCCAGGTAAGGGGTGAATCGCCATGGGCGTCTTTCGCATCCACTTTTGCTCCGTGGTCTATCAGATACTGAATGGTTCGTTCATCGGCATAGGCTGCCGCCCGGTGCAAGGAGGTTTCTCCCTTGGTACGCACATCGCGCATAAAGGCACCAGTTTCAACATTGGGAATAGTTTTAGCATTCACATCAGCACCATTTTCAACCAGGATTTTCACCGTATACAAATAATAGGGACGCCCGGCTTTGGCGAGGGCATTGTGCAGGGGTGTTTCATGGGTCTCATTCACGTGCGCGTTCACATTGGCACCATGCCGGATCAGAAAATCACACACTTTCCAATGCCCGAAGAAGGCAGCATTGCCAAGTTCAACATCGAGGTTGATAGAGGTAAGATCTCCTCCGGCATTCAATACTGCCTTTATTGCCGTAGTATCATTATAATAAATGAGCCACTGCAAAGGTTTCACTTCACCTTGTGTTAACAATTCTTTCCAGTGGGGCACTTTCATAAACTCGAAGATTAAGTCTGTGCGTCCGCGTGCCAGATAATCAAGTAGGGTTTGGGTATCCATGTTGAAAGAGTTAATTAAAGATACTGAAATCAGCTAAAACCTGACAGTTGTAAATTCGGCAGCTCATCACCAAACGGCTTTTCTTTCTCTCAGCAATCGCCTACCTTACTTTGAAATAGGATTATCATGAAACACCTTGCCCTTTTCCTCGTGTTCTTTTCCACATTGGCTTTTGGTCAGCAAACGGTAGACTCCCGTCAGCGTGAAGTTGTCTTCACCTCTGTTTCAATCGTACCCATGGATACTGAAACCGTACTTGAAAATCAAATGGTGATCATTAAGGATGGCAAGGTGTCCGCCATCGGTAAGAAGTTGAAATATGGCAAGAATGCATTGGTAGTTGAAGGTAAGGGTAAGTATCTCATGCCGGGTTTAGCGGAAATGCATGCGCACGTACCACCTAACGATAACCTGGAAGCGCACAAGGAGGTGTTGTTTTTGTTTGCTGCCAATGGCATCACCACCATTCGCGGCATGTTAGGTCATCCAAGTCATATCTCGCTGCGGGCAAAGGTAAACAGTGGCGAGGTGTTTGGTCCCCGATTCTATACCACCGGGCCTTCCTTCAACGGATTGAGTGTAAAGACAGCGGAACGGGGAGCGGAGATGGTGCGCGAACAAAAAGCGGCCGGTTATGATTTTCTGAAACTGCATCCCGGATTAACGAAAGAAACGTTTGGGGCCATTGCCTCTACCGCTAACGAGGTTGTAATTCCATTTGCCGGACACGTTTCGTTTGGTGTAGGAGTGTGGCGCGCCATTGATGCAGGGTACTCCTCCATCGATCATCTGGATGGATTTGTGGAGGCCATGGTGCCGGGCATTGAGAGCATGGTGGAACAACAAACGGGTTTGTTCGGGATGTTTGTAGCCGATCAAGCTGATGAGACCGTGATTCCAAAACTGATGCAGGCGTTGAAGGCGAAAAATATTTGGGTGGTCCCTACACAGTCGCTGGCCGATCGTTGGTTTGCCGCGAATTATCCGGGCGAAGAATTTTTGAAAGATCCTGACAGCAGGTACATGAATAAACAAACCGTGAATCAATGGATTGAGTCAAAGAAAAACCTGATGGCCAACCCGCAATACGAGGCAACTAAAATTGAGAACTTCATCCGGTTAAGACGCAAACTGATTTATGAATGTCAGAAAAGTGGTGTGGGCTTGTTGTTGGGCTGTGATGCCCCTCAGGTTTTTAATGTACCTGGATTTTCCACGCACAATGAATTGAAATACCTGGTTGATGCCGGACTCACTCCGTACCAGGCGTTGCGTACTGGCACCGTAAATGTGGCTTCCTATCTGAATTTGCCGGATGCCGGAACGATTCGACCGGGATCTGTGGCTGATTTGATTTTAGTCGATGGAAATCCGCTCACAGATATCACCAACACCAAAAAGATCTCCGGGGTAATGGTACGTGGTCAATGGCTCTCGAAAAGTGAGATCGAAGCAGGGTTGAAGAAGTTAGAGAAGTGATCAGCAAAATTTCAGACTTCAGATTTCAAAATCGATGTTTCTCAGGTTGCAAAATCTGAAACCTGAAATTTGAAATCGAACTGATCATGGTTACACTCTTCTCCTTCCAACTCTCCCCATCAGATGTCATCATCATTCTCATTGTTGCCTTGCTTACCGGCATGTCGAAAACGGGGGTGCATGGTGCGGGTATGCTATCGGTGCCCTTATTGGCAGTTGTGTTTGGCGGTCAATTATCGAGTGGTGTGTTATTACCTATGCTGGTGCTGGCCGATGTGTTTGGGGTGTGGTACTATCATCGGCATGCTTCCTGGCAGCATCTGAAAATCTTGTTCCTCTGGGCAGCGGTTGGGGTAGTGGCCGGTACAGTAGCGGGGAGTTATATCAATGATGAAGTATTTAAATGGATCATGGCGTCAACCATTGTTGTGAGTGTTATGATCATGTTGTGGCTGGAACGGCTGGGCGAGTCTGACAAAATACCAAAACAAAAATCATTTGCCATAGCTACCGGAATAGCCGGAGGATTCACTTCCATGGTAGGTAATTTAGCCGGGTCGGTTATGAGCGTGTATTTGCTTTCCGTTCGGTTGCCCAAAAATGCATTCATTGGTACAACCGCCTGGTTCTTTCTGGTGGTTAACTGGTTTAAAGTTCCCTTTCATGTTTTTGCCTGGCATACGATTACCTGGAAAACGGTAGGGCTGGATTTGCTCACGTTGCCGGTAATTTTGTTGGGGGCGTGGTTGGGGATTGTGATGGTGCGTAAACTTACAGATCGCATGTACCGGTGGTTTATCATCATCATGACTCTGATTGCGGCTATTGGTATGTTATTATAATTTTGAAACCTGAAATCCGAAATATGAAGCCCATCACCATCAAGGAGAAGTTCAATTTATTTTCAGAAACCTGGACCCCTAAAATCATAGGTGAACTAAACGGTCAATACGTTAAGCTTGCTAAAGTGAAGGATCAGTTTATCTGGCACAGCCATGAAAATGAAGACGAGCTTTTTATGGTATTTAAAGGTACACTCTACATGGACTTTCGCGATCGTACCGAAACGGTGAAGGAGGGGGACATGATCATCGTACCCAAAGGTGTGGAGCACAATCCGCGTACCAATGGTGAAGAAGTGTGGGTATTATTATTTGAACCCAAGGAAACAGCGCACACGGGCTCCATCATTCACGAGCGCACGGTTAAAGATTTAAAATGGATCTGATCCCCCATGATATCCTTTCTACGCACCCGAGTTTCCAACCCCGATTTCCAACGTTTAATTGTGGAGTTGGATAAAGAGTTCTGGGTACGCTATCCCCTCACCCAACAGAATTTTGATCCTTTCAACAAGGTGGATGAACGTGCCCGAATCGTGCTGGCCATGGATCGTGATCTGGCCGTTGGGTGTGGTTGCTTCCGGGCGATGCAAGAACCAGACACCATTGAAATCAAGCGAATGTATGTGGTCCCCGTCTACCGGAATCGTGGGATTGGAAAGCAGGTATTGGTCCAATTGGAACATTGGGCGGTGGAAGAGGGATATTCGAAATCAAAATTGGAGACAGGCATCAATCAGCCCGAAGCGATTGCAGCCTACCGGAAGTCCGGATATAAACTGATTCCCAACTTTCCACCCTATGTAGATATTGCGGAAAGCATTTGTATGGAGAAGAAGTTGATCTAAATAATTCTATCTTTAATCAATGAAGGTCTTCATTTTCCTGCTCGGTGGATTGTTCGCTCGGTCTTTGTTTGCGCAACCCCCCATCGGAATTGTTGCCCCTATCCGGATGGATAGTTTGGTGTCCATCAGCGGCTACGATGTACTGGTTGAGTCCGTTTCTAATTTAGTCTCACCAAAGACGATTTCAGATGCGCAGTTTGAAGCGAATCTAAAAACCCTCAGCAACCTGAAGACGCCCGTATATGCGCTCAATATTTTTATTCCGGGCGAGATGAAGTTAGTGGGTCCACTCGTTAACGAAAAAGCACTGCTTGAGTATGTGGAGAAAGTTTTTGAACGGTGTAAACGGGCGGGAATTAAATTGATTGTGTGGGGCAGTGGCGGAGCGCGTAGAATTCCAGAAGGGTTTAGCCCGGCCATGGCAAAGTTGCAGTTCGTTGAATTGGCCAAAAAGGTGGCTCAGGTAGCCGAACGGTATGAGGTGGTGCTGGCCCTTGAAAATTTGAACCGTACCGAAACCAATTTCATCAACTCAGTGAGTGAAGCGTTCGAGATTGTCACACTGGTGGATCATCCCAATATGCGCTTGTGTGCTGATATTTATCACATGCTAAAGGAGAATGAACCACCGGGTGTTTTGCTCACGGTCAGGGAAGTATTGGTGCATTGCGATCTGGCGGAAAAGGAGAATCGAAATCCACCAGGAGTAAATGGCGAGGACTTTACCAGTTATCTTAAATTATTAAAGCAGATCAATTACCAGGGAAAAGTGGTGCTGGAATGCCGGTGGACTAATTTTGTTGATCAGGTAATTCCTGCGCGCGAATATCTGCAACAGCAATTGGATGCTGTTTGGACGGACTAATTATCAATAGTAGCAATAAAAGGAATAGTTAGACCGTTTAAAATCTTCGGATGTTTTCTGCTACGCTTGCTATTCTTTTATTTGGATTCTTTTCCATTTCTGCTGTGGCGCAAGATGGAGTAAAGCGGAAGTTGCCCATGGCTATATCTCATCTTCCGAAAGCGAATCACAACATTTTGCGAATGAAAAATTCCTCTCGACACACTATTTTCAGCAAGATACTTTGTTTTAAAGTAAACTGCCGGAGGGCTATTGGATGGCAACACACTCAAAAACAGAAACGGTTTAACGGCTACAAAGATGTTCCCCAGGTTCGGGATGCAAAGAAAGGCCGGAAGCCGGTTGTCCTTTCGCGTGAATCGCAGCCGGCTACGCGAGTAAGCGATACCGTGCAAACAAAGCCCAGTCTCGCACCGTTGTCTAAACAGGATTCCATAGTTGAACGCACCTTTGTTCTCAGCGATGTGCTCTTCGATTTTAACAGTCCGGCATTGAAATCTGACTTTAACACGCAACTGGATACGCTGGTAAACATATTAGACGGGAACCAAGCATTACAAGTTTATATTGTTGGTCATACAGACAATACGGGTCGTGAAAGTTATAATCTACGTTTATCCACGGCACGGGCCGAAGCGGTCGGACTCTATTTGATTGAGAAGGGGATTGACCCAAGACGTATACAATTTGAAGGAAAGGGAAGCAGCGAACCCATTGCTGATAATGCCACGGATGAAGGCCGCCAGAAAAACAGGCGGGTGGTAATTATTTTGAGGGACGATTGAGATTGTCTCAGCGAACCAGATGCACCCAGCCACTGATTTCTTTTTCCCGGTCTTGTGGGTAAAGCCGTTGGAATGTGACTTCTGCACGATAATAATAAACCCCGCCCGGCAATTCTTGTCCGTTACTTGCCCTACCATTCCATTCAATACTGGTACTCGTTTCGTCAGTTGAATGAAAACTGTAAACTTCATTTCCCCAGCGATTATACACATGAAAAATAACCTGCTGCACAAACCGCGGACAGCGAATAGCGACTCCGGGTGTTTCCGGATAAGTGGCTACATCGAAGTTCGCACTAAAGGTATCGTTAAAACCATCGTCATTAGGGGTAAACACATTGGGCAATAAATAGTAGGGGCAATTATCGTTACAAATCGATTCACTCAGTGGGCCTTCCTGCCCCAATGCATCGATGGCTGAAACCTGATAACAATAGGCATAAGAAGCGAGTCCGGTATGAACAAAGAAAGGATCGCGAACATTGGCCAGGAGTTTATATTCCTGATTGGGTGCGGAAGTTCCATAAACATTGTACGAAACGATGTCTCTGCGGCAGCCCGGTAAGTCTTGCAGTGTCCAATAGAGTTCATTTTTAAATTCGGTCGGAAAGCAAGTGTTGGAATTCAGGTATTCCTCACAATTTAATACATTGAGCGCTAGCTTCTGATCACACGGTATTAAGTTGTTCTCAGGATAGGTCGTAATAACCTGCGAATAATTTTCCAGTAAGGCAATGGATGGATTGCCATAAGTACCCCGGGTGCGGATCCGATACGAGTAGCGCTTATCATCCTCCAAAGGTTCATTTTTATACTGACCTTGATCGAGGTAGTAAAATCCATTGACTGTAACGTCTACACTATCGATCAGCGTCATCTTGGCGGGATCCGGATCTTCGATGCCCCGGTAAATCAAGTGATAGGGTCGGGCTTGTACCACATTCGACCAGGGCACGCTATCGCGCCACATTAATTCAATCTGCTTTGTACCGATATTGAAAGAAAGTCGCTCAGAGGATGCAACGGCTGATGTATCGATTGGTATTACATCTGGTGCATTCAAAGGTTTACCAAAGAGTACAATGCGGTAATTGAATACCTGATCCCGCGTATTCAAGCTAGCATCCACAAACGTGGTGTCGGAGACTCGCCCCACTTTTGTCAGCGAACTGTCTGAAGCAAAACCCGCTGCGCGATATACCTCATACTCGTAGGGTTTAGGAAACTGAACTTCATTTATTGCGAAGGGGCTCCGCCAACTCACCCGCACGGTGCCTTGCAATGAGTCCGTTTTTTCTACACTTACGTGAGTAATGACAGGCGCATCCGGTTCAATTGGTCCCAGACATTGTTCGATGGAAACCAGGCTGGGTGTGCTGGCCGGTGCATTAAAGTAGGCCAGAATGCGGTAGCAGTAGGTGGCACCCACGGTTAAACCCCGACCGAAATTGGTATCGATAAACTGTGTTGTTGTTGGATCAACTTGTGCGATTAAATGATACCCCAGATTTTTTGGAAGTCCAGGGCTACAGGCGCTTGCCAGAAAGGGATACGAATCCACTTTGCGCCAGATCTGAATTATATCCGCATTACTGCAGGCATACGACTCCCAATTGAGTTGGCCATATCGGTTCACCAAATCCAACTCTGTCTGCGTCCATACCGGAGCCGGGGCCACTACTTTGATGTTCCAGATTTTGAAATTCACAAGCTTGGGTCCCTGGGGTGGATTATCCGTTATTTTAAATACAACCTGATACGGTTGCTGTCGAACGTGCTGGCAATCGGTTTGCCAGAGAAAATGCAATTCTGAGTACGGAACAGAAGAAACAAATTCCGGGGGGGATGGGGAATAGGTTGCCGGTAATTTATCGGGTGCGAAATCAATCAACTCTGAGAAGACTTCAATCTTTACGGCATGGTTATCACCATCCTGGCCTTTTATCAATTCATCGATGGCCGTACCGGCTACCACACAAAGGTCAGCGGGTGTGATGAGCGTTGGCCTGATGTTCTGACATTCTTCTACCACAATCTGCATATCGCGGGTAGTGGTGCTGAGTTTTTTGTAGCTGTTAGTCAGGGAGTCCTTTCGCCATTCAATGATCTTAAAGGCAATGTTGTATTCACCGATGGTGCCGGGCGCATCCCAGGTTAATAAACCACTGATGGAATTGATGTTGAAGATCGGTTGCCCCGTACCACTTTCATTGCCCTGATTGAAGTTGGTATAAAATCGGTTGTTGTTGGGGGCCGTGTAATTGGCAAAAGTAGTAGGACTGCTGGCGGGTACCGATAACTCGTAAGAAAGGCTGTCACCATCCGTATCGTAAGCTCCGGAAGTGTGGAAGAAGGCCGATCGGAAGCAAGCCCGGTCTAATGGAGGAACCGACAAGACAGGGATGTTATTGCAGGGGTGGTTGGGATCAATGGTGAAGTTAACAAAAGTAACATAGGGTACATCGGCCGAGTTGGCAATATTTAAAATGCCGCTGCTGCGATCGCGTTCAATGTAGGTGATGGTATAATTTCCAGCCGTAGGATAAGTATGCATAACCTCGAACGTAGCGATTGCGATCTGGGTTCCAAGATCCGGCCGCAGGGTGGCCGTGGTGATTGGAATTCGCACGGAGGAACCATCGCCAAAGAGAACCTCGCTGTTCGTTCCGAACCGGGTGGCCGATTGGGTATTCAGGTAGGCAACAATGGTAATCTTATAGGTAAACGAGGATCCACAAACTGTTTCAACCCGGATATCAGCTGCCCGCAAATGCGTGGCTTCGCTTACGGAAGCAACGAACGCAAAAAAGATGAAAAGGAGCAGCACACGCATATGCCTTCAAATTACTTAATAATCAATCAAGGTATTAAAATCGGTAGCATCTTCGTTTAACATGTGGCAAAAAATCAAGCGGAGGCGATCAATTACGATCACACCAAGCAAATTTATTGAGATATACTGTTGTTTTTATTCTATGTAAAGCAGAATGAAATGAATCGGAAATCATGCTTCTTTGGGACTGCTGGTATGAAGTCTTTTCCTGCTGTTGCTGGGTACGATAATGTCCAGCATTACCGAGTCCATCAGGTATCGAATAATTATTCATCCATTCATAGGAAAAACAGCCTGGATGTACTGGTATTTGCGTATAAGAAATACTTTTCGGGGCAGCATTTATAAATGGCTGACCAAAATGTTACTTTCTTTTGTAACATTTACGGAATTGATTAGTCTTAGACTTACTTGCTGAACCATGCTTAGAAAAGTAATTAATTCTTTTGCGTTAGCCCTGGCTAACATTCGCTCGAATTTCCTTCACACATTCCTATCCGTTCTCGGTATCGTTATTGGAGTGGCAGCCCTGGTTTCAATTTTGTCATTGATTGACGGAATGGAAGACCTGGCGCGCGAACAAATCTCCAGCACTACTTCACTCAATGCCATTACGATTCAAAGCAATCAGTATAAAGTAGTGAACGAGGTACGGATCAGACGTGACACGTTTCCGGTATTGCACTATTCCCATTTCCGAAGGTTGGCCGACACATTGTCACAACCAGCCGATGGGTACTATCGCACCTCCTTATCAGGCGAAGCATGGTTGGAAGATAAACGCATCGGTGTTTATGCCTGGGTAGGGGCAACTCCGATCCGGACTTCGGATACAGCAAAATTCACGGGAGCTCTGTATCAGGTGGCAGATGTAGAACAAAAGCGAGATGTGGTGGTGGTCAACCAATCTTTCGTAAAACTCGCAAACGATTCTCTCGGTTTGATCGGGAAAAAGATTCGTTTTGAAAATCATGCACTTACCATTATTGGTATTGTACCTGAGCCATTGGTGAAATCCGCACAGATTTACTTTCCGATCACGCTTCTTTCCGATGCGGAGCTGCGAGAGCATCCACCCATGATCTATTTCGATGTAAAAAGGACTGAGGATATTCCCCAATTGAAGACTGAAATTCAAAATTGGCTACATCACGAGTTTGGCACAGGAGATAATTTTACCATTCAAACCAATGATTTTCGAATCGAACAGGCGACAAAGGCCTTTCTGGTATTTCGGGTTGTCATGGGTCTGATCGTAGGTATTTCTGTACTGGTTGGAGGCATTGGAGTGATGAATGTACTCCTCATCTCGGTAACGGAGCGCACAGCCGAAATAGGAATCCGCAAAGCCACCGGAGCCAACAAGCGCGATATTATTTTATTGTTTTTGTCGGAATCGATTACGGTTTCCGCATTCGGCAGTGTACTGGGCTTGGTTTTGGGTGTGGTAGGAACGATGATCATTATTCCCATTGTAAAGGCCATCACCGAAGTTCCATTTCAGGCCGCCTATACCTGGAATACTTTGGTGGTTATTTCCGTCATCTCATTATTGGTGGGGATTGTTTTTGGTACTTATCCTGCCATCCGGGCGGCTCGTCTCAACCCGGTGGACGCCATCCGTCACGAATGAAAAAAAAGTTTAGCATAGCTAGGGGTGTTCTATAGGAGAGTTGTCTTGTACTTAAATAACATCCCATTGGTATGAAAACCCGATTTACACTCATTTTATTCCTATTCGCTGGTGCTGCTTCGGCCCAGGAAATCAGAACCGTTTTTGGCGATGGCCACGTTACCGGAGGCTATGGTGCCCTCACCAATCAATTTACCACCATCCGGGGTGAGTTTGCCAACCTCGCAGGTGTCTATGGCGGAGTCTTCATCAATCGCAGATGGATGCTAGGCTTATCCTTCACTGGATCCACCAATGATATTCAGGTTCCGTTGGAATATAGTGCGAACCCACTACAAAATATGACCTACCAATACGCGCAAGGAGGGTTGCTGGTGGAGCGGGTCATTGGTTCGAATAAGCCAATCCACTTAGTCCTAAGCTTATTTAGCGGAGCGGGTTATACCATGCAATACAGCCGCGATGGATGGGATTCGTACCACTATGATCCTTATGATTATCATACTGCAGTCTATGATGAAAACTGGTTCTATGTAATAGAACCTGGTGCTCAACTGGAAATGAATCTGTTTCGATGGATGCGCCTGAGCCCGGGAATATCGTACCGGCAAACGTATGAAAGCAAAGGCCTCGGACTTTCCGACCATGACCTCAGTGACTGGACCTATAGCGTTACCTTGAAATTTGGCGGCTTCGGAAGACGCGATCGCTCACGCAGCAGCGAAAGCTTGAACTAATTGTCTTAAAAGTGGTTTATTTGAAGCAGTCTAAAATGATTCAGATAAACCACCGTTATGAAATGGCTTGATGTATTGCAGTATGCCAGCAAAGGAAATCTAACGCCCCCGCGCAGAGTAGAAAAAAGTGATGCCGCGTGGAAAGAAATCCTGACAGACGAAGAATTTTATATAACCCGTAAAAAAGGCACCGAGCGCGCCTTTAGTGGCGAGTATTGCGAAGCGCACGAACCGGGGTTGTATGCCTGCCGGTGTTGTGGAACAGTTTTATTCGATTCCAGAACCAAATTTGAGTCGGGTACCGGATGGCCCAGCTTCACAACTTCAGTCGAACCCAACGTGATTAAGTATACAAAGGACACCAGCTTTGGTATGGTGCGTGTGGAAGTGGAGTGCAATGTGTGTGACGGCCACCTGGGGCATGTGTTTCCTGACGGTCCTCCGCCCACCGGCTTGCGGTTTTGTATAAATTCAGCATCGATTAAATTGGTGAAGTAAACATACTTTTGTTACCAAAAGACCGTATACAGCGCGATCAAGATTCCGATAATAATCAGGGAACCAAAAATAAATCCAGGGTTTACTTTGAAGAGCTTAACATCCACTTCCATCGGCTTCTTTGGATTCGTTTCTGGCTTAACCATGGAAAGAACAATCATGATTAAAATGATGAGCCCAAAGGTAATCGACATGCGGTCGAGGAAGGGATAATCCGGAAACCAACCATTTGTCCAGGTGGGAAGGAATTTCAAAATGGCAGAAAGCGGAATGGTGAGGAGTGCCCCAGTCATCGCTGCCGTGGCAGTAGTTCGTTTCCAGAAAAAACCCATCAGGAAAATCGCCAGCACCCCAGGTGAAATGAAACCAACATACTCTTGTATAAATTGATACGCCTGATCAAGGGTTTTCAAGGCAGGGGCTACGAACCCGGCAATCGCAATGGAAATGATGACGGCCCAGCGGCCAATCCACACCAACTTCTTATTATCTGCATCTTTATTAAAATACTTTCGGTAAAGGTCTAAAGAGAAGATCGTGGAGATGCTATTCGCCTTCCCCGCAAGGGATGCAACCACCGCAGCGGTGAGGGCAGCAAAAGCAACTCCTTTTAATCCGGCAGGCAATAAATTCATGAGGGTAGGGTAGGCGTGATCGGGTTTTAATACGCCCATTTCATCTACCATTTCGGCTTGAAACATGCCTTGTTGATGTAACACAAACATGGCAATACCGGGTAATACCGCGATCAATGGAATCATCAGTTTTAAGAAGGCAGCAAATAATAACCCCTGCCGGGCTGTTTTCAAATCGGCACCCAGGGCACGCTGTGTTATGTATTGGTTGCAGGCGAAGTAGTTCAGATTATTAATCCACATACCGCCAATTAAAACTGATAGCCCCGGCAGATCTTTGTAATAGTTGTGATCCTTATCCAGGATCATATGAAAGTGACTATCAGCCTGGTCCTTTAACAACACCAGTCCTTTCCAGGCATCGCTGCCAAACCCGAATTTTTCCGAGAGCAAGGTCAATGCGAGGTAAGAAGTAATCAGGCCACCAATCACCAACACGGCAACCTGAATCACATCGGTATAACCAATTACTTTCATTCCGCCCAGGGTTACGACAATAGCAAACACACACAAACCAAAAATGCAAAGCTCAAACGACAAATTGGAGATGGAATTGATGGCAATGGCTCCGAGGTAAATAATGGAAGTAAGGTTGACAAACACGTAAACGAGTAACCAGAAAATGGCCATCACCGTACTTACTTTGTCGTTGTATCGCTCGGCCAGAAATTGTGGCATCGTATAAATCTTGTTCTTCAGATACAGCGGAATGAAAAATACGGCCACGATGATAAGCGTGGCGGCAGCCATCCATTCATACGTGGAAATCGCCAGACCAATGGCAAATCCTGAACCCGACATCCCGATGAAGTGTTCGGCAGAAATATTAGACGCAATAAGCGAGGCCCCGATGGCCCACCAGGTCAGGGAACCTTCCGCAAGAAAGAACTCCCGAACCGAGATGGATGTGGATCGTTTCCGGTGATACACATAATACCCGTAACCAAAGATTAAAATGAAGTATCCAAAAAAAACAAGATAGTCGGCCGTGTGAAGGGTGTTCATCGCAGCCGACTAATTCCAAAGTGTCTCCATGGGAGGGTCAAAACTTCAGGGTAGGAGGAAGATACTTTGCTACCAGATCTTCGTAGAAAGGTTTAAGCTCCTTCCAGTTTGGGGGTGTGGGATTTTTGGAGTAGAGGTCGTACGGGTTAAACAACTTTACCCAGTTGAACATTTCACGATCGTGATCGTCCATCAAATGATCGTAGGCATGTTCACGATGTTGTGCATAGAAAGAATGATACCGCAACATGTAAAGTCCTTGTTCAGGCAGGCGATCTTTCACCATGTGGTAGACATACTCATCATGGCCCCACGACAGGTGTACATGGCGTAATCCGCAGTTAGGGGTATATACTCCATACCTGGTGTTATATGCTGGATTTGTAAAGTCAGGATTGTTTTTAAAAAATTCCGGATAGACAATTTTATCGGAATAGGCGCAACCTACCGGGAACGTATCACCTACTACCGCCCATTGAGGTTCTCCGAAGAGACAAAGTACCTTCCCCATATCGTGGAGCAAACCAACCATGACCATCCAGTCAGGATGACCATCCCTGCGGATCGCTTCTGAAGTTTGGAGTAAATGCTGAAACTGATCAAGGTCGGTATCCGGGTCGGAATCATCCACCAATTGATTCAGGAAGTCAAAAGCACTCCACACAGGCATCTCTTTTTTATCAAACTTGAGAAACTCAGCCTTTTTCTGCATCACAAAATCATAGGTTTGATACGTATGATTTAGCCGATAGAATTCGCGAACCGAATCACGTTGGGGCTCCTCGTAATTTCGATATTCTTCCGTTGACTTTGAGGTCGCAATTTGTTCAGGATCGGGATATCTGCGGAGGAGATCGTCTTCCCATTCATCCAGGCTTTTGAGCGGAACGGCTTCAAACTGATTTTTCATAGCTTGTCTCTGAATTCGTTTATGAAGTTAATTCTTTTTTTGGATTTCAGCATCGCTCAATACATGGGTACTATGCTAACTCATCCTTGTTTCTGACTGTCGGTTTCATACTGTTCAAATGACCTCGTCATCATTTCGTAAAGGATCATGAGCCAGATGAAGAGGCAGGGAATGGCCTTCACAGAATGCTCGCGCAAAAAAATGCGGTAACTCAAAGGGTAGATATCGGTACTGTTTAAACTAGCGAATAAAAATGCCAGTAACAGCAGTATCCACACATAACGGGGACGGGGGTTGGGTTGAATGACAAACCAAATGGCAATTCCTAGAAAGGCAATAATATACGTAGAGCCTTCGGATGCGGAACTGAACAAGATCGGAAAAATCAGTACCGAACTAAGCAGGAGAAATTGAAACGCCTTGTTCTGATACTGCCGGATGCGCAAATACGGTAACCCAAACAAGAGGATTCCCACAACTAGGAATGGCCAATTGGGGATTGTTGGATCCTGGAGCATTCTACGCACAAATCCCATGACGGAAAAATCCTGATGGGAGGTAAGGGAAACATTTTCCGAATTCTTGATGACGAGGTAGGTATACCACTCCTGATACATATCAAGTACATACCGGGGCGAACTGATGATCATTGGAAGGACAAACAGGATGACGGACCAGAAGAGGCAGCCCAGAATAAATTTAGGCTTGTCTTTTACAAAGAAGAAGAAAGCCAGACCGACAATTCCATACAATTTAACAAACGCACCGATCAGCATGGGCAAGGGTGCCCAGAAGTCGCTTTTGTTGTCGATGAGAATAAACGTGAGCGCAATTAACCCGGCAATTATCACACTAAATTGAACATTGAATGAAGAAGTCAAGAGTTCATTGAGACAAATGAAAAGGATGCCATTTTTTTGCCAACCTGCCAAGGGTAACTTTTTAATGACCAGAAACAAAAAGGTAACCAGAGTAGCTACCCACAAAGGGTAGCCGGCCCAGTCTGGCAACCAGGCGTAAGGAGCCATGACGAGGGAGAAGAGCGGTCCGTAATGATTTTTGTCGAGGTATTCTCCGGGATAGTATCCGAAAAGCGTTTGCCCGTTGAGCGCATGCCAGAAGGTATACTTGTAAATAAAATAATTGTTGTTTAGGTTAGACAGGAAGAAATGTTTGATGATCACAACCGGTATGATACAGAACCATACTACCGAGGCAGTATTTGTGTACAAAAGCCTTTTCAATGAATTCATCTGATTCACTAACGATAAAAAATTGTACCTTCCCTTGTCATGACTGACCTTTCTATCATAGTTCCGGTTTATAACGAAGCGTCCAGCATCCCGACTTTATATCAGCGAATAAAGAATGTTTTAATCAATTTAGCGGTTTCTTACGAAATCATTTTTGTTAACGATGGGAGTAGGGATACCAGTCTGACATTGATCAAAGACCTGGCAACCTCCAATCCCGAGGTTAAGTTTATCGACTTTAGCCGGAATTTCGGCCATCAGGTCGCAGTTTCGGCTGGATTGCAATTTTCCAGTGGCGCTCGCATCGTTATCATCGATGCTGATCTACAAGATCCGCCCGAGCTGATTGCCTCCATGTATGAGAAAATGAGTGAAGGCTGGAATGTAGTCTATGCCAGACGCATCCAGAGAAAAGGTGAGAATTTTTTAAAACTGCTTACTGCCAAAGTATTTTATCGACTCCTAAAAGGTCTCACTTCCACCCACATTCCAGTTGATACCGGGGATTTCCGAATGATCGACCGAAAGGTGGCCAATGCGGTCCTGCAAATGCCAGAGCGACATAAGTTTCTTCGCGGCATGATTAGTTGGGTAGGGTTTAAGCAAACCTATCTTGAGTATGTTCGGGATAGCCGGTATGCCGGGAAGTCGGGATATTCATTTCGTAAAATGCTACGCTTCGCCATGGATGGCATTACAGGATTTTCCAACCTTCCGCTAAAGTTGGCCACGGTCTTTGGTTTCATTTTTTCAGCGATTGCTTTCCTGTTAATTCTCTATACCCTGTACGCACGCTTTATTTCCAACGATTATGTGCAGGGGTGGGCGTCTATTATGATCAGTATCCTTTTTATAGGCGGGGTTCAACTCATTTGCGTTGGCTTGATTGGGGAATACCTGATTCGCATGGATGCCAACCTGAAACAGCGCCCCTTGTTCATTATAAATGAAACAAATATCCGGAAATAAGACTTCAACAACCGGGTACAACTTTTCTTCAATTCAATACATCCTTATGGGTATCGATCGTGGAAAAATTTCCAATTCAGAGGAAAAATTCCAACTTCGAAGAATAAACATGCACATATGATCAGAAACTATATAAAGATTGCGCTCCGTGCCCTGTGGCGTAATAAGATCCACACGTTTATCAATGTATTTGGTCTCAGCCTGGGCATTGCCTGCTGTGTGTTAATTGCCTTGTTCGTAAAAGATGAGTGGACGTATGATCGGTTCCACAGCAAGGCCGACCGGATTTACCGCGTTTCGGTGAAGGAAGATTGGGGTGAAAATCAACAATTTTTTAATACAGTAACTCCTTATCCGATGGGCCCCGCATTGAAGGATAATCTTCCGGAAGTTGAAAACCAGGTCCGCATTCTCAATATGGGCACACAGGTAAAAGTGGGTGAGAATCTCTTTAACGAGCAGGTAACCGTTGGTGGTCAGGATTTCTTCTCCGTATTTGATTTTCAAATTGTTGCTGGTGATCGCAATGCCTTACAGGACCAAAGTGCCCTGGTGGTAACCCAATCCATGGCAACGAAATATTTTGGAACTGAAGAACCCATCAACAGAACCGTTTCCATGCAAGTGGGTGCAGGTTTTGAGGATTTTAAAATTGGTGCTGTGGTGGCAGATTTGCCAACCAATTCCAGCATTCAGTTTTCGCTGTTAATATCTGATCTGAATTTTTCAAAAATGTTCGATCAACAGCTACTTACCTCCGGGTGGTTTAACATCAATCCCGAAACCTATGTGTTGCTACAAGAGGGAGCCACCCCAACGGCAGTGGAAAGTAAATTTCCAGCGTTGTTCAAAACACTATTAGGGGAACAAGACTATAATCAAAGCAAGTATACGCCCGGGTTGCAACCACTCACGTCCATTCACCTGGACACCAGTTATCCGGTGGGCATTGCCCCGGTAAGCGATCCGCGTTATTCGTATATCCTGGCGGCCATTGCCATACTGATACTTTTTGTGGCGTGCATCAATTTTGTAACGCTATCGGTAGGTCGCTCTATGAAGCGGGCACATGAAGTAGGCATTCGCAAAGTGGTAGGAGCTGAGCGAAGACAGTTGATCGTGCAATTTATCGGGGAAGCGGTGATCATTACCACCATTGCGTTGATTATCGGAGTGTTGGTGTCGCTGGCAGGATTACCGGTATTCAATACGCTTTCCGGAAAGCAATTGGTTTTTTCATGGAATGGATTCTTACTGGTCGTGCTAACCTCCTTACTCATTATCATAGGCTTAATGGCAGGCAGTTATCCAGCCTTTGTTTTGTCGTCATTCAAGCCCATCGCTATTTTAAAGGGTTCCATACAAACCGGAAGCAACAAGCAACGGGTGCGCATGGCCCTGGTGGGCATTCAGTTGGTGCTCTCCATTTTTCTGATTTCCAGTACGCTGATCATGCAACAGCAGTTACGGTACCTTCAGAATAAAAACCTGGGTTTCAATAAGGAACAGTTGGCAGTGGTTCGAATCAATGTTCCCCGCGGTGGTGGGATGACAGAGCGGATCATGAAGGGATTTGAAAAAGGAGAACAATTCAAAACAGAATTGAGCAAACTTCCCGGGGTAACCGCAGTTTGTACCGCTTCGCATGATTTTGGAAATGGTAACTGGACCGCAGTAGGGTATACCGATGAAAATGGAGTGTACCGGAATTTTAACCTTGCTGTCGTTGATGATGAATATCTGACAGTCATGAAAATGGAATTGGTGTCGGGCCGGAATTTTAGCGATGAGAATCCGGCTGACATGCGTAGGTCAGTCATTGTTAATGAAACTTTTGCCAAGGAATATGGCTGGACCGGGGTCGATGGCAAACGCATACCCGGAAAAAATTTTGGCGATCATGAAGTAATAGGGATCGTGAAGGACTTCCATTTCACCTCGCTCTATACTCCGGTGAATCCTTTGGTGATTGTTCAAGACCCAGCTTCTATTCTCAAAGGCGTTGAAAACATCAACATCGATAATAATCCATTGCCCAAATTGTTTATTCGCCTTCGTCCGGAAACGATGGCCACAACGCTGGATCAGATAAAGGTAGTTTGGGACCGGGTAGCAGAAGGAGAATTTGCATTCACATTTGTGGATCAGGCGCTTGCGGCACAATATAAAAGTGATCAAAACCTGGGGAAAATTGTAAGCCTCGCAACACTATTGGCCATCATCATTGGAAGTTTAGGACTCTATGCGCTTGCTTCTTTGGCAATGCAGAACCGAATCAAAGAGATCTCCATCCGCAAAGTGATGGGCGCAACCGAACAATCCTTGCTGATGCTGCTATCCAAAGAATACGTACTCCTGATCCTGGTCTCCTTACTCATATCAGTACCCATTACCTGGTATTTGATGAGTAATTGGTTGAAGAACTTCCAGTATCGCGTGGAGGTAGGTTGGCAAATCTTTGCGTTGGCCGGGGGGTTGTCCTTACTGGTGGCCCTGATTACCATTAGCTACCAGGCCATCAAAACTGCGTGGACACGCCCTGCGGAAACCCTTAAATACGAGTAAGTAGTAAAAAAGCAGAGATTTCTTTGACAAAAGTGTAACAAATCTTAGAATTCCGAGTATATTAGTTTTACAAAACATATAGAAATACTCATCCGCAACCCTCTCTAGCTGTTATGAAAAAGGAATACCTCGGAGAATTTGAAGAATTGGTACTTACTATGGTGGGCATTCTACAGGAAGAAGCCTATGGCAATGCCATTGTGAGTGAGATTAAAGAACGGGTGGGTCGTGAATGCAACCTCAGTGCGGTTCACGTTACCCTCTACCGGTTGGAAGATAAGGGGTATGTGAAATCCAGTATGGGAGGCGCCACCAACGCCCGTGGCGGCAGACGCAAACGAATTTTCACGATCACCAATGCAGGGCTGGCGATGCTCCGGGCGATGAAAGAAGCACGTGTTGATTTATGGAAATTAATTCCCCAATTGAAAATTGTCTCTGTTTAGAATACAATGGAACCCGAAGAGACCAAAGTAAATCCATCCAAGCTCACGTTGCGACTTCTGCGGAAAGTCTGTCCACCGGTGCTTTATGAGAGCATCGAAGGGGACTTGATTGAGCAATTCGAATTAGACCTTCAAGCAGTTGGACATAAAAAGGCTCAACAACGGTTTATCGGAAATGCACTCCGCTTTTTACGACCCGGCATTGTGTTACGGAACCGGTTTACCATCACCTTAATCAATACCATCATGGTTTCAAATTATTTTAAAGTTGCCGCTAGAAACATTCAAAAGCGAAAGTTCTATTCATTCATTAACGCCTTTGGGTTGAGCATCGGGTTAGCCTTTTGCATGCTTATTGCCCTCTACATTCAGGATGAAAAGGAGTTTGATCAGTTTCATGTGAATAAAAATCAAATCTTCAGGATTGAAGAAAAGAGTTTTGATACCTGGAGGTATGATCAAGCCAACCCGTATCGCAAATCAGCGTGGATCCAGGCAGCGCTGGCTCCCACCTTGAAGGAAGAATTGCCCGAGGTGGAATTTGCAACCCGTTTCAACGATGGTAACCGCGCTATTTTTCGGTATGGCGATAAGGTTTTTACCGAGCGACTTACCTATGTCGATAAGGATTTCTTCTTCATGTTTTCTTTCCGGTTGCTGCACGGCAGCGCAGAAAGAATCTTCATGGATCAATCGGAGGTAGTGCTCACACCGGCCATCGCTACAAAATACTTTGGTGACGAGGACCCGATTGGTAAAACCATTGAGATAGACAATAATGGGAAGAAGTCATACACGGTAACGGGCATCATAGAACCTCCGCCTTCCCAGTCCAGTTTAACGTACGCCATTTTATTGCCGCAGGAAAATCGGAACTATTACGAGCGGAACATGACGAACTGGGGCAATTTTGGCACACCGACTTTCGTACAACTTAGGCAAAACGCTGACTTAATAGTGTTTAAATCCAACTTGGATAAAATTATCGATAAGTATATCGGGAAAAAGTTGGAGGAATGGCGTAAAGAAGCTACCGTGCCCATTCCGGCTGACGCAAAAATGCTGGAATATGAGTTTACTGCGTTGCCCGATGTGCATTTGAAAAAGGAAATCAGCTGGGAAAAGGTAAGTGATCCGCAATATTCATTTATTCTGGGTGGAATCGCTTTGTTGATTATGTCGATTGCCTGCATCAATTACATTTCACTCTCACTCACAACCTCAGCTTCGCGCAGGGTAGAAGTTGGGGTTCGAAAAGTAGTTGGTGCCCAGCGCAACCAACTGATCTATCAGTTTAGTTTCGAGTCGCTGATTCTGGCTATAATTTCTTTGGTAATTGGGTTGGGATTAGTGGTGCTGTTTCTTCCTTCGTTCAATGAGTTCACCAATAAGGGTATTGTACTTACCTTACCTAACCTGTCAAAACTGGTTTCTGTTGGTTTGGTGTTAACCCTGATCACGGGGTTGCTGGCAGGGAGCTATCCTTCGTGGTACCTTTCGCGGTTCCGGCCGGCCAGCGTTCTAAAAGGCGGATTTACATCCCGCCTTCAAGCCGGATTTACAAAACCATTGGTCGTTCTTCAGTTTGCGCTCTCCGCTTTTCTTATCATCAGCTCGGTCATGATGTACCGGCAAATGCATTTCATAACTTCCAAGGACCTTGGCTATGATAAGGAACAGATCCTGGTTATTCCAACGCAAGCTGGTTGGACAGAAGAATCGGATCGCGTGGTTGAACAATTTAGAACCCGTGCGCAGCAAGAGTCATTAATCGTTTCTGTATCCGGTACAAGTTCATCATTCAATCAGGGGTATTCACGTTATGGTTTCAAAATAAAGGGAGAGCAGAAATCGGCATATGTATATGCGGCTGATCCCAACTACCTAACCACGCTCGGAATTCAATTATTGGAGGGTCGTGATTTTGATGTGAGCATACCGGCCGATAGCGATGCTGTCATTGTGAATGAAGCTTTAGTGCGCGATATGAAATGGACCGATCCGCTCAACGAATTTTATAACTGGCGTGAAGATACGGTGGGGATGGGTTCGCGCGTAATTGGTGTGGTAAAAGATTATCACTTTCTGTCGCTTGAACAAAATTTTGAACCGATGTTTCTTTCTATGAATAAGAGCAGTGTAGGATACCTGACAACGATGTTAGTGAAAGTAGCAAGTACCGATGTTACGGCCGGATTGGAACGGGTAAAAGAAATCTGGAAAGAACTTTATCCCGACAAGCCATTTGATTACACCTTTCTTGATCAGGATGTAGCCAACCAATATAGAAGCTACCAACGGTGGATGAGCATCATGGGCTTGTCGACCGGATTTGCCATATTGATCTCGTGTCTGGGCCTTTTCGGATTGGCAGGGATCAATGCCGTTAACCGTACGAAAGAGATCGGCATTCGAAAAGTGATGGGGGCCGATTTACAAACCATTTTCATCTTATTGAATAAACAATTTATTGTTCTGGCCCTGGTTGCGTTTAGCATGGCAGCCCCGCTTTCCTGGTGGTTTATCTCGAAATGGTATATGAAAGACTTTACCTTTAAAGTGCCCCTCACCTGGGACCTCTTCGCACTTAGCATGGGCTCTGGATTGTTGCTGGCCCTTGCCACGGTAAGTTACCACGCCATTAAAGTGGCGCTTGTGAATCCGGCCGAAACATTGAAATATGAGTAATGGATAATTGCGAAGGCTTGCTTTGCAACTATGACTTGATAAATCTACGGAGTTCTCTTCGGATTTCATTCATTTCTTGTTTCATGTGAGCTTGCATGGGTGAAATGATTTTCTGATTGACGGACTGCATTCGAAGTTGTGCGATCAGTAATCTTTGATCCAGCCATTGGCCGATTCGTTTTTCGCATTGGGTGTAAATTAGATCAATTTTGCGTTTCGGGCGGGTTAACGTAAACAGATAGTACAATTCTTTCAAATGCTTGCGGATGGGGTGTACTGTGCCCACGCGTACCCCCGCCCGGATCAGTTTTCTAAGCCCAACTTGTTTCTTCTTCATGTACTTTTTATACGCTTTTAATTGCACTTTTTTAGCTGCCGACAAGACAATAGATTTTTGCTTTTTCAGCGAATGTAGAAAATCAGGAATCAGCTGCCGGAAATTCTCAATTTCATTCTTATTGCCGGGAACTTCCATAAAGGAGTACTCTTTTATAAGCCGGTTGATCACTTCGGGTTCCCAAAGTATGCCGCTGGCACGATGAATAGTACGAAACGGAATGTAGACAGCATGGGCGTCAAATTTCTTGCGGGCATATCCGATCAGATTGAGTATAGCTTTTGTTTTTTTTATTTCTACCCGAATCTGGTGCAATAGGTCAACCTCAGGCTTACCGTCATATTCCTGTAATAATTGCCGCAGCGTGTGCAAGCGCTTTTTAGTATAAGTAAAAACGCTCTTCATAGACCAAAACTAAGGCAGGATCGGTTCCGCAGCAATCCTAAAAGTTCAGGGCTGAGTATGATTTTTATCATTTTAATTACCCGGCAAAGGAAGGAATTTGGGTCCATTAATATTCGTCTTGTGAAAACAGCCAGTCTCTACTCCTTACAGGAATTAACCCAGGAGGAAGTATCGCATCAACTGTCGGAATTAGTATCCAAAATGCAGGAAACTGAAAAGCAGTTTGCTGCTCAATTGGATCAACTTCATGATAACTTCAAACTCAGTGGCTCCAACCTGATTCACTACCTCGTGCTGCGCAGCAGCGAAATCCGGGAAGCCCAGGAATACCTGCACCATGTCGGGTTATCATCCCTTACCAATTCCGAAAGTCATACACAGGCTCAAGTAATCAACGTACTTAATTGGTTGAATCCACAAGCACTGAATATTCCCAATCTGAATTGTGATTTCGAAACTGCCTCCAAACTCCGATTGATTCATGCTGAACAACTTTTAGGGGTGTACCCGATTCAGGACAGACCGCATATCATGGTTACTTTCTCGGTCGAGCTGATGCAGGACCGGATGCTGGTAGAAGAAATGTTGAACGAAGGAATGTCGGTGGTGCGGATTAACTGTGCGCACGACAGTCCGGAGGTATGGTTGAATATGATTGAAGTGTTAAAAAAAGCCATCGCAAAAACAGGTCGTAATTGCAAAGTCTATATGGATTTGGGCGGACCTAAGATCCGGATTCGAAGCATTGAGGCGAAGCGGAGAAATGACAATGCGAAGTTGCCGGTATCGGAAGGAAAGAAATTAATCCTTAGTCCTTTGCCTGAGGCAATAGAAGAGTCAGGCAAGAGACGTAAAAAGGAGCATGATGTGTTGTATGTGGAACCACGCGAAATACTTGCCATGATTAAGCCCGGTGAACACATCTATTTTGATGACGGGAAGTTTGAGGCGAAAGTATTGGTAATACAGCCCGATTCAGTCATTGTTAAAGTGGTTCGGATCTCGACTAAAAAACCATTTTTAAAACCAGGCAAAGGGATCAACTTGCCAGATTCCGAACTCAACATTCCTGCACTTACGGAAGAAGATAAAAGCAACATTCCCTTCATCTGTCAACATGCCGATATGGTGGGTTATTCGTTCGTCAGCAAACCGGAGGATGTGGAGACGCTGCGAAATGAACTGAATAAATATTCATTTCACCATAAACCCGCCATCGTATTGAAGATTGAACGGCTTTCGGCTTTGCAAAATCTGCCGGCCTTGTTAATGAATGGAATGAAAGATGAAGCGCTCGGTGTGATGATCGCCCGTGGCGACCTGGCCGTGGAAATTGGGTTTGAGCGGTTGAGTGAAATCCAGGAAGAGATTTTATGGATCTGTGAAGCGGCCCACGTTCCCGTGATCTGGGCTACCCAGGTACTGGAGACACTGAATAAGACAGGATATGCCACCCGCTCAGAAATTACGGATGCCGCCATGGGTGTGAAGTCGGAGTGTGTGATGCTCAACAAGGGGAAATACATCATCAAGACAATAAAGACACTGGATGACATACTGACCCGACAACTGGGTCATGTAAACAAGAAGCGATACATCATGCGCCCGCTCGGAATAGCCCGTACGTTCATCCAAAACAGGAACTGAGTCCAGCGTATCCCGATAGAATAAAAAAGTCCTCGTTGAGTGGATACTTTTTGTATCTTTCTTAACGAATGCGGATTGGATCATCTTTGGGGGCTGTTTTTACGTGTCTGGTATGGATGGGCTGTCAGGATGAGAATGCATCCGTGGAGTTTAGGTTTACCGAACCGAAATCCGGCCAGGAAGTCTGGAACACAACACCCGTAGCGGTGGCAATGCCTTCTGATTTTTCCGGAACATTGGAAATAATTGTGGATGGCGCGCTCGTAGGTCAGGCCAGCGCAACTCCGTTTCGAGTTGACTGGAACACACGAACCTTACCGGATGGCAACTACACACTGATAGCCAGAGCAACATCTGTTTCAGGCGAAAAGACGGAAACCCGGATTCCCGTTCATATTAAGAACACCTTGTTAACCTTGCAGGTACCCGACCAGCATGTGCCTTCCGGGACGCAAGCATTTATTTACCTCAGTGATGCCACCGGCAAAACGATTGCTGCTCAAGAGCTGATTAATGGAGAGCCTGTTCGTATCGAAGGATCAGAGGACTTCAATCTCCCCACCTTTACCGTTAATGAAGTGTACCTCCGGTACCCAGGCTTGCTACAAGCATTTAGTATAACTGAAGTAGGACGGGGACCCTGGACGCTCAACCAGACCCGCACCCCGGAGTTTGTGGGTTCTATTCAGGTTAAGTCGGAAACCGTACCCGAAGGTGTTTATTTTGTGAGTGCCAGCGGAGATTACGACTTCATTGACCCCGTAAATCAAACCATTCAATTGGCAACAACGGAATCCAGCGGTAAGTTATTTGTAAGGGATGTAGGAACGGAGGATAATCGCTATGCGTTGATCAAGGATGTGAATGTTGGCTCCCTTTGGAATTTACCCGCCAACGCAGTGAATACTCCCTTGAAGAAAATCTCGATCCCGCTGTCGGATCCGGACCTGATCAGTGCACGGGTGAGTCTCTTTGGTTTCTCACAACCCGATAAATATGAGGAACACTATCCGCTCGGGGTATTCTTTCGAGCCGGGCCCCAAATAAAAATAGACTACCCTGAGGAATTCCTTTATTTGGGCTCCGAAAGTTATTATCGAAATAAGCAAGTGCGGATGTATAGCTTCGATCCGAAAAAGCTGTATGACTTCAAAATGTTAAATGCACAGATTTACGTTTCAACAAAGGATCAACGGATTGTAGATGTGGCTACCTTTGGTGACTTTGACATCTACATGCTCTCCTGGTACTATTACCATGAACCAACAAACAGTTCTGCTTCGTGGGTATTGATAGGCCCCTCAGGAAGAAGTCAGAAGATAACGCTTCCGCAGGTGCCTGTAGAAATCAGCCAGCGAGTACCAAATATTCGAACGAATGAATTGGAATTTACGGGGGTTACCCAGGTGAGTGATTATGGGGTTACCAAGGGGTATGCCGATTACCTCAACTATATATCAATTCATGGAATTGCAGGCCCGTATCAGTTTGGATTGTCTTGGAAGGAGCAACTGTTTACAGAAAGCGGTATTACCTCGGGACGGGATTCAAGGAAAGAGCAGCGGATGTTGTCCGAGCTCCTAAATCGGGTACCTGAATAAGAATGCCATTTCCAATTCTTTTCCGAACTTTGGGGTCATTGTGATCATGAAGTTGAAACGAAGCGGTTTTTGGTTAGCATTTTTGCTGATTTCCTATGGAGGGTATGCGCAGTCGTTTACTTCTTCCAACCTCCCCATCATTGTAATCAATACAAATTTTCAAACCATTGTCGATGAGCCCAAGATAACAGCCGACATGGGCGTGATTGATAACGGGCCGGGCCAACGAAACAACCTTACGGATCCATTCAATAATTATAACGGAAAAATCGGGATCGAAATCCGAGGTTCCTCTTCGCAGATGTTTCCTAAAAAGCAATATGGAATCGAATTAAGAGATGCCTTGGGCAACGGCATCAGTGCTCCCTTGCTTGGAATGCCACCCGAAGAAGATTGGGTGTTGTTTGCACCGTATAACGACAAAAGCCTGATGCGCGATGTGCTGGCTTACAAGCTGGCACGCGACCTGGGACACTATGCGCCCCGTACCCGTTTTTGTGAAGTGGTTATCAATAACCAATATCAAGGCGTCTATGTACTAATTGAAAAAGTAAAGCGCGATAATAACCGCGTTGACATCAGCAAATTGGAACCCACTGAAAATACAGGGGATGATTTGACAGGTGGTTACATCATTAAGTTGGACAAGCAAACAGGCAACGACAATGCAGGCTGGGCTTCTTCTTATCCACCCCCAGGTCGCAGCGGAAATCAATCCATTTACTTCATCTATGATTATCCGGGTGCTACTGAGATAACAACTCAGCAACGGAACTACATCCAACAATACATGGCCAATTTTGAAGGTACCTTGTATGGGCTCTCATTCACCGATCCGGTACTGGGGTATACCAAATACATCGATATTGCCACCTTTATAGATTTCTTTATCGTGAATGAAGTGAGTAAGAACGTGGATGGCTATCGACTCAGCACCTACTTGCACAAAGACAAAGATTCGGAGGGTGGGAAGCTGAACATGGGACCCGTTTGGGATTTTAACCTGGGCTTTGGCAATGCCAATTATTGCACGCAAGGAAATCCGGAAGGGTGGGTGACCGGATTCAATTCAGTTTGTCCGCAGGATTTTTGGTTGATTCCGTTCTGGTGGAGCCGCTTGTACCAGGATAAAGATTACAGGAGCCAGTTGGCTGCCCGTTGGACGGAACTTCGGGCCAATCAATACAGTACTCCAAAAATTCTTGCTTATATCGATTCGGTGTATGCTGTTCTAAATGCTGAGTCTGCCTATCGGAATTTTCAAAAGTGGCCTGTGTTGGGTCAGTATGTATGGCCGAACTATTACATCGGGGCTACCTTTCAGGAGGAAGTAAACTGGCTGAAGACCTGGGTAACCAATCGCATGACCTGGCTGGATAACAACATGCCATCCGTGATCACCGGCATGGAATCGGAATCGCAACCCTCCACCGTCACGGTTTATCCCAATCCATTTGAGCGCGAATTGCAGGTGGAGTACACGATGGAGCAGCCGGGTACCTTTACGCTTCACTTGTTCGATCCAATTGGAAAATCAATTTCAGTACAATCCCGCCATCACCAGGCTCCAGGAACCTATCATCTGGAGCTGCCAACCAGTCATTTACAAGACGGGGTGTATTTCTATACAGCACATCCAACACCCCATACAAGCGTTTCCGGCAAGATTGTGAAATTGAATTGACCATCGGCAAATAGCCCGTCCCTTTCCTCCATTTCAACTATGATATTTCAATTATTGTAAGCAACTTGATCGCTGCAATAATCGAAATCCCATGTACAATCGCAGGCATTTTATCAGACAATCAGCATTGGCTGGAGCGGGCGTGTTACTTACGGCACCGGCCTTCAGTTGGAAAGGTTCGTTCAATGAGAAAGTAGTAGTGGGGGTAGTAGGCACCAACAGCCGCGGCCATTACCTGGCCCGCATGTTTGCGCAATTACCTTCCGTAGAAGTGGGTTACATCTGTGATGTGGATGCCAACGTGATGAGTAAAACAATCGTAGAAATTGAAAAACTCACCGGCAAACGTCCGAAAGGGGAGAAAGATGTTCGCAAATTAGTGGAACAGAAAGATGTGGATGCCATCGTGATTGCCGCACCCGATCATTGGCATGCCCCGGCAACACTCATGGCCCTTAAAGCCGGCAAGCATGTTTATGTCGAGAAGCCCTGTTCCCACAATCCGGCTGAGGGTGAGATGCTGGTAGCTGCCGCTACCCGGTATAATAAAGTTGTTCAGATGGGAAATCAGCGCAGATCTTTTCCCCGCGTGATGGAAGGCATTCAGGAATTACATCAGGGCATTATCGGCCGGGTATATTTTGCAAAAGGTTGGTATGCCAATGCCCGCAAGTCAATTGGAGTAGGGAAAGCCACTGCGGTGCCCACGCACCTCGATTATGAACTCTGGCAAGGACCTGCTCCGCGCAAACCGTACAAAGACAACCTGATTCATTACAATTGGCATTGGTTCTGGAACTGGGGCACTGGTGAAGCCTTGAATAACGGCACGCATGAAATTGATGTCATGCGTTGGGGCCTCGGTGTGGAATATCCATCGAAAGTGATTTCGGCCGGTGGCCGGTTCGCCTTCCAGGATGATTGGGAAACACCCGACACACAAACGATCACCTATGAGTTTCCAAATAATACCGCCATGCTGTGGGAGGGCCGGAGTTGCAATGACTTTGACGAGATGAAAAGCGGACGGGGTGTAATCTTTTATGGTGAAAAAGGAACGATGGTCATGCCCGGTGGCGATGATTATAAAGTGTACGAACTGGGTGGTAAGCTTGTGAAGGACGTGAAGACTACGTTACAGCAAGCCGATGCAACCAACACGATGGGCATGGGCGAGAAGTTGGATAGTTTACACCTTCAGAATTTTGTAGACGCCATTGGGGGGAAGACTAAACATACTTCCCCGATCAGCGAAGGCCATAAATCAACGCTCTTGCCTCAATTAGGTAATATTGCCTATCGCACGGGGCAAGCTTTGTATTGCGATACGACATCGGGTCGCATTAAGAATAATAAGGAAGCTGATGCGTTGTGGAGTCGCTCCTATGAAAAAGGATGGGAAATGAAACTGTAAGGATATGAAGAATTGCTTGGCCTTGTTCGGATGGATAATTATGAGTATGCAGGTACTCGCCATGCCTCCGAAGGAGAAGTGGATCAGCCTGTTTAATGGCAAAGACCTTTCCGGTTGGCGCATGGCTCACGGCAAAGCCATGTACCAGGTACAGGATGGGATGATCGTGGGCACGTGCGTAAAGGATTCTCCCAATTCATTTTTAGCAACACAAGTTGAGTATGGAGATTTTATACTGGAAGTACAGGTGAAAATTGATGCTGGTATCAATTCCGGAATTCAGTTTCGCAGCTTGCAAAAGCCTGAGGATGGACGGGTATATGGATACCAAATGGAAGTGGATCATCGCCCCGAGCGCGGGTGGTCAGGGGGTATTTATGATGAAGCCCGAAGAGGATGGCTTTATCCGGTGGAATTAAATCCGGCAGCAAAGCAAGCGTACAAGTGGGGCGATTGGAACACGTATCGCATCGAATGTATCGGTTCCGTCATCCGCACCTGGGTGAATGATGTACCGGTTGCACACCTGATTGACCAGGCCAGTCTGAAAGGATTAATTGGCTTGCAAGTACATTCGGTCTACCGCTCCGAAGACGAAGGCAAGAAGACGTACTGGAAGAACATCCGCATCCAAACAGAAAACTTACAACCCCGGCCGATTGCGGATATTACAGTGGTGAACCTGGTACCCAACACGTTGTCAGACCTCGAGAAACAGCAAGGCTTCCGGTTGTTGTGGGATGGAGCTACAACACAAGGTTGGCGCGGGGCCTTTAAAGAAAAATTTCCAGAGAAGGGCTGGGAGATAAAAGAGGGTGTGCTGTCCGTACAACCTTCCGGTGGCGGTGAATCCACCAATGGGGGCGACATCATCACGGAAGAGAAATTTGGAGCTTTTGAATTGACGTTTGATTTCAAATTTACACAAGGGGCCAACAGCGGGGTGAAGTATTTTGTCGATGAGAAGTTCTTGTCAACGGGTTCGGCCATTGGATTGGAATATCAGATTCTGGATGATGCCCGGCATCCCGATGCAAAGGAAGGGGTGGTAGGCAATCGTACCCTCGGGTCACTGTACGATTTAATACCTTCACTGAAGATCTCCGATATTCCGCGCGAATGGAATGAAGGACGAATCCGGGTGTATCCTGACAACCGAATTGAACATTGGTTAAACGGGAGAAAGATTGTGGAATACCAACGGGGCACTCCGATTTTCTATGCCTTGGTGGCACGCAGCAAATACAATGTGTGGGAAGGATTCGGAATGGCACCACAAGGGCACATTCTGTTGCAGGATCATGGCGATGCAGTCTCCTTTCGGAGCATTAAGATCCGGGAGTTGAAATAAGGGCGATCCTGGCTCATGATGCGGCATTCTCTTTTTCAAATCGATAATTTATTAACTTGAACCAACGCTGAATCGCAATCCATGGCCGACTCCTTTATTGGAAAAGACTTTCTCCTTAACAACGAGCCTGCCCGCGAGCTTTACCAGCACTATGCCAATTCCTGTGCGATCATTGACTACCACAATCATCTGTCTCCGAAAGACATTGCCGAAAACAGGAAGTTCGAAAACCTAACTGCCATCTGGCTCGAAGGCGACCACTATAAGTGGCGGGCCATGCGCATCAATGGAATACCCGAGAAGTACTGTACTGGCGATGCAGAGCCGCGGGAAAAGTTCAGGGCCTGGGCGAAAACCGTTCCGGCTACGTTGCGCAATCCCTTGTATCATTGGACACACCTCGAGTTGAAAAACTATTTTGGGATCAACACCTTATTGAATGAACAGGTTGCTGATGCCGTCTATGAGCAGGCTTCGGCCATGTTGCAACACGATGATTTCCAGGTGCAAGCCCTGTTGCGTAAAATGAATGTGCAGGTGGTTTGTACGACCGATGACCCCATCGATTCTTTGATGTATCATGAGCAGGTTGCCGAACAGGAAAATGGAATCAATATGTTTCCAACATTTCGACCTGACAAAGCTTACAACACCAGTGATCCGCAGGCATTTTCAACCTACGTCAGTCAATTGGGGAAGGCAGCCGGCATATCCATTCAATCGTACGATGATCTTGTCCAGGCCTTGAGTAAACGAATCGATTATTTTGATTCCTTTGGATGCCGCGCATCCGACCACGGATTGGAATCCATCGGGTATGCCTTGGAAGACAGTAAGCGGGCACAAGAAGTATTTGAGAAAGTCAGTTCGGGAGTTTTCCTCACCCGGGCAGAACGATTTAGTTTCCAGAATGCAGTATTGTATGAACTCGGAAAACTCTACCATAAGAAAGGCTGGATCCAACAATTTCACTTGGGTGCCATGCGCAACAACAATACCCGCCTCCTGCAACAACTGGGTCCTGATACCGGGTTTGATTCCATTGGAGATTACGCCCAGGCGCGCGGACTTTCGGATTTTCTGAATCAGTTGGATCAAACCAATCAGCTTGCTAAAACAATCTTATATAACCTCAATCCGGCCGATAACGAAGTGTTTGCTACCATGGTGGGGAATTTTAGTGATGGCTCAGGGCCGGGAAAAATACAATGGGGGTCCGCCTGGTGGTTCCTGGATCAGAAGGACGGGATGGAAAAACAATTGAACACACTTTCTAACATGGGCCTGCTGTCGCGCTTCGTGGGTATGGTTACAGACTCCCGCAGTTTTCTTTCCTTTCCACGGCATGAATACTTCAGACGAATTTTATGCAACCTGATTGGCGAGGATGTGCGAAAAGGTGTACTGCCCAATAATCTTTCGTTAGTCGGCCAACTCGTACAAGATGTCTGTTACAACAATGTGCATCACTATTTTCAATTTCAGGTGTAATGAAACCGATTAGAACTGCGATCCTATCCTATGGCATGTCGGGCGAGGTGTTTCACGCTCCGTTGTTGCATGCCCACCCTGGATTTGAGTTGGCGGTGGTTGTTCAGCGGACAAAGGATACGGCAAGACAACACTATCCCACCTGCCGGGTGGTGCGAACAGTGGAGGAAGCGATTCAGGATCCAACGATCGAGCTCATCATTGTCAATACGCCAAATGAATTGCATTTCAAGCAGGCAACGCAGGCCTTGCAAGCAGGGAAGCATGTGGTGGTAGAGAAGCCCTTTACGGTAACCATCAAAGAAGCAGATGAACTGATTGCATTAGCAAAATCGGTAAACAAAGTACTCACGGTATTTCAGAACAGGCGCTGGGATGGCGACTTCCTTACCCTCCGGCACGTGATCAACAACCGGTGGGTAGGACGCATCGTGGAGTTCGAAGCGCATTACGATCGTTTCCGAAATTATATTGAACCAGATTCGTGGAAGGAAGAATCGGGTGTGGGTAAAGGAATTCTGTACAACCTCGGCTCCCACATGTTGGACCAGGTATTGGTATTATTCGGCATGCCTGATGCGGTGGATGCCCGCATGGGTATCCAACGCACCGGGGGGCAAGTCGATGACTATTATGATCTGCGGCTAACCTATCCGGATTTGAATGTGATCGTCAAGTCAAGCTATTTGGTGCGCATACCCGGCCCGCGCTACCAATTGCACGGCACCGAAGGCTCTTTTGTAACAAGCAGCAACGTGGATCCGCAAGAACAGGCATTGAAGGAGAAGCAACTGCCCGGAGGCCGGGACTGGGGAACGCTTCCAAAAGAATGCTGGGGTCAATTGAATACCACGATTGACGGAACGCATGTTCAGAAGTCCATCGAAACGATTCCCGGTAACTACCTGGGTTTTTACGACAATGTATATGCAGCGATCCGGGAAGGAGCAAGCCTGGCTGTAAAGCCTGAGCAGGCCCGGGATGTGATCCACCTCATCGAAGCAGCCTATCAAAGCAACAAGGAACGAAAAGCTGTCAGGTTAAAAGTTGAAAGTTAAAAGTTAAAAGTTGAAAGACTGATACTAGTCTTAAGTCTTATGTCTAACGTCTAACGCCTATTCCATGTATCTCGAATCGTTGTTTGGACTGAAATCAAAAGTAGCCATTGTCACTGGAGGCACCGGTGTACTGGGTAGTGCGATGTGTAAAGCCCTTGCCCAATCGGGTGCTTCGGTGGTCATAGTGGGTCGAAGAAAGGAGGCAGCCGATCAACTCGCCAAGGAAATCATTCGCAGCGGGGGCAATGCGATCGGCATCTCGGCCGATGTGTTGAATGAACAACAATTGATAACCGCTAAAGCCGTAGTGTTGGAAAAGTTTGGTACAATCGATATCCTGATCAACTGTGCCGGAGGTAATATGCCGGGCGCAGTAGTCATGCCGGATAAAACGTTTCTAGATCTGAAGATCGAAGACTTTCAGAAAGTGGTGGACTTGAACTTAACCGGTACCGTATTGCCTGCACAGGTTTTTGGAGAAACGCTGGTAGCAAAGAAGCAAGGAGTCATTATTAATATTTCTTCCATGACGGCCATCCGACCCCTTACCCGTGTGGTAGGGTACGGTGCCGCTAAAGCAGCGGTCAGCAACTTCACGCAATGGTTGGCGGTGGAGATGGCCCGAAAGTTTGGGGAAGGCATTCGGGTGAACGCCATCGCACCCGGCTTCTTTCTTACCGAACAGAACCGTACGCTGCTTACCAATCCTGATGGCAGCTTAACCGAGCGCGGTCAGTCGATTATTCGAAGCACACCCTTCGGCCGGTTTGGTGAACCCGATGAGTTGTGTGGCACCTTGCTTTGGCTATGTTCGGATGCATCAAAATTTGTTTCGGGCATCGTGGTGCCGGTTGATGGAGCCTTCAGTGCGTATGCAGGAGTGTAAGGGTTTTAAAGTTCAAAGTTTAAAGTTTAAAGTAAGTATGCTGCCTAATGCCTAAAACCCAACGCCTAATCCCTTATCCTTTATAATGCCTGAAACTCCTAAACCTTGGCCCAACTACCGATGGATTGTCTGCGGACTGATCTTTCTGGCCACCACCATCAATTACGTGGACCGGCAGGTGTTGAGTCTGTTGAAGCCGGTGTTGGAGAAAGAATTCAATTGGAGTGAGATTGATTACGGAAACATTGTAATGGCCTTTAGTGCCGCCTATGCACTGGGATACCTCGTGTTTGGGCGGATTGTGGATTGGGTGGGCACCAAGATGGGCTATGCCATTTCTGTATTCTTCTGGAGTCTGGCGGCCATGGGGCATGCCCTTGCGCGTACCACGTTTGGGTTTGGTTTTATGCGGGCGTTACTCGGCCTGAGTGAGGCCGGCAACTTTCCTACCGCGATCAAAGCCGTTGCTGAATGGTTTCCTAAGAAGGAACGTGCCCTGGCCGCAGGTATTTTTAATTCGGGTACGAACATCGGGGCCGTGGTGGCACCTTTGGTGGTGCCCTGGATTTTAGGTGTCTATGGTTGGCAAGAGGCATTCATCTGGACGGGCTGTCTGGGTTTTGTCTGGTTAATTGCGTGGTGGATCTTTTATGAAATCCCGGCTCGCCAAAAGCGTTTATCGCAACAGGAATTTGAACACATCCATAGCGATGCAGATGAACAGCAAGATACCGGTAAGCCAATTCCGTGGATCAAACTTCTCGGCATCCGCCAGACGTGGGCATTTATTCTCGGAAAGTTTTTTACCGATCCCATCTGGTGGTTCTTACTCTTCTGGTTACCCTCGTATTTCAGTGAAGTCTACGGCATCGACTTCCGAAAGCCCAACCTGCAACTGGCTGCGATTTATACAGCCTGTACCATCGGAAGCATTGGTGGCGGTTATCTTTCCTCTTGGCTTATTAAAAGAGGGTGGCCGGTATTTAAGGCGCGCAAAACATCAATGCTGTTGTTTGCGATTTGTGTTATTCCCATCATGACTGCACGGTATGTTGATCAGGTCTGGATTGCTGTGGCATTAATGAGCCTGGCGGCAGCGGCTCATCAGGCGTGGAGTGCAAACATCTTCACCACCACTTCCGATATGTTTCCTAAGAAGGCTGTCAGTTCGGTGGTGGGTATTGGCGGGATGGCCGGCTCCGTGGGTGGAATTCTTTTTCCTCTTTTAGTGGGTCATTTATTAAATCATTATAAGGTGTTGGGCAACATTACAGTTGGTTATAACATCCTTTTCCTCATTTGCGGCCTGGCTTATGTGTGGGCCTGGCTGCTGATGCATTGGCTAGCCCCCAAAATGAAACGGGTAGAGTTGTAAATTTATTTTAGCCGGTTGATTGATCTTTACTTAGTTGGTAATCGCGAAGTTGAAAGAACGAACCCTTCAGCAGGTATGTAAGGGATTTGCAATCTATTGATCAAAATTTTCCGGACTCACTAATAATAAGTATCTTCACTACAGATCGTGTTTAATGGTATAGCTAAGCAACATGAAATTTTCAAAGGATTTTCTGCCAGTCGTTTTTATACTTTTAATTTTTTTTGGGTGTAAGGAAAATGAGGAACCTCAAAAGGAAATAACCGTTCGCAATCTGCTCGTAGAAACCATCATCTCTACGGATGGATCTGGTCTTGTTACTTTTAGAGCAACCGCAGAAAATGCGATTAAATTTATATTTTATTTTGGTGAAGGCCTGGACGAGCCATTGACCTTAACGAACGGGAACACTACCCATACATACCTTTCATCAGGCACTTATACAATACGGGTACAAGCCTTTTCGGAGGACAATCGTTCAGTTGAAAAGAGTCAAAATATTTCTGTTCAAGTAAAAGAACTTCCTATTTCCCCAACCGGCTATACAACACCCACCAGTTACCCGGGCATGACACTCGTTTGGCAGGACGAGTTTGTCGGCAATCAACTCAATACAGCGTATTGGAATTACGAGTTGGGTCCTTTCAATAATGAGCTTCAATATTATAAACAACAAAATACTACCGTGGAGGATGGCTACCTGATTATTAAAGCCAAGGTTGAAAAGATGGAAGGTAAAATCTACACCTCCTCTCGCCTGACAACACAAAACAAAAAAACATTCAAGTATGGTCGCATCGACATCCGGGCATTGATGCCCAAAGGCAAAGGGCTATTCCCCGCATTGTGGATGTTAGGTTCCTCTTTTTCAACGATCGGATGGCCCAAATGTGGTGAGATTGATATCATGGAAACGGTGGGCGGGGGCGGACGTGACAGTGTTGCGTATGGAACGGTTCATTGGGAATTCAACGGCCAACATGTATCCTATGGCGGAAAGAAAGGGTTGCAGAATGGCAAGGTATTGGGAGACGAGTTTCATGTTTACTCCATTGTATGGACGCCTACTGAAATAAAATGGTATCTCGATGACGAGCACTATCACACCATCGATATTACTCCTGCAGACCTGGTGCCGTTTACGAAAGAATTTTTCTTCATCTTTAATGTGGCGGTAGGCGGTGAGTGGGCTGGAAGCCCCGATGCTTCAACCGTATTCCCACAACGCATGGTGGTGGATTACGTACGGGTGTTCCAGTAATGCGATCAGACCATTTCAAAAAAAATTGCCAACCCCATCGGAGTTGGCAATCATTACCTTTACAGGTAAAGGAATTAACCATTACGCCAGTTCTCTCAAATCCACCGGAACAACCCGCGAGATGCCTTTCTCCACCATGGTAATCCCATAGATCACATCGGTAGTCGTCATCGTGCGCTTGTTGTGGGTAACAATTACAAACTGGGAATCTTTGCTGAACATACGGATGATGTGATTGAACTTATCAATGTTTGCATCATCCAACGGAGCGTCCACCTCGTCAAAAATACAGAAGGGGGCCGGCTTCAATAAATACATCGAGAAGAGGAGGGCCGTGGCTGTCAGCGTCTTCTCGCCACCCGAAAGCTGGTTGATCGTTAACGGCCGCTTGCCTTTCGGCTTGGCGATGATGTCAATTTCAGATTCCAGCGGTTTGGTCGGATCGGCCAGTTTCAGATCGCAATCATCCCCTTCATTAAAGAGTGAGCGGAATACTTTTACAAAGTGTTCTTTGATCTGCTGGAAGGCTTGCATGAAGGTTTCACTGGCTACCCCTTCAATCTCACTGATCGTGCTGAACAACGATTCTTTCGCTTTCAGCAAGTCGTCTTTCTGCGCAATGATAAAGTCGTTGCGTTGCTTGATCTCCGTATACGCCTCCATGGCCATCGGGTTGATGGGTCCCATGTTGTCAAGTTTCTCCCGGATTCGGGTTACATCATTGCGAAGTTTCTCTTCATCAAATAACGCCAGCTGCTCGGCTTCTTCTGGTGTGGCATTGGCCAGCACCGCATCCAGGTCGATGTTGAACTCCACATTCAATCGTTCCTTCACCGAATTGAGTTGCAGTTTGCTTTCGTTGAGTTGGTTCTGCAACTCCATCAACAGGGTATCGATGTTCTGGCGCTGGTGTTGTATCTCGCGCAAGTCCTTTTCAAACTGATCAATTTCACCACGGCCCGAATAGTATTCTTTCTCGGCTTCACTAAGCCCTTTCTCCATCTCGTCCTTTTCCGCATACATGGCAATGAGTTCCTCATCGTTGCTTTGCGTGGTTTCAATGATGGTACGAATTTCCTCTTCGTTCTTCTTCAGTTCCTCTGTATTGGTTTCAATGCGCAAACTGCTTTGCTCCATCGACTCCTGCTTGAAGCGGATTTCCTGATCTACACTCTTCACCCGGTTTTCCTGTTGGTGGAAGGTGATGTTCTGCTCGTTGTAGTGCGAAGATTTGTGGCTGAGTAATTCACTCTGAACATTCAGTTCGGCCGTGATCAGTTTCAGCTTTTCATCCTGCTGCGCCAGCTCCAGGTGCGCCTGCTCGGCCTTGGGTTTCAGGTCTTCCAGCTCCTGGGTGAGCGTTTCGATCTTTTCGATGATATCTTCCTTGCGCAAATCGGCACTGCTCAGCATGTTGGAGAACTGCTCTTGCTTGGTGCGCACCGAGATGAATTCATCATTGACCAGTTTGATGGCATTCTGGGCCTCTTCAATCTGCTGCTTTAGCGTGTTGTTGCGCAGGCGCTCCAATTCGCGCTGGCGGTCTACCAGGGAATGGCGGATATCTTCTACCTTTTTGGTAAGGTCTTTGATTTCTTTGTCCAACTTCTCCAGGTTCTTGGCCCGACCGATTTTCTTCCCTTCAAAAAGGCCTACCGAACCTCCGGATACGCTGAACCTGCGCTTCGTTACCTTTCCACTCTTGGTGATGAAGGTGTTCTCATCAGCCGGCATGCTTTTCACATCGCCTTCGTACACATACACTTTATCCAGAATGTAGGCCATCAGTTTGCCGTATTTCGGATCAAACTCTATGATCTGCGTAGCCGGAAAAGCATTTGGATACATTTGAATGGGCGCTGGCGTGAACTTGTCAAAGGAATCAAGGATGAAGAAATTCGCTTTGCCCTTGCTGGCATCACTTAAGATATTAATCGCTTCATACGCCTCGGCTTCATGCTCTACAATGTAATAGTTCAGGAAGGGCTCCAGGTAGTTTTCAATCGCCACCCGGTATTCCTCACTGGTGGAAAGGATATCGGAGAGGAGGGGGGCATTCTTGGTCCACCCTACATTCTTCTTCAAAAACTTGATCGCTTCCGGAAAGCCTTCCAGGTTTTCGACAAGCGACTTGGTGAGTTGAAATTCATTCTGACGCGCATCGAGCTTGCGGCCGGTCTCCGTCATCTCCTCGCGAATCATGTCAATAGTTTTTTCCAAAGACGAGATGCGCTGAAATACGTCTTCTTCTTCGCGCTTCAACTTGTCGAGGTAAACATTCTTCTCCTTGATCTCATCACTCAGGATCACCGTCTTCTTCTCAAACTCGGCTATGCTGGCACTTTGCTGTGATGTATCTGAAGTGGTGCGCTCCAGTTCCTGTTTGAAGGAGGAGATCTGAATGTCACGGATCTCCAGCGACTTGTTAAGCTGAAAGGATTCTTCCTGTTTGGCGCGGTACACCTGGCGCAAGGCATCCGACTCGCCCTGCAACGTATAGGTGGATGCTTTCTGGGCTTCATACTCTGCTTTCAAGGCTTCCACCTTGTCCGAAATTTCTTTCAAGGCCTGATGCGCTGCCTCCCGCTCCGTCTCCAGGCTTTGAATGCTGAAGCGCGCACGCTCGTTGCTCTTCTTGTCCTGATCGATTTGTTCCTTCAGGTTATTGACGCGGTCATTTAAAAAGCGAAGTCGCTCGTTCTTGATTTGCTTCTCACTTTCGTACTGGCGGATCTTCGCAACAAACTCGTTGATGGATTTCTGACGTGTGGACAGGGTCTTTTCCCGGATGATTAACTCTGCTTTTGACTTTTCAATCAACGCTTCCTTGTCGGCCACTTCGGCCGTCAATTTGGTCTTCCGGTCCATCTCCTGCTCTACCTGCTTTTGCACCGAAGCAAACGTGTCCTTTTGCTTGTTGACCACCACCTTGGCCAGGTTGATGCTCTTCTCCTTATAATCTTCCTTGATCTTGTAATACTGTTCGGTTTGTTTGGCCTGTTTCTCCAGGCTCTTCATATTCTTTTCAATCTCGAACAGCAGATCTTCCACCCGTTCCAGGTCAGCATCGGTGTCTTCCAGCTTCTTTAGCGTTTCCTTCTTGCGCTTCTTGAATTTGGAGATGCCGGCCGCTTCTTCAAACAACATCCTGCGCGAATTGTCGCGATCATTGAGAATGTCGTCCACCATACCCAGTTCAATGATGGCATAGCTGTTGGAAGCCACACCGGTATCCAGAAACAAATTGGTGATGTCTTTCAACCGGCAAGCCACTCCGTTGAGCAGGTACTCGCTCTCACCGGAACGGTACAGCCTGCGGGTAATCGTCACCTGCGAATATTCGGTGGGCAGGATATTCTTCGTATTGTTGATGGTCAGAGACACTTCGGCCATCTGTTGTGCCGATCGTTGGCTGGTGCCGTTGAAGATAACGTTCTCCATCTTTTCCGAGCGCAGGGCACTGGTCTTCTGCTCACCCAACACCCAGCGGATGGAGTCGACAACGTTCGACTTGCCACAGCCGTTGGGCCCTACGATACCGGTAATTCCTTCATCAAAATTGATAACTATTTTATCGGCAAAACTCTTGAATCCCTTGATCTCCAACTTCGATAATTGCATGAAAACTATTAGAATTTAGTGGTTGAAAAAATAAGATGGCAAAGATAACCGGAGGATCGGCATTTGGAAAATGAGTGATACCCAATTCATCCACATTTTATCCCATGCAAATAGTTGGTGAAAAGCCCTTTTTTCGAATTATTTCGATACCTTTGACCACAGCATGGACTATCAATTCTGGATCTGGTTAATCGTAATTGTTATCACGCTGATCGCGCGGGCGAACAAGAAAAAACCACAGCCCTTAGAACCCGAACACCCGGATTCCCAAAGTCCTGCAGAAAAGCCTATAAGCTTTGAAGATCTGTTGCGCGAAATTCAGGCCGCCAAGTCACCCAATCCCAAGCCAACTCCAACGGTAACTCCGGTGCCCGTTCCCCAGGCCACGCAATATGACAAAGTGGAGGATTATGATGATGACCTGAAAGACGAGGCCGAGGTACTGGAAAAGACGGATTACCGCAACGAAGACGAGATTTACGAGACTTATGAGCGCGCCAAGCGCGAGGCCTTTAATAAACAATCCCTGGAAGAATCCATGCACGTGGAGGACACAAAGGTTTCCTTTGAGCAGTTTGGGAAATATAAGAAGCGGATCAAGGCTGCCAAGGTAGGGAATGAATTCGTTATGGATCTGAAGAATCCTTCCAGTTTTAAGAAGGCCTTTATTTTGAGTGAAGTATTAAATAGACGTTTTTGAAAACGTCATTTTTTGATAAAACATTACGTTGGGAAAGCGTAGTGTTATTTTTTAGATAAGTTGGCATGTCAAATTCTTCGCTTTACATGAGTAAAGGACATTTTTTAACCTTTTGCACGACCCAAGGGATTCCTTTATCTTGCTTTAATTTAGGCTTTATATGAGGATTAGTAAGCTCCTGAAATTCAGTTTTTTGATGACCTTCCTAATGCTCCTATCCCAAGGAGTACCTGCTGCCATTGATCCGGTTGCTAACAAAGGAAAGTGCGAGCCGATTGAAGTGAAGCTAACCATAACCCATACCACTGGCAACCAACCCAACGGAGCAGTGCAACTTGACTACCAGGATGCTTCTCAAAACTATACCTATTTTATGTTTTCCAGTAAGGCCCAGGAAAACCGCTTGGAGGGGAAAGGCAATACCATTAGCAACCTGGACCGAGGTGAATACAATTTATATGTACAAAATCCGGAAGGGTGTACCAAGCATTTGAATTTTAAGATTAACTGAGCGCAGGTGAAATCAAGGCAATTATTTTTTGGACTTTTTCTGCTTCTAACCTTCTTCTCATCCTGGGCACAAGCGCAGTCACCCACCGTTACCATCACCAATAAAAAGGATGCGTGTCGCGATTTGCTTGATGCAGGCGGTAACCCAGGCACCGATGGTACCTTAGACAACGGGTCCGTCATTATCACCGTTACCTCCGGAATTCCCCCAGCCACCTTATTTATTCTGGGGCCGGTAAACATCCTGAACATCCCCATGACGATTGGGGTGCCTTACCTGGCCGAAGACCTGAAACCCGGAATTTATTTCGTCATCGTGCAGGACGGAAACCCCAGTGACTTTAATGACTCCTTCATCATCAATGGCACCACGGATATTACCGCAGGCATCACACCTGGATTTCCGATCAACAGCACAAGTTGTGGTGTGCCCAATGGTCAAATTGGCATCGATGTTTCGGGTGGCACCGGTAACTATTCGTACTCGTGGACAGCTACCAACGGATTTACTTCCGCGGCACAAGACATTTCCGGATTAACAGCCGGAGACTATACCGTGGTGATTTCTGACAATGGCACCAATTGCAGTCAGACGATCGGCCCGATCACAGTTTCAGAACCGCCACCACCTACCAATGCTGTATTAAGTCTTACTGGCAATTCACCCATTTGTGCCGGGCAATCGTCCACCATAAAAGTGGATGTTACCGGGGGAGTGGGTCCCTTTACACTCACCATCGCCAACCTGGGCGTAGTTAACAACTACACCAGTGGCACGGATGTTACCGTCTCACCAGGTGCTTCCACCACATATACTTTAACCTCGGTGGCCGATGTGAATGGTTGTTTGTCTACCGCAGTGAGTGGATCGGCAACGGTCAATGTCAATCCCACACCGGTGGCTCCGGCCATCACCTTTACTCCCAACACCTATTGCGTGGGGGATATCATTAGTGCGCCCTTTGTAACGACACCGAATGGAGGCAGCACCTACAGTTGGTATAGCGATCCGGGGTTAGGAACCTTGTTAACCACAGGAACGAATCCCGCCAACGGAACAATCGGATTCAGCAGTGCCGCAGCCAATGTCACTACCGTCTACATAACAGAGACAAACAGTTTTAACTGTACAGGTCCGGCTACCGCCATTACCCTTACTGTGAATGCCAACCCGGTGGCTCCAGGTGTAACCTTTGCACCGAGTTTTTATTGTGTGAATGAAGCCATCGTTCCACCCTTCATTACCACTCCGATCGGTACCAGCACCTATACCTGGTACAGCGATGTCAGCTTATCAACGGTGCTGACCACCGGCACAACACCCACGAATGCTCAACTCGGATTCAGCAGTTTGGTGGCCAATGTAAAAACGGTTTATGTAACAGAGACTAACGCAGCCAATTGCGAAGGGCCGGCAACGCCCATCACGGTAACGGTGAATGCGGTTCCCATCGCACCGGCAGTAACATTCACACCATCTACATATTGTGTAAATGATCTCATCACGCCTCCGGCCATCACCACGCCCGTGGGGGGCAGCACCTATCGTTGGTACAGCGATGCCACTTTATTGACATTATTAACTACCGGTACCAATCCCACCAATGGTGCCCTGGGGTTCAGCAGTCTTACTGCGAATGTCACTTCAGTATTTGTTACCGAAACAACCAGCAGCAATTGCACGGGTCTGGCTACCACCGTTACCTTAACTGTGAATGCCATCCCGGCAGCACCGGCAGTTACGTTTACACCCAGCAGTTATTGTGTGAACCAGGTAATCACGCCACCCACCATAACAGCTCCGGTAGGCGGAAGTACGTACCGTTGGTACAGCGATGCCGGGCTAACAACATTATTGGCAACTGGTACCGCCCCCACCAATGTTCAACTGGGATTCAGCAGCCTGGTAACTAACACCACCACCGTATTTGTAACCGAAACCAACAGCAGCAACTGCACCGGTCCTTCCACTCCGGTCACCTTAACGGTGAACCCCATTCCGGTGGCACCGGCCGTAACCTTTACACCCACGATCTATTGCATTGGCAATATCATCACCCCTCCGGTGATCACTACACCTACGGGCGGCAGCACTTATAATTGGTATAGTGATGCTGGATTAACCACGTTGTTGACTACCGGAACAAACCCAACCAATGCTGCACTGGGTTTCAGCAGCGCTGCGGCCAACGTCACTACCGTTTTTGTTACCGAAACTTCGAGCAGCAATTGCACAGGACCAGCTACGTCAGTAACCCTCACCGTCAATGCCGTACCGGTGGCCCCGGCTGTTACCTTTACACCCAATACCTATTGTGTTGGTGAAGCCATCATTGCACCGACCATTACTGCCCCGGTGGGGGGAAGCACCTATACCTGGTATAGCGACATCAGTTTATCGGTTCTGTTAACAACCGGCACCAATCCCACCAATGCACAACTTGGCTTCAACAGTCTGGCCCCGAATAGCACCACCGTGTTTGTCACCGAAACAAACATTGGTACTTGTCAGGGACCCGCCACACCGGTTACACTGACCGTTAATCCGGTACCGACAGCACCGGCCATCACGTTTACACCCAATACGTATTGTGTTGGGGATGCCATCACACCACCGGTAGTTACCACTCCGGTTGGCGGAAGCACCTATACCTGGTACGATGACGCGGGATTGACCACCCAACTCACAACCGGCACCAATCCCACCAATGTTCAACTTGGGTTTAGCAGTGCCGCAGTGAATACCAAAACAGTATTTGTAACGGAAACGAATGGTACCAATTGCGAAGGACCTGCCACCGCCATCACCCTCACGGTGAATGCTACTCCGGTAGCACCGGCCGTAACCTTTGCAACCGCTACCATTTGCGTGGGCGATGTAATCACACCTCCGGTCATTACGACACCCGTTGGGGGAAGCACCTATCGTTGGTATGCCGATGTGGGGTTAACCACCTTATTAACTACCGGCACCAATCCATCCAACGCAGCCTTAGGGTTCAGCAATGCACTGGCCACCGTTACTTCGGTTTTTGTTACGGAACGTACCGCCAGCAATTGCGAAGGTCCGGCTACTCAGGTAACCCTTACGGTGAACGCCATTCCCGCAGCCCCGGCAGTTACCTTTTCACCCAGCAGTTATTGTGTTGGTGCGGTCATCAGTGCACCCATCATTACCTCGCCCGTGGGCGGCAGCACTTACCGGTGGTATAGCGATGCCGGCTTAACAAGTTTGTTGGCCACCACCACCACACCTACTAATCTTCAATTAAACTTTAGCAGCGCTGCGCCCAATACCACCACGGTGTTTGTCACCGAAACAAGCAGCAGCAATTGTGTGAGTTCAGCCACCGCAGTTACGCTCACCGTCAATGCCGTGCCGGTAGCTCCGGCTGTCACCTTTACCCCCAACACGTATTGTGTTGGTACGACCATTATCGATCCGGCCATCACGACACCTACCGGAGGCAGCACCTACACCTGGTACAGCGATGCCGGATTAACAACCCTGATAACAACCGGTACCAACCCTGCCAGTGGGGTGTTGGGTTTTAGCACTGCGGCAGCCAACATTACCACCGTGTTTGTTACCGAAACGTCCAGCAGCAATTGCACCGGGCCGGCAACTCCGGTCACGCTCACGGTCAATGCACTTCCAGCGGCACCGGGGGTAACCTTTACGCCCAATACAATTTGTGTGGGTGAAGCGATTATTGATCCCTTCATTACTACTCCGGTAGGCGGCAGTACCTACAACTGGTACAGCGATGCAGCCTTAACGACCTTGCTCACCACCGGCTCCAACCCAACCAGTGCGGTGTTGGGTTTTAGCAGTGCTGTAGCGAACACTACCACCGTGTTTGTAACTGAAACAAACCCCAACAATTGCGATGGCCCCGTTACCTCCGTAACGCTAACGGTTGTGGATATTCCGTTGGCGCCTGCCATCACCTTTACACCCAGTACGTATTGTGTTGGTAACACCATCACACCTCCTGTGGTGACTACCCCCGTGGGCGGAAGTACCTATACCTGGTACGATGATGCCGGATTAACCACCGTGTTGACCACTGGAACGAATCCTACCAATGCACAATTAGGATTCAGCAGTGCTGCTGTCATTACCAAAACGGTATATGTTACTGAAACAAAAGGCCCCGGCTGCGAAGGTCCTTCCACTGCCATCACACTTACGGTGAATGCCACTCCGATCGCACCGGCTGTTACCTTTACACCTAATACCTATTGTGTAGGCGATGCCATTACAGCACCTACCATCACCACGCCCAATGGAGGCAGCACCTACACCTGGTACAGCGATGTTGCACTCACCACCGTGCTGACTACCGGGGTAGCACCCACCAATGTGCAACTCGGCTTTTCCAGTGCAACCGCCACCACCACAACAGTCTTTGTAACAGAAACCAACACGGGTTGCCCCAGTACAAGCACAGCCGTTACACTTACTGTGAATGATTTACCCACGGCCGCAGTTACAGGACCCGCTGCCATTTGCAATGGGCAATCCACCAACATCACCTTTACCTTTACTGGCACAGGACCGTGGACCTTCCAATATTCTGACGGCACCACTACGTTCCCAGGAAATTCACCAGCGAGTACAATCGATGTTTCCGTAGCACCAACCCTGACAACCACATATACCGTTACTAGCGTCTCCGATGCTAACTGTACCGGTACCGCTGCGGGGGCACCGCTTACAGTTACCGTGGATGATGTTCCCACGATAACGCTTCCGGTAACCGCTACACTTTCTCCGCTTTGTTCGGGCGGTTCCACCACCATCGAAGTTGCCAATGCTGAAACGGGTGTCAGCTATCAATTAAGAAACAATGCCGATAACAGTTTGATTGGCGCTGCCTTACCGGGTGCCGGTGTAACACTGGCCTTACCCACCGGTGCCTTAACAGCGACCACCACCTTTAATGTTCTGGCAACGCGGGGTGTTTGTGCCCCGGTACAATTAACTGCAACTGCAACTGTCACCGTGTTGGGTGTGATTGATGGGACCCTGGGCGTGACGCCACAAACTGCAGCGGTTTGTTCCGGCTCTGCCACCAACATACAGGTTGCCAATTCCGTTGCCGGAGTTACCTACCAGTTGCGCAATGATGCAGACAACAGTACCCTTGGCACGCCCGTGGCAGGAACCGGAGCCACCATTAATTTGCCTACCGGTAATTTAACTGCAGCCACTGTATTTAATGTGCTGGCGGATAACGGAACGTGTTCATTGGAGTTAACCAATACGGCTACTGTTGCGGTCGATATCAATCCCAACATCGGATTAGTAGTTACCGGTCCGGTCGGAGCACTTTGCACCGGTGGCACCGCTTCCATTGACATTGCTGCCTCCGAAGCAGGGGTGAGCTATCAACTGCGCAGCGATGCGGACGATAGTGCAGTAGGAGCTCCCATCGTAGGGAATGGCGCTACTATTTCATTGTCAACCGGAGTACTTAATGCCACCACCAGTTTCAACGTGCTTGCCTCTTCCGGAGTATGCACACCGGTGCAGTTAACCACCGTGGTTACGGTTACCGTAGCAGGCTCTATCAACTTGGCCCTGGCGGTGACGGCTCAATCGCCAACGCTATGCACGGGCAATGGCACCAACATTCAGGTGGCCAATTCAGAAGCAGGTGTTACGTATCTGTTAAGAAACGATGCCGATAATAGTGCCGTGGGTACTGCGGTAGCCGGAACCGGAGCAACCATTGACCTGCCCACCGGAAATCTCACCACCACCACCGTATATAATATCCTGGCCTCTAACGGAACGTGTTCGGCTGAACTGACGGCCACCGCTACGGTTACCGTGAATGCGGCACCCGATGCTACTCTTGCCGTTACCTCGCTGTCACCTACTATCTGCTTTGGTTCCACTTCCGTCATTCAGGTTGCGAATTCCCAGGTAGGGGTAAGTTACCAGTTGCGCGACAATGCCAACAACAATCCCATTGGTAGTGCGGTAGCCGGTAATGGTTCTACTATTAATTTGCCCACTGGAGCGCTTACTGCAAATACCTCGTTCAATGTACTGGCTACTTTAAGTACGTGCACGGCCCAACTTACTGCCGTGGCGAATGTAACGGTACTGCCCAGTGGCGATCCGCTGTGTGCTCCGGTTAACAATTGTGCTACGGTAAGTATTGTGCCCGTAACAACATTGGCCACCTGTGGTGCGGCCACACCCGATGGAACCGTAACCTTCGATATCAACCCGGCTGTTCCGGTACTTAATCTGATCGGAGTAAAGATCGAAATCGATGGTCCGGTGCAGGCAACGCAATTCAATAATTTTGTTTTCAATTCGCTGCCGGCAGGTATCTATACCTACATCGTTACCTATGGCGATGACACGAACCCCGCCTGTATCAAGACGGGTGACTTCACCATCGACCCCACCGGGACGCCCGACTTTGTTGACTTCAATATTCTAACCGTAAATTATGAATGCATTGTTAGTGAAGGCACCATTACGGTGGGTGATTTTGTTGGTACAGCGAATACCGATTACACATATGAGATTTATCTAGATGGGGCCGTGGTGCATACCGGGTTGATTACGAAAGATCAGGCCGCCAGCAGTTCCTTTGCTATTGGTGGCCTCGCCCTCGGCACGTACCAGGTGCAACTCTTCCAGGATCAATCGTTGGTAAATGGTTGCGTGGGTATCACGCGGTCCGCATTCAAAGACCTGATTATTGAAGAGCCGAGTTTCGGTTGCGGCTTGTTTATTCCCAATGTGTTTACGCCCAATGGCGATGGCACCAATGATTTGCTGGTGATCCGCAACCTGCCCCCCAACTCGCAGTTGATGATCACTAACCGCTGGGGCAAGGAAGTGTATTCGTCTACGGATTATAAGAATGATTGGAGCGGAGACGACATCGTGGATGGTATCTACTTCTACAAACTGAAAGCGTCCGATCAGTCGTACACCGGTTGGATTGAAATTATGCGTGGAAAATAATCCGCATACTTAAGCCAACTCGGTCAGGAACTTCATCGTGTCAATGCGGTCGGCATAATCGCCCACATCCGGCAACTGAGCCGTGCCAAACGGAAGGCTGCCGGAATACCACCCGTTGGCAGAAACAATACACTGAATCTTATCAACGTGTTGTTGTAGCTTAGCATGCAAGTCGGCCTGACTTGCATACCTTTCGTAATACAAAACGGAAATGGGAGAAACCAACCGATCGCTTGCCGTAACCAGAACAAAGCCATTATCCAGAAAGGGTGTGCTGTTCACCAGCAAAATGGATTTCTGATATTCGTAGTTGTTGTTGTATTTATGATGATCGAGGATGGAGGCATACCCTTCCCACGTACGCAGTAAGGTGGAGAAGTCATACTCTTCGGGCACGTACACTTTGCTCACGTTGCGGCAGCCCAATCCGAAATAGGTAAACACATCCTTGCCTAATTCTGTGAGCAGAGCCGGAGCTTCTTCACCCATGAGCACCGCACACGAAGACCGGTTTTTGCGGATGATGTAGGGAAGGTGACGAAAGTAATATTCAAAATACCGGGCGGTATTGTCGCTACCGGTCGCAATCATGGCCTCCGCTGCATTCAGTCGGTCTTCAAACTGAATGCGGTCTTTGAAACGCGGCTCAATGTCAATCAGCCAGTCACTCAATAGGGTAATCAGGTACGCATCCTGCGAACTTTTTTTGGCGATCAGCCGGTGCCCCGCTATCAGCACGCAAAGAAAATCATGAAAGCCTACCAACGGAATGTTGCCAGCCATCGCCACGCCCACCAATTTGGATGGGTTTACATCCAGTGCGTAACGACTTGTCCACTGCTCCAGGGCAGTACGATGCAGAAAATGCCGAATGCCGGTGAATGCCAGCGTCACCGACTCCGGAGTAAACCAGGCATTTTCATTGCGCGCCCGCTCGGTAATAACTTCCATTTCCGGGGCGGTCAATGCTTCCATCCGTTGACCCAGCGAAGCAAAGGCGGTGATGCGGTCAGTTAAATTCATTCAGGGCTTAAACTATTAGGGGGGTGTTGCTGTTTTGACAGATGATTCTGGAGCCGTATTTTTGTGGTAAAAGTAAGTCAGAACCTTTGAATTTAGCGTAGGATGGCAATAAAGATAACGGATGAGTGCATCAACTGCGGGGCCTGTGAACCGGAATGCCCGAATACGGCCATCTACGAAGGTGGCCGTGAATGGAACTGGGCCGGAGGCACGGCACTGACCCACGTGGAGTTGGAAGACGGCTCGCAGGTCGATGCCAAATCGGCCCAGACCCCGGTATCGGATGAATTCTATTACATCGTTTCAGGCAAGTGCACCGAATGCACCGGCTTTCATGAAGAACCTCAATGTGCGGCTGTTTGCCCCGTGGACTGTTGTGTGCCCGATCCCGACATGGTAGAAACGAAAGAAGAGTTGCTTGCTAAAAAAGCCTGGTTGCACAACGAACAACTGCAAGCCTGATCAGCGCATCTTGCTGCGCTTGATCATATACGCCTGCAGCACTTCATAATAACCTTCCTGAATGTTGGCCGAAATGAAATCAATCTTCAGCTGATTGCATTTCATCTTCAACTTGTGGTGATACTCTCTTAAGTGTTTTACAAACTGGTCCTTTACCTCATACGGGTTGAGCATCAGTTTCTCGCCACTCTCCAGGTCAATGAATTCATACGGCTTTTCTTCAAACTGAAAGTCGAGCTCCGTGTTGTGATCGGTAACGTGAAAGAGCACCACTTCGTGCTTGTTGTGCTTCAGGTGTTGCAGGGCTTTAAAAATCTCTTCCTCATGCTCACCGCCTTCAAACATGTCGCTGAACAAAATCACCAGCGATCGCTTGTGTGTTTTCTCCGCAATTTCGTGCAGCACTTCCGCCACGCGGGTGGATTTATTCGTACCCCCCGCATCGCGCAAACGCCTGTCGAGCAGGGTAAACAGTTTATCGAGGTGGGTGGGGGTGGAGCGGATGGGCGTCATCTCCTCGATGGTATCGGAGAACAGGCACAAGCCTACTGCATCGCGCTGCTTATTGAGCAGGTAGGCGAGGGCTGCGGCTGAATAAATGCTGAAGCGGATTTTCTGCAAGGTGTCTTTGGGGTAATACATCGAGGAGGAGCAATCGAGCGCAATCACACACCGCAGGTTGGTTTCTTCCTCATATTGTTTGGTAAACAGCCGGTCGGTGCGGGCAAATACTTTCCAGTCGATGTGCCGTGTACTCTGCCCTTCATTATAAAGCCGGTGCTCGGCAAACTCTACGGAAAAGCCGTGGTAGGGCGACTTGTGCAGGCCGGTGATAAACCCTTCCACCAATTGTTTGGCCAGTAATTCCAGGCTTGCGGTAAGCCGGATGTCTTCAATCTTGATCCCTGCCATTCGAAATTCTATGAATTTAAGCCCCTCGTACCCGGTTCCGCAAACAATTTGTTCGTAAAAGCCAACCGGACTTTTTGCATTGAAACTTTAAGTTACTACCTTCGATTTAACCATTTTTACCCAAAAACCTAACTAAAATTCAGAATCTGTGGAAGAGAACAAGACAAACGGACGAGAAGAGATATTCTCCGAGAAAGTGAAGGCGGGCAAACGTACCTACTTCTTCGATGTGAAGTCAACACGTTCGAACGATTACTACCTGACCATTACCGAAAGCAAAAAGCGGTATAACAAGGACGATGAAGGCTTTACCTACGAGAAGCATAAGATCTTTCTTTACAAGGAAGATTTTAACAAGTTTGTAGAAGCCCTGAACAACACCGTGAATCATGTGAAAACGGAGTTGATGCCCGAAGTGGACTTCAACGCCTTTGACCACCGCGACCGCGAAGAGCACGATGCCAAGCCCGTGAACTCGGAGTTGAAGTGGGACTAAGACTTTTTTCCTAAACCTAAACCGGAAAGACCCTGACGTTGAGTCGGGGTTTTTCTTTTTACGCCAGCCCGCGATAAGGAACCTGTCACACTGAGCTTGTCGAAGTGCGACCACCGTGACGCTTTATAAAGGAGCCTGTCACACTGAGCTTGTCGAAGTGCGACCACCGTGACGCTTTATATAGGAATGGTAAGTCAGTCTTCGACAGGCTCAGACTGACAAACCATGATTGATCATTGTCAATTGATAATTGTCCATTGATAATTGTCCATTGATAATTGTCCATTGATAATTGTCCATTGTCAATTGTCCATTGTTCATTTCCCATTATCAATTGCTCATTGTCAACTGTTTCTCCAGCTCCGCTTTCATTTCCCCCAACACCTGCTCCAGCTGCGGATCCTGAATCACATTCTTCAACTCGTACGGATCATTCGCCAGGTCATAGAGTTCATCCATGCCGGAGAGCTCTTCATAATGAATGTACTTGTACCGTTCGTTGCGCAGGGCCTTGTAGCCCATGTTCACAATGCGCGGAAACACCGTGTCGCTGTAATACTCCACCAGAAAAGAAGTACGCCATGCAGACACACTGCCGGTAAAGATCGGTAGCCACGACATTCCTTGAAACAAATCCGGTTGCGCCTCGCCCGCCAGGGCCATCAGTGTTGGTGCCAGGTCAATGCTCAGCACCATGCGGTCGGACGAGCTGCCGGGTTTGATGGCCGGTGGGTAACGCACCAGCATGGGGATGCGGATGGCTTCTTCATAGGCCAGCCTCCGCTCCTCATCGAGGCAGTGTTCACCATACCAATAGCCGTGGTCGCTGGTAAAGACAATGATCGTGTTGTCGAGTTGGCCCAGTTCTTCGAGCGTGGTGATGAGGGTACCCAACCCTTCGTCAACGGCCATCAACATTTCGGCCCGCTCGCGGATGGTTTTTTCTTTCGTGGAGGTTTCTGCACTCAGCGGGGGCAGCCCTTCCAGCGAGCGCGCCAGAGCCGGTTTATCCACGGGTGGAATATTGTAATTCGGTCTGCGGGCAAACACTGCGGAGTCATACATACCGCGATGGCGTTCAGCGGCAATGAAACCACCTTCGCCAATGGCAGCCGTACTGCCGTCATCCCGCTGCACGATGTTGGGGTGCAGGGCCTTATGGGCGAGGTATAACAAAAACGGTTGGTCGCGTCTTTGTTTTATAAACTGTACTGACTGATCGATGAGAATATCCGTCACATAGCCATTAATGGTCTGTTGCTTCCCATTGAGATTCAAAACCGGATCAATGGCTTCGCCCTGCCCGCGCAACGAGGCCCAGAAGTCAAAGCCAGGCCGGGGCGTATCGTCATTGCCCATGTGCCACTTACCCACGAAGGCCGTAGCATAGCCCTGGTCGTGCAGGAGTTTGGGAAAGGTGATGAGCTGATGACTTTGTTCGTTCCGTGCCTGGTTATCGACAATGCCGTTGGCGTGGGCATACCGGCCCGTGAGAAAGTTGGCGCGACTAGGGGAGCAGAGGGGCGTAGTGGCAAACGCATTCGTGAACCGGATGCCTTCGCGGGCGAGGCGGTCGATGTTAGGAGTCTGGATGTAGTTGTGGCCTGCCGCTCCAAACTCATCCCACCGCATGTCGTCTACCAGCACTACGATGATGTTGGGCTTGGGCGCTTTCTTTTCGGCCGGCTGGCACGCAGCAAGTACAAGCAAGCCAAATACAAAACCCAGTGGCATGGTAAGGTGTGATTTCATGAGCAGGATGGTTAGTTTTTTGGAGCCTTCTAAGGTACTAAATAGACGCTAGACATAAGATTGAATTGGGATTTACGATTGACGATTGAAGAGTTACGATTTACGATTGGGGATTTTCTATGCGCTTATCGGGATCGTGTGGGATACTACGGTGCGACTTTCCGGTTTCTTACGACTCTACTTCAGGATTCTACCTCGCGTATGGAGAAAGTGGAGTGCCGTCCCTTCCGGATTCTAACGCCTTTACTTCCGGATTCTACCTCGCATATGGAAGAAGTGGAGTGCCGACCCTTCCGGATTCTAAGCCTGTACTTCCGGATTCTACCTCGCGTATGGAGGAAGTGGAGGGCCGACCCTTACGGATTCCACTTCCCGTACTTCAGGATTGCACCACGCGTATGAACCAAGTGGAGTGCCGATCCTTCCGGATTCTACTTCGCGACCTTCCGGATTCTACCTAGCGTATGGAGCAAGTGGAGTGCCGACCCTTACGGATTCCACTTCCCGTACTTCAGGATTGCACCACGCGTATGAACCAAGTGGAGTGCCGATCCTTCCGGATTCTACTTCGCGACCTTCCGGATTCTACCTCGAGTATGGAGCAAGTGGAGTGCCGACCTTTCTGGATTCTACCTCCTGTACTTCAGAATCGTACCTCGCCTAATTCCGGATGTTACTGTGCGGTTGACAATTTTAAATTTCAGGTTGACTATCGCAGTAAGTATGAAACCTGAAACTCAAAATCTGAAATTTTATCAAAGAAATCCTATAAACGGAAGTGTTGTTTTTTAGTTGATACTTTCATCAAAAAAATAGTTTTCACGAATTATGATTTTTATTGAAACAGTGCGGGAGGAAGTGCGTTGCAATACTCATAAACAAAAAAAGTATGACACATGTCAGAAATGTAGAGGCGTTCACCCGGACGGTGACCTTCTGCACCGGGTACGGAGGTAAGTACAATCCTGGTCGCCCAAACCTCCGATTGGATGCATTGACAGCACTGGTGGCAGCCGCACACCAGTCGCTCGAGCACGTGATTGCGGCCAAGGCGCACTTCGACAACGAAGTGAATTACCGAAAGCAGGTGTTTGCCCAACTCCCGAAGCTGGCAAGCAGCATCCTGCGTACGTTGGAAGCTTCGGGTGCTTCGGCTGAAAAGCTGGCCGATGCGCGGACGTTTGTTCAAAACCTCCAGGGCAGGGTGAAGCCGGTTCCGAAAGAGCCTGCTGTTGCTGCCGGAGAGACGTTGGAAAAGCGGTCGCGGTTGCAGCTGGCCTATGTAAGCCGGGCGGATTGGTTCGCCAGACTGGTGGAAGCCGTGCAGAGTGAACCGCAGTACGAGGCCAATGAGCCCCCGTTGAGCAAAGCCGGGTTGGTGCAGCATGTGCAGCACCTGCAGCAGCTAAATCAGCGGGTGTACGAGGCGCGGGTGCGGTGGAGCAATGCGCGGGTGCAACGCAACGAGGTGTTGTACCGGGGCAGCCACTCGGTGGCGAAGGTGCTGCAGGCTATTAAAAAGTACCTGCGTGCGATCTTCGGGTTGAACAGCGAGGAGTATGCACAGGTAAAGAATTTAAAATTCACTAACCCGTAACCTCATGGCAACCGATCTGTAAAAACCCTTGCTGCAAAGCAGGGGTTTTTCATTTACCAGGGGTGGGGTCGGGAGAATTGCTGAAAACAGGTTAAATTGAGATTGGAATAAGGGTATATAGGAAATACCTATATACAATTGTTGGCCGCAATGCAACAATTAAATTTTGACTAGTGAATTAAACTTCAAGGGGTTTTGGTGGACACCTGACCAACCGACAAATAAGTTTCCTGGTGACTTGGAGGTTGACCAATCGGGGACTCTTGTTTTGACAATTTTGGTTAATCAAAATTATGCTGACTACTTCATAAACGAGTCGAGTAAAAGTAAAAAAATTCAAATAATAAACGGCTATGCAAGAGATCAAATAACAAAGAAGGATCTCGCATTTTCACTATTTGACAATTCAATTTATTCATCTCACGTAAGCGGCCTAGCCGAATTCAAAATACAAAGTAGGTTTGCGGTAACAACTAAGTTTTTTAAAACTATCAATGAATTTAAGCTTGGGTCTGCGTTTATCGAACTAAAACTCTTAGACGAATGGGTAAGTGTTTCAGGCATTAATATCAAGCATAAAGCCACTCGAAAATTCAAATTCACAGTTGACTACAGTCAACCAAGACCAATTACCCTTCTGAAAAGGAAAGAGTATCACTTGTACTTATGGTTTTACGCAAAGACAAATAGTACTCCAAAAGACTTCAAGATTGAACAAAGACCTAGAATTAACATTGACTTTAAGAAGGAAAAAAGATTTGAAGAATTTATAAAGCTCTATGAATTGATAAAAAACTTTTTCTCGTTTTGTATATCAGTTTGTACTAACCCCCTATAAGTTGGACAGAATCGGTATTTAAAATGTGTAGTACTT
>CAZAUN010000014.1:0-116437 GCA_964488465.1 uncultured Ohtaekwangia sp. | reverse complement strand
GGGTAAGTGAAGATGTGCCGAAAATTCCATATCGTGCCATCCGTGCCGTTTGTTCCGCGGCCCATTCTTCACGACAAGCAAAGCTAGCTCCGTTGCGGATTGCTTGTCAAGGGCAAGACCAGTGGCGATTCTTTGTTTTTTCTTTTCAGCGGCATCGCCACCCTTGACAAACAACCCGCAACTGCGCTTCTGGCGGCTTGTCGTAAAGCAATGGCTGAGTGTAATCAGGGGACACTTATAATTTCCTGACGGCAGCTTAGCTGAAATCGTTCTTTGACACGCTTCTGAAATCCGCATCAATCGCCAGAAATCTTCCAAGGCCCTTCCCGGGCTTTTCGTTTCGCTTATGGCACCAAGGTAGGCTTGTGTCCTGAAAGGCTGGCAAGGAATTTCCGGCATAAACACTTGCCCTCGCGCACCGGCCTTCATTTATTCCGTTCCTCCTTGCGCCTTTCCGGCCACAAGCCTGGTGCTGCGCCATAATTAAACTTCAATGATTATGGAAAGCACCCATGAAAACAGACTGCGCGTAGCTGAAATTCAGCTGTCCTACAAAACCAACCTCAAGCCCTCGGAGCGGCCCCAGATCACCTCCTCCCGGGAATGTTACAACCTGCTGCTCTCCACCTGGGAGGAATCCCGTCTGGAGTTCGTGGAAGAATTCAAAGTCCTGCTCCTCAACCGGGCTCATCGCGTGTTGGGGCTGGTGGAAATCTCCCGCGGCTGCAATACCGGAACAGTAGTGGATCCCAAGCTCGTCTTTGTGGCCGCCATCAAAGCCAATGCCTGCTCAGTGATCGTTTCCCACAACCACCCTTCGGGCAATGTGCAGCCCAGTCAGGCAGACCGGGACCTCACCCGCAAACTGCGGGACGGAGGAAAACTCCTTGAAGTCACCGTATTGGATCACATCGTATTGAGCAAGGAAGGATACTTCTCCTTCGCCGATGAAGGCCTGTTATGAATGCTTTGAGTAGAACATCTCATCCCAACATGGGCACACCTTCGGTGATCGCAAAGGCGATCAGGAGATCACTTCCTCTTACGCTCTCGCTAATACTATTGATACGCTTCATGGATATCACTTTTATTACCGCGCACACCTTCGCCCGATGGTGTGAAGTGTCTACACGCGAGCAGTGCAACTTTCCGCTCACAACTGATTCCATGATTGTGAAAGGAAAGGACCCGCAGCGGATTTCAAGAGACCGCCTTCGTCAGTGCCCCCGCTTTGCCGGGTGCTCCGATGAACAGGCCGACCAGGTCATTGACAGCCTGGAGCGTCTTAGCGTCATTCTGTTTGAACACTATCACAATCAATTAAAACATCAGTATGAAACATCCGGAAATTCTTCAGTTCGGCAAGGGTAAGCCGCAAACCGACTCCCGCAGCAACAACAATGTGGTGATCTATACCCGTGTATCTTCCAAAGAACAGGCCGAGACCAACCAGAGCCTGGAAACCCAGAAGAAGTATTGCCTGGAATATGCCCTCAAGCGCAACCTCAACATCCTGGGATTCTTCGGGGGCACCTATGAGAGTGCCAAGACCGATGAGCGCAACGAGTTTAACCGCATGATCCGCTTTGTCAAGAACCAGAAGGAAGGTGTCTCCCTCATTCTGGTCTACAGCCTGGATCGCTTCAGCCGCACCGGGGACAATGCCATCTTCATTTCCTCCGAACTGAAAAAGCGGGGGATCTCCATCCTCTCCGTCACCCAGCCCATCGATGTGTCCACCCATTCGGGCGTGCTACAGCAAAACATCCAGTTCATCTTCAGCAAGTATGACAACGACCTGCGGCGGGAGAAGTGCATCACCGGCATGCGCGAGAAGTTGCTCAAAGGGGAATGGACCGGCGGGGTGCCGGTCGGCTACTCCTATGACCGCACCAGCCGGGAGCAGCACATCGTCATCAACGAGAAGGGCATCCTGATCCGCAAGGCCTTTGAGCTGAAGGTGCAGGGATTGACCAGCACCGAAATTGCATACCAGCTCCGCAAGGCGGGCCTGGCCATCACCGGGAAGCGGTTATCAGAGACCTTCCGCAATCCATTCTATTGCGGGTTCCTCTCGCACGGCTTGCTCGAGGGCCAGGTGGTGGCGGGCAAGCATGAGCCCATCGTATCGGAGGAATTGTTTCTCAGGGCCAATGATGCCTTAAAGAAGAATGCCTACGGCTACAAGCAGCAGGATAAGAACATTGAAGTTCCATTAAAAAACTATGTGCGCTGTGCGGAGTGTGGCACGCCCTTCACCGCCTACATCGTCAAGGCCAAGCGGCTCTACTACTACAAGTGCAACAAGATCGGATGCAAGTGCAACCGCAGTGCCCGCGCCTTCCATGAGCTTTACCGGAACCTGCTGCTGCAGTATCAGCTGGACCCGGCCTTGACGCCCATGCTGAAAGACCAACTGCTGCTGACCTATGAACACCTGATGCAGTCCGGGGCGGAGATTCGTGAGGTCAGCAGGCGCAAGCTCGGGGAGCTAAATAAGAAACTGCAAACGCTGCAGGAGCGGTTCGCCTTCGGGGAAATTGATCGCGACCTCTATGAGACGGTGGGAACAAAGCTGAGAGAAGAGATCCGCATCGTGGAGCGGGAATTGGATGAATCGAAGAATAAATTATCGAACCCTGAAAAGTATGTGGACCGGGCGCTGAAAATCTGCGAGAATCTTAGTGAATTGTGGGTTTTGAGTGGGTATGATGAGAAGATCCAACTACAGGATCTGGCCTTCCCGGGTGGAATTCTCTTTGATCGCAAAATTGAGAATTATCGAACCGTCAAGGTCAACGGTATCCTTGAACTAACCCATTCACTTTCAAAAGATTTGCAGGCAAATAAAAAGGGGCAAACTGAAAACAAGTTCAATTTGCCCGCCTGGGTAGTCCGTACGGGAATCGAACCCGTGTTACCAGAATGAAAATCTGATGTCCTAACCCCTAGACGAACGGACCGTTCTAAAAATTGGAGCCGCAAAGATAAATCCCTACCGTGCAATTGCAAACGTAACCGTTAAAAAAGTTGAACCTGTAAGCCCCTTTTCATTGGTTTTGGGTGACAGGAAGTATATTTTTGGCTTCGCATTTTTAAACCAACATCATCATGACAAAAATTGGAATCAATGGTTTCGGCCGCATCGGTCGCCTGGCTTTTAGAGTGGCGGTTGAGCGTCCGGATATCGAAGTGGTAGGAATCAACGACATTATCACTACCGATTACATGGCCTACATGTTGAAGTACGATTCCACGCAAGGAAAATTCAAGGGCACCGTTTCTGTAGATGGCAACAACCTGGTTGTGAATGGCAAGAAGATTCGCGTAACTGCAGAGAAAGATCCTGCCAATTTGAAGTGGAATGAAGTGGGCGCAGAAATTGTGCTGGAGTGTACCGGCTTGTTCCTTACGCAGGCCGATGGACAAAAGCATATTACTGCAGGAGCCAAGAAAGTTGTCTTCTCTGCTCCCGCAAAAGACGATACACCCACGTTCGTGATGGGGGTTAATGACAAGAAATTAACGGCACAACATACCATTGTTTCCAATGCATCTTGTACCACCAACTGTCTGGCACCTATCGCCAAGGTATTGAATGACAAGTATGGCATTGCCGAAGGTTTAATGAGCACTGTGCATGCAGTTACAGCCACCCAAAAGACGGTTGATGGTCCTTCCGCGAAAGACTGGCGTGGTGGGCGTGGCGGATTCTCTAATATCATTCCATCATCAACGGGTGCCGCCAAAGCAGTGGCGTTGGTGATTCCGGAATTAAAAGGCAAATTAACGGGTATGTCCTTCCGGGTTCCTGTGGCCGATGTATCCGTAGTTGATTTAACCGTTCGCCTGGAAAAAGGAGCATCGTATGAAGAAATTAAAAAAGCGATGAAGGATGCATCCGAAGGCGAACTAAAAGGAATTTTGGGGTACACCGAAGACGAGGTAGTATCACAGGATTTCATTGGCGATTCCCGCACTTCCATCTTTGATGCTAAGGCCGGCATTGCCCTGAATAACAATTTCGTTAAAGTAGTAAGTTGGTACGATAATGAGTGGGGCTACTCCAATAAATTGGTTGACCTGGCGCAAGCCCTGGCGAAGACCAAGTAAGTCAGAAGCTCAACATTGAAAATAAAAGAAGAGGCCCCAGGGCCTCTTCTTCATTTAATAAGAACCTTGAAATATTCACTTTCTGTCCTCATTCACAAGAAGTCAGAAGATTGAAAAAACTGCACAAGTTTCTGATAAAATAATGAAGAGTTTCATTCAAATGGTACATCATTATGGTGGCGATGCAAAAGGTAAAATTCATGAGTGCACTCATTATCAATGACTTAAATATTTTCCTGAAGCTCACTATCTCTGTCATATCAGCGAATCGCCTTATGAGTTACGGATGTATGATTTGACCTCGTTTTTACAGAAATATTAAAGTAAAAGCCCCCACTTTTGATCGACAATTAAACGCAGGGACCATGGCTACGAAGGGAATGTCAAATATCAGTATCTCTGCCCGCATGCGGCAATTGTTGGTTTTAGTAACGCTCGTTCTCATTGGTGTTTTAATCGCCCTTTCAATGGCCGATGCAACGCCCACGGAAACAGAGCACCGTAGCGAACCAGCAACGGTTTCTTCCAGTCGATTATAAGAATATTTAAGATAGGGTGTTTGGTAAGCCTCCGCGGGTAACTGCGGGGGTTTTCTTTTTATTACCATTTCAATTCCTGTTGTAGCTTTGTTTCATGAACTACGCTCCGGAAACATTCCTGCACCGGCTTGCCCAAACTTCACCGGATCCCTTTATGATTCCGATTGAACGGGCAGAAGGTGTTTATCTCTATGGACCCGATGGCAAAGAATATATGGATATGATTGCCGGCATCGGAGTAAGCAACATAGGGCATCGACATCCGCACGTTATCAAGGCAATCAAAGAGCAGCTCGACAAACATTTGCACATCATGGTGTTTGGCGAATACATTCAACATGCCTCCAATCAATTAGCTCAAAAGTTAACGTCACTCCTGCCTCCGTCTCTCAATTGTGTTTACTTTGTTAATTCCGGTACCGAAGCAAATGAAGCAGCGCTAAAACTCGCCAAACGCTATACAGGAAGAACTGAAATTATCGCATGCCGTAAGTCGTATCACGGTAGCACGCATGGCTCCTTAAGTGTTTCCGGAAATGAATTGAAAAAGCAGGCCTTCCGCCCGTTGTTGCCAGATGTACGCTTCATTCATTTCAATAACCCGGACGACCTACATCAGATCACTGAACGAACAGCCTGCGTCATCATGGAAACCATTCAGGGCGATGCCGGAGTGCGCATTCCGGATGCTGGCTACATGAAGGCTGTGCGCAAGCGATGTAATGAAACCGGTGCATTGCTCATTTTAGATGAAATACAATGCGGTATGGGCAGGACCGGTAAACTATTTGCGTTTGAACATTACGGAATTGTGCCCGATGTGCTCACCATAGCAAAGGCCTTTGGAGGCGGATTGCCGATTGGGGCGTTTATTGCTTCTGAAGAAAAGATGAAAACACTTTCACACGATCCCATCCTGGGCCACATTACCACTTTTGGTGGTAATCCCGTTTGTTGTGCTTCGGCTCTCGCAACCCTCGAGGTCATCGAAAAAGAAAATCTGCTGGTAGTCGTTGAACAGAAAGGACAGCGAATTGAAAAACTGCTTCAACATCCAAAAATTAAATCCATTCGAAGGATTGGATTGCTGTTTGCGTTCGACTTTGAAAATGAAAAGATGGTAAACAACATTGTTCAGTACGCAAAAGAAAAAGGAGTCATCTGTTATTGGTTCTTATCACATCCGAACAGCTTTCGGATTGCACCCCCGCTTACGATTTCCGATGAGGAGATAAAAAAAGCCTGTGCTGTAATAAGAGAAGCCATCGAACAGGCGTAACTTGAGATCATGAAACAACCCTATTCCTCATTTAACAGGCTTGATTACACGTTCAAACTCCTCGTGGTGATTGGGTTGATCATCACAGCCTGCGTTCTTGCCCGGGATATTGTAGTTCCAATCCTAATTGCTGCCATCATATCCATCGTAGCGCTACCCGTTGTAAAACGATTGGAAAAGCGAATTTCTGCAACCCTGGCCATTGTTATCGTATTAATCGGTGCCCTTTTTCTCTTCCTAATGGCGAGTTGGTTAATCATCCACCAAATGCGTGACCTGGTTCGGGACCTTCCCAACCTGGAAAGTAAATACAATCTATTTGTCGATCGCATCAGCGACACCTTGTTAGAGTCGTTTGGAATGAGCGCCCGTGAACAAAGTCAACTCTTTAAAAATGGATTGACTATGCTGGGGAGCTATGCCACCGACTTGCTGAGTGCCACAACAAACATGATTTCGCTGATTGTTCAGATACCGATTTATATTTTTTTATTCCTCATTTATCGCAACCGCTTCCGTGCATTCTTCATCAGCTTCTTGCCCGAAACAGAAGAACTTGCCTGGAAAAAGGACATTGAAAATGTTGTTCAGGGGTACATTTCCGGATTGCTGTTAGTGACCATTATTATTGCTGTACTAAACAGTGTTGGATTACTGTTGCTTGGTATTGATTATGCCATCTTTTTCGGACTCCTTTCAGGCATCCTCACTATCATCCCGTATGTTGGCATATTTATCGGTGCTACTTTGCCGGTGTTAATGGCGTTGCTTACGAAAGACAGCCTATGGTACCCGGTGGGAGTAATTCTTATTTTTTCTATCGTGCAATTTCTGGAAGGAAATTTTATTACACCAAGAATTACAGGTTCAAAAGTGAGTATTAATGCGTTGGCAGCCATCGTGGCCCTGCTGGTGGGGGGAAAAATTTTAGGATTAGCCGGAATGATTCTGGCCATTCCGGCTTTGGGTGTTATTAAAATATTTCTCTCCCATACTACCCACCTCAAACCCTTTGTTATTCTGATCGAAGATACCCCGCTTGAAAATTCTACAACGGAAGAAAACCCACCCCAAACACCATGAGACTCTATTTCCTATTAACAATCTTCATTTCCACAATCACCCATGGCCAAACTCTTGAAGAAAAGATTCAGCAGCGGGTAACGTTTCAGGAAACCCCCGGCATCGTAGTTGGAATGTATGATCAGGGAAAAATAGTTTATTATTCTTTTGGTGTTGCTGACCTTAAAACACTGGAGCCCGTTAGCCCTCGTACCTTATTTGAAATCGGCTCCATCACAAAAACCTTTACTACCAGTTTGGCTGCACTTTTAAGTCTGGAGCAAAAAATAGCGTTCGATGAAAAAGCACAAACCTATTTACCTACCAAGATTGTACTTCCTGAAAAAAACGGGAAGTTCATCACCATTGGTCACCTGGCGTCTGCTCATTCCGGCTTACCACGCATGCCCGGGAATTTTGCTCCTGCAGATGTCAATAACCCATATATAGATTATCGCGAAAACGAACTGACCGCATTTCTGAACAATTGTGAACTGACTCGCGAACCCGGATTTCAATATGAATATTCCAATCTGGGAATGGGGCTATTAGGGTATATCGTTTCCCGCATCGAAGACAAGCCTTACGCCAAACTCATTCACGAATCCATTGCCAAACCGCTGGAGATGCGTCATACGTTCATCAGTGGACAAGTCCATGATAAATTGTTGGCAACCGGTTACTCAGGAAGCACTCCTGTAAAGGCCTGGACCTGGGATGATGCAAGTGTTTTAACCGGAGCCGGAGGGATTGTTTCCAACGCTGAGGATATGATGAAGTTCCTTGTTGCACAACTAAATCCTCCTTCCAATAATCTTGGAAAGGCCTTTTCCATTACGCATGCCCCGCAAGGAGATGCCGGGAAGATGAAAATAGGGTATGGATGGCACATTCGCGATGAAAGTCTCATTTGGCATAATGGTGGTACGGGCGGCTTTCGTTCCTTTGCTGGATTTGATAAAACATTAAATAAAGCGGTGGTAATCCTGACGAATTCCAACACGGGAGCAGACGATTTGGGCTTTCATCTTTTGAATGAAAAAAATGAACTGAAGCCCATGAGAAAACCTTACGAGGTACCGCTCGAAACACTTCAAAACTATGTGGGTATGTATGAACTAACTCCAGGTTTTCAGATTGAAATATCTCGTGAGGAATCAACGCTGTTCTTGCAGGCAACCGGACAACCCAAAGTAACTATTTATGCAGAGACCGATTCAAAATTTTATCTGAAACTTGTGGAAGCGCAGGTTGAATTTGTTAAGAATCAGGATGGTGTGGTTGAAAAATTGATTCTTTATCAGAATGGAGCCACGCTGCCTGGTAAAAAAATCCGGTAGTTACAACGTCTCCACCACCAGATTGTGGTTGGTGTAGATGCAGATATCCGCTGCAATATTGAGACTTTCCCGCACCATTTCTTCAGCAGATAAGTGCGTGGCATGCTTCTTCATCGCCAGCGCAGCTGACTGAGCGTACATGGCACCCGAGCCGATAGCCGCCACGTGATGATCGGGTTCCAGAACATCGCCCGTACCAGAAATAATCAGAATCTCATCTTTGTTGGCGGCAATCAACATCGCCTCCAGTCTGCGCAGAAACCGATCCATGCGCCAGTCTTTTGCCAGCTCAATTGCTGCACGCTTCATGTTGCCTCCATAGGCATTTAGTTTTTCATCAAAGCGATCCAAAAGTGTGAATGCATCGGCTGTGGAGCCGGCAAATCCCACCAACACTTTTCCTTCCTGTAATTTGCGGATCTTCTTCACATTGCTCTTCGCAATCGTGTTGCCCATCGTAGCCTGACCATCGCCACCGATAGAAACTTTTCCATTATGGAGTACGGCAAGTATGGTGGTGGCGTGAATTTTTTGCATATGATTATATAAAAATAAGGTCAGTCTATCTTTACAGATCCGTTACTGGCGGAGCAGACAAGCTTAGTCCTTTGATAAATTCTTTTGAAAATGTTAAATCAAAATCCTTACTGGATCTTCCAACAGTCCCTTTAACGTCTTAAGAAAAGCAGAACCCACCGCACCATCCACAGCACGGTGGTCGCACGATAGCGTTACTTTCATCACATTACCTACCGCAATCTGTCCGTTTTTAACAATGGCCGTTTCTTTAATTCCACCCACCGCCAGGATGCACGCGTCTGGTGGATTGATGATGGCAGTAAACTCTTCGATACCAAACATGCCCAAATTGGAAATCGTAAATGTGCTTCCCTCCCAATCGCTGGGCTGTAGCTTTTTGTCCTGGGCCTTTTGTGCAAGGTCCTTCACTTCAGCCGCGATGTGCGATAGCGATTTGTTATCCGCAAAGCGAACAACAGGAACAACCAAACCATCTTTCACGGCAACTGCTACACCAATGTGAATGTGATGATTCTTGCGCATTTTGTCGCCTAACCAACTCACGTTGACATCCGGATGTTGACGTAACGCTGCAGCTGTAGCCTTCAGTACGATGTCATTGAACGATACTTTTACGGGTGAAACCTCATTGATGCTCTTGCGTGCTTCTACAGCTTTGTCCATGTTGATCTCCATGGTAAGGTAGAAATGCGGAGCGGTGAATTTACTTTCTGACAACCTACGGGCAATTGTCTTTCGCATTTGCGATACTGCCACCTCTTCAAAACTCTCCTGACCAACAACTTTAGGTAACACTACAGGTGCCGACTTCGCACCCGCTGGTGTTGCAACAGCGGCAGCAGGCTTATAGGATTCAACATCCTGCTTCGTGACACGACCGCCCTCTCCTGTGCCTTGTATCTTGCTGATATCAAAGCCAAGATCCTTTGCCATTTTTTTCGCTAACGGGGATGCTTTAACGCGACCATTTGAAGTGCCATTGGAAGTGCTGCCTGTACTTGGTGAGACAACCGAAGGACTCTTAGTCTCGGCCGCTAGTGCCGTTGGCTTTGCAGTAGTCGATCCTTTTGCCTGGTGTGCCTTTAACAAAGTTTGCCAATCGGCATTCTTTTCGCCAATGATCGCTAACACCCCATTAACCGCTACCGCCTCTTTTTCTTTTGCCCCAATATAAAGTAACGTTCCTGTGTTGTACGATTCGTACTCCATCGTTGCTTTATCGGTTTCCACTTCGGCCAGCAGTTCACCCGACTTCACAGCATCACCCACTTTTTTATGCCAGGCGGCAATCACACCTTCATTCATGGTATCGCTCATCTTGGGCATCAATACAATCTCCGCCTTGATTCCGGATGTATCAATGGTGGCTTCAGCTACCGCTGTTGCAGTTTCTGTTTTAGCAGGCTCCGATTTACCCGCTGCTGCGGTGGTTGTGCTCGCTCCAGATAAAAGGCCAGAAAAATCTTCGCCCTTATTTCCTACAATGGCGAGTACATCATTGATTTTAACAGCTTCGCCCTCTTTGGCACCCAGGTATAAAATGGTTCCGGTATTAAACGACTCATAGTCCATGGTGGCCTTATCTGTCTCTATTTCGGCCATCAGTTCACCTGATTTAACTGTATCACCAACCTTTTTATGCCACTTGGCAATCACCCCTTCGGTCATGGTGTCGCTCATTTTGGGCATCCGTACAATCTCTGCCATGTCGATTTATTGTTAGATCTTGAATTTCTGTAGTTGAGGGTCAAAAATAGCCTTATTTAGCCGATTTTCAAGTCACATTCGCAGGCCTGTTTCCTTAAAAATTGAGCGTGCCTAACAAAAATTCAAAAACGGATGCCGAAGGTTGGATCCCGTAGGAATAACGGACGCCAATGTCCAGTTGAGGCAATAAGCGGAATACATTGATGTCGAACTTGATTTCTGCTCCGGTTGAAAGAAAGGTGCTGTTGCCACCATTGTAGAGGGAGAATTGTCCATAGCCATAATCCAAAAACACATTGGCCCGTACCCGTTGAAAGTTAACAACGGGCCCCAGCGCGATATCCGGATACCATACCGGCAACGTGTAGTTGGCGGACATGGAGTAGAACTCCTTAAACCGGAACACCGATTGGCCACGCGGTAATGGGATTCGGTTGCGGAAAAGATAATCATCAAAGGCCTGATTAAAATCCGTATCCACCAAAGTATTCTGGTAGCTCCAATAGCCCCAGAGGGAATGATGTTTTGCTAAGCCTGGAAAATAGAGGTACCCTGTAAAGGCAAACAAGCCGCCCTCCAAATCACTTTTATTATAGGGAGTTGAAAACAAATCCATAAATATCATCTGCCCCCATTTACTGTTGATATCACGTCTGTTTTGCTTAAGTAACCGATAGGCCGAAAAGGTAAACTGGTTAAAAATCAGATTCCCGTTGCCCACATAATCGAAGAACGGATAAACACTTAAAATGGAAGTTCGGGCTACATCGCTTCCGTTCTGATTAATGGTGTCATACCGGATGATAGCTGGTACATACCGTTCCTCGTTTACCGAATTTTTGAAATTATTGACCCTCGTGTAGCCCACATAATTTCCAAAGGATACGGAACTTATATACCGGGATTTGGTGGTTACCAAAGGTATCCGTACGCCAGCCGTAACGGTACTTTCATCCCAGGTGAACGTTACATTTTGCTCGTTGCGAACAAACGTAGTATCACTCTGCTTGTTGATCCGCCACTCATCAATTATGAAATCACCTTCATTGACAGACCGTTTACCTTTTGAAAAGTTGACATCCAGCACCGGGAAAAAACCCTGATAGCTGATGCCGGCATTCCACATTCCGGTTCGCTCATAAATATCAAACCGATAGCCTGCAGTGAGAGCCGTTGTGCTAAGGACATCGCGTGAGGTGATGCCAAGATCCACCTCTGTGAAATCGCTGTTGAAATAAGCACCCCAACTGTGCGGATTTAGCATGTGTGTGAATTCAGAATACCGATTCATGGAATAAGACTGGACAGGAACACTGTCCAACAAGTGCGGCCTGCCTTCCTGCTCAGCCAGCGGTGTGATGAAGGAAGAATAGGTGCTTACAGTATCTGCCGTTTTCCAGGAGGTGGGTTGAAAGGGAATTTTTACAACCTCAAAACCGTCACGACCTTGTTCGTTATAATAGATTGCTTGACCATCCAGACTAATCGATGGATTGTAGGCGCCATACTTACTGGACGTAATTTGAAACCGCTCTCCGTTGGTTACATCCATTGCATAGATGTTGTCAATTCCTGTTAATGGAGAGTTGTAAAGAATATACTTTCCATGCGGCACCGGGTACCCTATGTTTTCAGTTTCAAAGGAGGCCATCGGAACCATCAAACCGGTTCGGAGATCTACCCGCGCCATGGATTTTTTCATTTTGCTGGTCAGCAGCACAACCAATTCATTCTCGTTGATCCACCGAGGCATCGAAATAAAATCATTTCCAAGATTTTCAATCTCTTGCACTACTTCCGTGGTCTCATAATTTATTATTACCAACTTGCTCTTATAGTCAGTTGAGGTTTCAACGGTGGCCACTAAATTACCACCGGGCGAAAGGGCTGCGGCTGCGTACCGGGATTTAGTTGACAATGGCTTCCGGACTTTTGTTTTGAAATCGTACCCCATGACGATGGAATACGTTTTCATTCGCCACCGTGGATCATACCGGTATTCGTTCCACACAATTCTTCCATTTGCAACCGAGAGCATCCCGGTACTGTTCAAAATACCCGGAATCCAGACCTTTTTCTCCTTCCCTGCGGTAAGCAGCACCAGTTCCTCAATATTGCCAATCCCCGACTTAAGAGCAATCACGGAGTCGGGGGCGATTTCAAGCGGGAACCGATAATCCGTATACGTTGATCCCTTGCGCTTAGTAAGTGTTTCGTACGGTGTAACTTCCAGTTGAGCTTGCTTCGATTTCCATTCTGTCTGAAGGTCATCGGCCATGGCCCGGTACAGATCGGAAACGTGCAACCCTGCTTCTTTATTTATCGAATTTGAAAATGTAAAAGGTACAATGGAGTTACTCCATGCTCTTTTGGTAATCCGATCCCAGACATCCGGATTGCCCGTGCGTTTACGCAGATAGGATACCAGCTGGTAGCCCAAAACATAATGATCGGGGATGTTATGTTTATAAGACCGCAGGTATTGTTTGTGGTAATTGAACACGCGGCCTTCCTGCAGGTTGGTACGAAACAGGAGATCAAAATTTGGAATGCGACCACGCCCACTTTGGGTAAACGCAGTTTCGGTGGCCACTGCATCCCCTTCCCAAAACCATTGGGGCACAGCGGTGTAGGACATTACTGCCAGGGTATTGGCGCCAAATAGATAATATAGGAATCCATTAAATCCGCGGGTAGCCTGCTGGAATTGAACGATGTGCCGGTATTCGTGCGTGGCAAGCAAATCCAGCCAATCGAGGTTGCCGACAAAGTTGTAATTCTGCGAAGGCATACCAAAGAATTCAGACCTGCGGGGAGTAATCGATACAAAACCATTGCTGATGGCAGATTGATTCTGCAGAATGACCGAGATCTTCCTCGGATCCGAACGCAAGGTTTTGGTTTCCGGAATACGGATGTGCTCAAGGGTATTCGTCATTCGCTGGGCTTGCTCCTGATATCCATCCGGAAAAATGATTTTGAAATGATCCGTGTTAATCTGATACCACTTCAGATTCGGGTTGTTGTCCAATACCAAGGAACTTTGGCTATAGACTGGAATGGAAAGAATGAGTAGTACCGCTACCGGAAAGAAACGCATCATAACCCCAGATAAAACGGTAAGCTACGTCAGGTTATGGAATTTTACTAAACCAGTTACTCAATTCTGGTCACCTCATCCAGGCTTGAGAACTTTCGCCCTAACCCCGACTTTGCGCCTACATTAAAGAACCCCAATACGGGTGAGCCGTTAGGGTTTGTATTTTTTAAATTGGTGTCTACATTGGCCAACGGGGTTGCAAACAGTTCGCTAAAGCCACCGGGGCGATCGGTTTGAATGCTGACTTCATTTAAAAAATTAAAAGCCGCTTCCGTTACCGCATGTATTTCAACAAAAACAGAATCGCCAACAACATACGGTGATTTTATGGATCCGTCATCCGCTTCGTCAAACGGGTTGATGGCTCTGCGGATGGGTGGCAGGAAATCAATTCCATTAAACCCGCTCCCTTTGGTAAAACCCGCGTCATAGGCGGTAATAATTTCACTGGGTTTGTTTAACCATTGTCCATTCTTATAGGCCTTTATCCAATAGGCATTGCCGGGTTCCAACGGATCCTTTGCCCAAAATTCCGCCTGGTATAAATCCGGAATAAATTGACCACCCTCCGTTACAAAAAATGTAATGCTATCAATGGCCGGCACCTGCCCCATTTTTGATTCAGCAACAAATGTTTCACCTCCAACGATAACGGTCAGATCATATTCATAACCAACGGTTCCAAACGCTTCACCGGCTGGTGGCACCCAGGTATATACGCCAGTATTCTCGGTTTCACTAAATGTATACGTTGTGCCAAGTTGATCCACAACCGTAACAGATGCTCCGCTCACACCCGGAGGCAAAACGCTTTCAAAGTAGGGTTGTGACCGCGTTAGTTTGATATACTGGGGTCCAGGTTGGTTCGTTAACCAGGCGTCAACCACTAACACAGGTGGAGCGGGTTGCAGATCAGGATTAATTACGTCCTCACAGGCAATTACAGTAAAGGCAATCAGAGCAAATCCTATTTTTACAATGCGATTCATGAATCAAAAATTAAAATTGTAAGAGACCGAAGGCACCACGGTACCAATGATCGAAAGCTGACGGGCTTCACTATTAATCGGGCTTCCTTGTGCCACCCGTTCATCGCCCTGTGTAAAATATATTGAAAATGGATTTTTACGGGCATATGCGTTGTAAACACCAAATACCCAATAATCAGAATTCTTTCTTTCCTTACCATTTCGCTTCACGGTTTTGCCTTCTAACCGAAAAGATATATCCAAGCGGTGGTAGGCAGGCAAGCGAACGTTGTTGCGACTTTCATTGGCATTATGGGGTATGAGCATACCCTGAACAAGGTATCGTGACGTAGGAAACGTAGAAGGCGTGCCACTGACAAATGTAAAATTAGCAGATGCCGACCAGCGTCTGTTGATATCGTAAAATCCACTGACTTTCAGATTATGGGTTTGATCAAACCGTGCTGCATACCACTGATTGCGGTTTATGCCATCCACTTTCAATTCGGTGCGTGCCAATGTATAGGCTACCCAACCCGTTAATCGACCCGTCTTTCGTTGTAAAAAAAACTCCATCCCATAAGCGCGACCCCGGCCCGCTAATAAGTCGCCTTCCAGAAATTCATTGATTAGTAAGTCGGCCCCATCAATGTAATCAATCTGGTTTTGGGTATTGCGGTAATAGGCTTCCACCGACAATTCATAATTCCGCTCCTGCCCAAGGTTGCGGAAATAACCGACTGCCCACTGATCTCCTAATTCGGGTTTAATGTTATTGCTGGTGGGGGTCCATACATCCAATGGATTCGAGGCGGTAGTATTTGAAATCAAATGTAAGTATTGAACCATGCGGGTATAACTTGCCTTTATCGAACTCTGATCATTGAGTTCCGCTTTGAAGGCAAACCGGGGTTCAAAATTCTGATACGTTGACATCGCACTTCCCTTTTCAAAGGTTTGTTCTGCAATGGGAGTTCTGCGAGTGCCCGGTATGGTATCGTTATACGTGAATTGTGATCCAGGACCAAAACCAACAAAGTAAGAGTACCTTAGGCCATACTCCACCGCGATGCTGGAATTCAAGCGCTGGCTGTTGCCGAGATACAGGGCTGCTTCCAGATTGTACTTTTCAGGTAAGCTTACATCAAGCCTGGTTCCGTTGGAGGTACCGTAGGCATTGGCCGGCTCAAAAGAATAGTAGTTGGCTTCTGCTCCAAAGGAGATTTCATTATCAGCATTAATGAAATAGCTGAAGGAAGGTTTGAAGGTAAGATTGCGGATGGATGATTGCCATTTAAAATTATCCTGGTCGTTCTCGCCAAATTGCAGCGAATAATCATATTGGCTGAATACGCCAGAAAAATTAGAGAATAAACGGTCGTTGAAGATTTTGTTCCACCGGATGGTGCCGGTATTATTGCCCCAAGAAAATCCCTGGTCTTTATCAAAGAAAAACTGATCGCGCCCCGTGTAGCCACTCAAAAAGATCCGGTTCCTTTCATTGATGTTATAGTTAGCCTTGCCGGTAAGGTCATAGAAATTTAAGGCACCGCCTTCACTTAGAATATCTACAAAGGGCCGCGCCAACACATCAGCATATGAACGTCTGCCGGCAACGATGAAGGAGCCGTCTCCTTTAAATAATGGACCTTCCACCGCAGCCCGGCTAAAAATGGTTCCGATTCCTCCATTCACCTCGTATTCCTTGTTATTCCCTTCTTTCATTCTTACATCCAGCAAGGAGGCGATCCGGCCACCAAATTGAGCCGGTACGGCCCCTTTGTACAGTTTAGTGTCCTTTACCGCGTCCGGATTGAAAACGGAAAAGAATCCCAGGAGGTGGGATGAATTGTAGACCGAAGCTTCATCCAGCAAGATCAGGTTTTGACCCACGCTGCCACCCCGCACATTAAATCCGGAAGCCCCTTCGCCAACGGTGGAGACACCCGGCAATTGTTGTAAGCTTTTGATCACATCGGCTTCCCCTAAAAAAGCTGGAATTCTCGTTATGGTCTTGATATCCAACTGATTAGTGCTCATTTCCAGGGCTTTAACACCCTGCTGATCACTTTTTGCACTCACCACCACTTCTTCCAGTTGCTTTCCTTCCACCGCTAATTCAATATCAATGCGTGTATTGGTGGTAAGCGCTAACAATTTTGTTTGAGTTGTGTACCCGATGTAACTATAGACAACCTCATACTCTCCCGGATCGAGGGTTATCGAGTAAAAGCCGTAAACGTTTGTGGTGGTACCCGTGCTGAGCGATTTGATAAAGACCGTGGCCCCGATAAGCGCTTCTCCGTTTGCCGAGTCTTTAATGTAACCACTAATGGTTACTCGGTTTTGGGCCCAAAGCAGGGAAGGCAAAAAAATGAGGACTAATAAAATACGCATGAAGATTCTTAAGATTACAGCATTAAACCCTAAAATTGGATATTTGTTGCAGGAATGAGTAAATAATTCCTGTTTTCGTAATCTTCTCTACACCTTGAAAATAATCTGGTAATACCCATGAAACGGCTTATTGAACTCTACAAAAAGTACAAGGAATACGTACGGGTAGATTTGGTAATGTATGCCGTAATGATTCTGTTGATCGTACTGTACTTTATTTACAGCGTTGTTGTAGATTAATCTTAAGCCGGAATTTCGTTCACGACAATAATTTCTTTCACATTATCAGAAATCTTTTCAGACAATTCATCTGTAGGTAAATCATTGATATCTCTGCCGAAGGGGTCTTCAATCTCTTCAGCAATCAACTCCACGCTTAACAGTACAAATGTGACTAACATGACAATCGGAACCGTTAAATACCCGGACGTGGTAACAAAGGCCATCGGCAACGTAATCAGGTAAATAAAAATAAACTGCTTGATGTACATACTGTAGTTATACGGGATGGGTGTGTTCTTAATACGCTCGCATGCACCGAGAATATCAGAAAATTCTTTCAACTCTTTATCGACCAGAAACAATTGATCTCCGGTAAGCTTGTTTTGCTTGTAGAGCTCGTTTACCCGCTGATACATCATCGAAGAAATTCGGTTGGGAACATGCCTTACCTTGCTTAGTGAATTTATAAAATGTTCATCTGCAATTTCGAGTTCGCCCAGCTTTGTGCCTTTACGCAAGTGCTCCTTGACGGAAATCACAAAATTTGGAATCATGATTGAGAACCACTTCCGATTCGGATCAGTTGGTTCCAAGAATGCATTGAGCTTGTGGGCCAGGTTGCGGGTGTTGTTTACCATGCTGCCCCAAAGCTTTCGCCCCTCCCACCAACGGTCGTACGAAGAATTAGTGCGAAAGACAAGGAACAATCCCAGAACGATACCCAACAACGAATGCATGGAAATCGTGGTGTGGAAGTCACTTTCGTGGAACCTCAATACATCCAATAACAAATAGCAAACACCGGCAGAATAAATCGTCATGAAGATGATGGCAGGCGTCAAGGTACGCATCACACCCCGGCTGTAGGCGTGAAAAATCAAGGAAAACCAGACTTTGGGGTTGTAATTAACCATAGGAGTTTAAAAACGGCTCAATAAACCGATTCAAAAAAATATTTCAAAATGCAACCCAGAAAAGAAAAATCCGTTACATTTATCATAATAATATCAATTTAATATCACTTTTATGATGACCGAAAAATCATTTTCCCCGTTGTCCGGCTACCTGATGGTGCTGGTCGTATTTGTTTTATTGTTGTTGGGTATTGGCGGACCCGTGATTACCCGAAATCTGCATTTCCTTTGGTTTTTAGGTTTCGGATTGTTTATGGCGTTTGGCTTTTTCTTTGTAAACCCCAACGACTCAATGGTACTGGTGCTGTTTGGAGATTACAAAGGCACCGTTAAGCAAAATGGCTTTTATTGGGTCAATCCCTTCTTTGCCAAGAAAAGAATTTCATTACGGGCTCGAAATTTTGATAGCGAAAAGATTAAAGTGAACGACAAGGTGGGTAATCCGATTCAAATCGGAGTGATTTTAGTATGGCAGGTAAAGGACACATTCAAAGCCGCTTTTGAGGTTGACAACTACGAAAACTTTGTGCGCATACAAAGTGATTCAGCCGTGCGTACCCTGGCAGGAACGTATCCGTATGACAATTTCGATACAGACTCTGAAGTTACCTTGCGGTCGGGCCATACCGAGGTAAATCATGCCCTCGAGGAAAATCTGAAAAACCGGTTGGAAATTGCCGGCATCCATGTCGTGGAGGCTCGCATCGGGTATCTGGCTTATGCTTCCGAAATTGCTGGCGCCATGTTGCGCAGACAACAAGCAGCGGCTGTTGTGGCAGCCCGTTTCAAAATTGTAGAAGGGGCAGTAAGCATGGTGCAGATGGCCCTGGACCATCTTTCAAAACAAAATATCATTGAACTGGACGAAGAACGTAAAGCGGCCATGGTTAGTAATCTGATGGTAGTACTCTGTGGCGACAAAGACGTAAGCCCGGTAGTAAACACGGGTACCCTGCATCAATAACATGGCTCAAAAGAAACCCTTTGTTTTACGACTAGATCCGGAAATTCTGAAAGCTGTCGAAAAATGGGCAGCAGACGAATTCAGGAGTACTAATGGTCAACTGGAGTGGATTGTTAGTAAAGCCTTAAAGGAAGCGGGAAGGTTGAAGGTTAAATGATCGGGAAAATTAGCGTCCTTTTGTCTGGTGATAAGTTATTCTTGTATTTTGGTAGCTAAATTTTCTCGGTCATGTTGAAAATTATTTTCGCATTAGCAGTCTTGTCCTTAACTGCTTCTGCCCAATCTGATTATATCATTACCTCTCGGGCGGATACGGTGTATGGTGAAGTCCGAATTCTATCGTATGACCTGCTTGACCGGGTACAGGTGGAAGTTGACAAAAAGAAAGAGTCGTATACAGCGTTGCAGGTGCTATCCTTTCAAAAAGAAGGTGTTACCTATAAACCAATCAAGTACGAAAACAAAATTGTCTTCATGCAATTGCTTAAACCCGGGTACCTGAGTTTATATGCCTTTAAAATTCAGGGACAAAGTACCTATGACGGACGCTTTCTGATCAAACTTAATGGCACCAGTCAGGAACTGCCCAACATCGCCTTCAAAAAACTAATGTCTGGATTTCTTGAAGATTGCCCATCCATAGCCTCCCAAATTAAAGAAGGTCAATTGACCAAAAAAGACATTGATTCCATCATCGATCAATACAATCTTTGCATGGAAAACAAAACGACTTCAACTCTTCAAATCAAATCGATCGAACAACCGGTTCCGCAAGTCAATGAGAAAACTCAATCTGTAGCGGAGTTCATCAAGAAAGTGGAAGCTCAGGAGTTTGAATCGAAAACCGATGCGTTGGATCTGCTGAAGGATATTCAAATCCGCGCAAGCAAGAACGAGCCAATTCCCAATTATCTTACGGAAGGTCTAAAAACTTACCTCAGCAAAGTCCCCGCATTGCAGGATGAGCTCAACAGTTTGTTGACCTCATTGAAGAAATGAAGGAAGAAATTTCTTTACCCCAGCGGGTAGTTGATGGCGTGAGTTCCAAAAAACGATCAGTGAACAAACGGCTACCAGTATGGCGTAGATAAACAATTGCCCACCATCCCCTTTTACTTCAATTCCTAAAAGGGTAAGGTGCATACCGATGGCACCAGCCATTAATCCAAATGCCAGCAACGAGCCAACCCAAACCAGGGAAGGAATAAACATTAAAATGGAGGCGATCAATTCCAAAACCCCAACCACAATGCGGCCCCAGGGCTCCATCCCTACGGTGGTGAATATGTAGACCGACTCCTCCGAGCCCGAGAACTTAAAGAAAAGCGATTGCACCATGATCACCGCAGCCACCAGGCGAGCGATCCAGAAAATCAATTTTGAGAATGTCATAGATAATGTAAATGTACGTAGGCGCTAAAACGTAAACTGGTTACCAAAAGATTGTCAACCCGATGACATAACCCATACATACCATCACCAAAACTACAAAATTCTGACATGTACAGGACCACTACCGATTATTGGATGGCCTTAGCAGTTCCAATAACTCGGGATTCGAAAAGACATAAATAAAAATGACAACAACGAAGAAAATGACAAATACTAAATAAGCACCGATATAAGCCATCAACGATTTAACAAACACTTTCCATCGACTTTGATCGTTGTAAAATTGTAGGCAAGCAAGAACATACAACGGAATACTAATCAACCCTAACATGGCCTGATACGTACTAGGGCCCTGAATCCGAAAGAGGAATAACCCAATAATGGAAGGCCAAAACGAATGTCCGGTTACGTAGAAGGGTACCACCGAATGCTCAATGAAGTTAAATCTGCTGTTTCTAAAGAATAACAAGGCCATGAGCGCCTGAAAGGGGATTATCAGAAATGAGAATAATTTCAGATTATCAGAAATCATATTCAAAATCATCGTATTGAATTGATCCTGACCTGACCCAGCTAAAGGTTGATTAGTTGCAGCCACCGAACTGCTCAATTTCATAACATCCCGGATTTCGATGTTCAGAAAAGATGCCACGATCAAGTACAACGTGATCATCAGAAAAAAATAACCAACCGGACCATAGTACTTAACCCTGTTCCCGTTAACAAAATCGCGCGCGGCAAACCCTGGTTTGATAGTAAGATCACGAAGGGTGTTTAGAAACAGTCCATCAAATCCATAGATCCGCGCCCAAAAGTCATTCCACCCCTCGCGCAGTGAAAGCCTCTTGACCATTTGACGCTGGCCACAATCCGGACAATAATTGCTGTTTACTTCCGCATTACAATTAAGGCATATTGAAGTATTCGTTGCGGCATCAATCGGTTCCATAGAAGATTTAAATAAAAATGAAATTAGGTAAAATCATAAAATGAAAACCATTGGTGCTTAGAATTGTTGAAATGTTGAGATGCAAAATCTTATTATTATTGGCTCCGGAGTTGCGGGTATGGCAGCTGCCTGCCGGTTACGAGCAAAAGGGTTCACGGTAACTGTCCTGGAAGCAAATGCCTATCCGGGTGGAAAACTTACACACTTTCGAAAGGATGGGTTTCGTTTCGATGCCGGCCCCTCTTTGTTTACAATGCCCCAATTGCTGGATGACGTTTTCATTCAGGCAGGAAAAAACCCGCGGCACTACTATACCTTTCAGGCACTGAACACTACGTGTCATTATTTCTACGAAGATGGCACCCGGATTACTGCCTATACGGAGCCAGATCAACTGGCAAAGGAACTACATGAAAAGTTAGCGGTTGCGCCAGTGGTGATTCAACACTATTTGGCGCAAGCCAAACAAACGTACGAAATGGCCGCTCATATCTTTCTAGAAAATTCATTGCACAAACGAAAGACGTGGCTCAAAAAGGAAATTGCCAGGGCTCTTTCTTCTATCCCCAAATTGGGCATTTTCGAAACCATGCATCAACGCAACTCCCGATTGCTGCATGAACCCCGATTGATACAACTTTTCGATCGGTACGCAACCTACAACGGGTCCAACCCCTATCAGGCTCCCGGTATCTTAACTTCCATTCCGCATCTCGAATTCAATCTGGGAACCTACTTTCCGGAAGGTGGCATGCATTCGATTACCGAAGCACTTTACAAACTGGCTACTGATTTAGGAGTCACTTTCCAATTCAATACTCGGGTAGATGAAATTGTAGTTGAACGTGGAATTACCAAAGGTGTGCGGGTGGGTCAGCAATTCATTCCCGCTACAGCGGTGGTTAGTAATATGGATGTGCATCCTACCTACCAAAAACTGTTACCCACTCAACCCACACCAAAAAGAATCCTCACGCAGGAGCGATCCAGCTCAGCGCTTATTTTTTATTGGGGTATTAACCGGCCATTCCCCGAATTGGAGCTTCACAATATTTTCTTTGCAGAGAATTATGAAGAGGAGTTTAATTGCTTATTTCAAAAATCAAGGCTTCACTCCGACCCAACCATTTACATTAACATAACATCAAAGTATTGCCCCACCGATGCACCGACCGGTTGCGAAAACTGGTTTGTGATGATCAACGCACCCGCCAATAAAGGACAACCGTGGGAAGCAATGATTTCTCAAGCCCGTGCCAATATCATTAAAAAGTTAAATCGACTTTTAGCTACCAACCTTGAAAATCACCTGGTGACCGAAGGCGTCTTAAATCCGGTGCTGATTGAACAAAAAACCTCCTCGTATCAAGGTTCGCTATACGGCACCAGTTCAAATTCCAAAATGGCTGCGTTTTTACGCCATCCCAACTTCTCCGGATCAATTAAAAATCTATTTTTCAGTGGCGGGAGTGTGCATCCGGGCGGTGGCATTCCGCTTTGTCTTCAATCAGCCCGGATTACCAGTGATTTGATGGTTGAACACTTTGCCAGGCACGCTGTTTAAACCGTATGCTCAGACACTATTATATAAGGGTATCTACACTGCTAACCTCCCACTCGGTGTGGGTGGTGATCTTTATTCATCTAGCAGGTATACTTGGGCTCCTCTCTCCTTTTCAGCACTATTTTCGACTACTGACTCCGTTTAACCTGATTTTGTCGGCATGGGTACTGTGGATCAATCATCAGGAGAATCAATCCGGTCTGATGCGCTTTTCTCTGATGGTATTTCTCTCAGGATTTGCTGTTGAATGGGTGGGTGTTCATACCGGATTTATCTTCGGATCGTATTCGTATGGGGAGACCCTTGGCATAAAGGTATGGGGCGTGCCCGTAATCATTGGGTTAAACTGGCTTCTGGTGATGTACTGCGTTGCAACGCTCACGGATTCATTAAGGGTGCCTACTGCGATTAAAGTATTAATTGCATCCATGCTGGCCGTGGCCATTGATTGGCTCATTGAGCCGGTGGCTATGCATTTTGATTTTTGGAACTGGGAAAATGGCGTTGTGCCGGTTCAGAATTTCATTGGTTGGTTTCTAACCTCCGTGTGGATGCAAACGCTCTACCACCTGACGAAAGTAAAAGCTGAAAACCGACTCGCACTGCCATTTTATTTTATCCAACTCTTCTTTTTCCTGGTTCTGAACCTGGTTATTCGTTGATTTAACGGTCAAGCCAATTTTTAAACTCCTGTACGCGCTCACGGGCAACAATCACATCCTCATCATCTGACGTTTTAAGTACTAACTTCAACCGGCTATTCGTATAGCTGATCATGTCTTTGATTGCAGTCACCGAAACAATGTATTTGCGATTGATTCTGAAAAATCGGGACGGATCCAATAAGCCGTCCAATTGATCCAATGTAAAGTCCAGGATGTGCTTACGACCATCCATAGTTTGCGCGAAGGTGGTCTTCTCAAGACTGAAGAAAAATAGAATCTCGCCCACTTCCACCGACTTCAGATGTTCGCCCACCTTAATGACAAAACGCTCCTTATACTTTTTAGTTAACATTTGCATGGCGTACCGGATGCTCTCCATCATTTTCTCTGACCCATAAGCGGTAAGGGTAAGGGAATGGTATTTATTAAGGGCTGCCTGAAGTTCCGCCTGATCCACCGGTTTCAGCAAGTAATCAATGCTATTCACTTTGAAAGCTTTCAGCGCATATTCATTATACGCAGTGGTAAAAATAACGGGAGCAGTAACAACAATCCGATCAAAAATTTCAAAGCTCAAACCGTCCGCCAGTTGAATGTCCATCAGAATCAGATCACAACCGTTCTTGCTCAACCAATCAACAGATCGCTTTACAGAGTCGAGGGTGTCAGCAATTTCCCAATCTGGTTGCAAGGCCGCCACCAGTCGGCTTAAACGCGTAGCTGCCTGTGGTTCATCTTCAATAATCAAAACTCTCATGCTGCTTTAATTATCGGCAAGACAACCTTGAATTGATGGTGAGCCTCTTCTATCTGTACTTTCTTGTCACTCAAAAATTCATACCGCTTCCTGATGTTTTCCAGCCCAAGTCCAGACGAGTCTTCGGCAAGAACGGTTTTGCGTTGCAAGGTATTTTCCACCACCAAATTCTGACCCTGTTGATACACCCGGATCGAAAGTGGATTTTCTTCTGCAATAACATTGTGCTTAATCGCATTCTCAACCAGCATTTGCAAGGCCAGGGGAGCTACATAGCCCCCCGTTTCCCGCAGGGAAACCTCCAGTTTTAACTTATCTCCAAAACGGATGTGTTGAAGAAACAAGTATGATTCCAGAAACTTCAGCTCTTCCTGTATGGGTACGATCTCTTTATCGCGGGTATCTAACACGTAGCGGTACACATCAGCGAGTTGTTTAATAAATTTCACGGCCTCATCAGGATTCTGGTGTACCAGATTGGTCAATGCATTTAAACTATTAAACAAAAAGTGAGGGTTTACCTGATTGCGTAAACTATTGTATTGAGCTTCTACGCTTTCCTTTTTCAGACGCTCGGCATCTACGGCCGCCTCTTTCCAGTTTATTAGAAAAGAACGACTCGTCATGAACATACTGATAAGAGTAGTGATGATAAGGGTGGAATAGAGCATCCCACCCAGGTCATCTCCCACATTAAATTTCAAAACCCAACGATAAAAATATACGAGGAAATAAACCGAACCGAGGGAATAGGCAACCATTGCAAAAAAGCCAAGGGCGAGGCGTTGAACAGGCTTCTCTTGCCAGGATAGCTTTTGATCGAGCGCGTTGCTTAGAAGTGCATTTCCAATCCAAAGCAATATCCACAACAACACGGTAAAACTTGCAACCTTCCAAAGAATGGAGAAAGACCAGTTGTGACCGCGTTGAATAAAGTAGGTCATGCCCAAACCAGCCACTGCTAACCAGAAGGCATTCTTTGCCAGCTCTTTTGTAAAATACTTCTGCATGCTCTGTGAATCACGAATATAATCAATGCCTTAGCATACACAACCAAAGAATGAAATTTAAGATTGACGGATGCTAAGGCATGAATATGTAACTAGTGACAACTTTTAATTAATTCTTCATTCATCTCTTTGCCCCACACCGGTGCCAGCGGATTTTCACTTTTATATGTTTTGAATTGATCCGATGCCTTGCGGGCTATACCACAGGCTTCTGCAGTAGAAGATCCAAAAAATTGAGCAGTACCAAATTGCATCTGCGCCATGAGCGCCAGGACTCGCGGATTGTTGGGATTCAGACTCACCGCTTTACCAAAGGTTTGCATTGCTAAACCTGAATATTGAGCACCCCGGGTGGCCGGATCAACCGTAACACGAATCATGTGAACAAATCCTTCCAAAGCAACCAGTTCAGATTCCTGCGGAACGAGGGCTTTGCCTCTTTCAACCGCAGCCAGGGCTTGGTCAAGGTAACTGTCCTTTTTCGAGCTTTCCTTCTCGCGGGTGGCCATCATCAGGTATCCAAACGCGCTGTAGTAGTGTGGCTCCCATTTGGTTTTCTCCGCACTTGCAATACGTTCCAACGCATTGACTGCACCTTGTAATTCTTCCGTAGTTTGAGCTCGATACACAATTTGAATCTGTTTACCCATTTGCTCAAAATACTTTTCGTCATTCGCATGAGCCGCAGTGGTCATGACCATCAAAAAAATTAGCATAATTGTTTTCATAGTACTTGGTTGTTTGTTGACTGTTATAAATTAGGAAGTTGATTAATCGATTTGTTTTTACTAATTGTGATAAATACACCGAGGAACATGAAGCGCGGAGCTGCTTGCCGGATAGCCCGACTCACATACATCCCTTCAGAATTAGTTGCAGAACTATACTCGTAGCCAAAAATGTTATCGCGCCCCAGCAAGTTGGTACATGACGCATAGATGATTACGTTGTTTTTTGGCAGGTAAGCAATGTTGGCACTTAAGTCCGAGTAAAACGGAGTTTTATCGGAGTTGAATTGATCCAACGGTCGATTGGGATTATAATACGGTCGGCCGCTGGTGTAACTGTAGGTGAACCCGATCTGCGATTTAATCTTTGAAAGAAAGTGCTTATAAACGATCGAGAAATTGTGAGCAGATGCAAAAGCGGGCACGGCTGCCTGTGGAAAGGCTAGGTATTCGCGCCTGGTATCGAGGAAAGAATAGGAAATCCAATAGTCGACATTTTTGATAGTTTCACTATCGCGCCAGAATAAATCAATTCCTCTTGCATAACCCGTACCTTCATTGCTACTGAGGGCGGTGTTCCCATTAGGATAGCTTACTAATTGATCATACTTTTTATAGTAGGTTTCCACACGAAAAGTTTTGCGATCTAAAACAATTTGATAATTAGCAATAAAGTGTTCTGCTTTCTCAGGAGATATGCGCTGGTTTAATCGCACATATTGGTTTAAAGGAGTCTGCCGAAAGGTTCCATAGGCCAACGAAAACTGACCTCGCTTGCCGGGTTTGTAAGCGAAAGAAACGCGGGGGTCAACGCTAACCTCTTCATTCAACCGGTTGTTCTCAAACCTTCCTCCGGCCTTTACCACAAAATGATTGCTTGCATAATACTCGGCTTCGGCAAAGGTGGCTGATAACGGCTCTGTGAACTGAACCGATTCTTCATTTTGCAACACCTCATTGAACCGCGAAGCCTCGTAGGTGCGATGGTAATACTCGCTTCCAAAACGGATCTCAAGTTGCTCGGAAGCGGAATGCTCAAATACGATCTTTGAATGCATGCCTGCTTCCGTCTCAACTGCGGGTACTCCTTCGGTTCGGGTGTCATTTTGATTGTACGAATACGATACACCGGCCCGCATCGACCAGGTGGGGGTCAATTCCTGTAAATACGTTCCATTGATGTACCGGTAGCGGTTGGAAAGATCGAATTGCTGGGTTAAAGCCGGATCGAGAATATCGTGGTTGTATAACGAGAAATCCGTTTGATTGAAGTTGCCATAAAATTTCAGCATCCCCCCTTTTCCAATCTGCTGGCGAAATGCACCGCTTGCTTCCAAAGAGGCCGGTGGTGTTTTCCAATCCACTTCCTGATTGATCAGGTTGAAGTAAGGCCGGATGTTGGTATACTGAATTTTACCACTGGCTGAACCCCGATCCCACACCTGGGTGTGCGCCACATCGGCTCCCACAGAGAGAAACCCGATGTCTGTTTGATTCATTTCCGCTTTGTCTTTTGAATTCAACACCAGCGCAGAGGAGAGGGCCTGGCCATACTCGGCCGAGTACCCACCGGTACTGAAGCTGGTGCCCTTGAACATAAATGGTAAAAACCTGCCCCGCGAAGGAGTATTTGGAGCTGAGGGTCCATATGCATCCAGCACGACCATGCCATCGATGAAGGTGCGGGTTTCAGACCCATCCCCTCCACGCACAAATAAACGGCCGGTCTCGCCCACTTTTTGTGTTCCCGGTAAGGTGTTGAGCGCGCCAGCGATATCGGCAGTGGCACCGGCCGTGGAAGCTATGTCCACTGCATTTAAAATGGTTCTGCGTTTTTCCTCGCCTGCTGTAAATGATCCGGCAGAGATCACGACACCATCCAATTGATTTATTTCTTCCAGCAAGTTCACAGACAGAAAGATCTCTTTCCCGAAAAGCTCCACCGGGCTGGAAAACTTCTTAAATCCAACAAATGAAATTTGAAGCTCGTGCTGACCTTGCTCCGTGGTGATGAACGAAAAAGTACCATCTGCACGGGAACTGGTACCATCATAGGAATCCTTTATTGAAATATTGGCTCCCGGGATGGGCTCACCCCGTTCGTCCGTGATCGAACCGGAGATTTTAGTTTGCCCCCAGACAACTTCTACGGTTAAAACAAAAAGTAGTGTACCAAGTAATTTCATGGAGTCGCTTTTGGCGATTACACGGTAAAAGTGGCCGACTAGTGGGGCTTTTAATAAAGCGTGTTACCGAGGTGCACCTTTGGCAGGATGATTTGTTGAATTCGGGAGACCGACCGAACAATAAAATGAGTACTAAAAAATACTATCTTTCATAATGCAACAATCCTCTGCTACAAGCCTGTTCCTGCCCATCGCACTGGGCATCATTATGCTGGGTCTGGGGCTTTCCCTTACGCTGGAAGACTTTAAACGTGTAACCCGCTATCCCAAAGCCATGACGATTGCATTGGTAAGCCAGATGGTGTTGTTACCAATACTTTGCTTCGGGATCGCCATCCTGAGTGGATTAAATCCGGTTTTATGTGTTGGCCTTGTGTTACTCGCGGCCTCGCCCGGAGGCCCGACCGCCAACCTGTATAGTCATCTTTCAAAAGGCGATGTAGCACTCAACATTTCACTCACGGCTGTCAACAGTGTACTAACACTCTTTACATTGCCTTTCATTGTCAACCTGGCCATGGAATACTTCATGGGTGCCGGGCAATACATCCCTTTACCTTTTGCGAAGGTGGTAGAAGTATTCGCGATTGTGCTCGTACCTGTTACGCTGGGAATGCTGATTAAAAATAAAAACCCGCAATTCGCAGACAGGATGAACAAGCCTGTGAAGATAATTTCAGCCCTCCTTTTGATCATTATTATCGTATCGGTAACGGTTCGTGAAAAGCAAGTACTGATGGATCACTCTGCCCAATTAGGGTTGCCGGTACTACTCTTTAACATCCTCAGCCTGGCTACGGGTTACTACCTGCCCCGGCTATTCAATGTCGATAAAAAACAGGCGATTGCCATTGGCATGGAAATCGGCATTCACAATGGTACACTGGCCATCTACATTGCCCTGAATGTTCTGAACAATTCAGCCATGAGTATTCCACCTGCCATTTACAGTTTGCTCATGTTCTTCACCGCGGCTGCGTTTGGCTTCCTGGTAAACCTGGGCAAAAAACAAACTGCTTAAAATTTCCTGATTCATAATTTGAAATAAGGCTGACATGGAGTTGCGTGCCGCAGCATTTGTTTGTTAAGTTTGACCGATGAAAAAAGTTCTATTCCTCCTATTTATTTCTGTAAGTTCAGTCCTTTATGCCCAATCCGTAAACAAACTGATCAAAGAAGAAAATGTAACCCGGATTATTAAAACACTGACATCCGATGATATGATGGGGCGTTCGGCCACACGGCCCGAACACATAGAAAAAGCAACCGCTTTTTTGGAAAAGGAATTTTCAGCAATTAAGCTCGATAAGTTCACCGGCCTCACCTCCTACCGGCAGGAATTCAAAAAGGATATGATTATTCCAGGTCCGGTACGTGTAACGATTAACGGAACGAACATTCCGGCAGAACAGACCGTGGTTGCTTCGGAAAACACGCGCATTAATTATTCGAGCAACCTTACAATCAAAAAGATTGAATTTGACAGTACGGCAAAAAACAAAAGACAATACATTCTAAGTAGAGCCCTTAATCTGGTACGCGGAGATACTTCTTCCAGTTTGGTCATGGTGGATCCTAAACTTGAAAAGGAGTTTAAAGACTTGAAAGCGTACTTCGGCAAAAGACTGGTAGCCAACCGAAAGGGTACCAAAATTTTTGTCGTGGGAAACTTTGATGTTCAATCGTATTCAATAGCAGGTGAACAACAATTGCATCCAATTACGATGGCCAACGTTATTGGAGTACTTCCTGGTAAGTCAAAACCCGATGAGTTTGTCGTCTTCTCCGGACATTATGATCATATCGGCATCCGGCCCCCGATTTCCGGAGACTCCATTGCCAATGGTGCCGATGATGATGCTTCTGGTACAACGGCCGTGGTGGAACTGGCCCGGTATTTTAAGAAAGCCAGAAATAATCAACGAACCCTCATCTTCGTTGCCTTTACGGCAGAAGAGATTGGAGGATTCGGTTCCCGTTATTTCTCAGAACAACTTAACCCCGACAAGGTGGTGGCCATGTTTAATATTGAAATGATTGGCAAGCCCTCCAAATGGGGCCCAAACTTCGCTTTCATCACCGGGTATGAACGCTCGGACTTTGGTGAGATTTTACAAAAGAACCTGACCGGAACTCTCTTTGAATTCAAACCTGATCCCTATCCTCAGCAAAACCTGTTCTACCGCTCGGACAATGCCACACTGGCCCGATTGGGCGTTCCTGCGCACACCATTTCTACCGATGAAATTGACATCGACAAATACTACCACACGGTGAACGATGAGGTGGAGACCCTTGACTTGAAAAATTTGACGGCCACCATCCGCGCCATTGCATTGAGTGCACAATCGATTGTATCGGGGAAAGACACTCCGAAGCGCATCGACAAGAGCACCGTGCGGTAGGCGCATTTTACTGGTGAATCGCCACCCAAATCCCACTCCCTTTCCCTATTTTTGAGGTCCGATTTAAAGGAGTTCGAAAAAATGGCCGAGTACAGCAAGGATGAGATCAAACGCATTGAAGAAAAGTGGCGTAAGAAATGGATTGCCGACAAAGTTTATGAGGTAACGAACAATTCCTCGAAACCGAAATATTATGTATTGGACATGTTCCCGTACCCTTCAGGGGCCGGTTTGCACGTAGGGCACCCGCTGGGCTACATCGCTTCGGACATTGTAGCCCGCTTCAAACGCGTGAAGGGGTATAATGTATTGCATCCGATGGGCTTCGATGCCTTTGGGCTACCGGCCGAACAGTATGCACTGGAGCATGGCATTCATCCTGCGGTTTCTACAGCCGATAACATCAACAACTTCAAGAAACAACTCGGCAATATCGGGTTCTCATACGACTGGAGCCGTGAGGTACAAACGTGCGATCCCACCTATTACAAATGGACACAGTGGATCTTTTTACAAATTTTTGACAGCTGGTTTAACCGGAAGAAACAAAAGGCGGAACGGATTTCAGAACTGGTGAAAATTTTTGAATCCGAAGGAAATAAAAACCATCCCCTTCCCAATTCTAAATTCAAGATTCAAAATTTCAGTGCTGCCGAATGGATGTCCTACTCCGAAAAAGAACAACAGGAAATTTTAATGGAGTATCGCCTGGCTTACCTCGCCTACACCGATGTGAACTGGTGCGAAGCCCTGGGCACGGTGCTGGCCAATGATGAGGTAATCAACGGGGTAAGCTACCGGGGCGGTTTTCCCGTGGTGAAGAAACAAATGCGGCAATGGAGTTTGCGCATTACCGAATATGCAGATCGATTGCTTAAAGGACTGGAAGAGATCGACTTCAGTGAGTCGATGAAAGAAATTCAACGGAACTGGATTGGGAAGAGTGTTGGGGCGGAGATCGAATTCAAAATTCAAAATTCAAAATTTGGAATTGATGTTTTCACAACGCGTCCCGATACCATCTTTGGAGTTGATTTTATGGTGTTAGCGCCAGAACATGAACTGGTACAAAAGATCACGACTCCTACACAAAAAGAAGAAATTGAAAAATACCTGAAGTATGTGGAGAGCCGCTCGGAAGTCGATCGCATGGCGGAGGTGAAAAAGATAACGGGTGCCTTTACAGGAGCCTATGCTGTAAATCCTTTCAACGGCCGGGAAATTCCGGTGTGGATCAGTGAATACGTATTAGCGGGCTATGGAACCGGAGCCATCATGGCTGTGCCCTGTGGCGATGAACGCGACCATAAGTTTGCGAAGCACTTCAACATTCCAATCACCAACATTATTGGTGCATACTACAACGGCAAGGAAGCCAACCCCACCAAAGATGCCATTCTCGAAAATTCCGGATTTATCGATGGTCTGGTGATGCATAAGGCGATTGACGTGGCTATTGAGGAACTTGAAAAGAGGGGCCTCGGCAAGCGCCAGATTAATTACAAAATGCGCGATGCTGGCTGGAGCCGCCAACGCTATTGGGGCGAACCCTTTCCGGTTTACTTTAAAGACGATGTTCCCTATGCAATGAAGGAAAGCGAGCTGCCATTGGAGTTACCGCCTTCCAATAATTTCAAACCTTCCGGCACGGGCGAAGGCCCCCTGGCCAATCTGCCCGACTGGATCAACTTTGCCCCGGGGTTGAAACGCGACAGCAATACGATGCCAACGCACGCGGGGGCAGCCTGGTATTTTTTACGGTACATGGATCCGCACAACCCGAACGCCTTCGCTGATAAAAAAGCCCTGGATTACTGGAATCAGGTGGATGTCTACATCGGTGGTTCGGAACATGCCGTAGCACACTTGTTATATGCACGGTTGTGGACAAAAGTGCTGCACGATTTAGGTTATCTCAACTTTGATGAGCCGTTCAAGAAGTTGATTAACCAAGGGAAGATTACAGGGGATTCGAGATTTGTTTATCGTTGTTTCGTGATGGTTAACAATTCAAAAGGGAATCTCGTAGAAGGTAAAAAATTAGATGCCTATAAAGTCCCATCCATTTTTATTTCGCAAGGTTTAATGCAAAAATTCAAAAATGGATCTGATACGCATAAAGATCGTTCTGTGATACAGGTGTTTGAATCAACACTTTCCAACAAAATCAAAAAGGATAATGAATTCGGAAGAATTGTTATCAATACAGATTCATTTCAAGAACTCCATGTTGACATAACCTTGGCGAATGGACTAGAATTGGATACCGAAGCATTTAAAAGTTGGAAACCAGATTTTGCAAATGCTGAATTCATACTTGAAGATGAGAATGGTGATCCAACAATTGATCCGACAAAAGGAAAATACATCTGCGGTTCTGCCATTGAAAAAATGAGTAAGTCTTATTTTAACGTGGTGAACCCGGACCAGATCATTGATAACTACGGTGCGGATACGTTGCGTATGTATGAAATGTTCCTGGGCCCGCTGGAAGCTTCCAAACCCTGGAGCACGCAAGGCATTGATGGCGTGTATAAATTTCTGAGACGCTTCTGGAACCTTTTTCATGATACTGCTGGCAACTTTAAGATGAATGAGGCAGCACCCACGCGCGAAGAGTTGAAAGTGCTGCATAAGACGATTAAAAAAGTGGAACAGGACATTGAGAACTTCTCCTTCAACACTTCGGTAAGTGAATTCATGATCTGTGCCAATGAGCTTTCTTCACTGAAGTGTAACAAGCGTGCTGTATTGGAGCCGTTGGTGATTGCCCTCTCTCCTTTTGCTCCGCACATAGCAGAAGAACTGTGGTCCTTACTCGGTCATCCAGACACGGTGCTGAATGCCACCTTTCCGAAATACGATGAGCAATACCTCACCGAAAGTTCGCACAACTACCCCATCTCCATTAATGGCAAAGTGCGCGCTCAAATGAATTTTGCCTTGGATATGCCAAAAGAAGACATCGAAAAACAGGTGTTGGCTTCCGAAATCGTGCAGAAGTGGAGCGAAGGCAAGCCGCCCAAAAAAGTGATTGTGGTGCCGGGAAAGATTGTGAATGTGGTGCTGTAAGCCGGTCCATTTATAAAAAGCGGACCACCGCTTGCAACAAAATCCAAGATCCAGCGTGAAAGACGTTGGATTTTTTGTTTATTTCAACTGTAACAAATCAGATTTTCCTGCGACTTATTCGTTTAGTATCATCACCAACCCAATTCCATGGAATTAATCATTCAAGACCTCAACAAGACGTACGCCAATGGTGTGCAGGCCTTAAAAGATGTTTCTCTTACCATCAAACAAGGGATGTTTGGTTTGCTCGGACCTAACGGGGCTGGCAAGTCATCCCTCATGCGTACAATCGCCACCTTGCAGGAAGCCGATTCGGGCAGTATTACATTGGGCAACATCAATGTACTTACGCAAAAGGAAGAGGTTCGAAAAATTCTCGGGTACCTGCCCCAGGAATTTGGCGTTTATCCACGGGTGGATGCGGTAACGTTGCTGGATCACCTGGCCGTATTAAAGGGAATCAAGAACAAAGGCGAACGCAAGCAACTGGTTGATGCCTTGCTGCACAAAACCAACCTGTGGCCAGCACGCAACAAAAATCTGGGCGGCTACTCTGGGGGTATGAAACAACGATTTGGCATCGCCCAGGCCTTGATTGCCAGCCCCAAGTTGATCATCGTGGATGAACCCACGGCCGGGCTGGATCCTGCCGAACGCAACCGTTTTTTAAATCTGCTTTCTGAAATTGGTGAGAATACCATCGTGATTCTTTCTACACACATTGTGGAAGATGTAAAAGAATTGTGTACCGACATGGCCATCATCAACAAAGGTCAGGTGTTGTACAAGGGCAGCCCGATGGACGCCATTGCGGAAATTGAAGGCAAAGTGTGGAAAAAACGCATTACAAAAACGGAGCTGGAGCACTATCGAAACTCCATGAATGTTATTTCAGAACGCCTCATTGCGGGCAGTCCGGAGATCACCGTTTTTCAGGAATCAAAACCGGATGACGGATTTCATCTTACCGATGCTGACCTGGAAGATGTTTATTTTACCCACATCTTTGGTACTTCCAAAAAAGAAAGTGTAGGCTAATCTTCACCCAAGAACATTATGTTTAAAGATATTTTTCTTTTCGAGCTCAAGTATCGGAAAGCCCGGGCCGCTAACTACATCTACTTCGGCATCATGTTTCTGCTTTGTATTCTGGCCGTCACCACCGATGTCGTGCAGATTGGAGGCGGTGTAGGGCAGGTAAAAGAAAATGCCCCCATCGTCATCGGCCAGATGATTGTGATCATGACTGTCTTTTTATCGCTGATTGCCTCGGCCATCATGGGGGTAGCCGTGCTTCGCGATTTTGAACACAATACCGAAGCCATTCTCTTCAGCACTCCCATCAAGAAATTTTCATACCTGATAGGCCGTTTTTGGGGATCTTATATTGTATTACTGCTCGTTGCTACCAGTTTACCGTTGGCATTTATGATCGGAGACTTGTTTCCAACCCGCGAAGCAGACCGTATGTTGCCCTTCAATTTCTCGACCTACTGGCGACCCTTTCTCATCTTCGCGGTACCCAATATGTTTTTTACGGGTGCAATCTTCTTTGTCAGCGGTGCGCTGAGTCGCAAGTCCATTGTAATTTATACGCAAGGCATCTTGTTACTGGTACTCTACCTCGCCAGCCAATCGATGTTGCGCGATCTAGAGCAGAAACAAATTGCAGCGTTGCTCGATCCGTTTGGGGTGCGGGCCTTCAGCTTTCATACGCAATACTGGACTCCGGGCGAACGCAATTCACTGCCCATTCCACTGGAAGGATATATTTTATATAACCGGCTCATTTGGATCGGAGTTGGAATTTTAATCCTTGTCATCAATCACTTCGCATTCAGCTTCAACGTGGTTCGCAATTCAGTATTCCGCCCGCGCGCGCTGAAAGACGAGCGAATGATGATCAAACCGGAAGAAACAAAGATACCGGTCGCGCAACAGTTTACCGGGTTTACCACACACATCGGACAGTTGATAAAACTCACGCTGTTCTATTTCAAAATGGTCTTCAAGGAAATTCCATTCCTGGCCATTGTGATTGCAGGTATGTTGTTGATGGCTCTTAATGCGATAAACCTCAATGAATTGTTTGGCACCAGCTCCTATCCTACCACCTACTCCATCCTGATGTTGCTAAGTGGCTTCAATCTCTTTTTTATCATCATCGCTGTGTTATACTCGGGCGAACTGGTATGGAAAGAGCGGGCCGTTAATCTGAACCTGATCATCGATGCCATGCCGATGCCGGACTTCATCAATCTAATTTCAAAGTTTCTCGGATTACTGTTGGTATACCTGGTGCTACTGTTTGCGCTCATTATTTGCGGGGTACTCATCCAGGTTTCGTACGGCTACTACAAGTTTGAATTTGGAGTGTATTTCGGTTCGCTGTACTCCGAGACATTGGCCTTCCTGGTACTCTATACCCTTCTATCGATGTTTATCCAGGTGATGGTGAACAATAAGTTTCTGGGCTTTGCCGTAGCCATCGCCTTTTTCATCCTGGTAGGTTTCTTCGGACAAATGGGTCTGGAGCATCCGCTGTTTCAGTTTGGCAGTGGCAGCTTAGGTACCTACTCCGACATGAATGTTTATGGCCATTTTGTTACTCCTTTCACCTTGTTTCAGGTATACTGGTTTGCCTTTGTGGTATTTCTTTTTGCGGTAGCCGTTATCTTTTCGGTACGGGGATCTGAATCTGTGATGAAGATGCGCTGGAAGTCCGGCAAATTGCGTTTATCCCGCTCGTTGCGTTTGTTAATTGCTGGGGCATTGGTCCTGTTTGGCTCTACCGGATTTTATATTTTTTACAATACGAATGTTTTAAACCGATATAGTAATTCGGACGAACGCGAAGACTTGCAAGTAGACTATGAGAAAACCCTGAAGAAGTATGAGTTTACGGCACAACCCCGCATTACACAGGTTGATTTGAAAGTCGATATCTATCCAGGCAAGCGCGACTTTGTTGCTGAAGGGTATTACATCTTAAAAAATAAAACCCTTGAACCGATCAATGAGATTCATATTCAGGAAGATGTGTCACCTGAAAACACTACCGAATACCTTCGTTTTGACAGAAAGAATGGTGTGAAGGAAAAGTATGATCAATTCAAATACACGATTTATGCACTCGAACAACCTCTGCAACCAGGCGACAGTCTGAAAATGGAATTTAAAACCAATTTCCGCACGCGTGGATTTGTAGCCAGTGGTTCCAACACACAGGTAATTTTCAATGGAACGTTCTTCAATAACGGCTACTTCCCATCACTGGGCTATAGCAGCGATGGCGAAATGGCCGATGATAATGACCGTAAAGAAAAAGGTCTGCCCGAACGTGAGCGTATGATGGAACGCAATGACCCACACGGCACCTCGATGAGTTTGTTTGGTGACGATGCCGATCACATCGATTTTAAAATGCAACTCAGTACGGACAAAGGACAAACAGCCATCGCACCCGGGTATTTAGTGAAACAATGGGAAGAGGGTGACCGGGTTTACTTTCAATACGACATGGATGCTCCCATGTGCAATTTCTATTCGATGATTTCGGCCAACTATGCAATTAAACGCGATACATGGAAGGATGTGAACCTGGAAGTGTATTACCACCCGGGCCATGAATACAACATCGATAAAATGATGGAAGGCATGAAGGATGCGCTAGAATATTACTCAACGCATTTCAGTCCCTACCAATATCGCCAGGTACGCATCATGGAGTTTCCAAGGTACTCCACGTTTGCCCAGTCCTTTGCCAACACAATTCCGTTCTCTGAAGGCATCGGCTTCATTGCCAAAATTGATGATCCCGAAAAGGACATTGACTATGTATATTACGTTACTGCGCACGAGGTTGCGCACCAGTGGTGGGGCCATCAGGTGATGGAAGCGCGCGTGAAAGGCAATGCCATGTTGAGTGAGAGCATGTCCCAATACTCGGCTTTGATGGTATTGAAGCACAAGTTCCCGCCCGAAATCATTGAACGTTATCTGAAATATGAGTTGGATCGATACCTCGGTGGCCGGGCTTCTGAGCGGAAGAAGGAACAACCACTGGAATTCGTGGAAGGCCAGGGCTACATCCATTACCAAAAAGCATCGCTGGTCTTCTTTGCCTTGCAGGATTACATCAGCGAAGACAGTGTGAATGCGGCTTTCCGCAGGTACAATCAGGAGTGGCGGTTTAGAGATGCTCCATATCCTACGTCCGCAGATTTACTGAAACACATTCGGGCAGTAACCCCCGATAGTCTGCAATACCTGATTCACGACATGTTCGAAACCATTACGCTCTTTGAAAATAAAACAGAAACTGCCGAGTATGAAGAGAAATCGGAGACCGAGTTTGTCGTGTCCCTAAAAGTTTCTGCAGAAAAGATGCGGGCCGACAGCACCGGATTGGAAACCTCTATCCCCATCAATGACTGGATAGACATTGGCGTGTATGGCAAAAGTAAAGCCGGCAAGGACAGTTTGATCTACCTTAAAAAGCACAAGATCACACAGAAAGACAATGATTTTACAATTACGGTACAGTCGCGGCCGCGCAAAGCAGGTATTGACCCGTTGCACAAGTTAATCGACCGGCACTCGGATGATAATACAAAGTCGCTGATGCGAAAGAAAGAGGAGCCGGCCTCCTAAAATCGATACCGAAATGGCGAGAACGTACTTCGCTCTTTCGGGTGTTGATGTTCTGTCCATTTATTCATTCCGTAATGACTCCACCGGATTGGCATTGGCGGCCTTTATCGATCGGGCCGTAACCGTAAGCCAGGCGATTGTCAATACCAGCACACCGGCCAGTATGAATACGCCTGGGCTCAGTTCAACGTGATAGGCAAAACCAGTAAGCCATTCATTCATAAAATAATACCCAAACGGCACGGCTATTACAGCTGCGACAACAATGAGCCACAGAAATTCCCTGGAGATCATACCCAGGATGGTTGAAACCGAAGCCCCCAACACCTTGCGAATGCCAATTTCTTTAGTGCGACTCTCCACACTAAATGAAACGAGTGCAAACAACCCCAGGCAGGCGATTGCCAACGAGATGGAAGAGAACACCAGGAAGATAGTGGAGAATCGTTGCTCGGATTGATACTGATCGTTTAAGGCCTCCTCAGCAAAACGCGCATCCAACAACGTATTTGGAAAATGCTTCCGCCAGAGATTGGCAACGACTTCGTGCGCGTTAGCGGTGTTGCCATTCATGCGTACGGCAATTTGAGAAAATCCGCCCCGCAATAAATACATACAGGTAGGTTCTACCGGATACTGCAAGGAGTTATAGTTAAAGTCTTTCACTACTCCTACTATCACGCCATCTCGACCCTGAAATTGAAATGGTTTTCCAACAATATCCTCCGTGGAACGATAACCATAGGTGCGCGCCAACTTCTCATTAACAATAAAGGAAAGTGTGGAGTCGGCCGCATTGCCCTGTTCAAAGAAACGACCGGCCAGTAAAGTCATCTGGTAAACTTGCAGATAGCCAAAGTCTGTACGCACGCGGTTAACCGTTGCATTCACTTTTTTTCCATCCGCATCCAGCATTTCCGCCACAGAATTTCCCAACCCACCCACCAGGTTGGTATTGGAGCGAGCCACTCCACCAACGCTTGGTAACCCACGCAATTCATTTGCAAAGGCTTCATATCCATTGATGACTTCCTGACTTCCGTTAACACCCAGCATCAACAAATGATTCTGGTTAAAGCCTAGGTCGTGGCTTTGCATATATTTTAATTGTCGTTGCACCACGAAGATGCCCACCACCAACAGGAGGGTTATGGAGTATTGCAGCACCACCAGACTTTTGCGCAAGAGTACCCCGGCCGAACCTGTTTTAAGTTGACCTCTCATGATGTTAACCGGCCGAAAGGAGGAGAGCATCAGGGCAGGATAAAATCCGGCACTGATCCCCACCAGGGAAGTGATGGTGAACAAGAGCAACAAAGTTTGCGGTGTATACAGGTTCAAGACGGGTTTACCGGTCAGGCTTTCAAATAAAGGTCGGGCCAACTCAATCCAGACAAACGCGAAGAGGAGCGAAATCATTGCGAGCAGCCACGACTCGGCCAGGTATTGAATCACCAGTTGCTTTTTGTAAGCACCCATTACTTTGCGCATACCCACTTCCTTAAACCTACCCGCGGAAAATGCAGTGGCCAGATTTACATAATTGATGCCCGCCAGCAGTAACACCATCATGCCAATGGTACCGAAGATGATGACATACCTGACGCTGGAAGTTTGGCGGAGTTCATATTTTAGATGCGAGTACAGGTAGATGGAAGTCAACGGTTGAAGAAAGTATTCGTAGTTGACTTTCCACTTTCGGTTGTTTTCACCCATATACTTGTCGATAAGTTGGGGAAATTTTGCCTCGAGCTGTTTTGGATCGGAGCCTTCGCGTAAAAGCAAATAGGTGTAATACCCATTGTTATACCAATCATACCCTCGCGGATCGGCCGGGTTATTTACATCAAAGGTTTTGAACGAGATCAACGCATTGTATTGGAAATTGGAATTGACCGGACAATCTTCAACCACCCCGGTAACCGTGTATGCTTTTCCTTTTCCATCGGGATCTTGTAAAAAGATAGTGAGTAGTTGACCGATTGGGTTTTCCGTGCCGAAGTATTTTGTGGCCATGCTTTCGCTGAGTACAATGGAATAAGGTTCATTGAGGGCCGTGTGTTCGTCCCCTGCGCGTAGTTGAAAGTCAAAGAGGTTAAAAAAGGAAGGATCGGTCATGAGCAGCAAATCTTCCATGAATTGCTTATCGCCCCGTTGTACGATAGCATCGTTGTTATCAATCACGATCGCGTCTTCTACCTCGGGCATATCGCTGATCAACGCAGTACGTAACGGAGTAGAGGTAACGGCTTGCTCCATGACGTCTGATTCGGAGATGAACTTAGCGGCCACCCGGTAGATGCGATCGGACTTGGTATGAAAACGGTCGTAGCTAACTTCATTGCGCACCCACAGGCCAATCAGGACAAAGCACGCCAGGCCTACTGATAAACCAATGGCGTTTAAAATAGTATACCCTTTATTCTTGATCAGGTAGCGAAGTGCGGTGGTGAAATAACTCTGGAGCATGACGGTTGGGTTTACAGGTGATCGGACGGTTTCAATAATCAATCCAGAATCGGAAATCGGGTTTTTTGATTAGAATTCAATCGTTGGAGATTACAATCAGTACGGCTGCGGGCGAAAATGTTCGCTGGCGGGCATTGTATTCATGAATCCTGTACAAAGAACATCTAATGAAGATAAATCCAAAGTTAGAGGACGGCACTCCTAATTCGTTGCTGATTTAGCTTCCCGAAAAGCTTCCAAGTTCACAAAGGCCCCGCGTTCAAAGTAGTTGCACCCTGAAGCCATTTTTACCAAATCTCCCTCCAAGCTTTTGCACAAGTATTTTTTGTTTCAAAACATGACAGAAATCATTACATTCATCAACTCAATCATGCACCTTCCACCATGTAAAACTTAAATACTTACCGCTATGATATCCGTATTGTCGACCACCGGAAAATACTCGCTCCAGCCGAGCCTTATGGAAATGCACCACAGTAGTCTTGAATGGCTCTCTACCACCGTGTTATGGAAACAAGAGGTTGCCTTCTTTCAAAAACTCCTCGATCGCTACTCCCCTCAACTCACCTCACCCGAAGACAAGAAACGAATCAGTCACTTTCAAAATGTGATTACTTATTACGGTGGCGAACTGATCGATACCATGCGAAAAAAAATTAAGGGACATGAACACCGGCTGGCTGACCTGTTGCAGGAACTGAAGTCACAAGACAATGAGTACTATCAGGAGCATGGCGAATTGCTGGAAGAATTGAGTGCCTTTATGAAAACCTTCAATGCTTTTAAAAGCGAATTCTTTGGCTTCATCGACCGGGCCATGTGATCAAAAAGGGTGCGCTAACGCTCATTAGGCAACATTTCTTAACTTAGCGCACCTTTTATTAAACTTTTATGCGCTTTTCCAAAATAGTCGGGTTAGGTCATCATGTACCCGAAACGGTTGTTACCAATGCCCAGCTCTCAGCCATGATGGACACCACCGATGAGTGGATTACCGAACGCACAGGCATTAAGGAAAGGCGCTGGATTGATCCCGCTAAGGACACCGTTGCGAACATGGCAGCTAAAGCCACACGGATGGCATTGAAACGCGCCAACCTCACCGAAAAAGACATCGAGTTTATTGTATTCGCAACTATCACTCCCGACTACTTCTTCCCGGGCTCAGGGGTTTTGCTACAGAGGGAATTGGGACTGGAAGGAATTGGCGCCCTGGATATCCGCAACGCCTGCTCTGGCTTTATTTATGCCTTGTCTGTTGCCGATCAGTTCATTAAATCAGGCATGTACAAAACCATTTTGGTGGTCGGGGCCGAGATTCAATCTACCGCCATAGATGCTACTACCCGTGGCCGAAATACGGCCGTAATCTTTGCTGATGGAGCCGGAGCTGCCATCTTGCAACCTGCTGATAAGCCGGGTATACTTTCTACCCACTTACATTCCGATGGCCGCTTTGCCGAAGAATTGTATGTGCGCGACCCGGGCAGCAGCCGCCCGCGTGAAGAACGTCAGCCCGAACAGATTCTCGACACCACCCATTTTAAAGTAGTGATGAATGGAAACCAGGTATTCAAGCATGCCGTGGTGCGCTTCATGGAGGTGATCAACGAGGCCTTGAACGCCAACAACATGAAGAAGGAGGAAATTACTTTGTTGGTACCCCACCAGGCGAACCTTCGTATCAGTCAATTCATCCAGGAAAAGATGGCCTTGCGCGATGATCAGGTGTACAATAACATTATGCGCTACGGCAATACCACCGCGGCCTCCATTCCCATCGCCCTGAGTGAAGCCTGGGGTGAAGGAAGAATTAAAGAAAATGACGTAATTTGCTTAGCTGCATTTGGCAGTGGATTTACGTGGGCTTCGGCTCTTATTCGATGGTAGAACAACTTCAAATTCCAGGTTTCAGATGGTATATCATGAACCTGAAACTTGAAATACACAATTTGAAATCATTATGAAGACAACCTCTTATAATCCGAGTCCGCTGGAAATTGATTTAGCCAATGCCCTGGTAATTTTGCAGAAAGAAATCGAAAAGCATCTGCAAAATAATCAGATCACCAACATTGAACCCAATCTCTCGCGCGACAACCCCATGGTAAAATTTAACCTGGTTGATAAAGATGGGGATCCCCATGAAATCGTGATCCGCATCGTTCAGATACCCGATAAATTTTAGGCCCCGCACCCGCAGCCATGTCGATCCTGATTGTCTTGCTGTGTATTGTGCTGCTGGTGGTGCTTATTTCCTACTTCAAACTCAATGCCTTCCTTGCATTTTTGATTGTTTCCATCCTGGCGGGTTTGTTGCTGGGCATCGAAGTGACTCAAATCAGTGCCGCCGTACAAAAGGGTGTAGGCGACATGTTGGGTTCGTTAGCCATTGTGGTAATTGCCGGTTCGATGCTTGGTAAACTGGTCGCTGACAGCGGGGCCGCCCAACAGATCGCATCGGGTTTGGTAAGAGCGTTTGGCGACCGTAACCTGCAATGGGCCCTGATGACGGCCGGGTTCATAATCGGGATCCCTTTATTTTATAATGTCGGCTTCATTCTGGTATTTCCATTAATCGCCTCGGTTGTATACCGGTATAAGATGCCTGCAGTGTATATCGGCTTGCCCATGATGGCGGCCTTGTCGGTAACGCATGGGTTCTTGCCCCCCCATCCTTCCCCGACCGCCCTGGTGGCCCAGTTCAGAGCCGATATGGGTACCACTTTATTGTATGGATTTGCTATTGCCATCCCCACCGTTCTGGTTGCCGGCCTGCTTTATTCAAAAACCCTGAAAGGTGTTGAAGCAAAATTATTGAAGACCTTTCAGACGGAAGGAAAGCCGGATGATCAATTGCCCGGCATGGCCAACAGCCTATTCTCTGCTTTATTACCGGTGCTCCTACTGGCACTCACCACGGTGGTTAACCCTTACCTGATGGACGGCTCCCTGGTTAAGAAAATCTTTCTCTTTCTCAGCGACCCGGCCATTGTTATGCTGCTTTCGCTGGGCGTTGCCACATACAGTTTGGGATTGCGCAGAAAAACGCCCATGAAGCAGATCATGAACAGCTATGGCGAAGCAGTAAAAGACGTAAGTATGATCATGCTGATCATGGGCGGGGCAGGCGCCTTAAAACAGATTCTGCTGGACAGTGGTGTGAGTCAGGACATTGCTACCTTGCTGGACGGGATGAATGCCCATCCGCTGGTGTTGGGCTGGATCATTGCCAGCATCATCCGGGTATGTGTGGGTTCGGCCACCGTGGCGGGTTTAACTGCAGCTGGGATTATGGTGCCCTTTATTGGGCGGCCCGGGGTAGATGCAAATTTAATGGTGCTCGCCATCGGAGCCGGCAGCCTCATGTTTTCGCATGTAAACGATGCCGGTTTTTGGTTGTTCAAAGAATATTTTAACCTGGGCATCAAAGACACCATCCGGTCGTGGTCGGTAATGGAGACCATCGTGGCTGTGTGTGGCCTGGGCGGAGTAATGTTGATTAATTCGTTTCTGTAAGAGTTTCAATACCCTATAAAATGAGAACCCACGGCTTTTCGGGCCGAAGATTCAGTTCATTTCTCGCCTCATGAATTTTTTTTCAAATGTCAGATTAAATACATCAGAGTTTAGGTTTCACTATGGTAAAGACCCGCGAGATCGTGAATCCAAACCGGATGTACCCGTCAAAGAATTCTTCTGTGGTTTCAGAAATGAATGACCGCTCGGTCATGCCTGAAGAGTTGGTTACGTTCAACTGAAATACATGGCCTCCGGTTTCAATATCGAACCCAATCGCGAGCGAATTAACCGTACCGGGAAGTTTATAATCAGGCAGTTGATAGTAATACTCCACATTCAAACTAACCCGCTTGCTTAATTTAACTCTTCCACCCGCCCCTATTGAAAACACATCATTGGGGTCATTGGCGCCTTCCACCAGATTATAATGGATAACGGTAGGCATTAGTTGAAACGAAAAACTTTCATTGAATTTACGAGCTACAAGAAGCTGGCCACAATAGTAGAGATTGGAGGTATAATAATTCTGGCGATCGGGGTTGTCAAATTTTATCGACTTGTACATGATGCTTCCCATTCCACTGATTGTCATTGGAAAGCCACCCTCTTCCTGTCTGACCATTTTTACTTTGGTGAACCCATCGAATTGCTTTTGATAAGAGCTTCGACCCACACCCACCATCCACCATTTTGTGATGCCATAATCCAGGCCCAGCCGCATAGTAGCATTGTCCAACCCCCATAATTCGTATGCCCCACTGTTAATGTAGCCAAATCGGTGTGAGATGCGAAAATCCAACACTCCGGCTGCAACATTTTCTACGGAATGACCATTAATTAACCGGGTGGTTTTAAATGTTGCGGTGGTGTAATCCGGCCTTTTGTCCTTTTCGGTTTCTTCCTCCAGTAGCTTCATCAAATCATCTTGCGCCAGTGCGCTGATGGAAGCCAGCAGGGTCAGTACTATCAGGGTAATCCGGTTCATATCAGGACTTAGGTTCGTATTGACAGTTCACCTTTATTTCGATGGTTTCCGAAATTTTGTCAGCGACCAGCGAAGGGATTTCAATCTTGTAATCCACGAGTTTAATGGTGAAGGAAGAGACGGCCGTGATTTTTCCCTTCGAAACTGTGATGGTACCGGAAGCCGTTTGCTTTTGCTTTATTCCATGAATGGTCAAGTCTCCTTCTACCGCAGCAGGATAACTTCCATCTTTCAAAAAGTTAATATCCGAAGCATTGGTAATCTTACCCTGAAAGGAAGCCTTAGGAAATTTAGTAGACTCCAGATAGTTTTCATTGAAATGCTCCTCCATCAGGGCTTTTTCGAAATGGAAACTCTTTATCAGGACGGCAAAAACGATTTCCCCTTTACCGGTATCGACCAGGCTGGTTACTTCATTATTAACCGCTTCAATGTTTTCAATTGGAGTTTTTGAGTTGAAGGAAATCTGACCATTGCGTGTCATATAAACAGATTGCGTAAATCCAGGTAGGGTCATCACACCAAACAGAAATAAGAGAACTACTTTTTTCATGGGATTAATTTGATTTGGATTAATTATTAAGCGCACCCTGGTCGATCCAGGTTTGAATTTTCTGAATTTCGCACGCTGGCATTTTGCCTGAATTCTTGGGCATGGGCGAAAACCCGGAGGTCCATGTAATACTTCCTATCAGCGTACCATTGTTCACATACTTCATCACATCGGCATGATTGCTTAGCGAAATTCCTGCCGAAGGCGCAACTCCCGAATGGCAATTATTGCATCGGCCGTTCAGAATGGGCATAATATCAGTACTAAAACTTAGCGTAACGGGTAGGGTACAGTTCGCTGAATCTGGATATAATACCTCCTCTTTATCGTAGTAACAGCTGGTCATCAACCCTACCAGAAAAAGAAATGCGATGCGGAGCATAAAAAGAAATTAATTATTCGGAGTTCCGGCACTAATCCAATTGCTGATTTGCGTGATCTGACAATCGGAGAGCTTATTTCCTCCCTGGGGCATGGGCACATATCCGGTCGCATGGGTTACACTTCCCAACAAGGTACCGTTAACAGCTGCGGCCTTTACCGCATTGTACGTTGATAGATCCACATTGCCGCCTAAGGAACCCGGCTTATGGCACCCCACACAATTTACGTTGAGCATTGGTTGTATGGTTCCGGAGAAGGAAAATTTGGTTGGATCACAATTACAATCACAATCAACGGTATTCTTAGCTCCCTGATTGATCCAATTCTTTATTAGATCCGTCTGCGTTTGACTTAACGGACCATCCGGAGGCATGAGATCTTCACCTGATTCAAACAAGACATCATAAATCTTGCTTTCAGAAGCATTTCCGGGTACTATTCCTTTGCGGATTATATTATTGTAGCTGTCCAAGGTGTAGCCATCTTCATGACTGACGGCATCATGACATCCGCTTTTTGCACAGGAGGAAATGAAAATAGGCAAGACACTGCTTTCAAAACAAACCGTAGTACTGGGTACACATCCTGGCACGGCTGGTTGACCATTGTTTAATTCAAGAGGATCAATAAACGGTTCGTGTATGCAGGAATCCAATGTCAACCCCAACATCAGGAAACATCCAACCAACCATAACAAGTCTGATTTAAGAAAGAAAATTTTCATATTGTTTAGTTCCCAGCTTTAACAAGTTGTGCACTATTGATGATTACATCCGAGAGATACCCGGTACAGATTCCCTTTATGGTAACGGATTCGCCAACTCCAGGTCGGAACTCCGAAGTTGTTAACGTACAGCGAACTCCAAAAGCAAGGTCACCAGATTCTAAAACTATGATTAGACTTTGTTCCTGGTTTTCAGTTATTTCGGTAACAACTCCGCTTACCTCCAATGTTTTACCGAGGTACATACTGTTCGCTTGAGCTTCATCGGTTTGGAAATCTGCAAACAGCTTAATCGCTTCGACTTTTATTCCCACCTCCCGCGATGGGTCACGATGCGGCTTGTTGTAAAGGCGGTATGCAAAAAAAGCCCCACCCACTAAAACAACCAAGACAACAGCTGCGATCTTCCTCTTCATACGATTTGCCTTGCTAACTAACTCTTTTTCAATCTCTAAATTGTTCTGATTACCGATTAATGAAACTTTATGGAGATTAAATACTCCATTAGTAGTTAAAGTGATCTTGCCATTTAAAGATTTTGTAAATTTAATTTTTGCATCGTCCAACTTTTATGACTTTTATCATGTTTTGCATCGTCATGAATCTTCCTGTTGTCCTTCTATCAAGTTCTGACATTAGCGTAGGGTAAATGGAATACCTTCCAGAAATAACAAATCAGTTAACCAGCAAGGATTTATTTGCTGCTTTTAAACAGCAACTAGTGAGGGATTTTGAACAAAGTAATTTTTCATCAGCTTTTGTAGCAGCGTTGGAACCCAATTACGACAGCATCCATAAAATAATTGTTTCGGTACTACAGCGTAACGAAGCAAGAACTGATTTTAATTTAATGCACCTGCTGTACCGCATTGATATCAGCGAAGCTCAACTAAAGAGATATTTGAATGCGCATAAAAACGAATCCTACCATCAGGTGATGGCAGAACTAATTATCAAGCGTGTACTACAAAAGGTGGTGGTGAAACGATATTACAAGAACAAAGAAAACTGAAGTCACTCAGCCTGTTCAATCTTAGCGACCAACTCATCATACCAGGCAGTCCCGTATTTGCGGATCAACGGATCTTTTAAAAATTGATATAGCGGTACCTGCAGCGACTTACCCAACACGCACGCGGCCGAACAAATGTCCCACTTGTGGTAATTCACCCCTTCAAAGCCCTTTTTATTTTTGGTGATGCGAATGGGGTATAAATGACACGAAATCGGTTTTCGAAAATCAATCTTACCATCGAGGTAGGCTTGTTCAATGCCACACTTTAAAATGCCCTTCTCATCGTATAACGCATAGGCGCATTCTTTGCCACCAATAGTGGGGGTCGAAAAATCTCCATCCTCATCCAGAATGTAGGGCCCCTGTGCTTCAATTGCCTTTAGGCCCTCGGGTGTAAGATAAGGTCGGATGGCCGGTTGAATAGCGCGCATCTTCTCTAGCTCATCTTCCTCCAGAGGCGCCCCCAGTTCGCCTTCCACACAACAGGCGCCTTTGCATTTTTCGAGGTTGCATACAAACTCTACTTCCTTAATGTCGTCTGAAACCAGGATCTCACCTACTTTAATCATGATGGTAATTATATTTCCAACTTTGGACTTTGACTCAAGCCCTTCCGTTTGCGATAAAATTCTTTGCCGGCAATGTAGCAATGTCTTTCCACTTCTGCATGCAACGACCCGGCTGCGTCAAGCCATTGGATAACGAACAACTGTGTGCAATGGCCGTGCTCGAGTGTCTTTTTCTTAATCTCATCAATGACCTCTGGGGTCAATTTTAACACGGCATACAAAGGTTTCCGGGCAGGTTTCCGAAACCGGATACTTGCTGATTTGTCCCACACCACATAGTCACGACCAAGTGTTCTCAACAACATCACCATGTAAAACGGATCGCAGGCCGCAAACATACTGCCGCCAAAAATGGTGCCCACATAATTATACGTCCACACGTTTAGTTTCAGCCGCAAATGCACCTCAGCATTGTCTCCCGACCAAAACAGGATCTTCCCGCCTGTACCGAAGTACATCGGGTACCAATTCATCATCGTGCGAAACCACCAGGTCTTGCGCGACTCCTTCCGGGTTGTTTTCAGAAATGCCGGCTTCATCTATTGAAACAATTCAAATTGAGTGTGGCGCGTGGCGGCCACATCGTGCTGAATAACACGTGTTGAAACCTGTTTGGAGAAAAATCCGATCTGGTAGGTGGGCAATTCCATTAACCCGGAATCAGCTTTGTGGGTAGAGACGGATATGTTATAGCCCAGAGCCAGCATATTGTTTTGATATATCTGTACCAATCGCTTATAGAATTGATAGTTGCTATCCATTCCATTTTCTAGTCGTTCCAAATCCCCGGTTCCGTTTAAGAATCGCCTGACTTTCTCGCGGTTTTCTTTCAGGTAAAACTTGTACGAAAGCCGATCATTGAGCGCGAACGAAAAAGGAATTAAAAAATTAACCCCCTGTTGGGCCAGATAGGTTACCGTTTCAAAATGCAGGTCGAACGAAAAAGAATCGCACAAACAAAATACCGCCACCTTAAAGGATCCTTTGGAGCGGGGAATGTAGTGATCAAACTTTGACAGCAAATCTTCCGGTTTGCCATCCAGCAACAATACATTTCGCCCACGGTAATATTTATTAACCCGGATCTTGAGGGTGCGCAGTTGCTCGACATCCTTCTCACAAAAAATGTATTTCGTTATCGGCAGGTTGCTGGCGAGCGACATTAAGGCGGAGGCAGCAAAGAGTTCTTTTCGGGCCCCTAACGAATACACACCATTTCCGGCAAATAAATCCAAAAATACAAGCTCATTCGTCTTGCCCGACATGGAAGCGGCAAATGAGGTTAGGTATTGCTGTACAATGGCAACCTTCCCCTTTATCCACGGCTCGGCTGCCGTTACACTAAAACCATCATCGGGAATGCCCAGCGGGGGCGAAGAAGTCAGACTCACACTAAAAAATGTTTGCTAAAATTAGTGCTTGAACGTTAAAAGTGAGCGATCCGGAAGTGAAGTTTTTTTGAAACAACTTTGGGTCATCGGATAACTCCATCTTAATCAACCTCCTTCCCTGTTTTACTCAACGATCAATTTAACCAGCAAACTTGACGCTCATCCAGGTTTCAGCGTTGGCAACCGGTTGCCTATATTGCACCCGTTTTATGAGTGACTATTTAGAAACCCTGAATGAACCGCAGCGTGAGGGGGTAATCAACACAGAGGGGCCCTGCATGATCATCGCTGGCGCAGGTTCTGGAAAAACCCGGGTCCTCACCTTTCGGATCGCGCACCTCATCCAAAGCAAAAATGTTGATCCGTTCAACATCATGGCTCTCACCTTCACCAACAAGGCGGCCAAGGAGATGCGTGACCGCATTGAAAAAGTAGTGGGAGGCGATGCCCGCAACCTGTGGATGGGTACCTTTCACTCGGTATTTGCACGCATTTTACGGGCCGAAGCTCATCACCTCGGGTACCCCAATAATTTTACCATTTACGATACGGATGATTCAAAGTCGCTGCTGCGGAGTGTGATTAAAGAGATGGGGCTGGACGACACCCTGTACAAAGTCAACACGGTTTACAATCGCATCAGCTCCGCCAAGAACCGGCTCATCTCCTGGCAGGATTATCTCAACAACCCGATTTTTGCTGCCGATGATGCCGCCAACATGCGGCCCGAGATCGGAAACATCTTCAAAGCCTATTCCCTGCGTTGCTTTAAGTCGGGAGCCATGGACTTTGATGATCTCTTGTTTAACACAGACAAACTTTTCAAAGAACATCTTGGGGTGTTGAATAAATACCAACACCGGTTTCAGTACATGCTGGTGGATGAGTTTCAGGACACCAACCTGTGCCAGTATTTTATCATCCGGAAATTGTCTTCTGTTCGCGAAAATATTTGCGTGGTTGGCGATGATGCCCAAAGCATTTACGCTTTTCGCGGAGCCGACATTACCAACATCCTCAACTTTGAAAAGGATTATCCCGAATTACGGATCATCAAGCTGGAACAGAACTATCGCTCCACCCAAACGATTGTAGAGGCGGCCAACTCGGTGATTGCCAAAAACAAAGCCCAACTTCCAAAAAATATCTGGACTGCAAACGAAGAAGGCAATCTGATTGAACTGATTAAAGCAGTATCCGATAACGAAGAGGGTAAACTGGTCGCGTCTTCCATCTTCGAAGAAAAGATGCAGCACCAGTACAAGTTCAGTGACTTTGTCGTGCTCTACCGCACCAATAGCCAGAGCCGGGCCATTGAAGAAGCGCTGCGCAGGATGAACATCAAATACAAAGTGGTTGGCGGTCTCTCCTTCTATCAGCGTAAGGAAATCAAAGACATGTTGGCTTACCTGCGTTATTCACTGAACCAGCAAGACGAAGCTTCCTTCAGGCGGATCATCAATTTACCCAAACGCGGCATTGGTGATTCGACCATTGATAAGATCGTGGTGGCGGCCAATGACCATGCGATTTCGATTTGGGAAGTATTGGAAAATGCACCTTCCTTTTTAGGTAGTGGCAGGGCAGTAAATGCCATTGAAGATTTTGTCACCAAAATCAAGCGGTTCACCATCGAAATTCAGAATAAAGATGCCTACGAAGCCGCGGCTGAAATCGCTAAATCAAGCGGCTTGCTGAAGGAGTTGTATGAAGACAAAACCGTGGAGGGATTGAGCCGCTATGAAAACGTGCAGGAATTGCTCAACGCAATTAAAGAGTACGTAGAAGATCCCGAGAAGGAAGACAAAAGCCTGAATGCGTTCTTACAGGAAGTTTCTTTGTTGACGGGGCAGGATGAAGACAAAGACCAGGATCCCGACAAGGTTACCCTCATGACCATTCACATGGCCAAGGGGTTGGAATTCAAGAACGTGTACATCGTGGGGATGGAAGAAGATCTGTTTCCTTCGCAGTTAATGCTAAGCAGCCGATCGGAGCTGGAAGAAGAGCGCAGGTTATTTTATGTAGCCATTACACGGGCGCAGAAAAAACTATTCCTCTCGTACGCCTTAACCCGGTACCGGTTCGGCCGGTTGAAGAATTGCGAGCCCAGCCGGTTTCTCGATGATATCAATGGAAGGTTTATAAAGGTCAGCACCAAGTTTGGAGGCGTTGAGTCGCTGGCCCCCAATCCCAATTTTGCTCGGAGTTTCGTGAGCGGTATGAAGAAGACTATCCAATCGCAACCCGTAGCCAAAACCACCTATAAACCAGCAGCCGATTTTGCCCCCAGCGACACGGCCGGTTTAAAAGAAGGCATGAAGGTAGAACATCCCAAATTTGGCTTTGGCACGGTGACGAAGATGGAAGAAGTTGGCTCCGAACGCAAAGCGCGCATCCATTTCACTGATTTTGGGGAGAAGACCTTATTGCTTAGTTTTGCTAAATTGAAAATACACGAAAACTGAAATGATCGGAGAATACAATACCTCGCGCGAACCCATTATCCTGAAGGAATACGGACGCAATGTTCAAAAACTGGTGAACTACATCCGTAGCATTCCGGACAAGGAGAAGCGTACTCAAATGGCAACTACATTAATTGAATTAATTAAGCAGCTCGCTCCGGTATCCAAAGAAGCGGTGGAGAACCCGCAACGCATGTGGGACGACTTATATATCATGGCTGATTTTAACCTGGATGTGAATAATCCATTTACCACACCGGATCGGACCATCCTGTTTAAGAAGCCACGGAAAATGGAGTATCCGCAAAACGATGTGCGGTACAGACATTATGGAAAAAACATAGAACGACTTGTGTTGGAAGCTACCAAGAAGGAAGATCCAAAAGAACGTGAAGAAGCCGCCATCTATATTGGCAAGTTGATGAAGACGTTTTACGGAGCGTGGAACAAAGAAACGCTGGACGACTCCGTGATCGTAAAAGACATTGGCATTTTATCCAAGGGTAAACTTACATTGGATCTGGAGAAGGTGCGGGAAGAAAATCTGTTCGAAAAGCTCTATCGGGAGCAACGTACAAAAACCCAGCGGCCACAGGGAAATGAAAACCGGAATCAGCAGCGCGGCAACCGGCCCTTCAAAAAGAACCGTCATCAACACCGCAGAAGAGATCAATGAGTTCGTTTAAGATTAAAGGCGGACTTCGGCTGAAGGGGGAAATCATTCCTCAGGGAGCCAAGAATGAAGCCTTGCAGATGATTTGCACTCCGTTATTAACTGCCGAACCTGTTACCATTCACAACATCCCGGATATCCGGGATGTAAACAAGTTGATTGAACTGGTAGGTGACCTGGGTTGCAAGGTCGAAAATCTGGGCAAAGGTTCGTACCGATTTACGGCCGCCAACATCAATACCGCCTTTCTTCAAACCGACACGTATCGTCAGAAGGCAGCAGCCTTGCGGGGATCGGTGATGTTACTGGGTCCTATTCTGGCACGCTTTGGGGGTGCCAACATTCCCAAGCCGGGTGGCGATAAGATTGGCAGACGCAGGTTGGATACTCACTTCATTGGCTTTCAAAACCTGGGCGCCAAATTCAATTTCGATGCACAGGACGGTTTGTATCACATTGACGCACATCATCTGAAAGGATGCTACATGTTGCTGGACGAAGCCTCTGTTACCGGAACCGCTAATATTTTGATGGCTGCCGTGCTGGCGAAAGGAACTACCACCATTTACAATGCTGCGTGCGAACCGTATTTGCAACAATTGTGTGCCATGCTCAACCGCATGGGTGCAAAAATTTCTGGTATCGGATCCAACCTACTTACCATTGAAGGGGTAGAAAAACTCCATGGCACCGAACACACGTTGCTGCCGGATATGATTGAGATCGGCAGCTTCATTGGGTTGGCGGCAATGACCCAGTCGGAGATTACCATCAAGAACTGCCGCATCGACATGCTGGGTATTATTCCTGAAATCTTCAGACGCCTGGGTATTAAAATGGAATTCCTGGGAGATGACATTTATGTACCCGCGCAGGAACGCTATGAAATTGAAACGTTTATCGATGGCTCTATTTTAACCGTGGCGGATGCCCCCTGGCCGGGCTTTACCCCCGACTTATTGAGTATTGTGCTGGTGGTAGCCACCCAGGCAAAAGGAACCGTACTCATCCATCAAAAAATGTTTGAAAGTCGGCTCTTCTTTGTTGATAAACTGATTGACATGGGTGCCCAAATCATCCTCTGCGATCCGCACCGTGCCACGGTCATCGGCTTGGATCGTAAACAAGCACTTCGGGGTATTAAAATGTCCTCCCCTGATATTCGGGCCGGGGTAGCATTGTTGATTGCCGCTTTATCCGCTTCCGGTGAGAGCGAGATTTCTAATGTTGAACAAATTGACCGTGGATATCAAAACATTGAGGCCCGGCTAAAAAATCTTGGAGCCTCCATTGAACGGGTAGAACTAAATTAATATTGGCGATACGATTTTTCTTATTTAACCGTTTACTCATTTAAAATCATGTTTGCTATGAGAAATGGAGTTCTTATCCTGGCGCTGGCTTTCGTATTAAACGTTGGGTATGCACAAGAAAAGCCCATCGCTATACCGGGCGCACTATTCAAAGTTGCACCACAAAACTTTATTAATAACGCGCTTAAAGTTGGCGCGGAATTTTTCTCAAAAGGGAAAGAACGCAGTTACCTGATTTACTTAACCGGCAGTTTTAATCCGGATAACAATGATTATAGTTATTACCCGGCAGGTTTAGGAGCAGAACTTCAATACCGGAAATACATCGCGCCTTTAACCGTCTATACCACAAAAAGGAATAAAGAGTACCTGCAAGGCATTTATGTAAGTGGGTATGTTCAAGGCGGCTCGTATTCTGCTGAATATTCAGATTTTAACTACTATTACGATCCTGCCAATCCAAATCAACCGGTCCCAACAACCTATACAACGGAAGAATCCTCATACAACTATGGAGCAGGATTTACCATTGGTTTTCACCGGACTTTATGGAAAGTCCTCTTTATCGATGCCTATCTGGGGGGTGGGCTACAGGGAAGCCATGTGGAGAAAACAACTACCCCTACCTTACCACCAAATCCTTATACCTACGCGTATTATGACATTACAGACCCTCGATACAGCGGGGTGCTACCGAAATTTGGACTCCAGATTGGTGTCATATTATAACAATCAAAACAAAGAATTATAATGCGCCACCAAACGAGCAATGTCCACTTCGTTGGATAGATTGATGTCGCTTTTGTTGAAATAAGCATTCATTTCTTTTTGCTGATCGGCAAAAATCTTCATCAGATTCTTTTTGGGAGGAACTTCCGCATAGACCTTGCCGCGGATGTAATACAACTTACTTTTTTGAATGTACTGGTGATCACGACTGCCCACATTGAGGGCCGGATGGAAATCTGCCTTCTTAAAGATAACATCACTTTTACGCACCAGTGTCATCTCACCCTCCACCAGGATTTGAAAAAATCCTTCGAGCGGTTCAGCTCCTTGCCATTCCTTAATGTTAACAAAGTTGGATTGCGCTTTCGTGAGGGAATCAATGAAAATAAAACTCCGCACCAGGTGGCCTTTCAACACCTTAACCCCTTGTGTGGTAACTACATCAAACTCATTCCGGCTTAAATCGAGTTTCGCCAAATAGCCTTCCACCAGTTTCCCATCATACAATTCAAAAGCGGATAAATTGAACGTTTTGTTGAGGTACACATCGCCACTGACAGAGGGAGGTGCACCGGGCATGGTGGTAACAATGCCGCTGGGGTTAGTCGCCTGGGTAGCCATCCGCTCCAGTGTGTAGCGGTTGTGCAAATAGTTCTGCTGGGCCCAACTTTGCATGGGAAAAAGGATCAGAATCAGGAGTATTCGCATGGCCAACAGAAATTGAAAATCTAAAGCTACTCAAATATTAATCTTCAGCCCCACCGGACAATGATCAGAGCCGTGATACTCATTGTAAATCAAGGCATCCTTTACATGCGTGATGATTTTTTCCGGCACCAAGAAGTGATCAATACGCCAGCCTACGTTTTTAGCGCGTCCATTGGTTACGAAATTCCAATACGTATATTTCACTTCTTCCGGATAGAAATGCCTAAACGTATCCACCAGACCGGATTGCAATAACTTTTCAAAGCCATCAATTTCCTGCTGGGTATAGCCAGCCGATTTATTGTAGTTCGCTTTCGGATGGGCCAGGTCAATCGGTTGGTGCGCCACATTAAAATCACCACAAACAATCACCGGCTTTCTGCGATTCAGCCACACAATGTACTCGCGAAAGGCTTCGTCCCATGTTTGCCGGTAATCAAGTCTGGAAAGCCCTTCACCGGCATTGGGTGTGTAGACGGTAATGAAAAAGTAATTTGGGAATTCTGCGGTAATCACCCGGCCTTCCTGATCATGTTCATCCAACCCGATATCATAGGTAATATCCAGCGGTTCCGTTTTCGTAAGGATAGCCGTACCCGAATACCCTTTGCGTGCTTTAGATGAGTTGGCATATACTTTATATTCCGGCAACAACTCCAATGCCGATAATACCTCCTCTCTGGCAGCCTTGGTTTCCTGCAGCCCAAGGATGTCGGGGGCCATGGTGCGTACGTTGGCCACAAACTCTTTCTTGATGATCGCACGGATACCGTTTACATTCCAGGAGACAAAGTGCATAGTTTAATTGCTTGTTAATGGTTGTTGGTTGATTGAAGTTAATGTGATAAATCACGAACAACTAACAACAATCAACCCCTTTAGAATTGATACCTCACAAACGCTTCAATCGCTTCATACTCTGCCAAGCCTAACAAGTTGTACGCCTCTGCAGTAGCATGGTTGCGATCTTCGGCCCGCACCCAAAATTCGCGCTTATCGCTGCCCGGAAATACGGCACTGTCTTTTTGTGACTGATGTTTAAAGATCGCCTTACGTTTGCGCAACAATTCGTCCGGACTCAGTGGTACGGCCATTTCAATCTGATCGATGTCCCACTCCTGCCACGCTCCGCGATACAACCACACGTAACAATCTTTCATGTAGTCTTTCTTCTTCAACCGGTCGATGGCCGCATAGATGGCTGCGAGACAAACGCGATGGGTTCCATGCGGATCGGACAAATCACCGGCCGCATAGATTTGATGGGGTTTGATCTTTTCAATTAGATCTACAATGATCTGAATGTCCTGCTCACCAATCGGCTTCTTCTTTACTGTCCCGGTTTCGTAGAACGGCATATCCAAGAAGTGTGCTTGCGTATCGGGGATACCCGTGTAGCGACAACCCGCTTTTGCTTCTCCCCTGCGGATCAAGCCTTTGATCTTCATTACTTCTGGGCTGTCCACTTCGCCCGGCTTTTTATTCTTAATATCGCTTACAATTTTTTCGTAGAACTTCTCCCCATCGGCCTTGCTCAACCCAAAGGATTGGTTGAAGTCGCGCACGAAATCGGCAAACCGAATGGCATCATCATCAAACACGGCAATGTTACCAGAGGTTTGGTACGCAACGTGAACTTCATGACCCTGGTCTACCAGGCGAATGAAGGTTCCCCCCATGGAGATAACATCGTCATCGGGGTGCGGGCTGAAAATGATGGCCCGCTTCGGAAATGGCTTGGCACGTTCCGGTCGGTTCGAATCATCGGCATTCGGTTTACCACCCGGCCAGCCCGTGATGGTATGTTGTAAGGCGTTGAAGATCTTAATGTTTACCTGATAGGCAGAACCAAATTCGGTTATGATGTCGCCCATGCCGTGCTCCATATAATCGTGGTTGGTGAGTTTGAGCACCGGCTTCTGCAATTGAAGACACAACCACACCACGGCTTTCTGAATAAGGGTTTCGTTCCAGTCCACACTGTCCACCAACCAGGGGGTCTTGATTCGGGTGAGTTTGGAGGAAGCAGCCTCATCCAGAATTACCTGCGTGTTGGGATGTTTCTGCAAAAAGGTAGAAGGGATCTGATCGGTCACCGGCCCCTCTACCGCCTTTTGTACAATGGGTGCTTTGCCTTCACCCCAAGCCATCATAATGATGCGTTTGGCCTTTAAGATGTAGCCCACACCCATGGTAATCGCTTTGCGCGGAACATTTTCCTCACCAAAGAAATCACTGGCCGCATCAATGCGCGTTACCTGATCGAGCGTAATCATCCGGGTTGGGGACTTCTCGGAAGAGCCCGGTTCATTGAACCCAATGTGGCCCGTGCGACCGATACCCAATACTTGCAAATCAATTCCTCCTAACGAATCAATCTTCGCATCGTAACTGCGGCAATAGTCACTTACTTTTTCCTTCGGTAAGGTGCCATCGGGGATATTGATGTTTTCTTTCGGGATGTCAATCGAATCAAACAAATGCTCCTTCATGAACCGCACGTAACTTTGCAGAGAAGTGGGTTCAATCGGGTAGTATTCATCGAGGTTAAAGGTGATCACGTTCTTAAAGCTCAATCCCTGCTTGTGTAACTTCACAAGCTCGGCATAAACGCGGGTAGGTGTAGAGCCGGTGGCGAGGCCTAATACGCAAGGTTTTCCTTCTGCCTGCTTCTCGCGGATCAAATCGGCAATCTCGTTGGCGACATGAATGGAAGCGGCTTCGGAAGTCTTGAAAATCTGGGTGGGGATGTGTTCAGTTACAGATAGATGACTCATACAGAAATCGGTAGATTGGTCTCAAAAATAGAGACTGTTTAAGGACCATTCCACTTTCTCTCCGTTTTATTTTTTGAGAAAATAGGCAACAGCTTTCTTCACCGAACCATGCTGAAGGAGCAGCTGTTTGGCCTGCTCATAATCACTGATCCGGGCATTTTCCATCACCATTTTGATGCCGCGATCTACCAACTTGTCGTTCGTTAATTGCATGTTCACCATCTTGTTGTCTTCCACCCGGCCCAGCCGGATCATAATGGAAGTGGAAATCATATTCAGCACTAGCTTCTGAGCGGTGCCACTCTTCATGCGGGTGCTGCCCGTTACAAATTCAGGACCTACAATCACCTCAATCGGGAAATCAGCATGTTGACTTACCGGGGAGTTGGGGTTGCAGGAAATACTACCCGTTGCAATTCCGTTTTCGCGGCATCTTTTTAAGGCGCTAATGACATACGGTGTTCGCCCGCTGGCGGCAATGCCAACCACCACATCCTTATCGCTTATCTGATAACCTTGCAGGTCCTTCCATCCTTGTTCGATACTATCTTCGGCAAACTCCACCGCGCGGGTAATTGCTTTTTCCCCTCCGGCAATGATTCCAATCACCAGTCCATACGGTACTCCATAGGTGGGCGGACATTCACTGGCATCAACAACCCCTAACCGGCCACTGGTGCCGGCTCCAATATAAAAGAGTCGCCCTCCTGTCAACATTTTATCAGTGGCTGTATTCACCAATGCTTCAATTTGAGGAATCGCTTTCTCAACAGCTAACGGAACTGCCTTGTCTTCTTTGTTGATGTTCTGCAGAATTTCGGTTACCGACATTTTTTCGAGATGCCGGTATGGCGAAGGTTGCTCGGTAATTTTTATGAATTCACTCATGATATTTTTATCTACCCGGGAAATGATATCTTACCCATGGTCACCGAAGGAATTTTAGAACGTTTTCCAAAATTAACATTTCCGCCCACCAATGCTTCATTGGCAAGTACCGCAAATAACACGGCCTCCTTCGCATCGCCCGGAATCCCTAATTCATTCATTTTATGAAACGTCACCTGGGGCAAACGCTCTCTTAATCCTTGCATCATCATCGGATTGTTTGCCCCACCCCCACTGGTGTACAACTGGAAAGTTTTTTTTCTTTTAATCACACGCTCAATCGCATCGGCCATGGTTTCAGCACTGAAACGGGTTAATGTAGCTAATAAGTCTTCCACCGAAATTCTTTCCGTACCACTGGCTCGTTGAGCTTGCCGAACATACTCCATATTAAAGAGTTCGGGGCCTATCGTTTTTGGAAAGGATTGCCGGAAAAACGGACTGGACTTTAACGCCTTCAACAAAGTTAGATGCACGATACCCCGCCTGGCAAGGGCTGCATCCTTATCAAAATACTTGCCGGGGTAATAGTGACGAACTGTTTGATCCAGGAGTGTGTTGGCAGGCCCCGTATCGGTAACAAACACTTCATTTGCTTTCGCTGAACCGGGTAAGAATGTAAAGTTTCCAATACCACCGGCATTCAACATAATGCGATCCTCACCCTTCCTGGAAAACAAGAGATAATCGCCATAGACTGCTAACGGAGCCCCCTCACCACCGGCAGCCACATGCTTTTGCCTGAAATCGCTGATCGTGATAATGCCCGTGTGAACTGCCAGGTGATCACCATCTCCAATCTGCAACGTGGAATTACGCCTGGCATCCGGGTACAAAAACCGGGGTGCGTGAAAGACGGTTTGACCATGCGATGCAATCACATCCACTTGCGAGGGTTTATACTTCCATTTCTTCAATGACTTTAACACCAATTGTCCATGCAATACCCCGATGGCAGCATTCAACTCCGTTAACTTCTGAAAGTTGATGTGCGAGTTGGCAAAGATTTCAAGAATCCGCTTTTTGAAGGACGTCTCATACGGCCAGGTCTGAAAAGCTTCCAGTTTCACCTTCGTGGCAAGACCACTTCCTGATATCCGGCATATTGCTACATCCAACCCATCCAGCGAAGTTCCGGACATCAGGCCAACAATCAACCGTGATTTTCGGGCGGCCATGCGACTTAATGCGGAAATATTCTTGTTCATGTCGATTTCATCTGTTGACGTTACCGGACTTGCGATTCTTTACCCGGAACGTGCTAACTTTCCAGCTTCTAAAAGTATTCAAAATCCAAATGGCGCATTCGTTTCGAACCGAAATAAATTGTTCACCCGGTCAGTCGATTGAATTGCATCATAAAATTCTGACGCTAGGTTCGTGTTTTGCTGACCAGTTTGGAAGTTGGCTTCAGACCAACAAGTTTCAGGTGTTAAGCAACCCGTTTGGAACTACGTATAATCCGATTTCAATTCACACCTTACTGACCACCGCACTCGACCATACCCTTGAGCAAGAACTCTTTCTGGAACGGGATGGTTACTGGTTTCATCACCACTATCATTCTCAGTTTACGGATCGAACGAAAGAAGGTCTGAGTGTGAAGATCAACAAGCAGCAACAAACAGTGAAAGAATTTCTGCATCAAACGGATGTAGTAATTCTTACCTATGGCACCGCCTGGGTATATCAACTTAAATCCAACCAACAGCTTGTAGCAAATTGTCATAAGGTACCCGGCACTCGTTTTGAAAAAAAGCTACTCTCCGTAAACGAAATCATGGACTCATTTCAACAGGTGATGGTGAAGTTGCGTGCCATTCGGCCAACCGTGCGCATCTTACTAACCGTGAGTCCCGTTCGGCACCTCAAAGACACCCTCGAATTAAACAGCGTCAGCAAGTCCGTTCTTCGGTTGGCCTGCCATCAACTGCAACAAGCGGGCGTAGAGTACTTTCCGGCTTATGAGTTGCTTTTGGACGACTTGCGCGATTACCGCTTTTACGATCGCGATATGATTCACCCCTCGGCAGAGGCCCGCGACTACATCAATAAAAAATTCAGCGACCGGTACTTCACGGAAGGCACTAAAAAATTAATCAGCACGTTGAACGAAGTCCAGCGAGCCCTCGCCCACAAACCGTTTCAATTGGCGTCATCAACACACCGGCAATTTCTGGTGGATACCCTGAAGAGACTGGAGTTGATTAACGTGCACATGCCCGTACAAACTGAAATCGATCAGATCCAATCCCTATTGAACGCACATGCCTAATCGTCTCATACACGCAACATCGCCTTATTTGCTGCAGCATGCTCATAACCCGGTGGATTGGTATGAGTGGAGTTCTGAGGCATTGCATAAAGCAAAGACGGAAGACAAACCGATTCTGGTAAGCATCGGGTATTCGAGTTGCCATTGGTGTCACGTCATGGAACGGGAGTCGTTCGAGAACGAAAATATCGCAGCCCTCATGAACGAGCATTTCGTGTGCATCAAAGTTGATCGTGAAGAGCGGCCCGACATTGACCAGATTTATATGGAGGCTGTGCAGGCCATGCAGCAAAACGGTGGCTGGCCATTGAATGTTTTCTTAACACCAGACCAAAAGCCGTTTTATGGGGGCACTTATTTCCCACCCAAAAACTGGGCTCAGCTTCTCACGCAAATACATCGCACCTTCCAGGCGAAGCGTACGGAAATCAACGAATCAGCAGAAGACCTTGTGCGCCATTTGCAAACCAGTGACTTGAAACGATTTTCAAAAGACGATGATGCTGAATTCAGTGCCCGTCTTTTGGATAGCATGTTTGAAATTCTTGTTTCGAGATATGATCCTGTTTGGGGAGGTATTGAAAAGGCACCCAAATTTGTCATGCCTTCCATCTGGCTCTTTCTGCTGCGGTATTATGCAGCAACAAAAAGTCAACAAGCCCTGGAGATGGTTACCCATACTCTGAAACAATTGGCCTTTGGCGGTATCTACGATCAGCTGGGAGGTGGTTTTTCGCGCTATTCGGTAGATGGCGAATGGTTTGCCCCTCATTTTGAGAAGATGCTGTATGATAATGCGCAATTGCTGTCGCTGTATTCAGAGGCCTATTCGATAACGAAAGATCCCATCTTCAAAGAAACGGTCTTTCAAACCGTACACTGGCTGGAGGATGAAATGATGAACCTGGCGGGAGGGTTTTACTCCGCTCTTGATGCAGACAGCGAAGGCATCGAGGGGAAGTTCTATACCTGGACGGAGCCAGAACTGCGGGAAGTACTCGGTGAATCAACTGATTTGATCCTTGAACACTACCAGGCTACTGTTGCCGGTAATTGGGAACATGGACGAAATATTTTTAGAAGGGATCCGAAAACTGAGACCGTTGAACCGGATGCCATACTGGCTTTGAAGAAAAAATTACTAATCGCCCGCAAGAAACGAATTCGCCCGGGATTAGACGACAAGATCCTCACAGGCTGGAATGCAATGATGATCCAGGCATTGGTGGACGCTTACAAAGCCTTTGAAGACGGACACTTCCTTCAATTGGCGTTGAACACCATCTCGTTTCTGGAAGAATATCTTATCTCCGACAAAGTATACCGGGCTTACAAAAACAAACACTCCGAAACAGAAGGCTTTCTGGAAGATTATGCTTTTCTTATCCAGGCCTATACGTCTTTGTATCAGGTAACTTTTAATGAGGCGTGGCTATTCAAAGCCAACACCTGGACCGAGTATGTCTTGACCCATTTCTACGATTCGCAGGAAGGATACTTTTATTTTTCATCCGATGCAGCCGAATCATTAATTGCCCGGAAGAAGGAAGTGTTTGACAATGTCATTCCCGGTTCCAATTCGGTGATGGCCCGTTGTTTATTTCAATTGGGAATTATTTTCGATCGGGATGACTGGAAGGACCAAGCCCGCAAAATGACTTCCAAGCTGGTGCAATTGATTTCTACTGAGCCTGTTTATATGTGCCACTGGGCGGTGTTGTTGAGTGAGTTGATCCACGAACCGGCTGAAGTAGTGATTTCCGGACCGGAGGCGTTGAAAGTGCGACAACGGGTACATACAAACTATTATCCTTTTATAATTACGCTGGGAACAACCATTGGAAGTGACCTTACCCTCCTTAAAGATAGACCACCCAGGGGCAATGATACCGTAATTTATGTTTGTTACAACAAGACCTGTCAACTACCAACCACCTCTTTGGAAACAGCTATGGCCCTTCTTCGTAATTCCTGAAAAGCACATGATGTTAGGTGGTCATTGTTATCAAAATTAGCCCTGCAAAAGGGTTACCTAGTATTCTTGAATTGTATTGTTTCTGGGTCCCTTTCCTATTATATTAGTACTTCCAATAATCTTGTTTGTTCGGCTTAATCAATATCTATGAGGACATTTTTACTAGGTTTAATTGTTTTTTACTTATCGATAGTAGGGTCCAGTTGGGGACAAGTGAATTTCCAGTCAGAAAGACTTCTTAGACCTACCCTTGGTTTTGTGGAAAACAAAGGGCAAATCCGTTACCATGACATTCACTATCCCCATGAAGTCAAATATATACTGCAAGACAAAGGACTTACACTTTTTTTTCACAAGACTGGTATTACCTATCAATGGAAGTCTGTGGAATTGGAAAAAAATGGTGATGGACCTGAGTTGACCACCTCTGCAGATAGTAAAAATCATCTGAGGAAGATAAAGAGTGTAAGTACCTATCGGTTTGATCAAATTTGGGAAGGAACTTCGGAGAACACCCAAATTGATGCCCTTGAACCACAGGAGTCAATATCTATTTATGTTGTGGGAGAAACGCAAAAACAGGCGCACCATTATTCAAAAATTATATACAGAAACATCTACCCGCATATTGACATTGAGTACTACATCAAAGACGGTAAACTTAAGTACGATGTCATTGTAAATCCGGGAGGTGATGTAAGTCAAGTCCATTTTCAATATGAGGGTGGAGTCGAACCTAACTTGGCTGGCGGTAAAATAAGGATTGAAACACCCCTGGGTTTTTTAGAAGAACAACAACCTGTTACGTATGCCCGAAGTGGAAGAACCCTTAACAGTTCATACGCTAGTCAAAATGCGCATTTTGGATTTAGTGTACCAGAAGGTAATCAGGAACAAGCTTTTACCATTGATCCGGATCTGATCTGGGGGACCTATTATGGAGGAACATTGGAAGATATCACTTCAGATGTGGCAATTGATGTTAGTGGTAATGTCTATCTGGCAGGAACTACCGATAGCAATTCCGGAATAGCCGCTTCTGGTTTTCAAACCACTTACGCAGGAGCTTATGATGCTTATCTCGTCAAGTTTAATTCATCTGGAGTCCGTCAATGGGGCACTTACTATGGAGGCACAGGTGATGAGGCTTCCTATGGACTTTCAGTGGATGGTACAGGTAATGTCTACCTGTCTGGATACACCAGTAGTTCGACAGGAATTTCTTTGACTGGTGGACATCAAACTGTGATCGGTGGCAGTTATGATGCCTTTTTAGTAAAATTCAATTCTTCAGGTACGCGTTTGTGGGCAACCTATTATGGAGGAACAGGGGATGATTTTCCATTCTCGAATACCACTGATGGCTCAGGGAATGTTTACCTTGTTGGTCGTACAAACAGCACAACAGCCATAGCCGTAGGAGGTCATCAAAACACAAATGGAGGGCTTGTTGATGCCTTTCTTGTCAAATTCAATTCTTCCGGAGTACGACAATTTGCAACCTACTATGGCGGAACAGGAGATGAATATGGATTGGATTGTGAAGTGGATGCATCCGGTAATATTTTTTTATCTGGTCAGACATTTAGTACAAATGCAATTTCAACTCTAGGTAGCCATCAGGTAGCCTACGGTGGAAATCGTGACGCTTTCCTTGTAAAATTTAATTCTGCTGGTATAAGGCAATTCGGTACTTACTATGGAGGTACAGGTGCCGATTTTCTTTACGCTTCGGCTCTTGATGCAGGAGGCAATATTATCATTAGTGGAGATACCGAAAGTACTACCGCAATTGCATCCGGAGGTCATCAAAATTCATTGTTGGGTCTTTATGATGCCTTTGTTGTTAAGTTTAATACCTCTGGTGTACGACAATGGGGCACTTACTACGGAAATACCGGAGACGACTATTCTGCTGTTTATAAATGCATTGCTTCTGACGCCAATTCAAATATCTTTCTCGCAGGAAACACGACAAGCACTAGCGGAATCGCCTCCGGAGGTTCGATAACTACATTGAGTGGAGGATCAGATGCTTACCTGGTGAAATTCAATGCTAGTGGAGTACGTCAATGGTCAACCTATTTCGGTGGCACATTGGATGAATCAGCAAATGCCGTGGGTTTCGATCCATCCACAGATTATGTATATATCAGCGGAAACACCTACAGCACTTCCGGTATCGCGCTAGGAGGTCATCAATCTACGCTCTCAGGTCTCAATGATGGCTATCTTGCAAAATTCCGAGGCACTGCCTTGCCGGCACCCACCATCACCTCCTTCTCACCCACCAGTGCTGCATCCGGTGCTTCCATTACGATAACCGGAACTAATTTTAGTACCACCCCCGCCAATAATATCGTTTATTTTGGAGGGGCAAGGGCCACCGTAACCGGGGCCACCACTACGACAATTACCGTAACCGTTCCGGTAGGCGCAACACACCGTCCCGTTTCGGTTACTATCAATTCATTAACGGCATACTCTCGCACATCCTTCATACCCACATATGGTGGTGGTGCCACAATCGATGCATCCACCCTTAGTGCAAAGGTTGATTTTGCGACTGCCACCTATCCTGATTACAGTGTACTGGCCGATGTGGATGGAGACGGAAAATCTGAGATATTGGTTTCCAATGGAAACAGTTTATCCTTTTCCGCATTCCGTAATGTCAGTACCGCGGGTTCAATCACGGCTTCCTCCTTTTCTGCAAAAGTAGATTTTACTGCAGCAACCTCTCCAAATAGTGTTGAGTATGGTGATTTGGACGGTGATGGGAAACTGGATATGGTGGTTACCAATGCAACTACCGGAAGCATCTCATTGTATCGTAACCTTAGTACAGTTGGTGCCATTACCACCGGTTCATTTGCTGCGAAAGTGGATTTCACTACCGGCTTAAATAATCCTCGCATCTCTGTCATCCGCGATTTTGACGGAGATGGCAAACCCGATATTGCCATCAGCAACGCCAATACGGCACAAGTCATCGTTTTCCGAAACACAACTGTCGCTGGAGCATTTACTTCTGGTTCGCTGGCTATTCCTATCACCTTATCCGCTGGCGGCAACCCAAGTGGCATCGCTTCGAGTGACCTGGATGGCGATGGCAAACTGGATATTGTGGTGTCGAATACAACTCCTAATTCAATTTCAGTTTTTCGCAACACCAGTACCAGCGGAACAATTTCATTTGCCGCCAAAGTAGATTTCACTACCGGTACCTCACCTCAAAATATTTGCATCGGAGACCTTGATGGTGATGGTAAAGAAGACATTGCTGTTGCCAACTCTGGAAGCGCATCTATTTCAATCTTTCGCAATACAAGCACAGTAGGAACTATTACTTCGGGTTCTTTTGCAGCGAAAGTCGACTTTACGGCAGGAAGCAATACCCTGGCGGTTAGTGCCGGAGATATTAATGGAGATGGCAAACTCGATCTGGTGGCTGTTAATAACACCCCAAATACTATCTCTATCTTCCGAAACACCGCTACCTCCGGAGCCATTACTACAGGATCTTTCGCTGCGAAAGTAGATTTTGCAACGGGTGTCGGACCAATGTACAGTGTTTCGATTGGTGACCTGGATGGCGATGCAAAACCAGATGTGGTTACCTCAAATTCAACTGCAAATACAATTTCTGTATTAAGGAACAACATATCAACATCCGCAACGGAACCTACTGCCCAGCCCACCGCTTTTGTCCCGAGTGCCATAACGAACAGCGGGTTCACGGTTTCATTTACAGCCGCCACCGGCTCACCAGCAGGATACATTGCTGTGCGCAAAGTTAGCTCCACCCCCACCACCGATCCTGTCGATGGAACAACCTATTCAGTCAATGGGTCACTGGGAGATGGAACGATTGCTTTTGTTGGGAGCGGGGTTACTTTCAACGAAAGTGGTCTTGCTGCATCTACACAGTATTTCTATAAAATCTATGCATACAATGGATCCGGTACTTCTATTAACTACCGGCAAACTACACCACTACAAGGCAGCGTTTCTACGTTAGCTCCCGAACCAACTGCTCAACCCACTGCCTTGGTTTTTAGTAGCATCACATCAAGTTCTTTGACTGTAAGCTTTTCAGCGGCAACAGGATCTCCCGGGGGTTATATTGCCATTCGGAAAGCCGGATCAGCTCCAACCACAGATCCGACAGATGGTGCCACCCCGTCCGTTGGTACATCATTAGGCGATGGTACAGTTGCTTACGTTGGAAGTGCCCTGACATTTAATGAGACCGGGCTATTAGCCAGCACACAATATTTTTATAAAATCTATTCTTTCAATGGCAGCGGGAGCTCTACAAATTATCTTGTTACAACACCACTTCAAAATAACACAACAACTTCTGCCCCACCCCCTGCCACCGCCAATCTTGCCTTGGCCAACGTAACTAATTCCATTATTGAAGATCTTGTTGCTGTTCGTTTTGTTGATGCCGTCACTGCATTTGCCGTTGGCACCAATGGAACTGCCATTAAAACAACCAATGCAGGAACCAGCTGGTCCAACTTAACATCAGGAACAACAAATACATTATGGAATGTATTTTTTACGAATAGTAATACCGGATATATAGTCGGAAATTTGGGCTTGATCTTAAAGACAACCAATTCAGGATCGACCTGGTCAACCCTTACTACCGGAACCACTGAACACCTGTATGCGATTTCTTTCCCCTCGGATAATATCGGCTATGCGGTGGGCAACAACGGAACAATCATTAAGACAACCAATGCCGGAACAAGTTGGACTCCTTTGACCCTCGGTGCTTCGGTCTCCTACCTGAACTCAGTTGTATTTTTTGATGCAAGTACAGGGTTAACTTCAGGTCCTGGCGGGGTTTTTAGAACCACCGATGGTGGAACTACCTGGACGAATGTCAGTGCCCAGAGTATTCTGTGGTTAGCATTTCCAACCAGTACAATAGGTTATGGTGTTGGTGAAGCCGGTGCAATTGTTAAAACTTCAAATGGAGGAGTTTCGTGGACAACCCTCTCATCAAATACCGGTGAACGACTCTGGGGTGCTCACTTTACAAGCACCGATGTAGGTTTTGCTGTCGGTGAAAATGGTACAGCTATCAAAACTGCCAATGGGGGATCTACCTGGACTACTATGACAATCGACACCGATGTGAGCACAAAAATTCTTTATGCAATTCATTTCGGAACTGTTTCAGAAGGACTTGCCGTTGGGGAAATTGGGACCATTTTAAAGACAGAAGCTGAATTACCCGAAATACCCATCAGTTCTTCCAACTTTAAAAACGAAATTCCAGTTAAGGGTAGCACATCCGTTTCGATAACGATTCCTGCCACCGATGTGTCACGTGTGGATGAAGTGAACTTGTATGTATTTCCCATCCGGGATATTGCTAATGGAATCTATACGAATGGTGAAATTGTTCCAACTACGTTAAGCTCCAACACATACTCCGCGAACATGCAAGATCCTGAAGCTGACCCCATTGGCTATTACTATTTCTTTGAAATAGCTTACGATGGATTCAACCGGTACACTTACAGCGATGAAGGTTACGCCTACTTGAAATATGAGAACACCAATACCCTCAAACTCCCCAGCCTCAAAGCGGGATCTACCACCAGTGATTACCAGATCATATCGATTCCCCTGGTGCTAACCAATGCGCAAGTCAGTGCTGTATTCAATGAATTTGGTGCTGCGGATAACAAGCAATGGCGCATGTTCACCTACCAGAGTGGCAACACCACTCCGCTATCGATCAGTGGTTCCATTACACCCGGTAAAGGTTATTGGTTAATTACAAAAACTGCCACCACCATCGATGTAGGACCCGGCAAAACGGTGGCGGCCAATGGTGCCTCACCCTTTTCTATGAACCTGGCAGCCGGCTGGAATCTGATCGGGAACCCCTACAACTTTGGCGTTACCTGGAATGCCGGTGCTGATGTGCGCGAATTGAAGCAATTCAGCAGTGGTTCCTATTCCACCAGTAGCACATTACAACCCTTTGTCGGATACTTCGTATTTGCCGATACTCCTGGAAATTATCCAATCCCGGTAACGGGTGCCTTTACCGGTGGCCGCACCCGAACAAACCGCTTCGATCAAACTGAAACTTCCTGGGAATTGCCCATCACCTTGCAACGGGGTGATTTGAAAAACGAACTCGGTGGAATTGGTATGCATCAGGAAGCGGATGCTGGATTTGATGCATTTGATGAACCTGCCCTCCCGATTCCCACCATGCAAAATATGTTTGCGATGATCTTCGACCGGCCGGATCTTCCATATACCCTGAATAAGGAGGTTGTTCCTGCCGACCAAAACTACACCTGGAACTTTACCATCGACCAACCGGAAGGACATGATGTAGTGGAGATGAAATGGGATCCGATGCTCTTAACCAAATTAAAGCACAAACTCTATTTGTATGATGAAGCCAAACTGGAAGTTGTAGACATGACGCAAAAATCGATTCACTACGCCCAGGCCAACTCCACTCTTACCATTTTATACGGGGACGATTTCTACATCAAAAATTCTCTGGCCACAAAAGATGCACGCATTGCACAACCGTACCCGAATCCGGCCACCGAAAATTTAAAAATCCCGGTGGTTCTTCCCGATGCCGGACTGGTTTCAGTGCAGGTACACGATTCGTATGGCCGCACCCTGTACGAAGTAGAGCAGCCGTATGAGAAAGGCCATCACCAGATTTCAATTGAAAAGTTGAATGAGATTCCGGCCGGAGTTTACTTTGTTACTGCCAAACTTCAGAGTGGGTCTGGTTATCACAGAAAAACATTTAAGATCGTTATTAACCAAAACACTAAATAGTCAGGAACTGGCCAACAGCAATGCTGGCCAGTGCAAGGAACTTGAAACAAAAAGAATAAACACATGAAAAAAATCACCCTGTTAGTTGTCCTTGGTTTGGGCATTGGGTATGCCCAGGCTCAGAAAGTAGAGGCGTACAGCTCACCGGTTCAGGTTAACTTCAAAGCAAAAGATACCAGTGCTCCTGAAATCCTCATAGAATATGGCGTCACTACCGATGTGATGGCCCAAACGGAACACCTGATCATTAATGTCGATGATATTGGTGGCGGAATCAATACCGTTACTGTTAATTCGAAGATTTACGAAGGCAAAGGCCAGGAAAGACTCCGCATTGAAGAAGACATGTTGCCCGGTACCGAGGTAGTGATCAAAGCAACCGATGTTTCAAACAACGTAAAAGAAAAGAACCTGCAAGTACGCTTCAAAGCGGTTCCGGTGGTGGCGACTACCCCCGCTACTGTAAAGCGTCATAACTATGCCGTTCTTTTCGGGGCTCAGGATTATCAGGACCCCAACATCAACTCACTTTCAGAGCCGTTGAAAGATGCAGAGCGTCTTAAGAAAGTGCTGATTAACAATTACACATTTGCTCCGGAAGAAGTAAAAGTGATTAAAAATCCGACTTACGAAACGATGGTGAACACGTTTGATAGTTTACGTAGGTTAGTAACGGATAAGGACTTCTTATTGATCTTCTACGCGGGTCACGGTTATTATGAAAAGGAAACCGAGAAAGGCTATTGGCTGCCGGTCGATGCCAGCAAGGATTCTAAATCCAAATGGTATCGCAATTCCGCGTTAAAGGATGACATTGAATCCATTCCTTCCAAACACACCTTGTTGATTTCTGACGCTTGTTTCAGTGGAAGTATCTTTAAAACGAGAGCTGCCTTTAACAATGCCTCGGTAGAAATCTCCAAAGTCATGAACACGCAAAGTCGCAAATGTTTAACCAGTGGTGCCTTAACTGAGGTTCCGGATAAAAGTGTGTTCCTGGACTATTTGATCAAAGAACTCGAGAATAATCAAAACAAGTACATGCGGTCGGAAGATTTGTTTTTTGCCATCCGGGAGCCGGTTCGCAACAACTCTCCGATCACTCCTTTGTTTGGCGTGATTCAGAGTACCGGAGATGAAGGAGGTGATTTCGTATTTATCAGAAAAGACTAACTGAACTGTTCTATGCAAAAATTGAAGTGGCTTTTAATTGCGGGTCTTATTCTTGTCATCTTGCCGGGATACAGTCAAAAAATTGACAACATCACCGCAGAATTTGACGGTGAACGGATCATCATTACCTATGACCTCGAACCCGGAAAACCAAGTGATAAATTTAATGTTGTACTTAAAAGTTCATACGATAACTACGCAAAACCGTTAAAGTTCCTGATGGGAGATGCAGGCACCAATGTGTTGCCAGGAACAAAGAATCGGATTATCTGGGATGTGAAAAATGAATTGCCCTCCGACTTCAATGGAAATGTTACACTAAAGTTTGAAGTGGAGACCATCATTCCGCTGGTCATTGAAGAGAAAAGTTCTCTCTCTGCAAAACCGTTAATGAAAAACTCGTACAAAAGGGGTACCGAATTAAAGGTAGACTGGACTGGAGGAATGAGGTCTGATAATATTAAAATCGATTTGTTTAAGGACAATAATTTCTCAGAAACCATTACGACCGTACCTAACGATAAAAGGACGTTCACTTGGAACATTCCTAAAAAGCAAAGAAAAGGAAGTTACTTCCTGCGGTTATCCGATGGCTCCGATATCTCACCAACTCAGATTTTCTCCATTAAACCTAAGACTCCCTTTATTGTGAAGGTACTTCCTGTGCTAGCAGTAGGCGCAGGCGTTTACTTCTTGGTGAGTGGTGATGGTGGCGGTAAAACTGAACCCGACTTGCCGGAACCCATCGGACCACCCAGCAGCAACTAGTTGAAGGGTATAACAATCATAGTTGGAGTTCTTTTACTGGTTGCTTGCAGTCACCAACCGGTATTACCACCAGAACCACTATATCCCATTCCCGCACCTAACCAACTGGCCTGGCATGAAATGGAATTGAATGCCTTTGTGCATTTTACCACCAATACGTTTACCGGAAAAGAATGGGGTTATGGTGACGAAAGCCCGGCTATTTTCAATCCCACCGAATACAATGCTGATCAATGGGTGTCGACTTTCAAAGAAGCAGGATTTAAAGGTGTCATCTTAACCTGCAAACATCACGATGGATTCTGTTTGTGGCCAAGTGCCTTTACCGAGCACTCGGTCAAAAATAGTCCGTGGCAAAATGGTAAAGGAGACGTGGTGCGGGATGTGATGCGTGCCTGTAAAAAGTATGAACTGAAGTTTGGGATCTATCTTTCTCCGTGGGATCGTAACCATGCAGCATATGGAACTCCGGAATACCTAGAATACTATCGCAATCAATTGAAAGAACTCTTTACGACTTACGGCCCGGTGTTCGAGATGTGGTTTGATGGAGCGAATGGAGGCGATGGGTATTACGGTGGCAAACGTGAAAGGCGAAGCATCCAGGGGTCAACTTATTATGATTGGCCAACCACCCTTGAACTCGTGCGGGAAATTGAACCCGAAATTCTTTTCTTTAGCGATGCAGGCCCGGGCGTGCGTTGGGTTGGCAACGAACGCGGAGTAGCCGGGGAAACAAATTGGAATACCATTACCCCGGACACACTCTATGCCGGGAAAGCGGGCATCGAAAAACTCTTAAACGAAGGGGCCGAAAATGGTACCCATTGGATTCCCGCTGAAGTGGATGTTTCAATCCGAAAAGGTTGGTTCTATCATGCGGAGGAAGATACCCTTGTTAAAACACCTCAACAGCTTTTTGATATCTATCTGACCTCGGTTGGTCGTGGTTCTACACTTTTACTAAATATTCCACCCGACCGAAGAGGCCTGGTGCATGAAATAGATGTGGCCGCCTTGCAAGGATTCCGGGCGCTATTGGATTCTACCTTCAAAAAGAATCTGGCGCTAAACAAACCGGTTAGCGTTAGCTCCTACCGGGGCGAGGATGATCGGTTCGATGGAAGTCAGCTTACGGATGGTAACTCCTCAACCTATTGGACCACCGATGACGGTACGACCACAGGTTCAATAGATGTAGATCTTGGTTCAATGCATGTCCTGAATTATCTGGTGATTCAGGAATACATTCAACTGGGTCAGCGAATAAAATCAATTTCCATAGAAGCAAATGAAGCTGGCACCTGGAAACCTGTTACCCAGGCAACAACTATTGGGTATAAGCGTATTTTGCGACTTAATGGAGTGGAAACGAATAAAATAAGGATCAACATCCTTGCCTCCAAAGCCAGTCCGGTGATCTCCAACATCGAAATCTACTGACAGCGGAAAGTCTCTTCTGACAAAAGTCATTTTTTTACAATGAGAATAATGGTTCGTTTGGATCATAATCGAAATACTATGAATCCATCAACCTCCTGGCTAAGCCGTAAATCCCTGATCTTATTGCGAATGAGTATTGGCATTATCTACGTCTGGTTTGGGGCTTTGAAATTTTTTCCCAATCTGAGTCCTGCTGATCAGCTCGCGAAGAACACGATTCATCTCATCACCTTCGGACTAATCCCAGACCATATTTCGATTATCCTGCTGGCCATTTGGGAAACCGTTTTGGGATTGATTCTGATGACCGGGTTCTGGCGCCAGGGGATCTTCTACATTCTACTACTCCACATGGCTTGTACATTTGTTCCACTGTTCTTTTTTGTGGATGTATCATTTACAGAACTGCCGTACGCGTTTACACTGGTGGGACAATACATCATGAAAAACCTAATTATTATTTGTGCAGCCATCACCTTACATGCCCACTACCGCGGAAACCTCGTATTTATAAAATAGGGAAACTTCAATTAATAATCACAGGGATCTACGGATTGCCCGTAATTTGAAAACATACCCATCTGATACAACATATACATCACCGTTCGGGGCCTCCACGGGCACTCCCACGCCCCGATCAAGAAAGTCTCCCTTCCATCCTACATTGCCAGTAGCATCGGTTTTATAAAGATATGTACGGTTCTCATCGCGCGACATGATCAGAAAGCCTCCATCTTCAGCAGGTTCAGCAAGGGAAGAAGACCAACTATTAACAGAACCCTGGTCAAGCAAAGAGGATTTCCGAAAAACATTTGACCCATTACTCAGATTAAGCTTTGAAAAATAAAATCTTCTTGATTCTTCAACATAACCATATAAAAACAATTGGTTTTCGATCAGACGGTAATAAGAACTATTCACCGTATTCACTCCAAATGCCTGCGCAGAGGTATAGGTTGTAGTCCATTGAACGGCTCCCAGTTGAGCATCAATTGCAGAGACAGCAACAGAATCAGGATGGCGTTGATCATAAAAGAAAAGTTGTGATCCGTGTATTTCCGGAAACGGACGTATGTACTTTGAATTATACGTCTTGGTCCACTGCAACTCACCGGCCAGGTTAAAACGGGAAACCCTGGTCCCGGGAAAAGATCCTTCGTATTGAGAAAGAAAAAGTTCTGATTCCGTGAATTTCAATGTGTGAAAAGTAAGGGGTCTCGTAAAATTAAAGTTGGATTGTTGGAGCGTTAGATTTTCATCGACCGTTACTTTTATATACTCCGGTGCCTGAAAGTCGGTGGTCATATAAAAGATGAATCCGGCATTTTCCTGGTCCAGGATATCCATCATAGCATACCCGGCAGGCAAATCCAGGGTTTTGATAATCTCCCCCTCGGGACTGATCTTCACCAAGAAGTAGTCCCCTAACTCAACTTGATTGATCTGTCGGTTCAAGATCAGTAGCAAGAAGCCATCCGAAGTTGTTTTGTAGTCAATGGTTACAGGTCTCACCACCGGCAATCCTGGATTCTCTATAAATTGAGAAGCCACATCCAATTGCCATTCATCTTCATAATCCCGGATTAAGGGTACTTCCTGGTCAAGACAACCTGCCAAAAGAAAAAAAACAAAGACCAAATAACGGGATGACTTCATGACGCAAATTTACTAACTATTTGAACACCCGTGATATAAAAAGTATTTCCGCTAACTTAGCCATTCATGTCGAATCAGGAATTTATTGGCGCGGACCTCACGCAGTTTGTGGAGGTTGTTTTACCGGTACCCATTCCAAAATTTTTTACTTACCGGGTTCCGGCCACCCTCTCCGGCCAGGTAAAGAAAGGACAGCGGGTTATCGTGCCCTTTGGACAGAAAAAGATTCTTACTGGCATCATCGTATTGGTCCATCAAACCCCGCCTAAAGACTATGAGGCAAAGTACCTTCTCGAAATTCTGGATGAAACTGAAGTTCTTTACGAACAGCAATTTGCCCTGTATCAATGGATTGCAGACTATTACATGTGCACCCTGGGCGAAGTTATTCAGGCAGCCTTGCCCTCGGGCCTTAAACTCTCCAGCGAGTCGATGATACAACTCCGGCCTGGATTCAGTTTGGAAGAAACACCGTTCGATTTTTCGGAAAAGGAGCGTATCCTGCTCAGGGAACTTCACTCCGGGACGCTCCGATATACCGAAGCTGCTAAGCTGCTCGCAACCAAATCGATTTACCACCTACTCAAATCCCTCGCTTCAAAAGAAGCAATCATCCTCTTCGAAGAAGTGAAGGAAAAGTTTAAGCCAAAAACCGAACGTCATATCCGGTTACAGTCGGAATATGTGAACAAGAAAAAATTGGAGGCTCTGTTTGAAACTTTGACTACCAAACCCAAACAGGAAGCGGTGTTGCTCAAATACCTGCAGGAAGTACCCGTGTTCTCCCACCCCAAACTGAATGGAGCCGGAGTAAAAAAATCATCTCTGCTGGATCAGGAAATTTCAGAATCCTCCGTTAACACCTTAATCAAAAATTCCATCCTGGAAGAGTTTGATGTAATCGTGCCGCGCTTTGGCTTTCCCGAACCAGACCAGCCCCACCCTGTTCTGTTGAGTGAATTACAGGAAAAGGCACGCAATGAAATTATGTCGGGCTTTGAGAAGCAGGGCACGGTCTTGTTACACGGCATAACCGGAAGTGGTAAAACTGAAATCTATATTGACCTGATTCGTAAAGCCCTGGAAGGCGGCTCGCAGGTCCTGTATCTTTTGCCGGAGATTGCGCTCACCACGCAAATCGTTCAACGACTCAAAAAAATGTTCGGAGCCGAAATGGGAGTTTACCATTCCAAATTTTCTGATAACGAACGGGTAGAAGTTTGGACCGGTGTGCTGACGGGAAAATTTCGGTTTGTGGTGGGTGTTCGATCCGCCATTTTTTTACCTTTTGATAATCTTGGTCTGATCATCGTAGATGAGGAACATGACTCCTCCTACAAGCAGCACGATCCGGCCCCACGTTACCACGCACGGGATGTTGCTATGGTGATGGCCCAGTTACATCACGCAAAAGTGTTGTTAGGAAGTGCCACGCCCTCGGCAGAATCATTCCATCACGCACGCACCGGCAAATATGGGTTGGTTTCATTACCACAACGTTTTGGCGAAGCGCAGCTTCCGGAAATTACCTTTGCCGATCTTTCACAAGAGCGAAAGCGCAAAACCAACAAGGGTGAATTCTCATCCCTTCTGCTGAAGGAAATTAAAGCAGCGCTGGATAACAAAGAGCAAGTGATTCTATTTCAAAATCGAAGAGGCTACTCGCCCTTGGTGCAATGCGAAGATTGTCAGTGGGTGCCAAAATGCATCAACTGCGCAGTAAGCCTTACCTATCATCAATATCGTCATGCGATGATTTGCCACTATTGTGGGTATCACGAAGATTTACCGAGTCAATGTCCTACCTGCAGTTCAAAACGGATTCTGACACTGGGGTATGGAACTGAAAAACTGGAAGAAGAGCTGAAACTTCATTTTCCGGACGCTGTCATCCAACGCATGGACCTCGATACAACCCGCTCGCGCAGCGGCTACGAAACCATCGTGGAGGAATTTGAACGGGGCGATACAGATATTCTTGTTGGTACCCAAATGGTAACCAAAGGACTCGACTTTGACCGAGTAAGTCTCGTGGGGGTTTTTGATACTGACCGGATGATGCACTTTCCGGATTTCCGGTCCTATGAACGCGCCTTTCAATTAATAACCCAAGTCAGTGGCCGATCGGGCCGCAGGGAAAAACAAGGCAAAGTGGTACTACAAACCTCGAATCCTTCCCATGAACTTTTCCGCTATGTTTTTGAAAATGATGTGGTCGGATTCTTAAACAATCAATTGCACGACCGCCAAGAACATTTCTATCCACCCTTTACGCGGTTGATTGAAATCACGGTGAGGCACACCGATAAAAAAATTGCTGCTGCGGTAGCGAATCAATTGGTAAAAGAGTTAAAAGTAAAACTAGCTGGAATCCGTATACTAGGACCGGGTGAGCCGATGATTTCAAAGATCAGAAACGAATATCGGATGGTTGTATTATTGAAAATCAAACGCGATCAGGGACAACTACATGAAATTAAGTCAACCCTGTTACAGGTAACAACCGGCTTACAACAGCTGAAAGAATTCAGAAATGTGAAAGTGGTTTTTGATGTGGATCCGGTCTAGACAACGATTTACCCTAAAATTTCCCAATCCTCATTCAGCACGGGAATGGCGGAGTGTGCGGTGAGATCAAACTGACAAGGCACCACCGAAACATAATTGTTGGCAATGGCCCATTCATCATTATCCTCGCCTTTATCAAAATTTACAAAGTTGCCCGTCATCCAAAAATAACTGCGTCCGTTGGGATCATAACGCTGCACAAATTCCTCCACCCATTTGGCGTTGGCCTGCCGGCATACCCGAATCCCCTTAATCGGTTCATTTCGCTTAGGCGGGATGTTCACATTTAATGCCACTCCTTTTGGAAGTCCTTTTTCAAGAACCTGCTGCGTAATCCGTTTCACGATTTCTCCGGTGTGTGAGAAATCAGCTTTGTGACTGTAGTCGCACAGCGAAAAACCAATGGCCGGAGTACCTTCAATCGCCCCTTCAATGGCGGCCGACATGGTGCCCGAATAAAGTACACTGATCGATGTGTTGCTGCCATGGTTGATGCCACTCACAACTACATCCGGCTGCCGCGAATCTTTACATACAAAATGCCGGGCCATCTTCACACAATCAGCCGGGGTTCCGGAACATTCAAAAGCTTTTACCCCATCAAAGAGGAATGTTTCCGTTAGTCGCAACGTATCGCCCACAGTGATGGCATGGCCCATTCCGGATTGAGGTCCATCTGGCGCTACCACTAACACATCGCCCAGTTCCTTCATCACAGTTACCAGATTCAAAATTCCACGGGCTGTGATCCCATCATCATTGGTCACCAGTATCAGAGGTCTCGCCATACGAACAGATTAATTTACTCGGTTAAAAAGGGAATTATAATATTCAACAATCCTAAGAAGTTCATACTTCTCATCGAGGTCTAATTTGTTTGATTTGGCGAATTGTTCAACTTCATTTTGTTTATCGCGCATCAAATCATACCAGTCGTTTTTCTTTCCCCGAAATTCTTCAATATTTCCATTCGGTTTAAGAATAAAGTACTTATTCACAAGAACCAGCCGGGTGAACGACCCATAGTAATAAAAGGGTGAAGAAGTAGTGCGGTATTCCAGTGATTCGCGGCACAGCACCGTAAGCTCCCCTTCCGCCAACAATTCAAAGAATACGGGTGCTTTGTATATACCCGTAGCTGCGTACGGAAGCGAATAAAACATCCGGTAACGCTTGGCAGTGCCATCAAAGATTTCGAAGTAAAGAACTTTTCGTGCGGTAAAGCTCTCGAGTCTGCCATTGATTTGCACTTGCAGGATATCACTTTGCAAGTCATACTTAAGGCTTCCGCGAAGGGTATCACCCGTATCCAAAACCGTTTTACCGGCATGCCATACCTCAAAGGGGAACTGCTGACTGTAAGCCGGTCTTAGTATGCTCAATAATATAAGGAAAACCCCAACTCTCATTTATGCTTCAAAATCAGATGACCGAGTTTGTCACGCTTGGTTTGCAGGTATTTCTCGTTATGCGGATTAGGCGTGATTTCGATCGGTATGTTTTCCACAATTTCCAGGCCATAGCCCATGAGTCCAACCCGCTTCTTTGGATTGTTTGTAATCAATTTGATCTTGGAAATTCCCAGATCACTCAAAATCTGGGCACCGATTCCATAATCGCGGTTGTCCATATCAAAGCCCAATTGCAGGTTTGCCTCTACCGTGTCGAGACCTTCTTCTTGAAGTTTATAGGCTTTCAGTTTATTCAGTAATCCAATACCCCGGCCTTCCTGCTTCATATACAAAACAACACCCTTTCCCTCCCGCTCTACCATCATCATAGCGTGATGGAGTTGCGTGCCGCAATCGCACCGGCACGAACCAAAGATATCGCCCGTCACGCAGGACGAGTGAACCCGCACCATTACAGGTTCATTTTTATCCCATGTACCCTTTACTAACGCCATGTGGACTTCATTCGTATTAATCTGCTCGTAGGCAATCAACTTAAAGTCTCCATATTCGGTGGGCATCTCAACGGCCACTTGCTTCCGGATTTGCGACTCCACCTTCATCCGGTAGGCAATCAGGTCTTTGATCGTTACCAGTTTTAATCCAAAACGGTCGGCCACCTTTCGCAAGTCAGCCAGGCGGGCCATGGAACCATCTTCATTCATTATTTCAACGAGCACCCCGGCCGGGCGAAATCCTGCTAATCGCGCAAAGTCGATCGCGGCCTCAGTATGACCGGATCGCCTGAGCACGCCTTCCTTTTTCGCTTTGAGTGGAAAAATGTGCCCGGGTTTACCCAACTCTTCCGATTTAGTTTCCGGATCAACCAGCGCTTTAATGGTTTTGAAACGATCGTGAGCTGAAATTCCGGTTGTACACCCATGTCCAATCAGGTCAACGGACACCGTAAAAGGCGTTTCAAAAGTGGCGGTGTTTTTTCCCACCATTAAGTCAAGCCCCAACTCTTCGCATCGGCTCTCAATCAAGGGTGCACAGATTAATCCGCGGCCATGGGTGGCCATGAAGTTTACAATCTCCGGAGTGATTGATTCAGCGGCACAGATAAAGTCGCCTTCATTCTCGCGATCCTCATCATCCACCACGATAATTACTTTGCCATGTTTTATCTCATCTATAGCTTCCTCAATGGTGTCAATCTTTATGTGGTCATTCATCATCTTGCTTGGGTTCACCTAATTAATAAATCTACAAATTCAAACTTCCATTCTTAACAAAAAGAAACAGGTCTCTGTTCCTTACCGGGCAATCACAATCCCCAGCATTTTCGCCAACTCCTGTTCTGCTTCCTTCAATCCCGTTTGCGCCACCAAAGCAGCCTCCAATTCTTCCCAGGTACCCCCCGTTTCGGCTTGCTTTACTTTGACCAGATTATCCTCCATCATTTTCTGTACGACTCTGAATTTCAATCGCAACACATTGGATAAGGCTAGCTCATTGACCATCTCCTCTTCCTTTGGGAAAAAGATTTTGTATTTATCACTCCAGTGTTTACTGGTATCGTAGCGGGGTGTTATCAGGTCCGTAACTGCCTGTTTCACCGATTCATTTCCTTGCTGCAGGAAGTAATGACTATCCGGAACCGTACCGGCCCGAATCCCCTTCTTGAATTCTTCATAAATCAACTTGTAGACCGGATGTGAAAAGCTAACATCATCCAGTTCGCGTGAAAAGAAATCCGTTAGGGTATTGTCCCCGACTGATTTGTCGGCAAAGTTTAGGAGTAAGCGGATGGTCTCGCGCTCCTGTCGCTCCACCATGCCCTGAGCATCCAGTTTAACCGGTGCCTGTTCCTGGATCGGCTCCACCGGGAAAGGCGGTTCATCCTGATCGCGAAATTTTTCCTTCTCCGTCTTCTTCCGTTCCTGGATAATGATTTTGTTGAGTTCCGACAACAAAACTGCTTCCGCAATCTTCAGCTGCGCACTGGTTTCTTGGATATACACAGACCGTTTCACCGGATCAGGAATCTGGGCAATGCTGGTAACAATCTCCCGAATGGATTCTGCTTTTTTAATCGGATCACTGGCAGCTTCTTTTGCGTACAGGCCCGCTTTAAACGACACAAAATCCTGCGTATGCTCCTTTAAAAATTTCTGGAATTCACTGGTGCCAACCTTGCGCGAATAACTGTCCGGGTCCTCACCATCCGGAAACAAAATAACCCGCACGTTCAATCCGCCCCTCAAAATCATATCGATGCCGCGCAGGGCCGCTTTGATTCCTGCGGAATCGCCATCAAACAGGACGGTGATGTTCTCGGTGAATCTGCGGATGAGTTTGATCTGATTTTCCGTTAATGCCGTACCGGAAGAGGCTACCACATTTTGTACATCCGCCTGATGGAGGGAGATCACATCGGTATAACCTTCCACCAGGTAACACACCTCCTGCTGGCGAATCGCATTCTTACCTTGATACAGTCCATAGAGGACATCGCTCTTGTGGTATATATCGGTTTCCGGAGAGTTGATGTACTTGGGTTGATTCTTTTCCTTCCCCAGCATGCGGGCACCAAAAGCAATCACTTTGCCGGTGATGTTGTGCACTGGAAAAATCACGCGGCCGCGAAAGCGGTCATACGTACTGCCATCCTCTTTCTTAACAACCAGACCGGTCTTTTCAAGCAGTTCGCGATTATAGCCTTTCTCGATGGCTTCGTTGCTGAAGTTCTCCCATCCGTCCAGCGCATAGCCCAATTCAAACTTGTCTATGGTACGATCATGAAAACCCCGCTCGCGGAAATAACTCAACCCCACACTCATCCCCTCCTCGCTGCCCGTTAGTTGCTTACGGTAGTAGTCCTTGGCAAAATTCATGAGGATGTAAAGCCCTTCCCGTTCACTTTGTATCGCCTCACTCTCAGCGGATTGGCGATCCTCTTTAATTTCGATACCGTATTTTTTTGCGAGGTAGCGCAGGGCCTCTGAATAACTCAGCTTTTCATGCTCCATTACAAAGGTGATGGCATCACCCCCCTTGCCACTACTAAAATCCTTGAAGATGCCCTTGGCGGGAACCACAAAGAAAGAGGGTGTTTTCTCGTTGGAAAAAGGGCTGAGGGCTTTGTAATTCTGACCTGATTTCTTGAGCGAAACAAAGTCACTGATTACATCCACGATATCGAGGCGGTTGCGGATTTCTTCTATCGTATCGCGGGAAATCAATGGATCTATGAATTGGGGTCTCAAAGATACTCTTTCCCCTGAAAAATGAGGGCCTATAAAGACCCGCTTTTGGGTGTTGAAAGTGCTTAAAAAGTATCAATTCAGATTGGATTTGAAATCTCCGAGCCCAATCTTCAGATTTGGGTAAAACTAAAAAATCACAACCGGAAACTGTTGTTGCCAGGTTTTGTTTTAGGGTAAACGCCCTCTAACTTGCATACATTCTTTTCGTACCTTAATCCTATCTATGCCTTTATCGCAAGCTGATATTCTCACCGCGCTCAAAACCGTTCAGGACCCGGATTTGAAAAAAGATCTGGTGACCCTCAATATGATTAAGGATGTGCAGGTATCACCCGATAAGGTAAGCTTTACCGTCATGCTTACCACCCCGGCCTGCCCCTTAAAAGAAAAAATCCGTCAGGATTGTGTTGCTGCATTAAAACCAATACTAGGCGACCGGATCAAGCTCGACATTACCATGTCGTCCTCGGTTACCAGCGTGCGCGACAATACGCCCATCTTGCCCGGAGTGAAAAATATCATTGCCATAGCATCTGGAAAAGGGGGTGTTGGAAAATCCACTGTTACCAGCAACCTGGCGGTGGCGTTGGCACAAGCCGGTGCCAAAGTCGGATTGATCGATGCTGATATTTATGGGCCTTCCATACCGGTCATGTTCAACTGCGAGAATGAGCAACCTGAAGTAAAGGTTATCAATGGTAAAAACTTCATTGTACCCCTGGAGCAATATGGAGTCAAATTAATTTCCATTGGCTTTCTGACTCCTACTGACAGCGCGGTAGTATGGCGTGGTCCGATGGCCTCAGCCGCCTTGAAACAATTTATTGGCGATGCCTTATGGGGCGACCTCGATTACCTGTTGATTGACTTACCCCCCGGAACGAGCGATATCCACTTAACGCTTGTCCAAACGGTACCTGTAACCGGGGCCGTGATTGTAACCACACCTCAAAAAGTTGCCCTAGCCGATGCGAATAAAGGATTAGCGATGTTCAGGCAACCACAAATAAATGTTCCCATCCTGGGCATTGTTGAAAACATGGCCTATTTCACCCCCGAGGAGTTACCGGATCATAAATATTATATTTTCGGAAAAGACGGAGGCCGGAACCTGGCTGAGAAATACAATGTTCCTTTGCTGGGTCAGATTCCGTTGGTGCAGGGAATCCGGGAAAGTGGGGACAGTGGGTTGCCTGCGGTGCTGAAAGAAGGAATTACGGCTGTGGCCTTTAAAGAGCTGGCCGAAAATCTGGCCCGTCAGGTTGCCATTAGAAATGCTAAATTAGAATCCACAAAACGTGTAGAAATCACCGTTTAAACCAGAAGCCTGTGAAAAAAGAAGAAATTACCCTCCGAGTTGAAACAGCCCTGGACAGCATTCGGCCGTATCTCGAAGCGGATGGCGGTAATGTTCGCATTTTGGACCTGGACTCCAATAATATTCTGAAACTGGAGTTCGTTGGAGCTTGTGGTAACTGCCCCATGTCAACCATGACGTTTAAGGCGGGTGTTGAAGAGGCAATTAAGCGGGCTGTTCCGGAAATTAAGGCTATCGAAGTGGTAAACCTCGCAACCGTATAGGGTTACATCTCCATTCTAAATACCATCTATTATTAAGAAAAATTCCGACTACTGAGCAGACCAGTTGATATGAGAGTGAAAAGCCTACTGCTTGCCGTGTTGCTCATGGTTTTAATTAGTCCCCTGGCTGCCCAGCAACGATGTGGAACGGAGGAGTATCAGGCAGTACGGCAACAATACAACCCCACCCTTGAACAACGCCAACGGTTTGAGGATTGGATCTCCAAGAAATTGGCGCAGCAATCCGGTCAACAAGAGCAACGAAACAATGATGCTGTTTATAAGATACCCGTTGTTGTGCACGTCATTCACAATGGGGAGGCAGTGGGAACCGGCACCAATATTTCCGATGCACAAATTCAGTCACAGATTAATGTGATGAACAAGGATTTTCAACGGTTGAATTCCGATGCGTCCAGCACTCCTACTGAATTTTTATCCGTGGCAAGTTCGTTGGATATTGAATTCATACTTGCGAAACAGGATCCGTTTGGCGCACCTACCAACGGCATTCAACGGGCGAAAGGAACACAGTCTACGTGGACCATTGCCGACAATGCCACATTTAAGGTGTTGAGTTATTGGCCCGCAGAAGATTATTTCAATATCTGGGTGATCAACATTCCGTCCTTTTTAGGGTATGCACAACTGCCGGTTTCCAATTTACCGGGTCTGGAGGATTCACCCGATGACCGACTAACGGATGGCATTATTGTTCATTACACTGCCTTTGGTTCTAATTACGAAGGTCTTGGCACGTTTAGTTTAGATTCCCAATTTGACAAGGGCCGAACCGCCACGCATGAGGCGGGTCATTTTTTTGGTTTGCGCCACATCTGGGGCGATGCATTTTGCGGTACGGACTATGTTGATGATACTCCACTGCAAACACAGGAAACCACCGGGTGTCCAACGCATCCCCAGTCCACTACCTGTACTATTCCGAGAGTCAAAATGTTTCAGAACTACATGGATTACTCCAATGATGCGTGCATGAATGTTTTTACGCAAGGTCAGGTAGCGCGCATGATTGTCGTGTTGGAAAACAGTCCGCGAAGATTCAGCTTACTGAATTCGGAAGGCGCCAACCCTCCGCCCGTTGTTTCGGCAGACCTTGCTATACTGAAAGTGCAAAATCCAACAGCTACATTTTGTGGAGGTACTTTCACCCCAACAGTGTTGGTCAAAAATATTGGAACCTCGATCGCCACCTCCGCCCAGATTCAACTTAAAATCAATGGCGTAATCTCGCAGACAAAGTCAGCAAGCTTAACGCTCGCAACTTTGGATTCGGCAACCGTAAATTTTGATCCTGTTTCACAATCAACCGGATCAGTCTTATATGAATTCGATGTGCTTCAGGTAAATGGAGTTGCCGATCAGCTGCCGGGCAATGACCTCATTCAAATTAGTACTTCCATTCCAAACGGATCTACATTACCACTGTCCGAAACATTCGATTCCTTTCCATCCACCTGGTCAACAGAGAATCTGGACAACGGCAAAACTTGGGAATTCAAAAGCTTCACCGGAAATCAAAAAGCAGTGTATGTGAATTGCTATGACTATGAAAACGAAGGGGCTGTTGACCGGTTGGTGACTCCCATATTTGATTTAACAACAGCCACGGCCGCTTCCCTCAAGTTCGATCGCGCCTATGCCGTGTATAGTTCTTCCAACCCTGACCGGCTTCGGGTGTTAGTTTCGACCGTGTGTGATTTTTCGATGCCTGGAACAGAAGTCTTTAATAAAGCTGGCAGCAATCTGGCCACCGCTCCGCAAAGTTCTTCCCCCTTCACGCCAACCACCGCACAATGGGTGAACGAATCAATTTCCCTCAATCAATTCATTGGCAATAAAATTCAAATTGCGTTTGAGGTGGTGAATGCCTGGGGCAATAATGTCTACCTGGATAATGTGTTGGTTCAAACTGATTCTTTTTTGGACCTGGCCATTCTCTCGCTGGAACAACCCGGCCCGGTAACATGCGTCAGTGCTCCCAACCCGGTCATTCGGGTTAAGAACACCGGAAGTATTGATGTAACCGGATTTTCGGTAACCCCGCGTGTGAATGGTGAAGATAAATCTCTACAAACAATAACCATGACCCCGGCCATGATTCCCGGGGAAGAGCGGACATTTGCACTTGGGGCCTTGGCCCTAAATGACGGTCTTAACTTCGTTTCGTTTACTGTCAGCGCTCCGAATGGACTTTCGGATTTTAATCCTGACAACAACCGCATTTCAAACAGACGTATTGTTAACAACTACCGGGACATTATCCCCTTACGCGAAAATTTCAATGAGGACTTTCTTGCCGAGTGGCCCATTATTAGTCAAAACAACGAAGCTACCTGGATTCCTTTTGCTACCAACAAACTTTATTCACTGGCATACAATGCGTACTCCAACATCAAACGTGGAGAAGAATCCTGGCTGGTAAGCCCGGTGTTCGATTTTTCAAACGTCTCCAAGGCAAGCCTCTTCTTTGATTTAAGTTATGCAGCTCAGGCAAGTGGTGACGAGCGACTGCGCATCGTTTACTCCGAAGATTGCGGACAAACTTTCCCCTATGTCTTGTTTGATCAGGCCGGAACTGCCTTATCGACCACCACTTCCGCGGAAGCGTGGATTCCGACACAAGAAAGTGATTGGCGCAAAGAATTTGTCAATTTGAATGCACTGGCCGGCAAGGAAGATGTGCGCATCGCTTTTGTGTCTACTGCTAACAACGGCAACAACCTGTTTGTCGATAACCTAGAGTTTTTTACGGACGATGATCCTTTTCCCGTTTCCATCAATAATTTGTATACCGTGTATGGTGGTGGTGAGACCTTCCAGATGACCTTCAATCTCAGCGAACGAATGCCGGTGCAAGTTAATGTGTACTCCATCACCGGGCAATTGTTGCTCGCACGCACGTTGCCCGAAACCCTGAATCAAACCTATACCTTCGATCTGCAACAACAGGGTTCCGGAATTTATATTGTAAGGGTTCAGATCGGAAATTCTGTAGGGGCTTCGAAAGTTTACCTTTCCGGTAGCAACTAAAACTGGCGGAATAAACGTGATTTTGACTACTTTCATAGTGAAAATCCAGTAAAAGCTGGTCATATTTGGATCTTGAATTGAACTCGATGACGAAACAGAAAATCGCAATCCTGTATGGAGGACGATCCGTAGAGCACGGTGTATCCATTAACTCAGCAAGAAATATTTTTCAGTACATCGACCAATCCCGCTTTGAACCTATTCCAATCGGCATTACCCTGACTGGGGTTTGGTATAAAACGTCAACGGTAACAAAGGATATTGAACAAGGCGAAGAACTCTTCCTGCGCCTGCATGCCGGTTCACCTACATTTCAAACCCAAAAGGGTCAATCATTCTCAGTCGATCTTGTGTTTCCGGTATTGCACGGCACCGATGGTGAAGACGGAAGTATTCAAGGTCTGTTGAAGGCAATGAATCTGCCCATGATCGGAACCGGGGTAGCCGGTTCGGCCATGTCGATGAATAAGCTGGTAGCGAAACGAATTTTAAAGGCAGCGGGATTGCCGGTGAATAAATTCCTGTACTCCTATTACAGTGACGCCAAACAATACACCTTTGAGGAGGTGGTGACTCAATTGGGTTTGCCATTTATGATTAAGTCCGCTAGCCTGGGTTCTTCTGTGGGAGTTTCGAAAGTTAAATCGAAAGGTGACTTTGATAAAGCCTTGCAGGAATCCTATCAATATGATGACTGCGTTTTGTTTGAAGAATTTATTGAAGGCCGCGAAATTGAATGTGCTATTCTGGGAAATGATCCAGCCGAGGCCTCGTTGCCCGGGGAAATCGTCATCAATAAGAAATACGAATTTTATACGTTTGATGCCAAGTATGTGGATGGTGAAGCCGTCTCCATTGAAGTGCCCGCCCGGTTAGATGCTGCCGTTGCTGAAAAAATCCGTGAGGTATCCATCCGGTCGTATCAGGCCCTGGGTTGTGAGGACTTTTCGCGCGTGGATTTATTTCTTACAAAAGCAGGGGCCGTCTATGTCAATGAAATCAATACCATACCCGGATTTACCAACTCCAGCATGTTTCCGATGATGTGGAAAGAACGCGGCATTTCCTTTACCGACCTGATCACACGGCTGGCTACATTGGCAGTTGAGCGACATCAGAAATCCAGACGCATCAAACGCGATTATCAATCGGCATTAAACTTTTGAGCATGAAGTGGAATTTGTTCAGAACAAGTTCGGTGGGTGGTTTATTGTTGAGTTTGGGACTCACAGCAGGATTTATTTTGATGTTGGGAGTACTCTATTTCTACATCTATTTACCCTCGGCTACCAATCATGGGGAGTCGATTACCGTGCCTGATTTAACCGGCATGCACATTGATGAGTTGGAAAAGTTTTTGACCGACCACGAATTGCGCTACGCGGTCAACGATTCTTCCTATTCATCCGAATATTCTCCGCTCGCTGTCTTGCGTCAGTTTCCACACGCAGGGTCGGCTGTTAAATTGAATCGCGTAATCTATGTAACACTCAACCGGGTATCGCCCCCCACAATGCCGCTGCCCGATCTGGTAGACCGCAGTCTGGTGAATGCCGAAGTTGTGTTGAAGAGCAACGAATTAAAACGGGGGCGCATTTATTATGAACCCAGTCCTTTCCGAAACCTGGTAAAAGCCATGCGCCATGAAGGGAAGGTAATCGAACCCGGTACCCGCATCACCAAAGGCAGCGTGATTGATCTGGTTGTAGGCGATGGCAATGGTCCGGCCGATTTTACGATTGGAAACCTGATTGGTGATTCGTTTGAAACCGCCAAGTTTAAACTGATGGGCTGGAACCTGCACCTGGGAAATCTCCAATATCCCATGGATGTAGATACTACCGGAATGGATCCTTTCGTTTACAAGCAATACCCGGCAGCCGGAGACTCGGTACGCGTGGGCGACCCGGTGGATCTTTGGATTGGCCCCAAAGGGTATCAGGAACCGGACGAGTCAGAAGAAGCTGAGGATGAGAATACAGATGACTCGGACAAGCAATAACGAACCGTGAAGCAGGGAGTTTTACTACTTCTCTTTTTACTAGCAACACTACCCGGCTTTGGTCAATGGGTGCTCGTGCCTATTGAGAAAGATCCTTCCATAAAAAGCGACCGTGCTGCCCGCACGCAGGATGGACCACCTTTAACACTTCCTTTCTGGGATGACTTCTCCTCTATCCGTAGTGGTTATGTAAATCCACTTCTATGGCAATTTGGTACATCCGTATGGGTGAATGATGGCATGGGTATCAACGCCCCCTCGATGAATGTTGCCACGTTCGATGGATTGGATTCGCTGGGAAAACCATATAACGTGAATGATGTATTGGCGAAGGGCTTTGCCGATAAACTGGTTTCTCAACCCATTCAACTCGATCTGGTGAGTGCCAGTGAACGATTGGGCGTTGCACTGACCTTCTTCTATCAGTTTCGTGGGAACGGAGAAGCTCCGGATCCCGGTGACTTGCTCTCGCTTGCATTTAAGAATGATCAGGGAGGATGGGATCCGATCTGGTCCATCGAGAATACGGGCACGTTGGTTCCGGATAAATTCATCCGGGTTACCATCCCGATTACAGATGAGAAATACTTTCATGCTGACTTTCAGTTCCGATTTCAAAACTTCGCCCGCCTCTCTGGACCTTATGACACGTGGCACCTGGATTATATTTACATCAGCAATGGCAAGTCGCAATCCACTCCGGTGTTTCCCTTGTTTCCAGACCGCGCCATCGCGATTCCCTTTACTTCCATTTTTCCAGAGTATCGGGCAATGCCCATTGGGCATTTTTTTGATGATCCTGCCGGTAATCTGATCAATCCTTCTATCACGATCACCAACCTTCGTCAGGATCAGGTTGCCGGCAATGGTCAACCCGTTAGTTACAGTACCTCTGCCCGCATTGCCATGAATAAGGAAGGAGAACCCGAAGTGGTGTTAAATTCGGTATTGGACGTGAACGTGAACATCGGCAGTGAGTTAACCTTTGCTGAGCAAAAGGAGGTGATCTTGCAGACCTTACCGGATGTAACCGCATGGGATGACGAGGCTGACTCCATCAATATCAAGCTCAATATTCTCTTCGACACGGGGGATGACAAAATTAAAACGCCTACCGAAGGCGACTATGATTTCGATGTGTTTAATCCGATCACCTTTAAAGACAACGATAGCGTGAGTGCCACGTACGTACTTCATAATTATTATGCCTACGATGACGGCAGTGCCGAATACGGTGCCGGACTAAATCAACCCGGTGCCGAATTAGCCTATCGCTTTGATCTGGCAACGCTTGATTCGGACACGATTGTAGCCGTAGACATGTATTTCCCCCGCTTTGGTGATGAATCGAATCAGATCATTCAATTAAAAATCTTTCGCGAATTGTCAACCAATGCTTTTGATGTATTGTACCAGGGCAACATTCCTATCCAGCGGGGGACAAATAATACCTTCTGGCGAGTTCCGCTTCCGGAGGCAGTTGTGGTGAGAGAAAAATTCTATATCGGCTGGAAGCAACTATCTTCTGCGGTGATTGCGGTAGGATTGGATAAGAATACCGATTCTGGTGATCAAATCTATTCAAACATCAACGCGGCCTGGGTACAGAACACCACACTCAAAGGCAGTTTGATGATCCGGCCCATATTTGGTTCGGGGCAGGTGATTATCAATCAGGCTGAATCGAAAACTCCTGCATCCATCTACCCCAACCCCACAACGAGTTCATTTTACATAACCGGCAGACCGCAACATATTTCGCTGATGGATCTTTCCGGCAGAGAGATGGCTATCAGAAAAGAGTATGAGGCCGATCGTGTTCGGGTGACCGTCTCTCAACCTGCTTCGGGACTATACATCTTACGCACGTTTGAAAACAGCCAATGGTATAGTCATAAACTGGTGGTAGAATAAAAAATCAAAGACCCGCGCTTTGTCCAGCTTCTGCCGGAACGATCAGAATGAGTTCCAGTGGATTAGGTGCAAAGCACAAGATGAAAATGAGCAAGGCAATCCAGCCCAGGATAATTCTGCCCTGACTCAAAGGTTGTTCAATTTCGGATGGCGGGTGTTGCACACCAACAAATCGGCCGATGATAAACGCGAATAACAACCACCCCGGGTACCCCCGAACATCCGGAAACACATTTACAATCGCGTATTGAACAGTGAAGATGATGAGCGCATACATCCAGGTGTCGCGCTCCGAAACCTGCAGGCCGCGTAAGGCCATGTACAGGAAGCCGATGAATAACGGAATCTGATACCACAATACACCCCATCCGTCCTTTGGATGGATAAAACCAAGCCCTGCATAAAATAGAAACCCCAGGAAAAATACCGTAGCGACTTTCCGGTGCCAGGCGTGACCCACCAACCCATATAACACATGGCCGCCATCCAGCTGACCGATAGGCAGGAGGTTAATGCTGGTGAATACCAAGGCTAAAAAACCGGCAAACAAAAAAGGATAATGAACAATCTCGTGAATGTTGGGCAGGCGGGCCGGATCCGCCACATAGTTTTCGAAGAATAAAAACAAGAGGTTCTTACCAATAAACGTATTCAGAGAACCTTCGGGCATGAAGCCGGGATCATATACATACTTGGCATAGTCCATTCCAAACTGCTTGTATTCCGGATGGATTTCGAAAATATATTCCGGGGGTGGCAGGTGTGTAAATCCATAAAATAAAAAACCTATTGCCACGACAAACCCTGCGAGCGGACCTGCAATTCCAATGTCAAAATTCTCGCGCGTGGTGTTCACCCGCTGGCGCAGGCGGATCAATGCCCCGAGCGTGCCAAACATCAGCGGGATCGGAGGCAGAGGAATGTAATACGGAAGGGAAGTTTTAACCCGGTGATAGATGGCAACGAAATAGTGGCCAAATTCATGCGCGGTAAGAATCGACAAAAAGCAAATAGAATAAGGCAAACCGGAGTAAAAATCATTCCACGTAAAGCCTCCGACTAATACAGATTTTCCATAGGTCCATTCGGCCCCCGCTAACGTAGTGGTGATGAAGGTGACTATAAACAACGAGCTATGAATGAGCGCAGTTTTTAGTTTTGGGTTCATGGAAAGAGGGAGAAAATCTGGTCGGGGTTGGTTACATGAAACGTTTGCAGGCCTGCCTTGTTCGCCCCCATCACGTTGTCGTGGTTGTCATCGAGAAATATGGTTTCTGTTGCGCGCAAGTTATTTTGCTGCAGCACGTACTCGTAAATTTCGGTATCGGGTTTGCTCATCTTTACCTGATGCGAATAATACGCGTTGTGAAAATAATGATCGATGCCCCGGGCCCCGGTAAGCTGGTGCACGATACCATTGAAGCAAGTCAAGTGAATATTGTTTGTATTGCTGAGCAGAAAGGTATTGTATCGACCTTTAAGCCGCTCCAGCAATTGAATGCGGGGTAACGGAATGTCGAGCAACATGGCATTCCAGGCCCGATCCAACTCGACATCAGCTACCTGAATGGAAAGGGATTCACGCAGGTGATCCCGAAACTCGGCATCGCTAATCAATCCTTTCTCAAACTGGTGGAAAAATTCACCATGATGTACTCGCGATTGAATTTCTTCCAGCGGGAGACCACTTAACTGCGCAAACGCTGCATGTGTTTTAGGAACGGAAAGGTTGATGATTACTCCGCCCAGGTCGAAGATGATGTTCTTGATGGTAGACACTACTTATTGGTAAAACTCAAACCGTAAATGTAAGAAACAATACCGGAAGCAAATTTGACCGTTCAAGTAAGGAAATCAATGATAGATCTCTATTAAAATGATGATTATCAAACATTTATAACCGCAAATCTTTTTAACAGCCTTCGTCAGTTTAATCTTCAAAAATGGTAACATTGGGTTAACAATGGCCTGTGGGCCGACTCTTACCTTTACCGGACTTCAGACTTTATGTTCGATTTAGAGCTCTCCTATTCCATCCTGCTTGTCTTCTGTCTGTTAGCTGCCTGTGGGTTTGAGTTTGTCAATGGATTTCATGATACTGCCAATGCCGTTGCCACGGTGATCTACACAAATACCCTGAAACCCTGGGTTGCGGTAATCTGGTCGGGTACCTGGAATTTCTTAGGTGTTTTTGCCGGTGGTATCGGGGTGGCGATGGGGATCGTGAATCTGTTGCCGGTCGAAACGTTAGTCGATCAAAATGTAGCCCACAGTATTTCCATGGTAATGGCCCTGTTGCTCACCGCCATTTTCTGGAACCTGCTTACCTGGTTTTTTGGAATTCCCTGTTCCAGTTCGCATACGTTGATCGGTTCTATTCTGGGTGTTGGCCTTGCTTACTCCTTGTTGCCGGAAGCTACCAGTGAAGCGGTTAACTGGAGTAAAGCCCAAGAGATAGGACTTTCCCTGTTAATCAGCCCCTTGTTTGGGTTTTCGGTAACCATTGTCCTGATGTACTTCCTACGCTCGGCCACACGAAAAACAGAAACCGGTGATACCTTATTCAAAGAACCTAAGAAAAATCAACCCCCTCCCTTCTGGATTCGCTCGGTCTTATTTTTAACCTGCACGCTGGTGAGTTTCTTTCATGGATCAAACGATGGCCAGAAAGGGGTGGGACTGGTGATGTTGGTGCTAATCGGTATTGTACCGGCTTACTTTGCATTGAATGAAAAGTACGACCCTTCCAACATGCCGGGTTCCTTGGCGCGGATTGAACAAGTTGTCGGAAACATTGATTCCACCACGTTGTCCTCAGCGGATCGAACCAAATTATCGGATGCCGTTTCAATGACTGCCCACTTACGGCAAACCTTTGCTTCGCTGGGGTCCATCAGCCAGATACCCAAGAACGAAAAATTTGAAGTGCGCAAGGAAGTGATGTTGGTTGACCGCAACCTGAATGCGTTGATCAAAAAAGAAGAGGTGCGTTTGAGTGAAAATGATAAAAGTATTTTAAAGGCTGAATTGAAAGCCGTTCGGAAGGTAACCGACTATTCTCCCACCTGGGTGCTCTTCATGATTTCCATTTCGTTAGGTATTGGTACCATGATCGGCTGGAAAAGGATCGTGAAAACCGTAGGGGAAAAAATTGGGAAGGAACATCTTACCTATGCCCAGGGCGCCAGTGCGGAAATGGTGGCTGCCAGCACCATCGGTTTATCCACCTATTTTGGATTGCCCGTCAGCACCACCCATGTACTTTCATCGGGTATTGCCGGTAGTATGGTGGCCAGCAAAGGAGTAAAAAATTTGCAGCCCGATACCGTGCGCAACATTTTATTGGCCTGGTTTCTCACGTTGCCAGTAGTAATGGTGATGGCGGGAACCTTGTTTCTATTGTTCCGATCCCTTTCCTGATTCAATCGCGAAATGCAATTTGCATTTTCCTGATCCGGTCTTCCAGTTTTTCGGAGGTCAGTTTTTCGCGGGTACGATCCACCATGATAGGAAATGCAAATGGAGTAGGTTTATCCGGTTCGGTAATGATGATCTTTTGATGGGCAATACGATCCAACGCCCTGCGCAGGCGGGCTTCCTCCAACTGAAAGTCCATCACCTCTTCAAAGGCCTGCAACAACAACAGGTTGTGCGATTCGTACTCATGAAACACAGTAAAGAAAAGCTGTGAGGAAGATTGCAGGTGCTTCTCTTTGATCTTTTGCCCGGGCAGTCCTTTAAAAATCAAACCGGCTATGGCTGCAATATCCCGAAACTTGCGTTTGGCCATCTCCGTTGCGTTGATGCTGGCCTGTATGTCTTTCAACAGATCTTCACTTCCCAGCACATTGGTTTCAATCGCTTCGTAGATGGGAATTTCCTGGTCGGAGAGCAATTCAAATCCATAATCATTCATGGCAATGGAAAACGTAATCGGGCTGATTTGTGCGATGCGGTAAGCGATCAACGCGGCCATACCCTCGTGTACAAAGCGGCCCTCAAATGGATACATTACCACATGGTAGCCCTCACCCGTTTGAAAATATTCAATCAGAAACTCGTTGGCCCGGGGCAGATGCGAACGCTCGCGTTGCAATTGCATCAATGGCTTTAGAAATTTCATCTCGGCATCATCCTCGGCATCGCGGGCTGCCTGGTCTATTTTATACCGGATCATTTCACTCATCTGCGAAGACAGCGGCATGCGGCCCCCTTGCCAGGAGGGAACTTTGCCCGACTTCCGCTTGCTCTTCCGTACATGCGCTTCCATCTCCTTGATGCGTACCAACTCCAGACTTTGACCAGCAAACCAAAATACATCGCCCAGGTTCAGGCTGGAGATAAAGTACTCTTCGATGGTACCCAGAAACTTGCCGCTGACAAACTTGACGTACATCAACGTATCGCCAACAATGGTGCCGATCGACAACCGGTGCTTCAGGGCAATGCGTCTGTCCTCCACTTTAAAAACGCCTTGCTCGACTATGACTTTTCGATACTCGTTGTAAGCGGTGAGTGCCTCGCCCCCGGTGGTGATGAAACGCAGGATCCAGTTCCATTCTTCCGTGGTGATGGAGGCATAGCTTACGGTGCCGCGCACCTCATTCAAAATTTCATCCGGCCGGAAACCATCTGAAACAGCCAGGGTAATCAGGTATTGAATCAACACATCGAACGATCGCAAATACGGAACCCGGTCTTCCACAATGTTTCGTTGCATGGCCTCGCGCAAGGCCGCCCCCTCGGTTAACTCCAAGGTGTTGGTGGGTAAAAAATAAATGCGGCTGACTGCTCCTGGTTGGTGGCCACTTCGGCCGGCCCGTTGCAGAAACCGCGCAACACCCTTCGGGCTACCGACCTGAATAACGGTTTCAACCGGTCTGAAATCAACCCCTAAATCCAAACTGGACGTGCACACCACCGCTTTCAATTTGCCGGCATGCAGCTGATCTTCCACCCAGTCGCGAAGTTCTTTGCTGATGGAACCGTGGTGCATGGCAATCAAGCCTGAAAGTTCGGGTGCTTTGTCGAGCATTTTCTGGTACCAGATTTCGGCAAACGACCGAGTATTGGTAAAGATCAACGTGCTGGTGCTTTCCTTAACGATGGGGATCACTTTCTCCAGTAAATGAATACCGAGGTGACCGGACCACGGCAACCGTTCCACTTCATCCGGAAAGATGGACACCACTTCAATTTGTTTGCGGATATCTGCCTTGATGATTTTTGATTTCACGGGTGATCCGCCCAGCAAGATCTGCAGCGACTGCTCCATGTTGCCGATGGTAGCCGATATACCCCAGATGCGAAGCTGTGGTGCCAGGGTTTTCAGGCGCGACAGCGCCAGCTCCATCAACACCCCGCGTTTGGAACCCACCAACTCATGCCACTCATCCACCACGATGGTTTTCAGATCAGCAAAGAAATCGGCATAACCTTTTTGTGAGAGCAAGAGATGGAGACTTTCCGGAGTGGTGATCAGGAAATCGGGTGGCTGCTCCTTTTGTTTCGCCCGCTCGCGGGTAGAGGTATCTCCACTGCGCACACCCACCCGCCAGGTAGGTTGTAAATCAGCAATGGCACGGTTGGCAGAATACTCAATCTCTTTGGCCAAGGCGCGGATGGGTGTTATCCAGATGGCTTTGGGGCCACGGGATTTAGTTTTAGGTGTGGGCTCGAGCAGGATCGGGATCAGCAAGGAGTACGTTTTACCGCTGCCAGTGGGTGCATTCACCAATCCATGATACCCTTCCAACACGCTGGCCCAGGCTTCCTCCTGAAACGGAAAGGGACTCCAACCCTGCGCTTCAAACCAGTGCACACCTTGCCCGAGATCCTTCATGCTGACTAATGTAAAAGATTAAATAACATTTTGGTGGCCGAGGTGTTAAATTGCCATAATTCAGCTTATGGGCAGATATTCGATTAAAGAATTGGAAAAGCTTTCGGGGATCAAAGCCCACACCATCCGCATCTGGGAAAAACGTCACCAATTGGTGTCGCCCCAACGTACGCAAACCAATATCCGATACTATTCCGATGATGACCTTAAAAAAATCATCAATGTTTCTGTATTAAATAATCATGGCGTCAAAATCTCCAAAATTGTTGGATTAAGCCTGGACGACCTGAACCGCAGGGTATCGGAGCTCAGCGAAACTCAGGAGAGCATTGAAATTTACATCGATCAGTTGGTGCTGGCGATGATCGATCTCGAAGAAGAACAGTTTGAAAAAATACTTTCACACCTCACCGTTAAGTTTGGTTTTGAAAAAACGGTGGTGGAGATCCTGTATCCCTTCCTCGAAAAGATTGGGGTTCTTTGGGTCACCAACAACATCACCCCGGCCCAGGAACATTTTATTTCCAACCTGATTCGCCAGAAGATGATTGTGGCAATTGATGGTTTGCCCCTGGCACCCAAAACAGCCCGGAAGGCATTACTTTACCTGCCGGAGAATGAATTGCACGAACTAGGATTGCTATTCTATTATTACATCGCCAAGAAATTGGGGTATCGCACCTACTATTTGGGTCAAACCGTTCCCTACAAAGACCTTAAATCGGTGTTTGAAGAGCATCAACCCAACTATATTATTACTTCCCTCACCAGTGGTCCTACCCCGCATTCCATGCCGGGATACCTCGCCCGGTTAAGCTCTGATTTCTCATCCGCAACAATCCTCGTCACAGGTATGGCCCTTAAAAAGGCCAAATTTGAGCCTCTGCCAAACATTCAAACCTTTGACAATGCCCAGACGTTGCGGGAATTGTTAAAATCTTAATCTTGTTTAAGATTTACTAAAAATAGATAAACAATAGTTTGCTGATTGGTACATCCTGCCTATATTTGTTCAACATTTACAATTAAACGTTAAACATATGACAGCAGTTGAATTCAGTACGCAGGTAGCCCTGTTACGGCCCACGCTTAGAACGTTTACGCGTAGATTTACCAACGATCGCGATGAAGGTCTGGACCTGGTGCAGGACACCATCTTGAAGGCACTCACTTACCGGGATAAATTCCGCGAGGATACCAACCTGAAAGGCTGGTTGTTCACCATCATGCGCAATACCTACATCAATAATTACCGCAAGAACCAGCGCGCGAAAACTTCGCACGATGACACCAAAGAACTTTATTTCCTAAACGTAGAAGATACCCACACCTTTAACCGGCCCGAGGGCAGTGTTGAATTTAAGGAGGTATGGAAAAACGTCAATCAGCTGAAAGAGGAATTACTGGTTCCCTTTAAGATGCATACCACAGGGTATAAGTATCATGAGATTGCCGAACACCTGAACATTCCCATTGGCACGGTGAAGAACCGGATCTTCCATGCCCGCAAAGAAATCCAAAAGAAACTTACCGGCTATCAATAGCCATCAGGGAGACACGGTTTAAAAAGCCGTGTTTTCTCTTTATACTCACGGCATGAAAACGATTGGGGTTATCGGCTCGGGCTTCTCCGGTTTGGCGGCTGCTACGTGTCTGGCCCACGAAGGATATGAGGTTACCGTGCTGGAGAAGAACAACTCCGCTGGCGGACGCGCTCGGAAGTTTACAGCAGAAGGTTTTACGTTTGACATGGGTCCGAGCTGGTATTGGATGCCCGATGTGTTCGAAAAATATTTTGCCCGGTTCGGTAAAAAAACCTCGGACTACTACGAACTTGAACGACTCAGTCCCTCCTACCGGATTTATTATGGCAAAGATGACTTTCTTGATATCCCCGCAGGGGTGGAAGCCCTTTGTAAACTCTTTGATGAACTGGAGCCGGGCAGTTCGAAAAACCTGCTGCAATTTTTAGAAGAAGGAAAATACAAGTACAACATTGGCATCAACGAGCTGGTATACAAACCCGGTGTTTCGATTACAGAGTTGATGGATGTGAAGCTGATGACGGGGGTTTTTAAGCTGCACGTATTTCAGTCCATTTCGCACTATGTGCGCAAATTCTTTAAAGAGAAGCGCATCGTTCAACTACTCGAGTTTCCAGTGCTTTTTTTAGGGGCTACTGCCCAAAAGACTCCGGCCCTTTATAGCTTGATGAATTATGCCGACATGGCGTTGGGCACCTGGTACCCCAAGGGCGGCATGCACAAAATTGTAGACGGTATGACACAACTTGCGCAAGAGCAAGGAGTCAGGTTTGAATTCAACAGCGAGGTAGCGAAGTTTAACCTGGCCGACATGGCGATTAAAGAAGTGGTTGTGAACGACACTGCCAGAAGCTTTGACTATGTGGTGGCTGGTGCTGACTACCATCACGTAGAGCAAACCTTGCTGCCGGCCAGCCATCGCAGGTATACTGAGACGTATTGGGACCACCGGGCCATGGCGCCTTCGAGTTTAATCTTTTACCTGGGGTTGAATAAGAAACTCAACGGCATGTTGCATCATACCTTGTTTTTTGATGAGGACTTTGGCGTGCATGCACGCGAGATTTATGAAAACCCGCAATGGCCTACGGCTCCACAGTTTTATGTTTCTTGCCCTTCGCAAACCGACCCCACTGTAGCCCCGCCCGGTTGTGAAAATATTTTCATTTTAATTCCGGTGGCTCCGGGATTAAAAGATGATGCCGCCACCCGCGAAAAATATTTTGACCTGGTGATGCAGCGTTTCGAGCACATAATGGGCCAGTCCATCCGCGACCATATTATTTTCAAACGCAGTTATGCCCACAACGACTTTATTGCCGATTATCATGCTTATAAGGGGAATGCCTATGGTCTGGCCAATACCATCAAGCAAACTGCCAATTTGAAGCCTTCCATCTTAAACAAAAAGGTAAGAAACCTGTTCTATACAGGTCAGTTGACGGTTCCGGGTCCTGGAGTGCCGCCTTCACTTATTTCAGGACAAGTAGTCGCCAACGAACTGATAAAACGGGATTTGGCAGGTCGGTAAATGATGAGAGGTGATTCCCGGACGATTTTGATTTGCTAACTTGTAACATTACTTCTATCAATGAGCAAAGAACTTTTTGATCGGGTTTCCCTCCGGTGCAGCAGGCTGACTACGCATGCCTACAGTACTTCCTTTTCGTTAGGTATTCGGTGTTTGAACAAGGATCTTCAAGGACCGATTTATTCGATTTATGGGTTTGTGCGTTTTGCCGATGAAATCGTGGACACCTTTCATGATTTCAACAAAGCCCAGTTGCTGGAACGCTTTAAGGCTGAAACGTACCAGGCACTTTCAGAAGGGATCAGTCTCAATCCGATTCTTAACAGTTTCCAGGCAACCGCCAACAAATACCGGTTTGAACATGAGCTGATCGACCAGTTTTTGAAGAGTATGGAAATGGATCTGAATCTGACCCACTACGATCAGAAAGGAATTGATGAATACATCCTGGGCTCAGCGGAGGTGGTAGGCCTGATGTGCCTTAGGGTTTTTTGCAAGGGCGATGAAACCCTGTACCAAAGACTGAAACCTTCGGCCATGCGGTTGGGAGCTGCTTTTCAAAAAATCAATTTCCTGCGCGACCTGAATGCCGACTTCAACGGGATGGGTCGCAATTATTTCCCGGACATTGACCTGCAGAATTTTGATGAAGTCAGCAAACAAAAGATTGAAGCCAATATTGCAGGAGATTTTGATGCCGGCTATGAGGGCATCAAACAACTTCCCCGGTCGGCCCGCTTTGGGGTGTATGTTGCGTATTTGTATTACCTCGCACTGTTCAATAAAATCAAAAACACGCCTAGTCACGTGGTGTTGAAAAACCGAATCAGGGTCCGCAACCGTCAAAAACTTTCCATACTCGCCTACTCGTTTGTAAAGCACCAGTTAAACCTGCTCTGATGGAAGAAGTGATTCTGGTAGATGAGTTTGATCGTGAGGTTGGAGCCCTCGAAAAGATGGCTGCCCATCGGCAAGGAAAATTGCACCGTGCATTTTCCATTCTGATTTTTAATTCAAAAGGAGAATTATTGTTGCAGCAGCGGGCCCCCGGTAAATACCACAGTGGTGGTTTGTGGACCAACACGTGCTGCAGTCATCCACGCCCCGGGGAAACCCTGGTGGAAGCCGGGAAAAGAAAACTCCTGCAGGAGATGGGCTTCGATTGTGACCTCACCTATTCGCACAAGTTCCTTTACAAAGTTGAACTTGACAACAACCTGATTGAGCATGAATGGGATCACGTGCTGATCGGCTATTACGATGGTTACCCTCAACCCAACCGGGAAGAAGCCATCGCGTGGAAGTTTGTGCACCTGGAAGAAATTAAAAGGGATGCCCGGCAGCGGCCCGAAGCCTATACGTTGTGGTTTAAATTAATTCTGGAGCAGCCTGAATTAAACACCGTTCATACGGTATAATCTAAACTTCTGTACCGTCTGCTTGTTTAGATACTATGTTTGCCTTCTTTAAATCCGACCCCCTAAAAAAACTCGAATCGAAACGTCTGAAAATGCTGGAAGAAGCCATGCAGATTCAGCGCTCGGGTGATCTTAAGAAATATGCCTTCCACATGGAAGCCATCGTTAACCTCGAAAAGGAAATTGAAGCCTTACAAAAATCCAACAACCGAGTTGATTGATTGTACCACGACTGTCTGCTGGCTTCGCAGGGACCTGCGGTTGAATGACCAGGTCGCCCTGTATCATGCCTTGAAGGAAAATAAGCAGGTAGTTTGTGTCTTTATCTTCGATACCAACATTCTGGACAAACTGGAAGAGAAGCGGGATCGAAGGGTGGAATTCATTCATCAAACCCTTGCTCAGCTTCAGCAACAATTGGAAGCGTTGGGTAGTTCGTTGCTTGTCTTTGCAGGCAACCCGCTTTCGATCTTTCAACAACTCGCACCCAAAGCGGTTTACACCAACCACGATTACGAACCGTATGCCCGTAAGCGCGATGCAGCCGTAAAAGATATTTTAGAGAAGAAGGGAATTGCATTCAAGACTTATAAAGATCAGGTGCTTTTTGAAAAGGATGAGGTACTCAAGGACGATGGTAAACCCTACACTGTGTTTACCCCGTACAGTCGCAAATGGAAGGCCACCCTCACTCCATTCTATCTGAAGAGTTATCCCACCGAAAAATTTTTTACCTCCTTCAGAAAAATGAAACCCTACCCGATGCCCTCGTTGGGTGACCTGGGTTTTGAGCCAGCCGGGTTGCCCTTTCCGGAGCGGGTGATCAGGCAACGCCTGATTGCGAAGTATGACCAGCAGCGAAACTTTCCGGCTATTGAAGGTACCACGAAGCTGAGTGTTCATTTGCGGTTTGGCACGGTGAGCATCCGGCAGTTGGCGCGGGTGGCACGCAAGCACAACGAAACGTGGCTGAATGAATTAATCTGGCGCGACTTCTATCATATGATCTTGTGGCACTTTCCGCAGGTGGAGACGAAAGCCTTCAAACCTGCGTATGATACGATTGTGTGGCGCAACAACGAAGCTGAATTTGCAGCGTGGTGTGCCGGGCGCACAGGCTACCCCATTGTGGACGCAGGCATGCGCGAATTAAACACCACCGGATTCATGCACAACCGGGTGCGCATGATTGTGGCCAGTTTCCTGACGAAACACTTACTCATCGACTGGCGCTGGGGGGAAGCCTACTTTGCGAAGAAGTTGCTGGACTTTGACCTGGCAGCCAACAATGGCGGGTGGCAGTGGGCGGCCGGCTCGGGGTGTGATGCAGCCCCTTACTTCCGGGTATTCAACCCAGCTTTGCAAACTGAAAAGTTTGATCCGGAACTAAAGTACATCAAAAGGTGGGTGCCTGAATTTGGAACAAATACATATCCAAAACCCATCGTTGAACATAGTTTTGCGCGGGATCGGGTTCTTAAAGTTTATAAGCAAGCGCTAGGTTCGTAAACGAACACATGTGGTCAATTCAGTTGCTATGCATAAAAAACAGTTCCTGCCTTCCAAAATCTGCATGGTCTGCGAAAGACCCTTTTCCTGGCGTAAGAAATGGGAAAAAGTTTGGGAAGAGGTAAAATATTGCAGTGATAAGTGCCGAATGAACAAATCCAAACAATAAGCACTTTCACATGCCCATTTCCACATCAACTCTTCGAGAAGAGACCAGCCTTGGTTATGTTAAACAAAGGAATGTCAAGCTCACCTGCATGGAAAAAGGAAATTTGGATTATGCTCAACCAGAAATGAAAACTCAACATCTATCTGAGCAAGACATGGACCGAATTATCGAAATGGCGTGGGAAGATCGCACGCCTTTCGAGGCGATTGAATTACAGTTTGGCCTCCTTGAAAAAGAAGTAATTGCCCTGATGCGCAAACACATGAAGGGCAGTAGTTTTAAAATGTGGCGTACGCGAACGAATGGACGTACCACCAAACATCAGGTAATAAGTACTTTACAGAAAGGACGGTTTAAATCATCCCGTCAAAAAGCTATTAGCGCTAACAAAGTCAGCAAACGATGAGTGACTTTCTTCGCGACCCGAAAAATTCGAGAACCTTTCCCACCGACTATGGATCAATCCTGGCCCGTATCGATCATATTGATCCAATTGAATACGGCAAATCAAGAAACTGGATCGATGGAGCAGTCACCTACTTATCTCCCTATATTTCCCGAGGTGTAATTAGCATTAAACACGTACAAGAGGCGGTCTTGGCGAAAGGGCATCCGCCCGTTGCTGTAGAAAAGTTTTTGCAAGAGCTTGCCTGGCGCGAATATTTTCAACGTGTATGGCAAGCTAAAGGAGATGCCCTATTTACAGACTTAAAGCAACCGCAAGTAGATTTCGTGCATAAGCACATGATTTCTGCTGTTGCAGAAGCTCAGACAGGTGTTCATGCCATCGACAAAAAGATTCTCGAATTGTATAAATCAGGCTATATGCATAATCATGTGCGTATGTATGTAGCCAGCATTGCCTGCAACATGGGAAAAGCTCATTGGTCAGCCCCCGCACAATGGATGTATTATCATTTATTGGATGGTGACCTGGCCAGCAACACCTGCAGTTGGCAATGGGTGACGGGCGCATTTTCTTCCAAAAAGTATTATTGTAATCAAGAGAATATTAATCGATACATGCGGTGTCAGCAATCCAATACATTTCTCGATAAAGCAACCGAAACCTTGGCTTCTGCTACCGTGCCCGAAGCGTTAGTCTCCACAGTCGACTTAAAATTAAAGACGACATTGCCCAAAGTTCCAAAACCAATTATTGATGCAAATAAGCCGACACTCCTCTATAATTCGTATAACCTTGATCCAATCTGGCGAAAGCAGGAAGATGTGAATCGAATTCTGCTATTGGAGCCTTCCCATTTTCAAAAATTTCCGGTCAGTGAAAAGGTGCTTGACTTCATCCTACAACTTTCCCGTAATATTCCTTCCTGTCAAGTGATGGTGGGAGAAGTGGATGAATTAAAAGCCCTCTATACGCAAACCAGCTTCCGCGATAAGGGTCTGATTTCAAAAGAACACCCAGCCTTTCGCCACTACCCGGGTATTAAGGACGAAAGAGATTGGATCTATCTTGATACAACCGGATATTTTAATTCCTTTTTTTCATTTTGGAAGAAGTGCCGACTTTCTGAGAAACCAAAGCTGTTTACCTATTTAAAACCACAGTTCACTCAATGAAAATCCTACTCACGGGTTCAACCGGATATATCGGAAGAAGGTTATTGCCAGTACTTCTGGCTGATGGGCATGAGATCATTTGCCTGGTTCGGGATCAGCGCAGGTTTGACTGGAACGATTTCAGCCAGGAAGAACTCCGACAGATACAGGTAGTGGAGGGTGATTTAACCCAACCCACCTCGCTTGGCGAGGTGCCCCTTGATTTTGATGCCGCCTATTACCTTGTCCATTCAATAAGTTCCAGTAGCAGCAACTTTGCCACGTTGGAATCTGAATCAGCCGACCACTTTGTTGAATTATTGAATCGAAGCCAGTCCCGGCACCTCATTTACCTAAGCGGAATTGTGAATGACGCAAACCTCTCTCAACATTTAGAATCGCGCAAGCAGGTGGAAGAAATTCTAAAGACCTCCAGGGTACCGGTAACTGTATTGCGGGCTGCCATCATTATCGGTTCGGGAAGTGCATCGTTCGAAATTATCCGCGACCTGGTTGAGAAACTTCCGGTCATGATTGCCCCGCGGTGGCTCAACACCCGGTGTCAACCCATTGGCATTCGCAATGTGATCGAATACCTGCAGGGGGTTCTCTTAAACCCAGAAACCTATAACCAAACTTTTGACATTGGTGGAGCCGATATCCTTACCTATAAAGAAATGCTGCTGCAATATGCAGCCGTACGAAACCTGAAGCGCACGATTATCACGGTGCCGGTGTTGACACCACGTCTTTCATCACTGTGGTTATACCTGGTAACCGCTACCTCCATTTCCCTGGCCCGTACATTGGTGGATAGCATGAAGAACGAGGTGATTTGCAAGGACAACCGCATTCAACGCCTGGTGCCAATTACCGTGTTGAGTTACCGGGAAGCCCTGAAGCTTGCCTTTGAAAAAATCAGTCAGCGAAATGTAATTTCCAGTTGGAAGGATTCCATTTCATTGGACATGGATCGCGATTTTCTCAATCATGCGCGTGTACCTGAACATGGTGTGCTCGTAGATCAGCGCATCATTCCAATTGCACAACCCGTGGATGTGGTCGTGGATACCATCTGGCATATAGGGGGCAACACCGGTTGGTATTATGGCAATTGGATGTGGCGCACCCGTGGCATCCTTGATAAACTTATAGGCGGAGTGGGTTTGAGACGAGGGCGCAGAAGCGAAGCGGATCTGAAGCCTGGTGATGCGCTGGATTTTTGGCGGGTACTGATTGCCGACAAAGAACGTGGCCGGCTCTTACTTTTTGCTGAAATGAAGTTGCCAGGCGAAGCATGGCTTGAGTTTAAGATCCAAAGCGATTCCGGAAATCATGCACTACAGCAAACGGCAACCTTTCGGCCGTTGGGGGTATGGGGTCGATTATATTGGTACCTGATGTTGCCGTTTCACGGAATCATCTTTCCAAATATGGCGCGCAATATCGTAACCCATAAAAAGAAATAATTGATCAATCCCACACAAACTTCCATGACCCATCGGCCTGGCGTTTCCATACTGTATGAAAGATGCCATCGCGTGCGGTCTTGTTGCCCAGCGAATCGGTGGATGTGAACGTGTACGTGCCATAGGTGTAGCCTAAATCGCCTGAAGCCGATACATCGACAAAATCCATTGTCCAGGTTAATTCAACATCACCCGCAGGGGCACTCCCAAAACTGGCTTTGATTTCTTCTTTTCCTTTGTAGAGCTTATCGTTACGCAAGATGGTTGCATCCTCTGCAGCAAAGTGCAGGAAGGCTTCGGTGATTCCCTTCTCTTTAGCCATGGCAACAAACGCTTCCTCGGTGGCTGCAATTTCTGATTTCCACTTCTCCAGGTCAGCCGGGTTGTTTTGGGTTGTGCAACCCATTACCGTTAGGAGGAGAACACTGAATCCTCTTTTCATTGTTTAACAATTTAATAAAAGAATACCTCATCAATAAAAAACCATCCCTTCTCACCTTTGCCCGAGTGCCAGGCGGGGAGTTTGGCAACCGGACGAGCCACCACTTTCAAAAACGGATAGTGACCCTCCGGAAGTTCGACAGTAACAAACCGTAAACCCTGGGCCCGATAGGCCGTAGGTTGTTCTACTTTGTCCGTTTTAATAAGCCGTAGGCTACCTTCCGTGCTACCAGACCACACTTCTACTTGTTCGGGTGGCATCAAATAGGAGCCATTGTTATCGGCATAGCTTAGTACTACTTTATGAAGCGTGATCGTTGGATCAAACTCAAAGGTTGCTTCAAAGGGATTATGGCGATAGCCCAGCCAGGCAGGTTCCGTTAAAATATCCGTGAACCCTTTGCGCTCATCGGTTAAACTGCGTGCACCCTCTCCCGGGTATTTCTTATCGGGTGGGGTAAGCAATGTTGCCTGGCGTGGCTTTTTCCCCGCCACAAAAACGGTGGTCTCCAACACCGGACTGCAATACCACCCCTCACGACAGGCAATCGCTTTTAACAAAACAGTTTCAGTAACCTCTACCGGTCCGATATACCGTTCCGACTGCACACTGTCAGGCTTGCTGCCATTCAGGGTATAGCGGATGATGACGCCCGGCATTGTATGCTTCAGTTTCAACCGATCTCCTTGTTTTACCACACCTTCGTTCTCCAGCAGTGGTTTGCTCAGTTCCAGCATTGCCGTATCGGTAAAGATTGTGTGCGTCAATTCCGTATCAGGAAATTCGGCAACGAGCGCCTGGTATTGGGATTCGGTTATGGAGGTATTCCAGATAAATACTTTCTGCAACGGAAGTTTTTGAAGCAAGGTGGTGAGGGCCGGCTGTGTGATCGGATTGCCCGAAACAGCGAGCGACTCCAGTTTTTTCAGGGTGCTCAGGTGCTGAAGTCCGGCATCCGTCAAGCCGGTGGCATTAAGATTGAGTTGCTCCAGGTTAATAAACTGACTGATTGTCTTTGCATCTTCCTCGGTGAGCGGCATGTTGCTCAGATTAAGAATCACCAATTGCTCGTCAATTGCTTTCAGTTCGGTGAGCGAATTTTGTTCGAAGGCCTGTGCAACAAAAAAATCCGTCTGCAGCGCAGGGCTGCCCTGGTACAAGGGAAACACCGAGCGGAAAGGGGTGTTCAACTTTGCCACGGTTTCCGGAGGTACCGCTTTGAAGGGATACGTTTCTTCGGCACTAACCTTTGCCTTCCGGCTGACTTCGGCCAGCATGCGCAACGAATCGGTGGGTGCATAGGCATTCCATTGTTTCTCGAAATCTGCGCCTGCCTTAATCCATGCCTCCAGCAATGCCACTTCGGTTGAACTTAATTGGGGTTTGCCTTCCGGGGGCATGTGATGCTCATGTTCCAACGGCAGATGCAAATACTGAATCAACCGGCTGGAGTCGGGCTGGCCGGCAACCCACGGCATACCGTTCTCGCCACCGCGCTTGAAGTTATCAACCGAGGTCATGATCAACTTACCCTTCGCCTTCGATTCGTTATGACACGAAAAGCATTTCCGTTTCAGTACGGGCACGAGGGCGACTTCATAGAATGAAGCTTCCGGATTAACCTCATCGCTTTCACCGGCCGGGCCTAACACATAGTTCTCGCCATGGGTTAAGGTGGCACCGGAATGGCCGGCCACTATCAACACCAGGAAGATCAACAAACTAAATCCCTGGATCATGGATTTGTTGCGCGGTTGAAATGTGAACCACACCAGCAGGATGAAGGTGAGCAAACTCAACAACACCCCGCTTCGCTTGTGCAAGAGCACTTGTTCGGCTCCATAGTCTCCTCCCAGCGAAAGGAAAAATCCTAATAAGGCGGTCAGCGATGCCGACAGGGCTGCGATCAACAAACACAATAACAGCAGGCGCTGAAACTGTTTTTTCTTGAATTGCGATTGGAACATGAATACCACCAGTGTAAATACCAACACGCCAATGGGAACATGCAACACCACCGGATGCAGCCGGCCCGCCACCTGCAAGGCCACCGGTAACTCCACCCGCGATTCAAATAACAGCAAGTAGAGCAGCAAGACTTGCAGGAATAAAGTAAGGTTGATGATAATCCGGGCTGCGCGATCCATCATGCCAGGATTCCTGAAACTACCTTGCCTGCCACATCGGTGAGGCGGTACCGTCTGCCCAGGTGTTTATAGAGGAGTTGTTCGTGATTCAAGCCCATCAGGTGCAACACGGTGGCGTGAAAGTCATTCACGTGCACAGGGTCGCGCACGATGTTGTATCCAAACTCATCGGTTTCGCCATAAGTGATGCCGGCCTTCACCCCGCCACCCGCCATCCAGATGGTGTAGCTGCGCGGGTGATGATCGCGGCCATAGTTCTCTTTCGAGAGACTTCCCTGACAATAATTCGTGCGACCGAACTCACCGCCCCAGATCACCAGCGTTTCATCGAGTAAGCCGCGTTGCTTCAGATCCAGAATGAGGGCGGCCGTGGCGCGGTCAACATCCTGGGCCTGCAACGGCATTTCGCCTACCATGTTGCCGTGTTGATCCCACCCCTGATGATACAATTGAACGAATCGAACTCCGTCTTCGGAAAGCTTACGGGCCAGTAAACAATTAGCGGCATAGGTACCGGGCACGAGACAATCGGCTCCATACATTTTAATAATGCTGTCCGACTCCTTGCTGAAATCCGTCAGCTCGGGCACTGCCGTTTGCATGCGGTAGGCCATTTCATATTGCTGAATGCGGGTTTGAATTTCCGGATCGCCAAACTCCTGGTAGTTGAGGTCATTGAGTTGCGCGAGTTGATCCAACATGTTTCTGCGGTCGGTGCGATCGCGACCTTCAGGGTCTTTCAAATACAACACGCGTTCTTCGCTACTGCTGAACTGTACACCCTGGTGTACACTATCTAAAAATCCATTCGTCCACAGTTTGGAATAGACCCCCTGACCATTGCCGCGGCCGCGCGAGAGCAACACACAGAAGGCCGGCAGGTTTTTGTTTTCACTGCCCAATCCATAACTGAGCCACGCACCCATGCTGGGCCGGTTACCCTGCTGCGCTCCGGTTTGCATGAACGTGAGTGCAGGATCGTGATTGATGGCTTCGGTGTGCATGGATTTGATGATGCAAATGTCATCCACCACGCGGGCGATGTTTGGGAAGAGCTCACTCACCCACGCACCCGACTGGCCATGTTGTACGAACTTGAAGTAGGAACCCACCAGCGGAAATTTCTCCTGCCCGGAAGTCATGCCTGTGAGGCGTTGCCCCATGCGCACGGAGGCGGGTAACTCCTCGCCCATCATTTTGGTGAGCAGGGGTTTATAATCGAAGCTTTCCAGTTGTGAGGGCGCTCCGTTTTGAAACAGGTAAATGATGCGCTTCGCTTTCGGTGCAAAATGCGGCAGCCCGGTAAGGTGTGGTGAAGTATGGTTGCTGGAGAAGAGATCGGGAATCAATAGCGAACCCAAGGCCACCGAGCCCAGGCCCACACTTACTTTGCCCAGGAAATGCCTGCGGGTGATGCTTTGGCGATGCTCCAGAAATTCCTTGCTCATATTTCTTTCGTCCCTACGGGACTTGTCTGTGTTATATTTAGTGCAACCGGTATGTCGTCCCTATGGGACTCCATACTTTTTTTAGTTAATTCTTTCTATAAGAATCCAATTATCCTTTTTAAGGTTGCTATTAATCACCTATCGGGATTCGATCAAGTCCTGTAGGGACGATACGTGGGTACCCTCCCTCCAAAAACCTATTCCAGTCCCATCGGGACGACACCTCCTACTCCAGCTCGGTAAAAATATACTGTCCGTCATAATCAATCTCAAAATCATTGAGGAATGACTGATACTCATCCAAGAACCGAACGTGTTTATGATGCTCCTCCTGATTACGAATATAATTAATTACGGTCTCTACCTGCGACTTACTATACGAGAATGCCCCAAACCCTGACTGCCATTCAAACCGGCCAGGAACAAACCGCTGCTCATTGATCCACTTTGATGAATTAGCCTTCACCTTTTGCACCAACTCCGATAATGCCTGCGTAGGTCGTTGACCGATTAGAATATGAATATGATCCGGCACTCCATTTATCGCCAGTACCTTGTGCTCATAATGCTGAATGATGCCGGTCATGTATTTAAATAAGTCTGATTTATACTCCTTCGTTATCAATGCCTGCCTGAACCGCACCGCAAAGACCAGTTGAACGTGGATCTGGGTATACGTATTCGGCATGCCGCATTATGTTTTGGTGATAGCCTCATCCATATTATAAATTGTATGCACTACCTGCATCAGCGCTGCCAACGACACCACATCGCTGACATTCGCTTGCGGGTACTCGCCTGCCTGCACAAACGTTGCTGCCTTGTCGGGATTTTGTGTAAATCCTAGTTTCTCGGCTTCATAGTAATTCTTCAACAACGTACGCTCTTCGGGCCGGGGCTTGCGGCATATGATGGCCTGAAAGGCCTGCTCAATTTTTTGTTCTGACGGTGTGGGCTCCTGCATCAACCGTTCGGCAAACACGCGGGCCGCTTCGAGGATCAGCGGTTCATTCAACAAGACCAATGCCTGCAATGGCGTGTTGGTGGTCATCCGGTTTACTTCGCACTGATCGCGGTTGCTGGCATCAAACACGAGCATGCCCGGTGGCGGTACGGTGCGTTTGATGAAGGAGTACAGGCCCCTGCGGTATAACTTATCGCCGTGGTCTTGTACATAACGCGCCAGGATGCCACGGCCTGAGGTGGATGATTCCCAAATGCCTTTGGGCTGATATACTTTTACACTCGGTCCACCAATTTCCGGTACCAGCAACCCGCTGCTGGCCAGCGTAAGATCGCGCACCCCTTCGGCAGTTAAGCGTACGCGCGGACCATAGGACAATAATATATTATCCGGATCCACCGCTAATTTCTCTTTTGATACCGCGGAAGATTGCCGGTACGTTGCCGACATCACAATTTGCTTTACGAGGCGTTTTACATCCCACCCATGGTCGCGAAAGTCAACGGCCAGCCAATCGAGCAGTTCGGGGTGTGAGGGTAACTCGCCTTGCATTCCAAAATCACCCGCGGTTTTCACCAACCCGCGACCAAAGAACTCCTGCCACAGGCGGTTGACAAACACACGTGCGGTGAGTGGATTCTTTTTATCGAAGAGCCACTTCGCCAACCCCAGCCGGTTGTTGCCATAGATGGTGGAATCGTAAGGCAGAATGTCGGGGGGCAACCCGATGTCCACTTGTTCACCGTGGGCATCGTACACGCCACGGGTAAGTACGTACGTGGGTCGTTTCCAGGTGGAGTCTTTCATCACCATCACTTCCACGGGGGTGGTGTCGCGCTTGTTGATGAAGGTGAGGATGCGCTCCACTTCGGCTGTGGTAATTTTTATTTTGGGCGGATCGGCCAGCGAGGCCAGTGTAATATCACCCACCAGCCCTTTCTCGGGTACCTGGTTGAAGAAGGCAAAGGTGCGGTAGTAGTCTTTCTGCGAGATGGGATCGTACTTATGATCGTGGCAATGGGCACACTCGAACGTAAGAGCCAGGAAGGCTTTCGCAAATGTGTTGGTGCGATCGGTTACATACTCGATGCGGTACTCTTCATCAATCACGCCACCTTCTTGCGTGATCTTATGATTTCGATTAAAGCCTGTCGCCAGCAATTGCTCTTTGGTGGGGTTAGGCAACAAATCGCCCGCTACCTGCCAGGTCACGAACTGTTCGTACGAGTAATTCTGATTGAAGGCATGAATCACCCAGTCGCGCCACGGCCACATGGTACGCAGGCCATCGTCCTGGTAGCCGTGTGAGTCGGCATAGCGGGCTACGTCCATCCAGTACAAGGCCATGCGTTCGCCATACTGCGGTTGTGCGAGCAGATGGTCCACCATTTTTTCGTAGGCTGCATCAGAAGGGTCTTCAAGAAATTGGTTTTGAAGTTCGATGGACGGTGGCAGGCCGGTGAGGTCGAGGCTGAGGCGTTTGAGAAGTCGCGCTTTATCTGCTTCGGGATTGGGTGCAAGGTCTGCCGCCTCCATCCGCGCCAGCGTGAAATAATCAATTTCATTCTGCGGCCACGAGTCGTTTTCGATGACGGGCGGCACTGCACTGCGCGGTGGAATAAAGGCCCAATGTGGTTTGAATACTGCACCTTGCTCGATCCATTTTTTGATCAGGTGAATCTCTGTCTCTGTCAACGCCAGGTTTGATTCGGGTGGGGGCATCTGCAAGGCGGTGTCGGTGGACGCAATCCGGACGTATACTTCCGACTGATCAGGATGGCCAGGAACAATGACGTGTGCGTTGGGATTATCCTTCAGGGCGGCCAGGGCGCCTTCGCGCGTATCCAGCCGCAGGTTTGATTTACGCTGGTTGGCATCGGGGCCGTGGCATTTGAAACAACGGTCTGATAAAATCGGGCGGATGTGAAGATTAAAATCCACCGAGTCGAGCCGGGAGAGCGAGGATTGTTTTGACCCGCATCCCGTAAGGAAGATGGTTGCAAACAATAAGAAGAGGAGAACCGATAGGTAGCGCATGTGATGAACTTAAAAATGCGGATTTTCCGGCAGTTTTGAAACAATAAAGGGGCAAGGGGTGCGAAGACAAGGTGGGACGTTTGTTAAAACTCTTTGTTCGCTGCGGTGTTTAAGAGTAAATGAAAATCTACACTCTCATACGCACGCAGTTTTTACCGATTTCCATGGCCGAAGCGTGGGACTTCTTCTCCACCCCGCGGAACCTTTCGAAAATCACCCCGGAACACATGGGTTTTAAAATTCTTTATGTGAGTGGTGGTGAGAAAACCTATGCCGGCCAGATTATCCGCTACCACGTACAGATTTTACCGGGAATCAAGGTGCACTGGGTAACCGAAATCAGCCATGTGCAGGAGCCGGAATATTTTGTGGATGAGCAGCGGTTTGGTCCGTATACGTTGTGGCACCATCAGCATCGTTTTAAGGCAGTGGCCGGAGGGGTTGAAATGACCGATGAAGTAAACTATGCCATTCCGTTAGGTCCGTTAGGCCGCCTGGCGCATTGGCTTTTTGTGGGCCGCGAGGTTAATCGTATTTTTGAGCATCGTTTCACCGTGTTGGAAGGCTATTTTAATAAGTAATTAGAAGATGGATTGGAAAGTGATTTTGAGTTGTGCGTTGATTACGATCGGAACGTTTCTGTTTTGGGAATTTATCGCCTGGTTTACCCACAAGTATGTGATGCATGGTTTTTTGTGGACCTGGCATAAGTCGCACCACACGGTGCACGACCATGCGGTGGAAAAAAATGATTTGTTTGCCGTGGTGTTCAGCATTCCGTCCATTGCCTTGTTTATCATTTCCACTTCGGTGTATCCGAGCCCGTATTTGTTTGCGGTGGCGTTGGGGATTTTCTGTTACGGCCTCTTCTACCTGATTTTCCACGACATTATTGTGCACCAGCGCCTGAAGTGGCGCCCTGAAAAACGCAGCAAGTATTTGCAGCGCATGATTCATGCCCATTACATTCACCACGCCAAACACACCAAAGAAGGGTGTGAAGCCTTTGGGTTTTTATATGCTCCGAAAAAGTATGAGCCCGGCAAGTTTGTGTTTAAGGCCAAACGCCAGGAAACACAATAGTGTGGACGTCTAAGCCCTGCCTTCCGTGAACGAAAAATACCTTTACCTCGCCATCAATTTCTTTTCGATTCTCTTTCCGTTCCTGTTCAGTTTTTATCCCAAATCAAATTTCTCGAAGAAGTGGCGGTACCTGTGGCTGGCCATCTTCGTGCCGGGGTTTTTCTTTATTGCATGGGATGAATGGTTTACCCGGCTGGGGGTGTGGGGCTTTAACCCGCAGTACCTGACGGGCACCTATCTTTTCTCGTTGCCGCTGGAAGAAGTGTTGTTCTTTGTTTGCATACCGTATGCCTGTGTATTTACCTACGAGGCGGTGAACTACCTGATGCGGTGGCGGCTAAGCCAGAAATACACCTACCTGATTACCGATTTGCTGAGCGGGGGGCTTTTGTTGACGGGTGTAATTTACTACGACCGGTGGTACACTGCGGTTACGTTTATCCTGCTGGCGATTTTCCTGTTGTTGCACCGCTGGGTGTGGAAGACGGACGTTGCCGGGAAGTTTTACGTGGCGTATGTATTTATCCTGATCCCCTTCTTTATCGTGAATGGAATTTTGACCGGCACGGGGATTGACGACCCGGTGGTGTGGTACAACGATGCGGAAAACCTGGGCATCCGCATGGGCACCATCCCGTTTGAAGACACATTTTACGGAATGCTGTTGCTGATGATGAACGTTACGCTGTTCGAATTCCTGCAAACGAGAAAGGCTGGTGACATACACCGCTAAGTCGCAAAGGCGCTAAATCGTTAAGGTTCGATGTGGACCCTTGCGGCTTTGCGTCTCTGCGGTTCCTATCGGCAACAGGCTTGTCGAAACCGCTCAACCCTTATTTCAACGTGGCACAGTCACGCTTCGACAGGCTCAGCATGGCAGGCTACGAACAGAAGACAGGTTACGAATAACGACAGTTAGTGGCAGAAAAAGAAAAGGGGCTTATTGCCCCTTCCGCTAAGTAAGTATCGGTATGAATTTAAGCCGTAGCCAGCTCGGGTTTGGCTTTCTTTTCTTTCTTCACTTTTACATTCTTGATTTTCTTCAGCTCCTTTTTCATTTGCGTGGCCACTACCGTAGCCAGGCGTTTGGCTGATTTTTCGATCAGTTTGTTGGCCTTCTTTTTGGACTTGGTAATGCCCAGGGCTTGTACGGTTTGATGGAGGGAATCCATTAAGAGCAATCTGATTTCTTTCTTTCCTTTGAGCACTAATTTTTCCATAAAGTCTGATGTTTAGAAGTGTAAAATATCAGGTTAAGGCTGCATTACCAAGCGGTTAATAAAACTTAACATTGGAAGTGAATTTTCTTTGAATTTGGGTCAAATTGTGGGTTTTTGAGGGCTTAGCCCATGCTGTACCAGATCCCTGGAATATCGATTTTTAAGGTTTGTTTGGATTCATGAGCAACCTCCCGCTGTGGGTGGGGCTTTTGCTGTTCTTTCAGCCAATAATCATTCCCTGGATTCGGTTACCTGATGTATTTCTTACGGGGCTTTTGCTGCCGGATTGTTGTGGCAGGCCTGGATTACTTCAAACCGGGTGGTTTGTTAAATTACGCGGTGTCTTGTGTAAACCCTTACGGTGCTTACTATAAACCTCAACGGTGCTCACTATAAACCTCAACGGTGCTTACTATAAACCTCAACGGTGCTTACTATAAACCTCAACGGTGCT
>CAZAUN010000013.1:0-120386 GCA_964488465.1 uncultured Ohtaekwangia sp. | reverse complement strand
GTCCTCCATCGAACATAAACGGGTCCGCTATCAATCTCCATCTATTCAAAGAACGTTTATCGGTTTTCGCAATCAGCTTAGCTGAATTTTGTAATCCGACAGAAGTGGTTAAAAAAGCTTCAAATTTTTAAACCAATCGCCTTTTTCCGTTCAAAAGGGAGTGCAAAGGTAGGTGTTGAGTGGGTTTCTGCAATAGTTGCAATGAAGATTTTTTGCAAAAATGAGGGTTTTTGGCCTATTGCCGCCTAACTAACTGATAATCAGATTAAGATTCTGAGGCCTTTTTCTTAAAAATCGGCACCGTACTACACGGTTCGCCATACATAATGCTTGTAGCTACCTTTCTTAGTTGACTGGTAACTGCTACATAGGCAGAAACGGGGACCTCCACCTTACTGCACCCTTTGACAACCACCTTTGCATTTTCAAATTTGCTCCAATCAACCTTATTTAATGCGCGCTCGTAAAGACGAATTTCCAACTCCTGTAACGACCCGAAAATTACCAGGCCAGCATACGGCTGAAGGGAGGCTGATAAAAGCATGTAGGCCCAGGTAGGAACGATGGCGTCCGCAGTACAAGTAACGGCAACCCATTTATTCTGATACTGTGCCCAGTCGTGTGATTTAACAAAATCTCGAAAATCTTTTTCGCGCAATACCAAACCTTGGAATAGCAAATCCTTGATATCAAAAAGAACCCGTTCACCCAGTGTATACAGTTCCTCAAGATCAAAGGTGACCAGTTGACTATTGCTTACACGATTTATGATCTCTTTCTCCATGGTTTCTACAACACGATTATGAAAGCGTTGGTTTTCGAATCAGAAAATCTTTTAGGTAAAAGGGTTCGAAAGAATCAACCGCTTCGAAATCCTGGCTTGGCCACTTTGCATAGCCCATCTCGCCCAGTCGGCTTGCCAGCGGCACAATGTTTTCAAGAAATTTACCATTGGGATGATTCATGATGCTTCTGCATTTGGAAGCCCCATCGCCAAAAAAGTAAACCCTCCCCCGGATTAAATAATCCATGAAACTCTGCTGATCGATGATCTTGGCTTGCGTTGGTTCTAGTTCCTGCAGGCGGTAGTTTACTAACTTACAATACACCTCCATTCGTCTGGCATCCAACATCGGGCAAAGAAAAACTTCTTCGCTCATTATATTAATTTGATCGCGACCCAGCGAAGCCAACACATCCAATGTATTTACAGCGATCAAGGGAATCCGGAGGGCATAACACATTCCTTTGGCGGTTGCAACGCCTATCCGCAACCCGGTGTAAGAACCTGGTCCTGCTGCAACTATTATGCCCTGAAGTTCGGCCGGTTTTACAGTTGCCGCTCGCAGAACGTGTTGAATGGAAACTGCGAGTTGGGAGGCGGTCGATCTTGGCTCCAACACTTCCTGGTAAGCAAGCAGGACACCCTTATTGTGTAACGCCACGGAGCAAGTCTGTGTGGACGTTTCCAAACTGAGCAGCAAGGCCATTAGTTTGGGGCTAGCATTTTCTTATACGCTCCCAGGTCGGATACTATTTTGCGGGCCTCACTGATCTCCTTGTCCCGTTCCATCGAAACTTCTACCTGACCCTTGACCAATGAATAGTGAAATGCAATCTCCTCTTCCAAAATTCTCGACAACTCGGGCTTATTCCGAATCAACGCAGTGCTTTTACTTTGTTCGATCTTTCCCTTCAACTCTTTCAATTGACCCTGCAGTTCGTCATAGTATCGCTCTTTCTTGGCTGAAGCAATCAACTCATCCGTTCGTTGATCCAGTTCGGAAGAAAATGTAAACTTCTGTTCTTTTACCCACGCCACAAATCGTTGGTATTCAGCATCTGAAAGTGTGAAGTCTTTCATGCTGGTTGGTATTTCGGGATGCTCGCCACAATATTTGGTTGCATATTCAAATACCAACCCAGATCCAACCAACTCCACAATCGCAGCACTGTAGGTCGCAGCTTCCACCAGCACATCCGGATCCAGTCCTGCCCCATCAAACACTTTTCTGCCAATGGCCGTCTTGAATTCTCTTTTTAACGAATCTGGAAATTTTTGCACGGTGCCATCGCTTTGGCGATGTTCGTAATCCATCGCCTGAATGCATCGACCGCTGGGGATATAGTATTTGGCGGTGGTTACTTTCAGCTGCGCATTGTAAGCCAGCTGCCGTGTGGTTTGCACCAGCCCTTTACCAAACGTTTTTTGTCCTACGAGCACGGCCCGATCATAATCCTGCAGAGAGCCGGCAACAATCTCCGAAGCCGAGGCACTACCCTCACTGGTGAGTATGGCCAATGGAATTTCTGTATCCAATGGATTATTCAGCGTGGTGTAGGATTTATTCCATTCCGGAACCTTGCCTTTGGTTGATACTACTTCCTTCCCTTTTGGAATGAAGAGATTAACAATGTTAACTGCTTCATATAAGGATCCACCCGGATTGTCGCGCAAGTCCAGGATCAATTTTTTTGCACCTTGCTTTTTTAAATCAGCTACCGCTGCCTCGACTTCTTTGCCAGCACCCGGAGTGAATTCATCCAGTTTGATATACCCCACATCGGCCCCGATCATGCCTTGATAAGTGATATTTGAGATCTTAATCTTCTCGCGAGTCAGTTTAAACTTCAGATTTTCCTTTTGACCAACCCGCTTCACCTCCAGTATGACATCGGTATTGGGCTTCCCTTTCAACAACGTACTAATCTCAAACGTAGGGCTGCCCTGAACTTTTTTGCCATCGACTGAAATGATTTCATCACCCACGCGAACACCTGCACGTTCGGCTGGGAACCCCACATAGGGATTGGTGATGACCGTCTTCTTATTGACGATGCCTATCAAGGCGCCAACACCGGCATACTGACCCGTGGTTTGAATGCTAAAGGCTTCGAGGTCTTCTTCCGGAATGTAATCGGTATAAGGATCCAGCTGATCCAACATCCCATTGATGCCCGTTTCAATTAATTTTTTGGGATTTACCTCATCAACATAATGAGCATTGACCTCTTTAAACAGGGTGGCAAAAATATCGAGGCTTTTTGCAATGTCGAAATACTTCTCGCCCGGAACAGTAAAGGCCCAGATCGAACCTGCCAACAAGACCAATCCTACTAAATACGGTAGTCGCTTCATATCCTCAACACGCCCTGAAAAAGGGATTTATAATATCTATTGAACCTCTAATTTCTTAATTTTTTCCAGCACTAAAAAGATCTTTGATCTGATCTCGGCAAAGGGAAGTATTTCTTTAGCCGTATAGATGATTGAAAATATACCTTTTTGAGGAAGATCTCTTATCATTTCCTTCTGCAACCGATAAGCTTCCCGGATTCTCCGTTTGATCTGATTCCGATCTACTGCCCGCTTAAATTGCCGTCTCGAAACTGTAATGAGGACTTGATTGACTGCTGCAGGCCGTTTATCAGGATTGGCCAGATAAAGAATCTTAAACGGGTATAAATAAAAAGAGGAACCCTTGTCAAAGAGTTCCTTTATTAATTTCTCCTTTGAAAGCCTTTCGGCTTTTGAAAGCGTAAAACTCCCCATGAGATTAAAATTAATCCCTTTCGGGGCTAACCGAAAGGTTATTTGGTCTTAGGCGTGCCTTCGTCTGATACAGTCAATTTCTTGCGGCCCTTCCTTCTGCGGGAAGCCAGCACCCTGCGGCCATTGGCCGTTGCCATTCGTTCACGAAATCCGTGCTTATTCTTTCTCTTTTTGCGGGAAGGCTGAAATGTGCGTTTCATAATAGTATCTTCTAATGCTAAATTCTAAAAGGGCTGCAAAAATGCTCAGGATAATCCGGATTTACAAGGTAGCCGCTACGATTTTAAGCCAAGAGCACCTTATTTCAACAAAAAAGGCCGGTTTTTGACCGGCCTTCTCATTTCTAATTATCAAAATCTATTGGACTTTAAAAGTTGCATCATCCAAAGCTGGATTCACTTCTATGGTGGCCATTTCGAATTTAAAACTCATCATGCCATTATTCACTAAAATCGAATGCGGGAATTTGATTCCATTCACTTCCTTATAGTCCTGCAACTTAGTGGGAACGGATACTTCGCCTTGCGGAGTTTTAGCAGTTTCCACAGTCTGGACTTTCAAACCCGACTCCTTATCGAAATAATTGGTGATCTTTTCACCAGCCGGCATAATGTATTCCACGACATAGGCCTCTTTTCCATCCAAATTTTCAACCGATTTTAAGACCGTTTTCACATTCAATGCCGCCAACATGGTTTCTGGAATCAGGTGAGCTTCAAACAATTCCTTCTCTTTGGTGGCCTGATCAACCGGAGCTTTTTGGCCCATTGCCATTTGAGCAACATCTTTCCCATCAATTACACTTTTCTGCATTACATTGCCTTGAACAGAAACTTCTGTCAAACTTTTACCAGGTGCCTTCTTTGAATTTGTCATCGTTACCTCCATTCCCTGAACGGTAGCCTTCATCGTCATTTTCACACTCTTCAACTCCTGAATCTTTTTAGCACCCCCAATGGCAGTGAGGTAATTATCAATTACTTTTTCTGCCGTTAAGCCGGGTGGAAGCGCTGCTGCTTTGTTTGGCACGTAAGGTTCACCATAAATATCAAAATACTTCACCTCCCCAAATGGCTTTAACTTATCAGCCACATCCGCACCTTTACCTACAATTACAATGTGCGCATTTTCAGGGCGGATAAATTTCCTGGCGGTGGCCTGCACATCGGCCAGGGTAACTGCATCAATCGACTTGACGTAGTTGTTGTAGTAATCTTTCGGAAGATTATACTTGGCGGTATTCAACGCGAAGTTGGCGATGGTTTGGGGGTTTTCGAGCGAGCGACCAAACGCTCCGGAAATTTCTGCCTTGGCGGCTACCAATTCCTTTTCGGTAACCGGTTCGTTTACCATCCGCTTCAACTCAGACATGAATTCAAACACCGAGCTGTCCGTAACTTCGTTGCGCACACTGGCCGAAGCAACAAAGTTGCCGACTAGTTGATCTGCATTTAATTGCGAACTGGCTCCGTAGGTAAAACCGTGCTTCTCACGAAGGTTCTGCATGAGGCGCGCAGAAAATCCACCACCTAAAATCTGGTTTGTAACACGGGCCTTGATGGCATCCTGTGTTCCGGGTTTCAGGTCCACCGGATAAGCAATGTTGATCACCGATTGAACCGAAGCCGGACGATCCACCAACGCCACATAGGTTTTTGCGGGTTCCTTTGGCTGGGCATAGGTTGGATTCTTCACGTCTCCTTGAGTCCATTTTGCAAAGTATTTCTCTGACAATGACTTTGCTGTCTTCAGATCGATGTCACCAACAATAATCAAATAGGCATTATTCGGTTTGAAGTACGTGTTATAATAATTTTTGCAATCCTCCAACGTAATGGATCCTACACTCTTCTCGGTAGTAAATAATCCATACGGATGCTGCTTCCCATAAACCAACGCTCTGCGCACATTGCCGGCAATGGCATTCGGATTGTCTTTGCTGGCGGCCAATCCGGAAAGGGTTTGCGTCTTCAGCTTTTCCATTTCTTCGGGGGCGAAGGCCGGATTGTAAAGTACATCCGTCATCAGATCCAGCAACTTGGTGGTATGCTTGCTTAAGCTCGAAGCAAAAATGCCATTGGATCCGGTACTTAAGTTGGCACCAATGAAATCCACTTCTTCATCCAACTGGGCTTTGGTTTTAGTTTTGGTGCCTGTGCCAATTAAGGTACCGGCCATCTCCACATATCCTTCCTTTTCGCCCTGGTAAATGGGGTCGTTCTTTAACTGCAACGAAACCTGAATGCGTGGCAACTTGTGATTTTCCACTACAAATACCTGCAATCCGTTTTTCAAGGTGAAGGTCTGATATTCCCCGATTTTAATTTCGCGGGCCGGGGCAGGCTTGGGGGCCTTTGAACGATCAACCTGAGCCTGAGCCGATACGATAACGAGCAACAGGCAACTTAGTATTACTATCTTCTTCATAATCAATTATCTTTTTTGATTTGGGTATTCTCGGGTTTGCTCTGGGCCGATTTCGGCAAGTATTGCAATACCACCCGGTTCTCTTTTGTCAGGTATTGTTTGGCTACCCGCTGCAAATCCTCACGCGTCACTTTCATGTAGCGATCTATTTCTGTATTGATGAGGTTGGCATCTTTGTAGTAAACATGGTAGTTGGCCAACTGCTCGGCAATGCCCACGGCTGATGAGTTTTGCTGTACAAAATTACTTTCCACCTGATTGCGAATTTTTTGAAACTCTTTTTCAGAGATCAACTCCTTTTGCACTTTTTCGATTTCCGCATCCATGGCTTTTTCCAAATCCTCCGGACTGACGCCCATGTTTACCAATCCGAAGGTCAAATACAACCCGGGGTCTTCCAACGAAAATGGAAAGGCCTGTACGGTAAATGCTTTTTTCTGTTCATCCACCAGGGCTTTGTACATGCGTGAACTTTGTCCGCCACTCAATAGAGTACTCAGCATATCCAGCGCATAGGAATCAGGAGTTCCCTGAGCAGGAATGTGATAAGCCTGAATGACGGCCGGCAGTTGAATGTTATCAAAAACCACATCGCGAACTTCGGCCTTTTGGGGTGGTTCAACTACGGTAGGACGCGGTACCGGCTTAGTGCCTTTTGGAATGTCCTTGAAATACTTGGACACCATGGCTTTGGTTTGTTCGATATCAATATCTCCCGCAATGGAGAGTGTTGCATTTTCAGGAACATAAAAGGTCTTATAGAAGGCAATAAACTCATCCAAGGACGCAGCATTGAGGTGATCTAACGAACCGATAGGCGCCCACTGATAGGGGTGCACCGTATAAGCCCGCTTCAGTACTTCTGTAAGGATGGAACCGTACGGCTGATTGTCGATGCGCTGACGTTTTTCTTCTTTAACCACTTCGCGTTGCGTTTCTACACCAATGGGTTCTATTTTGGCGTGTAACATGCGTTCCGACTCCATCCATAGGCCCAACTCCAATTGATTGGAAGGAAGTACTTCATAATAAAAAGTACGGTCGTTGGATGTATTGGCATTGTTGGTAGCACCGGCATTCTGCAAGTACTTATCAAACTCACCACGCTTGATGTTTTCGGAGCCTTCAAACAACAGGTGTTCAAAAAAATGTGCAAACCCTGTACGATTAGGATCTTCATTCTTCGAACCTACATGATACAAGACCGATACCGCAACAATAGGGGTAGTGTTATCCTTGTGCAGGATTACATGCAGCCCGTTAGGTAAATCGTATTCGGTAAATTCAATTTTGCGGGCCTGGCTAAAGCTTGCGATAACCGAAACAAGCAAGAGCCAAATAACTAAACCTGGTTTTCTATACATATTTTAATTTTTATAGGGATACAATATTAATTAAAACTAGTGGATGTCATGAGTTCAGAATTTCTTAATCCGCTCTCACTTCCTGTTTTCTTAGTTTAGGAATTTCCCCCCGAAATGGGTGATCCTCTAAACAATCAGATCGCCCAGCAGCTTTTTCATTTGTTGTGGCTCCAGCCGGGGACCGAATTGTGATACCACCCTAGAGGATGCCAGGGAAGCAAGTTTACCTGCTTCCGCATAGCTATGGCCGTGGGTGATTCCATACATGAACGCACCTGAAAACATATCGCCCGCTCCGTTGGTATCGATGGCCCGCACTTTGTAAGGTTCAATTTGTATAAATGTATCGCCATCGTAAATCAACGCTCCGTTGGCACCTAAGGTAATCGCAAATCGTTTGGCCACCTGCTTCAGCTTTTCGCGGGCCGTACCCATGTCATTCGTGCCGGTAAAGATCATCGCCTCTTCTTCATTGCAGAAAAGTAAGTCCACGCTCGCCCCAACGATCTCTTCCATCTGCGATGAAAAATATTTAACCATGCTGGGATCAGAAAACGTTAGGGCTGTGCCCACTTTATTACGCTCGGCTATTTTCTTGGCCTCTTTCAGCGCCTCCAATCCTTTCGGACTCGCCACCAGATATCCTTCCAGATAGATGTAACTAGACTCCTTAATGGCTGCTTCATCCAAATGCTCGGGCGACAAAAATGAACTTACTCCCAAAAACGTATTCATGGTGCGCTCCGCATCTGGGCTGGTCATGACCAAACACCGGCCAGTATGTCCTTCCGGACAATTTTCATGAGTTAAGTTAGTATCTACCCCGTTGCGTTTTAAGTCCTCCAAAAAGAACTTGCCCAGTTCATCTTTAGCCACCAGGCAGGAATAGAAGCTCATACCGCCAAACTGGTTGATGGCTACAACGGTATTGCCGGCTGAACCACCGCCCGACATTTTACTCCGCTTCATGTCAATGGCCTTCATCAGGTGCTGCTGACGTTTTTCATCGACCAACGTCATTAATCCTTTCTCTACTTCGTTCTTCTCAAAGAAGTCATGATCTACTTCGGTAACAATATCGACTAACGCATTGCCGATTCCGTAAACATCGTATTTAGTTGTGGGCATATCCGGTTATTAAAAAGAAGTGCAATGATAGGGAAGTATGGAAGATTGAGCAAATGCATCTCATGAAGTAAGAAGCTAACCTGTGTCACAGACGCGCTCTACTTCTTTCCATTTGGTTTAATGTTCAGAGTCCGCTTGAATTTGGCGGCCCGGTTAGGGTAATCGGTTATAAATCCATCCACATCCATTCCCTTCAGGGAGAGCATATCTTTCTCTTCGTTGACAGTCCAGGGTATGACCCGAATATTTTTTTCATGAAGATTTTTTACGTCCTCACGCTTTAGCAATTGATAGTGTGGACTGTAGATGGAGGGTGTAAATCCAAGGTCGGTCAGGTTTTCGTCTGCGGTTTTCTTATTCATTACCAATGCGGCCAACCTGATTTCCGGATACGTTTCATGCCAGTATCGCAACACGCGAAAGTCAAACGACTGAATTACGATCCGATCGAGCGGTAAATATTCATCCAACAATTGAAAAACCAGGTCTGAAAAAACTTCCGGCTTCGGGTGAAACTTCGTGTCGCCTTCCGGGCTGGATTTAATTTCCAGGTTATAATCCACTTCATATCGCGTGAAGCTCTTGATATGATTTTCAGCAGCTACAATAACCTCCTTCAACAGCGGCTTTGAAACCTTCAACTTTTTTTGTTCTGGAAATCCTTTATTCCCTAATGAACCGCAATCCCACTGTTGAACTTCGGCATAGGTCATCTTGTAGATGTTGTATTTCTGCTCCGCCTTCGCCAACAAGGTATCGCCCGTAGGTGTCAGGCAAATCGAAGGCGACATCCAGGGTTCGTGCGAAACGATAATTTGATTGTCTTTGGTAATCACCAGGTCCAACTCCAGCGTATTCACACCGGAGTCCAACGCCAATAAAAATGCCGGAATGGAATTTTCCGGCATTAAGCCACGCGCACCACGATGTCCCTGAATGTCAAACTTGGGAATATAGGATTGTGCATTGCCTTGATAAAAAGTCAACGCCATGTACAGATAAAAAACAAAAACCTTCATGTTGCAAGATACTGGATTCCGGATCACAACACCAGAAAGCAGTAGCTCACATTTCCTTACTAACGAATCATCATCATTCGTGCCCCCGGTCTACGGCCGCCTCCCATCGGATTGAGATGCTTATTCAACGCATAGGTGAAGCTGAACATAAAGTAGCGGCCCAGGTTATTGGTGGTCTCCTGCTGATAGTAGTTGGAAGTAGCCGTTTGGTTTACACTCAGGTCTTTATCAAACAGGTTATTCACGCTCACTTTAATTTCTCCCTTCTTATTCTTCATTACAAAACGGGAAATCGAGAGATTTAACAAGGGAATCTCCTGATTAAAATCGGTAGTCTGGCTGTTGTAAATCAGGTAATTGAAGGTCGTGTTCAGTGAATAATTTTTCAAAAAATTCAAATTGCCCTCAGCCGTATAGGTTTTATTGAAATACACCTGATCTTGTTGAGTATCAAATTCATAGTTGGTCTGTTGATGGCTGAGCGTGGCACTCAAATCAATGGTAAGGATTTCCTTATAGGTAAAGTTATAGCGGGCGTTGCCGCCTAAGGTTTGTTGTGTTATGCTGCTCTCTGTTTCATTCAAAATATTGATGCTACGCATGTGGGAAGCTGTGGGCCCAATATTGAAACGGCTATTCAGCTTTTTAATGGGAAATCCAAAATTGACATTCGCAGTAACGTTGAGATTATCCTTCACATTGACCGGTTGTGTTAACCGCACCAGGCTATCACTAACGGTTTGTGAGTTGGTAATGGCGTCCTGTGTGTATACAGCTGTAAGGAAGGCAAAAAAGTTAATGAATTTGGCCGGATCAAACGTGGTGAAGTTCAGCGTGCCGCGATGTCCATACGCTGGCTTCAATGTGGGATTACCCACATAAAGATTAAGAGGATCCGAATTATCTACCACGGGCTGCAATTGTTGAATGGTAGGTTCCTGCATGGACGTTTCATAATTCAGGCTTACGTGCTTGAAGTTGGAGAAGTCATAGTTAAAACGAGCCGAGGGCAAAATGTTTTCAAAGGTGCGGTCAATAAATGCATTGCGAGTAATTAATTCACCTTTCAAGCGGGTAGACTGATAGCTGGCACCGACCACAAAATTGTACTTCTCACGATTCATCCTGAAGTTAAGCCCCGGACGGCTGTATAAATAATCACTGGTGTATTCATTGGTCAATCGGGTATTCAGTACGGGGGTTCCGGTATTTTCATCATACACTTTATAATCAACTTCATTGCTATTGGTACTGATGTTGTAATTGGCTTCCAGGTATTTTCTTCCACCCAATGGTTCTGTATAGGATACGGTTGCGCCATACGTAAGATTGTCGCTCAGCAGATAGTTGGTTTGCAGGAGCTGCTGCTCGCTGGGTACATTGGTATAAAATTGATTGAGGGATTGCTGGTTTCCATCGCGATCGGTTTGGCTGGCGCCAAAAGTAAGGTTGGTTGAAAACGTACGCCCCTTCTTGGTAAACCGATGACGCCATAACAACGATGAATTCAAATTGAAGCTATTTTGGGCCGCATAGGTATATTGTTCGCTTTCATTTTGAATGGTATTGTCCACCGTCATGGTTTGACTTGTGCTTTGCGAGTTCAATTCCGATTCTGAGTAGGTGGCGCTGGCGGTAAACTTCAACGAGTTAGCAGAATCAATCCGGTGATCGATCGTGAGGTTTGCCCGATGGTTATCGTTGTTATTGAATTGGCGGCTATCCTGAAAATAGTTGTAACTGCCATTGGGTAAATAGTTGACACGATCAATGGATCGCTCAATGTCCTGCTCCAGGCGATTGTAGAAATAGCTGGAAGTAAGTTGTGTGTCTTTGCTAAGGTCTTTATTGAAGTTTACACCCCCTGCATAATTGGTCATAATTCCATTCGGGCGATTGCCGAAGTTCAGGGGCACGCCACTGGAATTATTGGAATTAAAAGTGAGTTGCACGCGGCCACCACCCCCACCGCCCATCATCGCTTGGGAACCACCGGTGAAGTTCATGTAATCATCAATGGAGAATCCTTGCTCATTGATGTTGTTTCCCATTCCCAAAAAAGAAAGCTGCTGACCCTTTGCAAACCGGTTTACGCTTGCTTTTGCCTGAAAGCGGTCATCGGTACCCATGCCGCCCATCAGCGTACCAAACGCCCCGTTGCGTTTCTCTTCTTTCAATTCCAGGTTGATGGTCTTTTCTTTCTGTCCATCATCAATGCCGGTGAACAAGGCCTGGTCAGATTTCTTATCAAACACCTGAACCTTTTCAACGGCATCGGCTGGAAGATTTCGGGTGGCCAACTTCGGATCACGACCAAAGAATTCGCGGCCATCCACCATTACCCGTTGCACTTGTTCTCCCTGGGCACGCACTGTACCATCAGTTTCTACTTCTACACCCGGAAGTTTCTTTAATAGATCCTCCACATTGGCATTGGCCTGCACTTTAAAAGATCCGGCATTAAATTCAATGGTGTCACGCTTCACTGTAACCGGAGCCTTCTCACCCATGATTACCACGCTTTCCAGTTCCTTCGTAAGCGGTTGCATTTTGATACGACCCATTTCCACGAGAGAACCTGTGGAGGGCGTGGTTATTTTTTGTGTAAAGGGAACATAGCCAACAAAGGTGATCTTGAGCAAATACTCACCCTTGTTTACATTCTTAATTTCGAAAGCCCCTTTAGCATCACTCACACCAAAATTCACCAACGAAGAATCTTTGGGACTCAATAACATAATCGTGGAAGAAGGGAGCGGACTAGAGAGGGTATCGGTTACCTGTCCGTGGATTGAAAATTTCTGTGCGAAGGAACTTAATGAACCCACCATTAAAATCAAGAACAGTAAATTATGCTTCATGAAATTTGAAGTAAAGGGTGATTAGATTTTAACACAACTGCTGAACTAGTTCCGAATGATCATGCCCCGACCACCCATCTGCTTCATCTGCTCTTCCACCATTTTGCGATATTCCTCCTGCGTAGTTTTAGTGCCGCTGGCTGGCATTTTCAACTCATTCTTTTTCAACTCCCGCATTTCGATGGTTTTGGCAACCAGTACCCGTTCCCCGCCATTAATATCTACTGCGAGTACGGCACCAGGCAAGGTGTTAAAGCGCTCAGGGCCTAAAAATGGCCGGATCTTATCCGTAAACCAGGCAGTGATTTCACGATTTTCAGTGACCGGGTTTCCGTTCATATTCATCTGCACCGAATCCGTATAATACGCCTGTCGGCATTCATATCCCTGAATGGTTTTTATTTCCGTGCCGAATTTCCAAGGCGATACCTTTACGGAATCTTCAATGAGATAATTCTTACCCATAAACTCCTGTTTCGAAAGAATCTTTCCGCTGGTTTGATCTAAATAGAGCTCATTGTTCGGCTGGCGGATCACCATACGCATGCCACCTCCGCCCATCTCCTCTTCTTCATCTTCAATCAAGGGTTTGTAAAGTGACTCGCTCTCATTAAAAAATAATTGCTCTTTGGTGGTACGGAATTCCGGGATCATCCCCTTCATATCTGCGCGCTCGGGTGGAAGCCTGCGGTGCAGGTTTACCTTTATTTCATAGGTGATTACACCGGTCGTCTGACCAAACACTACATTCGCAGCCGTTAATGACACCAGGATACCCAGGAGCAAAATCAATTTTTTCATAAGTGAAGAGGGTTTCATTTGTTTTAATTCCCATGCAAACATACGATTGGAGAGTATCGGGTGTGGTTAATAGTTCTGAATTCAATGTTAATTAAGGTTAAAAGAGCATCGCTAACCCGGTGAGAGCCGTACTTTTGTAATGTGAAACACCCAAAGAAGAGGTTAACCTTAATACTGATTGCCAGCAGCATCGTCTTGTTGTTGGCCTTGCAAGTATTGTGGCTTACCAATTCCTACGAAAAGGCTTACTTTGATTTACGCAGAGAAACGAATGGACTTTTTCGAAATACGGTACTGGCTTTGCGCGATTCCTTTCTGCTTCAAGGCTTTGAAAAAATTACGAACGATTCGATTGAAACAAAACCTTCAAGAGGGTTCACCTACCGGCATTTAAAAGATACAGCAACCCGGGGTAATATGCGCATCCGTTCCTCGCAGGTTCAAATCTATATTTCAACAGACCGTTCGAACGATTCATTATCTGCTATCCTAAGGCCACTAAGCGCCCGAATTCAGGAGGGTAAAATTGATGGTGGCAACTTTGTTTTTCGAATGCGAACCGACTCATTGCCGGAAGACAGCTTAAGGAACCACTTTAATAAAGCCTTGACCAGGGTAGGTCTTGCCGTTCCTTTTGAAATAAAACATTCCTCTTTTGTGCCCACACCCATTCAGGTCGGATCTGGTAACAGTACTCTCTTTAAACCTCCGGGTGACGAACTCCTGGAATTGCCAGGCGAAGCACGGGCTTACTCGAATACTTTGTATTCGGATTGGGTGCGGTTTGATCCAATTCACCGGTATGCTGTGGAATTGCACGGTTTCCGAACATTCTTATTGGGACAAATTACTCCGCAAATCCTGTTCTCATTGTTCCTTACGTTGCTTACCACTGCAGCCTTTGTGGTGATGTACAGGAGCATGTTAGCACAACAGAGATTGATGGATTTAAAGAATGACTTCATCAGTAACATAACCCATGAATTGAAAACACCAGTAACCACAGTAGGCGTGGCGCTGGAAGCCATTAAAAATTTCAAAGGTCAAAATAACCCTGAATTAACTTCGGAGTACCTGACCATTGCCCAGAATGAGTTAAACCGGCTGAACATCCTGACCGATAAAATTTTGAAAACCGCAATATTCGAAGACAAGGGTGTTGACTTTAAAGCGGAACCTGTTGATATGAATCAACTGATTGAACAGGTAATCAATTCTATGAAACTGGTGTTCGACAAACACAAAGCTACTGTTGCCTTTGAAAAGAATGGTCAAGATTTTCAACTGCTGGGCGGCCCGGTCCATTTAACGAGTGTCATTTATAACCTGCTTGATAATGCTTTAAAGTACAGTCCGATTAATCCGGAGATTATGATTTCGTTGGCTGATGAAGGAGATGACCTTGTAATAAAGGTTCAGGATAAAGGAATCGGAATTGCCCCGGAGTTCAGAAAAAAAGTATTTGAGAAATTCTTCCGGGTTCCTACCGGGGATATTCACAACATCAAAGGATATGGCCTGGGTCTTAGCTACGTTGAGAGCGTGGTGAAGAGCCACCACGGATCCATTGTCGTAGATAGTGCCCCAGGTAGCGGAAGTGCGTTTACCATTCGATTACCAAAAAAGTAAAGTGAGCAAAGTTAAAATCCTTTATGTGGAGGACGAGCCTTTCCTGGGCAGGATTGTAAAGGAAAGCCTGGAGGTACGTGATTTTGAAGTACGGATGGTGGCTGATGGCAAGCTGGTGATGAGTGTGTTTGAAGAATTTAAGCCCGATATCTGTGTATTGGACATCATGCTCCCGAATAAAGATGGGTATTCCCTTGCACAAAGTATCCGTCATAGCAATGTTTCCATTCCCATCATATTTGTTACAGCCAAAACCCAAACTGAAGATTTATTAAAAGGATTTGAGGTGGGTGGAAACGATTACCTGCGTAAACCCTTCAGCATGGAGGAGTTAATTGCGCGGGTGAACAATCTCTTGCAGCTTACACACAAACTGACTTCGGCCTCCAAAGAGTTATTCAAGATAGGCATCTTCGAATTTGTTCCGCAGCGGTACGAACTCCGTAAAAACGGAACTGCAAGAAAATTATCCCATCGCGAAGCCATGTTGTTACAAATCCTGGCCGAAAATCAAAACATGAATATCGACCGCAAGACCATGCTGATGCGGGTATGGGGCGATGACTCGTTTTTCAATTCGCGAAACCTGGATGTGTACATCACAAAGCTGCGGGATTATTTACGAGAAGATCCGGCCATCGAAATCATTACGATCAAAGGTGTGGGCTATCATTTTGCCGTGGGGAATTAGCTGAAAGTAAGTAGATTTGTTTAGCCTCTTTCCGCTAAACCATGTCTACCTGGAAAATCAAACTCTCTCTCTTTCTCAACTACTTTGTCTTTGCCATCCTGCTCAACAGTGTAGGCACAGTAATTTTGCAAGTGCAGAGCAACTATGGAGTTTCTGAGTCTTCCGCCAGTGTGCTGGAAGCATTTAAAGATTTAAGCATCGCAGCGGTGTCCTTCCTGGTTGCTTCTTATATCGCGCGCATCGGATATAAAAACGCGATGCTGCTTGCGTTAGCAATAGTAATGATTGCTTGCCTGGCAATGCCCTCACTGGGTAGTTTTGCCATGACCAAGGTATTGTTTGCCGCCACCGGTACTTCCTTTGCCCTGATCAAAGTCTCCGTCTATGCTACCATTGGTATTGTAACTTCTGACAAGAAAGAACATGCCAGCTTCATGAACTTCATCGAATCCTTTTTCATGATTGGCATTCTTACCGGATATTTCATTTTCAGTGCCTTTGTAGACGATACTCAAGCCCAATCCACTTCCTGGCTTCAGGTGTACTACTTGCTGGCAGCGCTTACTGCGGTTGCTTTTGTTCTCTTATTCAGTACAAAACTGGATGAATCCTCCATCAAGCCCGCTGATTCAAAACCCTTTCTGGAAGATTTTGCAGATATGATCAAGCTGGCCATAAAGCCTCTTGTCCTTGTATTTATTATGAGCGCCTTTACGTATGTATTGATTGAACAAAGCATCATGAGTTGGTTACCTACGTTTAATAGTAAAGTGTTAAACCTGCCTACCACCTTAAGTATACAGATGGCCAGCATCCTGGCAGCTTCCACTGCACTCGGTAGATTTTCTGCTGGCATCGCGCTACGAAAAATTCATTGGTTTCAGGTGTTGATCATTTGTCTGGTGGCGGCAGCCACGTTGGTTGTGGTCGCCATCCCATTGGCAAAAGCGGCTCAAGGCCAGCCGGTTACCGGTTGGAGTACTGCCCCCTTGGGCGCTTTTATATTTCCATTGATTGGATTATTCATTGCCCCCATTTACCCGGCCATTAATTCTGTAATTCTAAGTACACTACCTGCGCGGCAGCATGGACCTATGTCTGGCTTAATCGTTATTTTCTCTGCGCTCGGTGGAACTACCGGATCCATTATTACCGGTCACATTTTTGAAGCCTATGGTGGTGAAACAGCTTTTTACTTTTCACTGGTACCCATTGGCATTTTACTGATTTGTCTATTCCTCTTTAACAGGTTTCAGAAAAAATCAGAAGCTAAAGTTGAATTTACCGCCACAGGCGGACATTAATATGAATCAACTACATGATCTCGGTGAGCTCTTTGAAGAAGTGCAACTTCAAAATATACTGGGTGATGGAAAAACCTTTCCTGACTGCCAGCCAAAAAAGGCATTGGAAGAAATCAACAGGGAGTATCAAAATCAAAAAGACACTGCCAACTTTGATTTAAAGCAATTCGTTCTAAAAAACTTTGAACTTCCACCAAAACCCAATACTGAGTATCACAGTGATTCTTCATTAACCGCAGTTGAGCACATTAACGAATTGTGGTCCATTCTTACACGCAAACCCGATCAAGCCGGAGGTTCTCTCATTCCTTTACCTCATCCGTACCTCGTACCGGGCGGCCGCTTCCGGGAAATTTATTATTGGGATAGTTACTTCACGATGTTGGGACTCCAGGTTTCAGGTCGTACGGATCTGATTCAACACATGGTTGACAACTTCACGTATCTGATCAACACGCTCGGTTACATCCCGAACGGAAACCGGTCGTACTACTTGGGGCGTTCACAGCCACCCTTCTTCTCTTTTATGGTGAAACTACTGGCCGAATCAAAAAAGAATGTACTGACTAAATACCTAAGCGCACTCGAAAAAGAATATCAATTCTGGATGCGTGGCGCCAAAGAAGTTAGTGAACAGCAACCTGCTTTGCATCGGGTTGTACGCATGCTGGATGGAAGCATTTTGAATCGGTATTGGGATGAACACGATACGCCAAGACCGGAGTCTTTTAAAGAAGACGTTGAGTTGGCACGACACTCGTTACAAAAACCGGAGGTACTTTACCGACACTTGCGGGCCGCAGCAGAGTCCGGTTGGGATTTCAGCAGCCGCTGGTTCAAAGATGAAGACCTCTTTTCCACCATTCATACTACCGAAATTATTCCGGTGGACTTGAATTGTCTTCTGTATCACCTCGAACAGGTAATTGCCGAAGGCCATAAAGAGAGTGGTAATAATTCCCAAGCTGCCTTGTTTTTGGGATCGGCCAATCACCGCAAGGCTGCTATCAAAAAATATTGCTGGGATGCGACCCGGGGATTTTTCTTTGACTATGACTTTGTATCACAAAAACTAAAGAATTGTTATACGTTGGCAGCTGTATTCCCTGTGTTTGTTGAAATTGCATCGCCAGACCAGGCACTCGTGTTGCAAAAAGTTTTAGGGGATCAATTTTTAAAACCCGGTGGGCTCACCACGACTATTTTCAACAGCGGTCAACAATGGGATGCCCCCAACGGCTGGGCACCACTCCAGTGGATAGCGGTAAAGGGATTACAGAATTATGGTTTGGATGAATTAGCTAACAAAATCAAACATGCCTGGCTGGAGACAAATGAAAAAGTTTTTGAGCACACTGGCAAAATGACCGAAAAGTATGACGTATGGAACAGTCATGGCGAGGCCAGTGGTGGAGAATATCCAAACCAGGATGGCTTTGGCTGGACCAACGGAGTTTACCTCGCATTAAAATCCATGGCGTAACGCACCGGCTTAGTCTTCTCGGTAAATCGCTTTCAATACGTCTGCGTTCCCATCGATGGCGGGCATCGGCAATCCAAGAATGGTTACTACCAACGGAAAAACATGAATGTTTTGAAAAGGAGGTAGCATAACTCCTTGCTTAATATTGGGTCCCTGAGCATAAAAAATTCCACGCACTTCCGTTGATGACACAGGGTCGTATCCATGCACTCCTCGCTTGGCACCTAGGGGTGCATTTTTTAGAAACCAATCACGGGAAGGATCGCGGATAAAATATCCAGGCTTTGCTTCTACCAGCAGATCACCCACCCGTTCATGTTGATAATTCCATCGCTTGGGGAATTCCTCCTTCTTATAAACAGTGTAGTTGTCTTCTCCTTTCTTTAACACGGCATACGTTGAATCCCGCTTTCTGGTGTCTGTAAAATATAAGTGTAATTGTGTGCCGCCATTGGCGAATTTAACGGCCGGATCTTTTGGATTGATCAACTCATCACGAAAAATAGAAGTCTCTGCCTGGAGTGTTACCTCGTGCATTCCGTGATCTGAAACCAGGATGACATTAACTGGAAGCTGGGTGGATTTTATTCCAGCCATTAAGGAGCCTAAAACAGAATCGGCCCGCAACACGGCTGCCCGTGTTTCCGGAGCGTGGGGTCCGAAGTCGTGACCTTCGTGATCGGGTGATGAGAAGTAAAGCGTAATGAGATGAGGTCGCTTCTTCTTCGGAAGTTTCAGCCAATCAATCACCTGGGCAACTTTCTTTTGAGAGGGCACCGTATCATTGAAGAGATAATAATAATCGGGACGTCTCCTTTCATCCTGCACCTCAGAGCCTACCCAGAAATACGAAGCTGAGATTACGTTATTCTGCCTGGCTAGTTCCCACAAAGAAACTCCTCCGTAATAATAGCCATCCTCTACTTTCGATCGGTCGCCCATACTGTACTTCACATCCCGCTGGCGATCGTAGAATGAATTATCTACCAGGCCGTGATGGCCGGGGTTCAGACCTGTTACCAGTGTGTAATGATTCGGAAAGGTTTTGCTGGGAAAGGAAGGAATCAGCGCTTCGGCCTGAGACCCGTTAGCAATAAACTTCTTAAAGTTGGGTGGATTAAACTTCTGAACATAATCGTAACGGAAACCGTCAAACGAAACCATCACGACATAAGGCCGATCTGGCTGTGCGCAGGCTGTCTGTGAGAGCAACAGCCAACAGAATACAAATCGCTTCATAGAGTGTGGGACCTGTGGGACTCGAACCCACGACCCCTACCTTGTCGAGGTAGTGCTCTAAACCAGCTGAGCTAAGGTCCCGAGGAAAGTCCGCAAGATGATTTATTTTGCTTAAATGAACCATGAATTTTTTTCATTTGAAGTAAAATAAATGTTACTCTATGACCCCTGTTGAATTTTGGGTATCCTCTCTGAACCTGCTTCCCCATCCGGAAGGTGGGTTTTATAAGGAAACATACCGGTCATCAGAAAATATTAAATCAGCCGCACTGCCCAACCGGTATGCTGGCGACCGAAATTTTTCTACGGCTATCTATTTCATGCTCCGGTCTCAGGACCGGTCTGTATTTCATCGCATCAAATCGGACGAACTCTGGCATTTCTATGCGGGAACAACGTTGCTGATTTATGTGCTGACCAACACGGGACTCACTACATTTCGCCTGGGCCCCAATCCTGATCTCGGTGATTCTTTTCAGGTTCTGGTTCCGTCAAATTGCTGGTTTGGCGCAGAGGTGGAGCAATCCGATAGTTTTTCATTGTGCGGTTGCACCGTAGCGCCTGGCTTTGATTTTAGTGATTTTGAAATGGGCGAACGGGCAAGCCTGTTACAAGAATTTCCTGGTGAGGCGGAAATTATCCGAAGGCTAACTCGCTAAGCTCTTATCCAACAAACCCGTTTCGCTTATGCGAGCCATCACAATAGGGTTTGTTACCCGAACCTCCGCAACGACAAAACGCGGTGACCTTATTCTTTTTAGAAACAGTGCCAGTGGCATCTTTCACCACCACATTCCCGTACACCATTAATGGTCCATTGGGTGTTGGCTCTACAATAGTTTCAACTTCTACATTCACACTTTTTTGATCCGTCTCGTTATTCATGAAATAACTCAATGCACCCGAAGGGCATTTTTTAATCTGATCTACAATTTGTTGCGTGGTTGCTGCTTCGGGAGTTATCCAGGGTCGCCTTTGCGGATCAAAAACCGGACTTAAGCCTTTAAAACAAATGGTGGAGTGAATGCATTGGTTGGGCTTCCAAACGATGGTGACCTCTCCGTTGGTATACTTTTTTGTAATGTCTTTCATCTTTAGAAGAATTATATGGATTAGTTATAACTGTATAAGATTCAGACCCGGTAATGGACCAGAAGGATATTGCTGGAGTTTCCCGCCTTCAGCCAGATTGCCTAAATCTATTCCGGCAAATCCAATCTTATCAATAATCGAACGAACTACTCGCTTGGCGTCAGGATCATCACCAGAGTAAAAAATTACGCGTTTACCTCCCGCTAGTGATGGCGATGCTCCGAGTATTTCCGGAGTAAACGTATTGAAGGCTTTTACAATCCGAGCTCCTCTCAGTAAATCTCTTACAACCTCGCTGGATGTACTTCCACCCAGGTCTACCATTTTATAATCCGGAGGAGCCACCGGGTTAATTGGGTCAATCACAATTTTGCCAGCCCAGGAATCCAATTGCCTGGCTACGGCTGGTAAATGAATCCATTGTACTGCGAGAAATATAATATCAGCCTGTACAGCTTCCTGGAAAGATCCGGCCGTGCTTCGGCCTCCCAACTCCTTAACAACCTCCACCAGTGTAGATGCGCCCCGGCTATTGCTGATGATTATTTCATACCCAGCTTTGCTGGCCTGCCGGGCGAATGCTAACCCAATACCACCCGATCCAATAATCCCAATCTTCATTTGTATGTTTTAAAAATTTGAAGATACTGCGATGATGCCGGCTAATCCAAGCTATCCAAAACTTCTTTATTCCACCAATCTGGTCTCGATCTGAATGGGATTCATCAATGTCTTATGTACAGGACAGGCATTGGCAATCTGAAGCAATCGCTCGCGCTGGTCCTTTGTTAAATCACCTGTTAGCACGATTTCGCGTTGAAAGTGTGTAACGTTTTCTATTTTCTCAAAGGCAACTTCTACTTTAATTTCATCCACGGGCCACAGCTTGCGATCGGCATACATCCGAAGTGTAATGGCCGTACAGGCTGCTAGAGAAATCATCAAATATTCACCTGGAGCCGGACCCAGATCAGTACCCCCCACGTCCAACGGTTCATCTGCAATCACCGGTTTTCCAGAAACAACCAGTTCTGTGCGATAATGCTCCTTTCCGATGATTGCCCGGACCATCAGAACAATTCGTTTCGTACAAAGAACTCTTGTCGATAACGCTCGCGCGGAGCGATCTCCCGTTGTCTTAAATTCTCCGGCAAACTTTCCAGGTCACCCGGGTATCCGATGGCCATTACCACCAGGGGTTCATGCGAATCCGGAATATTCAAATTGTCAATCAACACCTGACGGTTGTAGCCACCCATCTGATGGACGTTCAATCCTTCCCGTGTTGCCTGCAACGATAACAAGGCGTTGGCCCCACCTACATCATACCGTGCTGATCCATTTATTGCACCATTACGCAACAACGTTTTTCTGGCAAGACTGACAACTAAGAGTGGTGCTTGCTGAGCCCACACCTTGTTACTGTCATTTAATGCCTGGATAATTTTATTTCGAAGTTCCGGTTGATCCGGAGTTGCATAGAGATAAACCCAGGGTTGTTCATTCATACTGGAAGGTGCCCAGCGTGCGGCCTCAAAGAGCGAGTTGATAATCTCGTTGCTAACCGGAGTGGGAGCATACGCCCGTTTGCTTCTGCGCTGGCTGATTTCATTCATGACAGCGTACTCAATCTCGGTGGATTTTATAATTTCAGTATGGGTTTCCATTAAATTCAATGTTTTAAGATTAACAATCGCGCACAAAAACAGTTTATCTTGACCATCGTGGAATTCCCCAAATTGCCAAAAAACCTGAAAATGCGTGCATGGGACCCACTAATAGTGGAAAGGTACTATCTGTTATGGTACCATCAGGCAATTGAGGAGTAAAGAAAACTGGATAAAAGCTGACCAGCAGGAAACCCACGCTTGCTATCAACCAAACAAGGTTTCCCTTCGGCACAAACCGCATCAATACAAAAAATAAAATGGCCCCTACCAGCATGGGAAAAATGGAGGATATTGTAATGGCCATTGCAAACCCTGGTGGGGTAGTTGCCCCTAATAAATTTGCAATCAGACTCCACACATTATTAATACCGGCTCCAATAAGACCGGCAATGGCACCAGCCTTTAGCGCTCTTATAAAAGAGAAATTAGATGTTGACATAGAAGTTTAGTTTGTTGGTTAGTTTATTTATGATTCCCTGGTTTCCTTTTTCATTCTTCGATCAGCACCCCCATTTTGCCAACCTGATAATCCCGCATGGCTTCCATAATCTGGGTTTGGGAATTCATGACAAATGGACCATAGGAAACTACTTTTTCATTCAGTGGCTCTCCGCTTAAGAGCAATAAGCGGGTATCTTCCAGGGCAGTTATGCTGATACCATCCCCATCATTATTAAAGTGAACGAGATGTAATTCTTCTACCAGGCCAAAGTCTTCTATAGTCATTTTACCATCCAGCAGATAAATCAACGCATTATGAGTGGTAGGTAATGGGATGAAGATTGTACCACTCTTCTTTAATTCAAGCGTGGCCGCATTGACAACCGTTTGAGAAGGGATCGGACCTTTTACACCAAGAATCTCGCCCGAAAAAACCCGGCCACTAACCAATTGATCATTACTCAAAAAGGTGGGCGCTTGCTCTTTACTCAACGGATAGTAAGCCGGCTGATCCATCTTATTTTTTGAAGGCGTGTTGATCCACAACTGAATGATTTCCTGACGGCCACCGATCTCTTGAATATCGTGGGGCGGTCGCTCGCTATGAATAATTCCCATGCCGGCATTCATCCATTGGGCGCCACCGGCATAAATGACACTGTCATTTCCGCGGCTATCGCGATGATGAACACCGCCCTGAAAAATAAACGTTACAGGCGAAAATCCACGATGCGGGTGTGGCCCTACCCCTGCATGATCCGGCTCGATGTGAGCAGGAGCCTTGATGTTGGCATGATGCAATAAAAGAAACGGGTCAATCTGTTGCACCTGTTGCGTGGGTAACGGTTGCCGGATCGGCAATCCACCCATATCTGCTTCCTTTGCATACAGTAAACGAGCAACTGTTCTCGGTTTCATAAGGTAATTTTAACCCTCACTCCTTTCGAGGGCCATTTGAATTTCATTAAATAATAAACCACTGCCACCACCGAAGTGACGAATCACCCGGGTTTGGGGTCGCAGTTTTTTAATTTCAGCGGTAAGTTGAATTTCGGAAGCTTCTTCGACTCCACCCCCAATCAACACACATTCAAAAGCTGCTTGACTAAACTTTTCCAACGCTTCCCGATCGTTCAACGCCCCTTCGGCATACCATCCTGGTTGTGAATTGAGCAGGCGCACTACGGTTTCCATAATCTCGTAGTGTCTGCCGATTACCAGAATGTTCAACTTGTTCATGGTTTCAGAATTATCAATCTCCAAATCCGGTCATCGGCACTTCCATCAACAGCAACTCTGCATCGCTATCCGCGCTGATGGATAGTTTTTCAACATCCCACACACCAAATCCATCGCGTTTGTTCAGCGCCTGGCCATTGATGGTAACATCGCCACTGATCACAAAAGCATATACACCATTGCCTTTCAGCTTCACCGCATAATCGGTTTTGAATCCCTGCTTCAGATTGCCAAGATGAAACCAGGCATCCTGATTGATCCACACACCTTCATCCGTTTTGGATGGGCTTACAATCTGTTGCAGTTTATTCACCCGGTCTTCCGGTTTAAAAGTGATCTGATCGTAGCGGGGTTCAATGTTCCGTACTTTCGGGAAAACCCAGATCTGCAAAAAGTTCACCTTCTTGTCTTTGTTCTTGTTGTACTCGCTGTGGTAAATGCCGGTGCCGGCACTCATGATTTGCACATCGTCTTGTTTTATTACGGCAACATTTCCCATGCTGTCTTTGTGTTCCAGGTCACCCGATAAGGGAATGGAAATGATCTCCATGTTATCGTGCGGATGCCGGCCGAAGCCCATACCACCATCCACGAAGTCGTCATTCAGTACCCGAAGCGCACCAAAGTGCACCCGTGTTGGATCGTAATAATGAGCAAAACTGAAGGTGTGACTAGTGTCGAGCCATCCGTGATTGGCATGGCCACGGGTGTTGGCTTTGTGCAATACAGTATTCATAGTCCTTTCTGTTTTAGTCGCTAAATGTTCAAACCCTACCGGGGAAAAATTTTTGACGTCTGGGTTTTCAGCAGCTGGCACTTTAGAAGTTCCGAGTAGGATACCTCCTGAAATAGCAGCTTTAAAGAAGTCTTTGCGATTCATTGTGGTTCGTGGTCAACAAAGATACATACAACTATTGTATATACAATAATCTGGATTATTTTGTTCCTCGAGTGACAGAAAGTTCGAAAATCATATAATTTTAAAGGTTTTTAGTTCCAGAGTACCTTATCGCTTGACGACCTTAAAAGCGATGTTGCGGCCATATCCCTGCATCATGGCCAGGTTGATCCAACTCAAGGCAAATTGTTCCAACAAATTGAATTTGTCACTGCCGCCAAAATTGTATACTGCTTCAAAGCCCAGGTCCTTGGCAAGCGTTTCCGCAACCTGCTTAGCATGATCACTGTCCCCGGCATAAAACATATCGATGCCTCGCCCCTGATAGGTTGGGTTCGCCATATTTTCCGCTCCGGTTGTGTTAAAACACTTAACGATGTTTTGACAGTTTGTCAACTTCGTCAACGCTTCAGTAGTATTTGAATACGGATCGGGTTTCACGCGCACCGAGTTCATGGTATCGATGATTATTTTTTGGCTAACATCCCCCATCGCCTTTACGATTTCATGAACGGCTTGTGGCACGGCAGCCAGAACAACCACTTCGGAATTAGAAACAGCCTCTGCAATCGTGGATGAATTCAGGTTGGGATGCGACTCCAACCTGCTCCCTTTAAATTCACCCGGGTTACGAACACCAAAGGTAACCTGATGACCTGCTTTTGCCCAGCCCAGGGCCAACGCCCCGCCCACATTGCCACTCCCAATAATTGCGATTTTCATACTAATCAATTTTACGTTTACGCTTTCGATTTGAAGATAATTGAAATCTTTCTACTCTGACGAGTCAACTAGTGCCCGCCAGAAATATGGATCAAAAAAAGAAGCCGCCTTTACAGGCGGCTTCAAACAATCAAACCTAAACAATTAAACTATTAGTCCTTGTTTTGACCTGTTCCATAATCGATATCCATCAACTTCTTCACACCGCTCTTTGCAGTTTGTGATGACGGTGCATCAAAGAATAATGTGAAGGGCAGGTTACTTCCTACGTTGGGGTTCACATCATCATTGAGCGGACGTGCGTAGTTGTTGCCAACATAACCAATACCAGGAGCTGTTACCGTAGCATCTGTGATTCGACCACCGGCAACGGTTGCTGTCGCAGCAGCACCACTTCCTTTTCCGTTAGCATCAATCAACACTAATGTACCAGCCGGGTAATTGTCACCGGTCTGATAAACTTCAATTGTTGTAATTTCTCCATCCTCAACAATTACGTTTGCTAAAGCCTCATTTGTATAACGGCTCTTAGTCTGCTCGTTATAGGATGTTCCCGGATCGAGAATGATTACGCTTGGTGCGGCTCCATAACCAGTGCCCCCGTTTGTTACTTCTATTGTAGTGACAACACCGTTAGTAAGTTTAGCTACAGCCGTAGCTCCCGTTCCATTGCTGGCAGGATCTACCACTAAAACTGCAGGTGCAACTATATAGCCACTTCCGCCATTAGATACGGTTATCTCTGAAACAAACCGGTTGCCCAATTTGGATGTTCCCGTTGCACCTGTACCTGATACCAATGTAATTGTAGGCAAGCTGTAGTATCCGGAACCTTCATTGGTAACATTAATACCAATTACACGGCCATCTGTACCCAGAATAGCGGTTGCTGTTGCAACAGCGGCACCAGTTCCATTAAAATTGGGTTGAGAAATAACCACCTTAGGCGGATTTGAATAGTACTTATTATCCGATTGAATGGTTCCCGGATTGGTTACATCAATTGAGGCAAGGCTTAACCCTCTCCATACCACAATACCCGCTGCCTGGTTGTTACCACCGTTGGGAACAATACCACTATTGCCATGGCTCAAAACATACACTCCGTCAGTATACCCCACACCGGCATTGGTAATAGCAACGGCAGAGATCACACCGTTGGTTAAGGTGGGAGTTAATACAGCATTCGTTGTTCCGGCTCCCGCCACCGCATTCAGGTTGATGGTAGGAGGTGTAGAATAGAATCGACCTCCATCGTTGATGGTGATGGTTGTAACCAGACCACCTGCTACGGTAACGCTAATGTTCCCTAGAATACCGGAAGTAATTAATACATCAGGTGCGAAGTTCAGACCCCCGCCAGCATTGGTAATAGAAATGGAAGACACACCAACACCGGACCCATTGAGATTTGCCGTTCCAGTTGGGAAGTTCGTTCCAATTGAAACCTTTCCACTTTGGTTTATGCCATTCGGGAAGTTGGTCGCAGTCATTTCTTCCCCAACATCATAAATATCATCATTATCAAAATCGGCATAGAATACAACAGTTGGAGCTACATTATTTAACCCAGGTGCAGTTAACTGAACATTATCAACACCACCGGAAGCTGCATCGAATTGGAAAGCATCGGCTACTGCTGTGGCTCCAGTACCTTCGGTAATCGTTACCGAAGGTGCGACCGTATATCCACTGCCTGCACTGGTAACCGTAATTTCAGTGACTACACCATTCGTTACAACTGCTGTTGCAGTTGCTTGAGTGCCTCCGGCAGGAGGTGGAGCAATTATTACCCGGGGAGTACCCTGATAATTCTGACCTCCATTTGTCAAATCAATGTCTGTAATAGACCCATCTCCGGAAATTACAGCAGTCGCTACTGCACCACCCCCTGCAAAGAAAGAAACAGTGGGAGCTAAGCTAATGAACGGAACACCTGAATACGATCCGCTGATGGCATCACCATATGCATTTCTTCGTGTGATCGCAGTGACATCACCATTGGTCTCAATGTAGTAGGTCTTATTAGCCACCACATCATCGTATTCAAAACGAATCGGTAAGCCATCCGGACTGGCTGGAGTCGTTACGGAGAAATCACCTGTTGCATTGGTAGCTGCTTGACCAACAAAGGTAAGTGCCCACTTCTTCGGACGGAAAATATTATTCACGGTTTGCAAGCCCGGATCGGAAGAAGGCAACGGATCTGCTGCCGTTGGGATCACATACCGATCTCTGAAGTCTGAATCATCCACATCAATGGAGGCTGTTACATTGGTTCCTGCAGGAACCACTTCTTTGGTACGATTGGTCAGGTCGGTTTCAATAAATGCCCGGCCAAAGAAGGTGGCTGTATTGGCTCCGGTCGTAGCAAAAATCGGGAAGCTGTTTCCTAAGCTACGCTGATTGAAATACTTCAATAGAGCCTCTAAATAATAGCCTGTCGTGAACGGGTTACCTGTGTTAATGTCAATAACTCCTTTAAAGAAATTGTAAGGCAATGAAACATCAATGGTCCACTCAAACGTTGTGAAGCCCGCACCGGTAATCGTACCATGAATGGTTCCTACACCAATGTTGCCGAAGGTGAATAAACCATCGCGGCTGGTTTGGGTTTGCTTAACGCCATATTGTGTAATAGTAACCGTTACATCCGAAGCAAATTCCTGAGCCTTTCCATTTGAAACGTTTGTTACACTTCCATTGTACACCTGCACGGAATACGTGTAAGGCAGATAGGCACCATTGGCCAGTGCCAATGAGTCTGCCCGTCTTACGGAGTCGAGGTACTTCTGATATTCAAATTCATTCAACTTGGACAGGTACTCGAGGGAGTCTTCTGCCGATAAAGCCGATAGCTCTTTCAGCTTAGCTTCATTTTGCTGATTGATCAGGTCTTCTTCCGTGAAATCATCCTTACACGACACCACAAACAGCATCGTTAAGCATGCCACGAGAACCGACAATAGAATTTTCGTTCGTTTCATAAAATAGAGGTTTAGTAATTGATTGGTTAATTAAAATTATTGGTTGATCTAAAAGGTAAAGGACAACCCCAGTGAAATGGTATGGCTGTGGATCGTACCTAAAGAGGTTGGTAAATTTTGCAGATTGAGGTTAGGAAGCCCTTGCTGATACCGCACATCGACTGACAAATTATCAGCCAGGCCTAGTTCCACTCCGGCCAGCACCGATAGGTTATATTCAGAATATCGTGAAGAAACATTGCTGATGCTGTTGGTAAAGGTTGTGTTGCTGGTACCACCATCACTATTAAAGACGGAGTACACATTATCGCTGATTCTGAATACTCCATAATTATAAGAATAGGCACCTCCTACAAAGAAGATCGGCTTCATCGGTTCTGTTCCAAAGGGGCTTAGCCGGGCCATAACGGGAATCTCAATTGAATTGAAACGCAGTGAGCCATTGGTATAAGCCACTTTGTCAATTATACCACCACCTTCAAAATCAAGTGTGTCATTCTCCAGTTTACCGGCATAACTGACATAAAGCACTTCACCTCTGATGGTAATCATATCCGACAAATTCCAGATAACAACACCCCCGCCACCGTAGCCAAAGGCCCATTTCGTTTCTTCAAACTTATTCAGGTTTCCGACTGCCCTCAGTCCGAAAACAAAGGTTTTATCCGATGATGATGAACTGGAGCTTCCCGTATCTTGAGCGAATGTTGTCAACGAAAGACAACAGACAAGTAGGAGAGTAAATAAAGTAGTAAGTCTCATAGGGGTTGTGGTTAAGTTCATTTGTAAGTAACTGGACCACTAAACTACCTAGACGGATCTCAATCGGCAATACCATTTTCTGGGTATTTTCTAAAATCAAACTCTTTTAACGAATGTAGAATGCGCTGAAGCGCTTGAATGAACAGTTCAACTGATAATTCAGCACCAACTTTATCAGTCTATATTCCGATTTTCTTAAATTTATTACAGCTTTTCTCAGTTGCCTCTAATTGATTATCAACAATTTAAAAGTATTGTTCCATAAGCATGAACGTAATCATAAATCGTGGTGAACAGATGCTTCTAATCAAGAAACACATGTTTGAACATTCATAATTTTTTTTCTTAGATGCCACTCTTACCACCAATAAGCCAATAAAACTTCAGCAATTGTTAATTTTAATCAATGACAGCCGAAAAACAACGATTGATCGATGACCGCGATAAAGTAAAAAACTGGCGGCAGTGGGGCCCGTATCTTACCGAACGGCAATGGGGTACGGTGCGCGAAGATTACAGCAGCGAGGGTCATGCCTGGCAATACATCTCACACGATATGGCCCGCAGTAAAGCCTACCGGTGGGGTGAAGAAGGAATAGCCGGAATTTCTGATGATCAGCAACTGCTATGTTTTTCAGTGGCCTTATGGAACAAGAAAGATCCCATCATCAAAGAACGCTTTTTCGGATTGACGAACCCGGAAGGAAACCACGGTGAAGATGTAAAGGAACTTTATTATTATCTGGACTCAACACCTACGCATTCTTACATGCGGATGCTTTATAAATATCCACATGCAGAATATCCTTATTCACAACTCGTGGAAGAAAGCAGCAAGCGTACCAAGCAAGATCCGGAATACGAACTACTCGATACTGGAATCTTTGCAGACAACCGGTATTTCGATGTAGACGTTACTTATGCGAAAGCCGAAGCCAATGAGTTGCTTATTCAAATAACCGTAACTAACCGGGGGCCCGAGAATGCTTCCATTGAAGTAATTCCGCAACTCTGGTTTCGAAATACCTGGGCTTGGGGGTATGATGACTACAAACCGGAAATCTATCTGGATGATGCGGGGACCATGAAGGCAACGCACCGGCAACTGGGCTCTTATTATCTCTGTTGTGATGCAAAAGCTGAAGCACTCTTTTGCGAAAATGAAACCAATACCTGGCGACTTTACCAACATTTTCAGGAGGGGACCTTCAAAGATGGCATCAATGATTACATCATCTTCAACTACCCGGTTGCCATCAACAAAATTCACAAAGGCACCAAAGCTGCATTTCGCATAGACTGGAAGTTGGATACCGGCAAATCCAAAACGATGCGCCTCCGTCTTTCGCCCGAGTTCCATACAAACCCCTTTCATCAATTTGATGCCATTGTAGAAGCCCGCAGGCAGGAAGCAGATGCCTTCTATCAGGATTTACAACGAGACACGCCCGATGAAGAAAACCGGATGATCCAACGCCAGGCATTGGGCGGCATGCTGTGGAGTAAGCAATTTTACTATTACGACCTGGATGTATGGCTACGCGGAGATCCGGGTATGCCACCGCCACCGCACGAACGGAAACGCGGTCGCAACAACGATTGGAACCACCATCACAGTGCCGACATCATTTCCATGCCCGATAAATGGGAATATCCCTGGTATGCCGCATGGGACCTTGCCTTTCACGCCATTCCCATCGCGTTGATTGATCCGGAGTTTGCAAAAAATCAACTTTTGTTGCTTACCAAAGAATGGTACATGCATCCCAACGGTCAACTACCCGCCTATGAGTGGTCGTTCAGCGATGTGAATCCTCCTGTGCATGCTTGGGCCACGTGGCGCGTATACCGGATTGACAGCAAACTGCAAGACGGTAAGCGCGATCGAAAATTCTTAGAAGAAATTTTTCACAAACTATTACTCAACTTTACCTGGTGGGTAAATAAAAAAGACGTTAACGGAAACAACATTTTCCAGGGCGGCTTTTTGGGAATGGATAATATTGGCGTGTTCGATCGCAGCAGTACACACTTGCCCACGGGTGGCCACATCGAGCAATCGGATGGCACAAGTTGGATGGCCATGTTTACACTGAACATGTTGCGCATGTCGCTGGAGCTGGCGAAAGGGAACCCTACTTACCAAAGTCTGGCCACCAAATTTTTCGAACACTTTCTCTACATCGCAGGCGCCATGTCGAACGTGAACAATGAGGGCATTAATCTTTGGGACGAGGAAGATGAATTTTTTTACGATGTGTTGCACTTACCCAACAATGAGCGGATCAAACTGAAGGTGCGGTCCATGGTGGGATTGATTCCCTTATTTGCCGTGGAAGTATTGGATGAAGATATTTTTCAGAAGATGCCCGAGTTCACCGCGCGGCTCGATTGGTTTTTACAAAACCGGCCCGACCTCGCCAACCTGATTTCGCGCTGGGGCGACCGTGGAAAAAATCAGCGGCACCTGCTCTCGTTGTTGCGCGGCCACCGCATGAAGCGGCTCCTGAAGCGGATGTTGGACCAAAATGAATTTCTTTCTCCGTATGGTGTGCGTGCCTTATCGCGCATTCACTTGAATAATCCCTATGTGTTACGGGCAAATGGTACTGAGTTTTCAGTGCGATACCAGTCCGGTGAAAGTGATTCTTATCTATTTGGCGGCAACAGCAATTGGCGCGGACCGGTATGGTTTCCCGTCAATTACCTGATCATTGAATCGCTCTATCGCTTTCATAATTATTATGGCGATGATTTTAGAATAGAGCACCCTACCGGTTCGGGTCAACTACTCACGTTGCGGCAAATTGCGAACGATCTTTCGAAGCGCATGATAGCCCTCTTTAAAAAAGACGATCAGGGACATCGACCGATTTATGGCAAGAATGAATTGATGCAAACGAATCCCCACTTTCAAAACAATCTGCTGTTTCATGAATACTTCGATGGCGACACGGGCCGGGGCTTAGGTGCTAACCACCAGACCGGGTGGACGGGTTTGGTAGCAAAACTTATTCAGCCTGTCCAGCCTAACAAAAAGAAAGAAAATTAACTGCCTATTATCCTTGTCGTTTGTACATTCCCATCAGCTCGCCAAAGGCTAGAATGTGGTTGTTCATGGCATGTTCTAAATCAACCTTTGTACTTTTGGTTGGCAGCATAAGCGTTGTGTCCAGAGCATACACTTTAAAGAAGTAGCGATGCGTGCCGGATGGCGGGCAGGGTCCGCCCCAGCGAATGCGGTCAAAGTCATTCCAGCCTTGCTCTCCCGGCACACTGTCCTCGTTCAAATTATGGGTGATGGGAATATTCCATATTACCCAATGAACCCACGTTTTTCCCGGAGCATCGGGATCATCAACGATTAACGCCAGACTGCGCGCCTGCTCAGGGATGCCCTCAATATGCAACGGTGGGTTGATGTCTTTGCCCTCGCAGGTATACAGGGAAGGAATGGTATGCCCGGCAGCAAAAGCAGTACTCGTTATCCGCAAAGGCTTAAATTCAGTGGTGGCTTCAGTGATGTGCATTGGTATGATGATTGTGTTTCCATTTGCGAACGATATCGACCAACGCCAGCATCAGGCCAATACATAAGAAGCCGAAGCCCACGGCTTCCTGACGGGAGAGAAACAAACCTGCCACAATTAATGCAAAAGCGACTGCCCCTAAGCGTGATAAGCGGGTTTCATACCTGCGGTACATAGCCAGATAGAGCAATGGAATCACCGCCAATAGTGTGAGCGCTAGGGTGGTTAAGATTTCAGTTTTCATCCTGTTTTTTGATTTGAATGCTATTGAAACTTAAAATCATACTATCATAATGACACTCTTTGTCTTCAAGCGAGAAGGTACTTCTTGTACCCAACCTGACCTATGACGGACGTCAGGAATGAATTAAATAAACCACTGTAAATTCTTGCTTCGAATACCGGGTTTTTTGGGCCACTCGTTTTTCCCGGATTGATCTTTTGATTTCTGAATAATGTCGGCTACCGCCAGGGTCAAACCAACCGCCAATAGACTATACCCGATTAATGGTTGGCGTGCGAGAAAGATGCCGGCAATCATGAAGGCGAAAGCCAGCGATGCCAAGCGCGATAACCGGTTGGCTTTGTGCTGTTCCAGAAAAAAAACCTGCACGAACAGGATAGCCACCGTGATAAGGGCAATCAGAATTACAGAGGTAGTTGTCATGACGTAAGTTTGTATGGATTGGAAATTTCAGAAAAGATATTCCTCATCGACTGCACAGGCAATGATCTCCATCAGCCATCAGCATGACGTAACCCCATTGAATGGATGCTTGGTTTGCTTAAAAAATTCCTGATTAGCAGGCATGTTTACAGAGCTCTCAAAAGAAACCCAACCTTCCATAAAAAAATCTGCTTGGCCGGAACATACTATTTCTACAAAAACGAAACATATTGATTAATTTCACGTTTGTAGAACTTATCAACAACACCATGAAAGGAAGCTATATTGGAGAACTGGAGGAACTGGTCCTGCTTACAGTTGGCATCTTATTTCCAAATGCGTATGGCGTAGCCGTTATGGACGAGCTGCGAAATCAAGCCAATCGCGACTTAAACATCAGTGCCGTGCATGCGGTACTAACCCGGCTGGAAGAAAAAGGCTTGTTGAAATCCAACATGAGTAGCCCCACGGAAGAACGGGGTGGAAGGCGGAAACGCATCTTTACGTTAACGGCTGCGGGAAAGCGGGCGCTGGAAGAAGCTCAGGATCTGCGCACCCAGATGTATCAGCAAATTCCTAAAGTGGCGCTGCAATTTCGCCTGGCGTGATCGCCAATGGCATAGTTGCTGCGCCTGAAAATAGATATGAAAAAAGTTTCGCCTCCTCGTTGGGCAAACCGGTTTCTGGAGTGGTATTGCCACCCGGACCTGCTGGAAGAGATTCAGGGAGATACGTTTGAACTTTATGAGCGTGTCGTTCAGAAAAATAAAAGGAAAGCGGACTGGCTTTTCATTTGGAATGTGCTTCGATTCTTTCGCTGGAAAAATATAAAACGCTCATCATCACCTTCACCTTACGCTACCACCATGATCAGAAGTTATTTGAAAATAGGATTTCGAAATGCACTTCGCAACGGTGCTACCTCTTTCATCAACATATTCGGATTGGCTGTGGGGGTGGCAGGCATGACTACCATTTTTGTTTTTGGCGACCAGTTCTTTCATACCGATGATTTCCAGAAAAATAGCGACCGGATGTATGAGATAACGGCCAGGGTAGAGCAAGGGAAAAAAATCACCATCCTTAGTAAGCTACCTGCTGCCCTCGCCCCGGCATTGCAGCAAGAATCACCCGCCCTTGAAGCGGTTAACCGGATCGTTATTCGTGATGGCGCCTTGCGGTATCAGGATCATGTGTTCAGTGAACGCTTTTACTTTACAGATAAAACTTTCTTTACCTTGTTTAACTACCCGATGCTGGAAGGTGATACGCGCGCACTTGCCTCCCCTGGTAATATTGTTTTTACAAAACGCATGGCCGAAAAATATTTTGGCGATCAGCCAGCCCTTGGGCAAATCGTTTCTGTAAAATTCAGCAACGAACAACGGGCAGAATTCACCATTGCGGCTGTTGTGGATCAACCCGCCAACAATACAATGTATTTTGACTTCCTACTTCCGATGGAAGTATTTGAATCAGTTTATAAACCGACTCACAGCGCCTGGACGGACCAAGTGCACGCCTCCTTTCTCCTGTTAAAACCCGGCCATCGCATTGAAGAAGTAACCCCGTTGATGGACAAGTACCTGACCCTTCAGAATGAATCTTCACCAGAATGGAAAGTAATTGACCACACGTTTTATCACTTCCCCAACTTATCGACCCGATCGTATGAAATTGAAGACGCTATCGTTGGGTCTGGTCAACCTCAGGGTGTATTTGCTTTGGGTCTGATTGCTTTTTTTCTACTCCTCCTCGCTTGTTTTAATTATATGAACATCTCCATTGCCACGGTTGCTACCCGGTTGAAAGAGATCGGCATTCGCAAGGTGATTGGCGGCCAACGCAAAGAGATCCTGCAACAATTTGTGACAGAAAATTTCCTGCTCTGTGCATTTGCCATTAGCGTTGGATTTCTGATCTCGTACTTTCTTTTTATGCCCTGGCTGAACGCCCTGCTGGCCTACAAAATTCCATTTGCCTTTTCGTCTCCCGCTACGATGATCGCCTTCTTCCTGGGGTCCTTAATCTTTATTGTCCTTGTTTCCGGACTTTACCCGGCCCTTTATATTTCAAGGTTCCAGCCGGTCGTCATTCTAAAAGGAAAAGAAAAATTCGGGCAGCGCAGCCGGCTAAGTCGTGTGCTGCTTACTCTGCAGTTTATTCTGGCTTTCACCACCATTGTAGGCTGTTTCGTGTTTATTGACAACAGTTTTTATTTGAAAAACAAAGATTGGGGATATCACCATGATCAGAACCTGGTGGTGCCGGTAAACTCGATAACTCAATACATCGCGTTGCGCGATAAAGTAGCCGCACAAAAGAACATTGTGAGTTTTGCCGGTGCTGAGAACCACATCGGTTTATATCGAAGAACCAGCCCCATCGAACACGAAGGTCTAAAATTCGAAGCGGTCGTTTATCCGGTTGGATTCAATTACCTGGAAACCATGAATCTTCGGCTTTCCTCCGGCCGCTTCTTTGATGAAGCTATTCAATCTGACAAGGTAGAGTCAGTGGTGGTGAATGAGAATTTTGTTCGTGCAATGGGATGGGACAACCCGATCCATCAAACTTTTGAGTACGAAAGTGTAAAGCGCTATGTCATTGGTGTGGTGAGCGACTTTCATTACACCGATTTCTATCGGGAAATCTTGCCGGTACTGTTTGTCATTGCTCCTGATAGCAACTTGCGCCACCTTGCCTTGAAGATGGGGGCCAACACCCTCCCGGAAACGGAGGCCTGGGTACGGGAAGTGTGGAAAGAAATTGCTCCAGACGATCCATATGAGGGAACCCTGCAGAACAATGTGTTTTACAATTGGGCAAAAAACAATGAAACCGAAATCAAGCTGATGGGCTTTATTGCCACCATCACCGTGCTGCTGGCCTCCCTTGGTCTGTTTGGTCTTGTCTCCTACAACATAACCCGAAGGCTGAAGGAATTTAGTGTTCGCAAGGTATTTGGCGCCAATGAATCGCAGATCTTTAAGCTGATGAACAAAGACTATGTCTGGATTTTGCTGATTGCCTTTATCATTGGTGCACCTGCAGGATTGTATCTGATGGATACCTTATTACACATCGTGTACATCGATCCGCAGACAGCCAAACCGGCACCGTTTTTACTAGCCAGCGGACTGATGGTGGTGACGGTCGCTATCACCATTGGCTCTCAAATGAATCGAATCATTAAAGAAAATCCAGCCAGAACCCTTCGTAGTGAATAGGTAATCCGGTTCCATTTCAAAATAGTACACCCACACATAAGGGTACCCGGGTCGTTCTGGGTTCTTCCCCTAAAGGTTTAAACTTATCTTTGTATCGATAATGAAGGGAATAGTTATCGTTTTACTTGGGATCGTACTTGTATCCTGCAATGAAGAAGAGCAGCCTGTCTCCACACGACCGTACCGAATGGGTTTTCAAAACTCAGCTCCCCGCATTGATGATCCCGATCTTATTGTTCAATCATTGAACTTGTGGACACAACGGGCCGATGCCACCATGATCACTACCGAAGTTCCCTGGGCCGAATTGCTGGCCGGTACAACCGTGAACGACTATGTTGTCAACAACTACAAAGATTTGGTTGCCTACTACCGGAGTAAAAATCTAAAGCTGTGGGTATACATCGATCCGCAAAATGGATTGGACCGCACCTCGGATGCGCTGGATCTTCAGGCTGCCGGTAAAAGTATTGCCGATTCCGAAATGCAACTGCTGTATCAAACGTTCACGCTGGCCATGGACAGCATTCTGAAACCTGATCATTTGGGGCTGGCATTGGAAACAAATTTGATTCGGGATGCGGCTCCAACTGAAATCTATAACGGTGTGAAGACGGCCGCCAATGCCGCTGCTCAGGCTATTCGTGCAAAAAATGCAACCGTTCCTTTAAGCATCAGCGTACAAGCTGATCACGCCTGGGGAAAACTCCCAGGTGGAAGCTATCAGGGCATTGCCAAGGATTTTGTTGACTTCCCCTTTATGCAAGAAGTTGGAATTTCTTCCTACCCTTATTTCGGCTTTAATAACCCGCAAGCGATACCCATAAATTATTACACCCGGTTGGTGGAAGGAAAAAGCATTCCAGTTTTCATCACCGAAGGTGGCTGGACTTCTGCTTCCATTCCCAGCAGCCCGTTTCTAAACACAACGGAATCACAAAAAGAATACATCACACATCATGCTCATTTACTGGATGCCGTAAAGGCCACGGCTGTGTTTCAACTGCTCTTTACGGATCTTGATGTTGCCAACCTGCCACCGGACGTGCCCGAGTCGATCAACTTTTTTGCAAACTTAGGGCTGGTGGATATCCATCTGAATCCGAAACCAGCGCTTACTGCCTGGGACGACTTGTTTAAGGATCGGAAGCTTGTTGACGGTAAGTAGGGGCATCACTTGAAAATCATTCCGGATTCCGCAATCTGAAATCCCTTTTTTTGAACATATGCCCGGACTGCTGCATCCCATAATAATGGATTGGTGTGATTAAAGTGAATGAACCAGATCCTTTGTTTTAAGGTTGCCTTACCATCAAATCGGTTCATGGTTTCTTCTACCAGAGGGTGTGGAATCTCGCTCATTGCACGGTTGGGTAATTCAGAAGCAGAATAAAAAGTTGCATCAAGTAGTGCAACATCGACTTCCGCTACAGCAGCTTCTACCGCTACTGACCATTTCTCCCACTTATCGATATCCGGAATGAACAAGTACTTTTTTGCGGGAGTGAAAATTTTAAACCCCGCGGTCTCTGAAAATTCATCGCGGTGCGGAACCGTGAAAGCGGTTACTTGAATTCCGGTGGTTAATGTCACCGGCTGATCAGCTTTCATCGCAATTAATGTGATGTTATTCAGACTTACCAACTGCGACCAGGGTCCATGTTCTTTCAAAAACTGCCCCATCCGTTCTAATACATATACCGGAATCTGTTTGCTCCCGAGGGCTTCTCGCCCAAGTTGCATTAAGCCGGTATAATGGCCGATGTGGGCGTGCGTAATGAAAATTCCCGCGGGTAGGTAGGGATACTCTCCGTTTGTGCGTTCCTGAAAATCGTGCAGTTGATTTTTAATATCCGGAGTTGCTTCAAACAACCACCATTGTTTGGTAGAAGGATTCGTGACGGCTAACGAAACAACGGGTTGTTTTAACGTGGGGTCTAACCAGGCTGGAGCGCAACAGGATTTTTCGCAACCGATGTGTGGATAGCCACCGTCTTGTGCAACCCCTAAAACTTGAAGAAAAGGACTTTGCGCCTGAACAAATGCAGTGGTAACAAGAAACAAGAACAGCGTGCCGAATCGCATGGAGAGTTACTTGCTTTGCGCAGGTGCCTCTTCAATTTTCAGAATATAAATATTCGGCCAGTTCTTGCCGGTTACCAGAAAAGAACGGGTGTCGGGGTGCCAGGCGATTCCATTTAGTACGTCTACCTGCGGGCTGGCTTTGCGGGCATCGTTTGCCAATTGTGTCAAATCGAGGCGACCTACCACTTTGCCAGTGGCTGGATCAATCTTCATGATCTTGTTGGTTTGCCATACATTGGCAAACACGTAGCCTTCGATGTACTCTAATTCATTCAGATTTTTTACAGGTCCGTTTTCATCAGTCACATGAACCGTACGCTCAATCGCTAACGTTGTGGTGTCCAGAAAATGTATTTGATCGCTACCATCACTCATAATCAGGTTGTGGTTATCGTGCGTTAAACCCCAACCTTCTGATGCATATGTCCACTCTTTTATTTTTTTAAAATCCTTAAGCGCGTACACAAACCCGATCTTGTTTTGCCAGGTGAGGTGGTATACTTTATTATTCAAAATCGAAATCCCCTCACCAAAGTACTGGTTTGCCAACTCTACTTTCCGGGTTGCCTTTCCGGTATTAATATCCACCACCCCAATCCAGGAGGTTCCAAACTGGCCTGTGCTCTCATATAACTCCCCATTATAAATTAACAGCCCCTGAGTAAATGCTTCCGGATCGTGCGGCCACATACTGCGGATGGAGTAGTTGATCCGGAGCGAATCCACCTCAGCTTTTTGCTCGCGGGTTGGCGTGCACGCCTGAAATAAATTTCCAACCACCAGAAGAATGAAAATTGAATTCTTTAGCCGCATAATTTAATTTGAACAAAATCAAAGGTAATGGGAATGCTTCAATCAGGAAACTGAAAATTTCAACCCGGTCGCTAAATAAACCCATTCTACATCATTATCTTTAAACAGGGAAACCGCAAGCGCTCCCAACCGTTTAAATAATCTAATAATACCTGTATGGCCAAACGACTTGTAAAAGGAGAAAAAAAACTATTTGGAGTATGCAGCGGCCTCGCGAATTACTTTGATATAGACCCCACCATCATGCGGATCATCTTCATTGCCGCGTTTCTATTTTTTGGTACCGGCCTTCTCCTATACATCATCATGGCATTTGTTATGCCTGAGCGCTAAGCGAAAACGTGTCTGGCCCAAATGTCCGGACTTGAACATTTTTTGGTTCGACTAAAAATTTTTCACCAATCCTGCAACTTAGGCACTCCGCTGCTCATCTTTAGGCAGTAAAAAATATTTGTGCCCATTGGTGATACCTTTTTACAGGATCCAAGTACTACTAGTCTAATCCCTCAACCCGCATGTTTCGCAATTATTTTATCGTCATGGTCCGCAACCTGTTTAAAAACGGGTTTTACTCATTTATTAACATCTCGGGGCTCGCTTTGGGTATCACCTGCAGCATCCTGATTTTGTTGTGGGTTGCTGATGAAACAAGCTTCGATAAATTCATCCCCAAAGCCGACCGGCTGTACCAGGTTTGGGTGCGCGCTCAATTCGATGGTAAGATCAGCTCGTGGACCAGCGTACCCCTGCCCACGTATGAAGCCTTTAAAACAGCCAACAGCAATATCGCCCGCATGGCTGTTACCGACTGGGGTGGTGAACATTTGATTACCGTTGGCGAAAACCGGTTGATCAAGGACGGGTATTGGGTAAGCGAAGAGTTTCTGGAGATGTTTGAGTATCCGCTTTTAAGTGGCAATGCTGAACAGGTGCTGGATGAACCGCCTTCCATTGTGATTACGGAATCAACGGCAAAATCGTTGTTTGGCGAAGAAGACCCCATCAATAAAATAATCCGGCTCGACAATGAATACGATCTGAAAGTGACGGGTATCCTAAAAGATGTACCCGGCAATTCCTCCTTTCAATTTGATTTCCTAATGCCGTGGAAATTCCGCGAGCAAAACAATCAGTGGGTGCGCGATAATACAACCAACTGGGGAAATTATTCCTTTCAGGTGTTTGCCGAATTAAATGATCCAAAAAATCATGCGGATGTTGAAAAGAGTGTAAAGATGATGCTGCAGGAACATGGTGAAGTGGATACGAAGCCCGAATACTTTTTATATCCGATGGAACGCTGGAGGTTATTCAGCAATTTTGATAATGGCGTAGAAACTGGCGGCATGAACGATTACGTTCAGATGTTCTCCATCATTGCCATCTTCATCATCATCATAGCCTGTATTAACTTTATGAACCTGGCCACCGCGCGCAGCGAACGCAGAGCCCGTGAAGTGGGCGTTCGGAAAAGTGTAGGATCAAAGCGCAGGGAATTGATCCTTCAGTTTATTGGTGAATCCACCTTCATCGCCTTCATCGCTTTTGCGATTGCCATTTTGGCTGCCCAATTATTATTGCCTTACTACAACAACCTGGTCGATAAAAAACTACTTATCGATTACACGTCCTCACAATTCTGGATTTACTCACTTGGTATGATTTTACTGGTGGGAATTGTGTCGGGAAGTTATCCGGCATTTTATCTTTCGTCCTTCCATCCGGTTAAAGTATTGAAAGGCAAACCCACCGTGGGCCGGGGTACCAGCACACCCCGGAAGATATTGGTTACCCTTCAATTTGGATTCTCCATCTTGTTAATCATCGGTACGATTGTTATCTACCAGCAAATTCAATTAGTCAAAGGCCGTCAACTCGGGTACGATCAGGAAAACCTGATGGCGGTTAGCTATACCAATGAGGTAAGCAAAAATTACCGGGCTATAAAATTGGAATTGCTGAATACCGGGGTAGTAGAAGCCGTCACCAAATCGAATAGCCAGATTACCGATATCAATTCAAACAACTTTTTAGGCTGGCCCGGCAAGCCCGAAGACCTGCGGGTAATTTTTACCACCATTGCTACTGAGTACGATTATGCCAAAACCATGGGCATCAAAATTCTGGAAGGCCGCGATTTCAGTGAGGATTTTAAAAGCGATACAGCCGCTATTGTCATCAACAAAGCGGCACTGGCGCTGATGAATCTCGAAGATCCGATTGGAACAGAGCTTGATCTTTGGGGCGGCAAACGCAAACTGATTGGGGTGGTGGATGATGTGCTGATGGGCTCCCCCTTTCAACCGGTAAAACCCATGTTTGTCATTCTGGAACCTGAATGGATTGATGCCGTGACCATCCGGTTAAAAAAGACGAGTGACCTGCAGGCCTCCATTAATGCAGTTAAAACCGTATTTGAAAAATATGCTCCTGCTTATCCATTCGAATACCGGTTTGCCGATCAGGAGTTCCAGAAAAAATTTACAACGATTAATCTCACCAGCACACTGGCCAGTTTGTTTGCCACCCTTACGATTGTCATTACCGGGCTTGGGTTATTTGGATTAGCCGCGTTTACTGCAGAACAGCGCACCAAAGAAATTGGCATTCGAAAAGTATTAGGCGCTTCGGTACCCAACCTGGTGGGGTTAATGTCGCGCGATTTTTCGGTGCTGGTCATCATCGCGTTTATTATATCCTCACCGGTGGCCTGGTGGTTCCTGACGGAATACCTGGAACGCTATACGATACGCACCACCGTGGCGTGGTGGATTTTTCCGCTAACGGGATTGATTGCTTTATCTTTTGCCTTACTGATTGTGAGTACGCAGGCCTTGAAAGCTGCGCGGGCGAATCCGGCAAACTCGTTGCGAAGTGAGTAAAGATTTTTAGGGCGGGAATCAAAAAAAGGGAGAAGCTTTCGCTCCTCCCGTTCACTTCACACACGGAAAAGTCTACCTCCCTTTTCCGTTACCATTCATGTGAACCAATACAGGCTCCAGCTGTGGCGCCATCTTCACCGTAGTGATGATGCGTGCCGCTACCTTGTACGGATCAGCAGCCGAGTTGGGTCTTCTGTCTTCCAGCCATCCCTTCCAACCGTTTTCCACGGTGGCAATTGGGATGCGGATAGAAGCCCCGCGATCGGAAATACCATAAGAAAATTTATCAATGCTTTGTGTTTCATGCTTGCCTGTAAGGCGCAGGTGGTTGTCAGCCCCATACACCGCAATGTGCTCTTTCACAAACGGGGCAAATGCTTGGCATATCTGGTCATACACATCTTTCGAACCCGCTTCACGCAACAAAGAATTTGAGAAGTTGGCATGCATGCCCGAGCCATTCCAATCAGTTGCGCCTAAGGGCTTGCAATGCCAATTTACCGCAATGCCAAATTTTTCTGCCGTGCGTTCCAACAGGTAGCGAGCCACCCACACCTGGTCTCCCGCTTCCTTTGCTCCTTTGGCAAAAATCTGAAATTCCCACTGGCCGGGAGCAACCTCGGCATTGATCCCTTCCACATTAATTCCAGCTGCTAAACACATGTCAAGATGTTCTTCTACAATGGCGCGGCCAAATGCATTCTTAGCGCCCACCGAACAATAGTAGGGTCCTTGCGGTGCCGGGTATCCGTTCTCTGGAAAGCCCAGCGGTTTATTTGTGCCCGGGTCCCACAGGAAATACTCCTGTTCGAAACCAAACCAGAAGTCACGGTCATCATCTTCAATGGTTGCACGACCATTGGTAGGATGTGGGGTGCCATCGGGACTTAATACTTCGCACATCACCAAGAATGCATCTTTGCGGCCCGGATCCGGAAACAGCGCTACTGGTTCCAGCAAACAATCGCTTGAACCGCCTGGGGCTTGCTCGGTGGAACTGCCATCGAAACACCAGGTAGGACAACTTTCCAGGGTGCCATCAAAGTTTTTTACAATTTTAGTTTTGCTGCGCAAACTCTGGGTGGGTGTATAACCATCCAGCCAGATGTACTCAAGTTTTGTTTTTGACATGGGTAGTAGTGGTTTGATTGTGAATTGTATTAAAATTTATAGACTGCTGCCAGTGTCAAGGAAGGCATCAAGCTCTTCGCTTCCGAGCCTACATAGAAAGAATCCTCCGAGGTTTTATCGACCCTGACTTCAGGGATGAACGTAAGGCCTCCTATCATATAATTTCCAGAAAGCGTGAATTCCATCACACTGCCATTACCTTCTGCATCAGTTCCAAAAATGCCGAGGTGGCCATTCTTAACGGAGAAGTATTCAGCCCGAAGTCCCAGCGCAAAACTGTCGGAAAAGGTGAACTTCGGATAGACCGCGAACCCTGTGAACGATGCTGCCTCACCGGTAGCATTTACAATGTCTCCGTTGATATCAGCCACTTCACCGGCAGCCACACTTTGTGTGGATGCATTAAATCCCAGGTAAAACTTTTCGGTTAGGTTGTAGCCTAGGGTAACATCACCTTGAAATAATTTCCCGGCCGAAACATCGGATGGCTGAGCAGTTTCAGAATCGAGGGTTCCATCCTGATCGCCATACAGGAAGTTAAGCCAGATACCCCCCTTATCAGAAGTCTTACCGATCTGAGCTCCTAAAGTGTATGTATTAACCGGATTGAATTCAACAATGTCAGTGGGGTTCATCACCGCCACTTTTGCAACCAACCCGCCAGGCAAAGATACATCCAACCGGGCACCCGTATGATTGAAAGGTCCCCATGAAAAGAGATAGGATGTTGAGTAATGGAAATTAACGGCCGGAGAGATTACCTCGTATCCCAGGAAGGTATTGAACTGACCCAAGTTCAGCGTAATCTTATCGGAGAATTTGTAGTACGCAAAAGCTTGATTAATTATTGCCTGACCTGAGGCTGTGCCGAACACGGCAGCCTGACCGCGCGGACCAAATACCAAATCGGCTGTAAAGCCGGCTTTATCTCCACCATAAGACGCTATCAGGTTTACCATTCCAATCCCAAAACCTTTCAAATCAGCAAATGAGGTTGAAGGTGCGTACGCATCGCCATAGTATGCATTCTGAGTATTGAATGACGTGCGGAAATAGGTATCAATACTACCGGCAAACGTAAAGGTTGGTTCACTTTCCTCTTCTTCCTCTGCGATGGCGGCTTTATCGCCTTCGGTTACAATCGGCTCTTCCTTTGCGATGGGTTTAGCTGCCGAAGCAACCACAATATTTTCCTGAGCGAACGTATAATTTGCCGTTATGGCAAGGATTAGCAACATGCTTAATTGTGCCAACCCCATAGTATATTTTTTCATAATTTTGAATGTGTTTTTTTAAACAATAAGCTAAAGTGGTCCCGGCTGGGTCTCTTACACCCACCGGGACGCTTTGGTGATTAAGCTGCTGCAGCTGTTTCTTTTGGTGATTCGTAGGGATGCAAATTTTCACCATGTTGGCTGAAATCTGATCCTACCAATTTCTCTTCACTGCTAACTGTCATCGGAGAAATCAAATCCGTGATTTTCAGAATCAGGAAGGAGCCTCCTATGATAAACACAAGGGCCAGACCCAAGGCAATCATGTGTACTTTGAAGAGCGTGAACTCACCGAAGAGCAAGCCATTGCCGGTGGTGTTGGCAGCGTTAACTGCGGTGTTGGCCAATAAGGCAGTCATCACCATCCCAACGGCTCCACCCACACCATGGCAAGGGAACACATCCAACGTATCTTCCAAAGAAGTTCTGGATTTCCAATGAACGACTACATTACTAATGATGGCAGCAATGGTACCGATGAACAAACTGGACGGAATCGTTACAAATCCGGCAGCGGGTGTGATCGCAACAAGACCAACGACCGCACCAATACAGAAGCCAAGGGCAGAAGGCTTTTTACCACGAACCGAATCCAACAACACCCAACATAAACCGGCTGCAGCAGAGGCGGTGTTCGTAGTAGCAAACGCTGAAGCCGCTAATGGGCCAGCCCCTAAAGCGCTACCGGCATTGAAGCCGAACCAGCCGAACCACAACAAGCCCGTACCCAACAGCACGAAAGGAATGTTAGCCGGTGAAATCGCTTCCTTGATTTCCTTTTTATTTCTCAGATAGATCGCGGCCGCTAAAGCTGCAAATCCTGCCGACATATGGACTACCGTACCCCCGGCAAAGTCAAGCACACCTAATTTGAATAGAAATCCATCCGGATGCCAGGTCATGTGAGCGAGCGGTGCATAAATAAGGAGTGAAAACAACACCAGAAAAATAATGTATGACTTGAAGCGCACACGCTCGGCAAATGTGCCCGTAATAAGTGCTGGTGTAATAATGGCGAACTTCAGCTGGAACAAAGCAAACAAGACCAGCGGAATGGTGGGGGCCAGCGACCAGGGTTTGCCATCCAGAACATTCTGGAACATGAAGAAGGATGCCGGGTTGCCGATGAACCCGCCAAGGGAATCACCAAATGCCAGGCTGAATCCTACAACCACCCACAACACACTGATTACTCCCATGGCAATAAAACTTTGCAACATGGTGGAGATAATGTTTTTGGTGTTGATCATACCCCCGTAGAAATAGGCCAGGCCGGGGGTCATCAGAAGTACAAGGGCCGTTGCTGCCAACATCCAGGCCACGTCACCGGAGTTAATGCCTTCGGTGTTGATCGTAGTAGGAACGGCCGGCATAAAAATCGCCAGCACACTAAAGCCCACTAACAGCGCGAGGTAGATAATCGATCGTTTCATAGGGTTAGGTTTAAGTTTACACCACAAGATTGCCAACTATTAATCAAAATTTAACCTCATTTTGAAGATTTATTATAGAATTCGTTTACGGTAGGGTATAATTTGACCCTATTTTCAAAAATACATTAGCATTTTTATAAAATATGGCTAAAAAATGACCCATCAACTTGAAATTTGATATATCTCTTCTTTTGAAGCCCGCATTTGCCTATGAAAAGGTCGATTCAACCGTTTGCGGGAATTGATTTAATTGTGTTGTTTTTTAAGCCCTCAGGTTGTTTGTTGCACCCTGAACCGGTTCATTTGATATGCTGCGGTACTGCTTATTTGTGATTGGCTCCTGGTTGGCCATCGATGTCCAGGCCCAGAAGTATGATTCGTTTGAAATTGAAAACAACGAGTTGATTTGGCGCAATACGTATGATTACGATGGCCCAGAAGACAGCCTTCGCAGTGAAATCGTATCCATGATTAAATCCAAGTTATATACCCGCAACGTTTCCAGAAATCCCATTGGAAATAGTGGTATCGGCTATATTGGCGAGATTGAGCATTATACAGTGGATTGCAAACGATATGGACGCAAATACCAAAACACGCCCCTTATTTATTGGAATGGCGAATGGAAAGGAAAGTTTGTCATTGAAGTGAAGCCGGGCAGCTACCGGGTAACCGTCTATGGATTATACTTCGAAAGTGTAGTCCAGGTTTCTTCCCCGCACGATAAGAAAACCACCCGCAAGGGTCCCTATATTAAAGAGGTGTGGCAGAAGGGGCATCCTACTTTTAAAAGCGGTGTACTGAACGACCTTACCCTGATGAGTCTTAGCCTGCGTGATGCCTTTGATATTGCGAAATACACCAGCCCCATTGTTGAATGGAACGACTAACTGCGCAGCTTATCTAACAATCGGTTCAATTCCTTGGCCTCCGCTTTTGAAATTTTCTCCATAGCACGGGTCCATTCCGGAACATCGGCATCAATACGCTTCAATACCTGCAACCCTTTTTCCGTAATCGAAATATCCACTTGCCTGCGATTGTTCTCACAAATCTCGCGATTGACAAAACCTTTTTGGCGTAACTTCTCTACCAACCGGGTGCAATTACTGTTTTTGTCAATCATGCGTGCAGTGATGTCCGCCAACATCATTGGTTTGGGGGCACTGCCCCGTAAAATGCGTAATACATTAAACTGTTCTGGCGTGATTCCGAATTTCTTCAGGTAGGACGCATTCAGGTTATAGAGCCAACTGCCGGTAAACAGGATGTTAATGGAAGCCTTTTGGAATTCGTTGTAAAATTTATCCTGTTTAATCTCCTTTTCCAGCGACATAATCAATACACAGTCAATAATTGTAGATACAACATTACAAAGAAATTAATTCCATTAGGCGAATTATTTCAGGCTTTTAGAATTGATGACCGTAATATTGTAGGATTCTAGCTTCTTCAAAAAGTATGATGAAAGCCATTAGCCGTATTTTGAAGCAGATATTCTTCTATGCCAGAAAGAAATTGTCGCCCCGGCAATTTTTTATGCTCTCCAGTTTTGCGGTGGGCGTTCTATCGGCTTTGGCGGCTATTATTCTAAAGTCGTTTGTTCATACCATTGGGGTGTGGGTAAATTATTATGCTGCTCATTATGAGCAGTTTTTTCTCTTTTCCCTTTTCCCCATCATTGGTATCACGCTTACCGTAGTGTACATAAAGCTTGTACTGAAAGGTGACTTTAAAAAGGGCAGTGCAGAAATCGGGTATACCATCGCGCGTCAGTCAAGTAAACTTCCACTTCACCAAACTTATTCGCACGTCATCACCAGCGCATTAACGGTCGGGTTTGGGGGATCCGTAGGATTGGAATCGCCCATGGTAAGTACCGGCTCGGCCATCGGCTCGAACTTTGGAAACTACTTTCATCTATCTTATAAAGACAGAACGGTATTACTAGCAAGCGGTGCTGCCGCGGGGATTGCCGCTGCCTTTAACTCACCGGTTGCCGGTGTGCTCTTTGCCATTGAGGTCCTGTTGACGGATGCCTCGATCGGTGCTTTTATTCCTGTTATTATCGCTGCGGCCAGTGGAGCTTTACTTTCCAATATCATTTTAGGCGACAATGTCTTATTATCATTCTCGCAACACCAATCCTTTGATTATCATAATTTCTTTTTTTACATCGCATTAGGCCTACTGGCAGGATTTGTTTCGCTCTACTACGCCAGACTGTTGGAGCGAACCGAGAAAATCTTTACTGCTATTACGAGTAATCGGAATAAAATAATGGTGGGTGGGCTTCTGTTGGCCGTTCTGCTCCTGCTCTTCCCCTCGCTTTTTGGAGAAGGGTATGAAAGCATAAAAATGCTGGCGAACCATCAGGCCCTGGAGGTTGCCCGGGGGAGTATTTTATTTCCGCTTCTGCAAAATGATTACAGTCTTTTACTTTTCATTGGCGCACTCATTCTTATTAAAGTAATAGCCGTGGGTATTACACTAGGGAGCGGGGGCAACGGAGGCAACTTTGGTCCTTCTCTGTTTGTGGGGGCCTATCTTGGATTTACGTTTGCACGGTTGATCAATATGACGGGATTAGCCACCATTCCGGAAACAAACTTCACCCTGGTGGCCATGGCCGGGATTTTAAGTGGTGTGTTTTACGCGCCCCTGTGCGCCATCTTCCTGATTGCAGAAATTACGGGTGGATACGATCTCATTATTCCCTTGATGCTCGTCTCTGCCCTCAGTCTGACCGTGGCTCGCTACTTCGAACCGCTCTCCATGGAAGGCCGGAAGTTATCGCGGATGTTGAAAGCCAACGTAGACGACCGGGATAAGTATTTGTTAAGCAAACTCAACCTGAAAGAAATGCTGGAAACAAATTTCTCCGCGGTTCGCCCGGATGATACACTTCGGCTTTTGGTTCGGGTTATCTCCATCTCTAAACGCAATACGTTCCCTGTGGTGAACCAGGCAGACGAGTTGGTGGGGGTGGTCCATCTCGATAATGTTCGTGAATTGATCTTCAATACGAAAGTATATGACACCACGCAGGTGCGCGACTTGATGACAGACCCCCACGCGGTTGATATGGATGATTCGCTTCATGACATTCTTAAAAAATTTGATGAAACCCGTCAATGGAACTTGCCGGTGGTTAACCATAAAACCTATCTCGGGTTTTTATCCAAAGCCCGAATCCTGAGTGAATACCGTGCAGAGTTGATAAAAACGATTTAACTTGGATGGGATGATCCGATTTAGGTCAACCCTTACAGTTTGATCTTCCGGTCAGACCTAAACATTAAGATTTTCCAATGAGTAAAAAGAATAGCTTACGCAGCCAAGGGTGGTTTGGCAAAACCGGAAAAGATGGGTTCATCTATCGTGCGTGGATGAAAAACCAGGGCATTCCGGATTATGAATTTCGGGGTAAGCCGGTCATCGGCATTTGCAATACCTGGTCAGAATTCACCCCATGCAATGCGCACTTTCGCGAATTAGCAGAGTCTGTCAAGCGTGGTATTTCGGAGGCCGGAGGATTTCCCGTGGAATTTCCGGTGATGTCGTTGGGTGAAACCCTGATCAAACCAACCGCCATGCTATACCGCAACCTGGCCAGTATGGATGTGGAGGAATCCATTCGGGCCAATCCCATGGATGGTGTGGTGCTTTTATGCGGTTGCGATAAAACAACCCCTTCCTTGGTAATGGGAGCCTGCAGCGTAAACCTCCCAACGTTGGTGGTTTCAGGCGGTCCTATGCTTACTGGAAAATACCAGGGTCGGGATATCAGTACGAGCGATGTATGGCGCTTTAATGATGCGGTTCGCAATGGCGAGATGACGCAGGACGAACTAACGGTTGCTGAAGAGTGCATGTGCCGCAGTCGCGGTCATTGTGCCGTCATGGGTACAGCCTCTACCATGGCCTGTATGGTTGAATCATTGGGCCTGTCATTACCCGGGAATGCGGCCATTCCTGCAGCGGATTCCAGAAGAAAAGTACTGGCACAATGGTCGGGTATTCGCATTGTGGAAATGGTAAAAGAAAATTTACGCCTTTCGGATGTGCTTACACGACAAGCCTTTGAGAATGCAATCATCACCAACGCAGCCATCGGAGGTTCTACCAATTTTATTATTCATTTGTTGGCAATTGCCAAACGGATTGGTGTGGAATTGAAGTTGGATGACTTTGACAAACTTTCAGCCAATGTACCCCTGATTGCCAACCTCCAGCCTTCCGGAAAGTACTTCATGGAAGATCTTTACTATGCAGGCGGGCTTCCGGCCGTATTGAAGGAGTTGGACTCAATGCTCCACCGGGAGGCCATTACCGTAAACGGAAAATCCATTCAAGAAAATTATTCAACAGCGCAATGCTATAACCGCGAAGTTATTGCCACAAGTTTGAAGCCCTTTAATCCGCTATCGGGTGTGGCCATTTTAAGAGGTAACTTATGTGAACATGGAGCCGTGATGAAACCCTCCGCAGCAAGCGCTCATTTAATGAAGCATAACGGAAAAGCGATTGTGTTTGAAGATATTGATGACTATAAAAAACGGATTGATTTACCAGATCTTGAGGTGGATGAAACCAGTATCCTGGTATTGAAAAATGTAGGACCCATCGGCTACCCGGGCATGCCGGAAGTAGGTAATATGGCGTTACCGAAAAAACTTTTAGCCAAGGGTGTTACCGATATGGTCCGCATTTCAGATGGTCGAATGAGTGGTACCGGTTTTGGTACGGTCATCCTCCACGCCTCGCCCGAAGCCGCGCTGGGTGGTAACTTTGCCGTGGTGAAATCAGGTGATACTATTCAACTTGACGTTACCAAACGGACGTTAATACTGGACGTACCGGCCGATGAACTTGAAAAACGAAAATTGGCCTGGAAACCCATTCATAAAAAATATGATCGTGGTTATGTGATGTTGTACCAGAAATATGTGCAACAGGCAAGCGAAGGTGCAGATCTGGATTTTTTACAGGGTAGTTCAGGAAGCGAAGTATCCAGAGACTCACATTAGGATTTCGGATTTCAGAATTTCGAATTACGATTTAGGTAAGAGCCTTAAATTATAATCCCATTTTAAGAATGCGGTTTAAAAATAAAGTAGCCATTGTAACCGGAGCGGGGCAAGGCATAGGTCTTGAAATTTGTCGGCAATTAGCCCGCGAAGGAGCGCATGTGATTCTAAACGACATTGAAGTGGCGCTGGCCGAAGAAGCAGCCAAAAAAATCAAATTGGAACATGGAAGTTGTATCCCCTTGGCCGGTGACAGTGGTGAGGTTTCATTCCTGGAGCAATTGGTAACTGAAGCCGCAAAACGTTTTGGCCACCTGGACATTGTCATCGCCAACGCAGGGATTACCCTGTTCGGAGATTTTCTCGATTACAAACCCGAAGATTTTTATAAAGTAATGCGGTTAAATCTTGGCGGCAGTTTTTTTCTGGCACAACACGCTTCGCGCCAAATGAAAGAGCAGGAAACCGGGGGTCGAATCCTATTCATGTCCTCGGTAACCGGACACCAGGCCCATAAAAACCTGGCTGCCTACGGTATGAGCAAGGCTGCCCTGGAAATGCTGGCAAAGAATTTAGTGCTGGAATTATCGCCTTATGGAATCACAGTAAATGCCATTGCTCCGGGTGCCACTGTTACAGAACGAACCAGAAGCGATCCTGATTACGAAAGCACCTGGTCGCGGATTACGCCCATCGGTAAACCGGCTACCACGAAGGATATTGCCTCGGCAGCACTTTTTCTTGTTTCACCGGAAGCGGGCCACATTACAGGCCAAACATTAGTGGTAGATGGAGGCTGGACCAGCGTAAGTCCTTCGCCCTACTAGTGTCATTTCCGTTTGGAGATTACCTTGCCGGCAGGAGTGTCCAATTCAATAGTAGTTAATTTTGAGTTCTTATAGGTGTATAGAGATTTTTTATTATCCGGGGCAGTAATCTGGTAAACTCCATTTCCAAGATTTTTGACTGCCACCATTTCGGCCCACATATTGGAATAGATCTTACTTAGTCCTTTCGGTTCTTTGAAATATAGGTCTGCTATACAAAAGGTAATCTCGGTATTCTCAAGGAATGTTTTTTTATCATTTCTGGTACGTTCATACTTTTTGTTCGACACACGCTTCGTTGAAGCATGAACATCTTCTGCTCCCCGGTTGGCATGCCTGTACGCAATTCCCTCGGTCATTATTTCATTTCCCTTAGTAATTTTAGTATCCGACTCCACGTGAATTGAAAAGGCAAAAATCCTGGCATCTGTTGTTGATTGAATATCGCGGATGATGGTACTGCCGGTATTCGTTTCAATTGCTTTAATTTGGCCAATGTTCTCATCTTTCAAGAATACATTAAATAGTGCTTCGGTTTTCTGTGCTACGACACTGTAGGAAATAAGAGAAACAATAATGAACAATAAAGACCTTTTCATAGTTGTGATTTAATTATTTAAGGTAGTACATGCATTTAAAAAGCTCATCAATACGTGATTAAACTGATCGGTACGTTCCAGACTGGAAAGATGGCCAGCTCCCTTTACCACTACCACTTGCGCCTGTTTAATACCGGCCGCCATTTTCTCAGCCATTGGTAGTGGGGTAATTTTATCTTCCTCACCAACCATGATGCATACCGGTATTTTTATCTTGGGTAAGTACGAACACGTTTCCTTCCGGTCGGCAAGAGCCTGAAGTGTTTGGCACACCACCTCAGTGGGTGTAGCAAGAATTGTCTGATGAATGAATTCAACTTCTTCCTTGCGCATCTGAAAAGATTCCTCGGCAAACAGGTTTTTCAAAGATTCACCGGCATAAACCTCAAGTCCATTCTTTTTTATGAAGGCAATTGTCTTCATCCGTTTATCACGACCTTCGGAGGTATCAGCTCCGCATTGGGTATCGGTGAGTACCAACCCGGCAAATCGATTCGGCTGTTTTTGTATGGCGTTTAACACAATGTAGCCACCCATTGAAAGCCCACAAACAAGGGCCTTTGGAATTTTTAGTTCATCCAGGAGCGCAAGCAAGTCATCGGCAAACAAATCGATACTGAAATCATCCCGCCCCATATCCGACTGTCCATGCCCGCGTACATCGTAGGCAATGGGTCTGTAGTCCTTTTTTAATGCTTCCAGTTGGTTGTTCCACATCGCCTTGCTGAATGGAAACCCGTGAATAAAAACAACCGGCAATGCCTGTCGTTTACCTTCATCAAAATAACTTACCTGATGGCGGTTGACTGTAATTTTACGCTCCTTAAATTCCATGCTACACGGAGATCATTTGGGGCCCTCAAGACAACCCTCGTAAAAGACAGATAATTTCTGCACCTCTGCCAGAAATAACTTGTTGAGAACCGCTACATCAGCAAAAATTATTTCTTTGGCTGACGCATACGATTTTGCAGAAAGCACGATCATTCCCTTTTCTGCATATCGGGCACCTGCTTTTATAATTCCGGCTTGTCGAAGTTTCGATAGATTGGAGGAATGCTCCTTAAAGTAGGTTTGCTCATTCGGTGACTTTGATGCATCCCAGGCTGGTCCGGTCGTGTAGATTACCATGTATAAACTATCTGGAACGGTTTGTGCGTAGGATGAAAACATCAGCAGCATGGATGAGGTAATCAATAGCCATCTTTTCATAATCATGAATTTCGGGTTTCGGATTTCGCTCACCGCTATTTGAAATCCAAAATTATAAATTGTTTTACTATCGTGAGTCCGTCATTTTATCTTTAATGCCCCCGTACAATACATCCAACACGCCCGGTTCAGTCAAAAACTTTTGTGGGAATGGCAATTCAATTTGGGATACCTCGTTCAATTCCTTCATAGCGGTTGCAGGGATCTCAAACTTCAGGCAACCCAGTATGTCTTCGATCTGAGATACTTTGGTAGCACCCACAATGGGAATAACAGATTGTCCTTTGTGTTGCCGGGTCCAGTTAATGGCCAATTGCCCGGGGGTTACTCCTAGTTGTTCTGCAACTTCCACCACTTTTTTTGCAATCAATGTGGCCCGATCGCCCAACCGATTGCTACTCTCGGGCAGGCGGCCTTTTTCGCCCTTCAAATATTTGCCGGTTAACGCACCTCCGGCCAACGGAGCCCAGGGTGTGATGGTCATCCCGTACGCTTTTGCCATGGGAAATAGTTCTGCCTCCACCGTGCGTTGAACTAAACTGTACTCAATCTGCAATCCAACAAACTGGTTCCAACCACGCAGTTGAGCCATCGTATTCGCCTGGCTCACCACCCAGGCCGGGGTATCACTGATTCCAATATAGTGCACCATTCCGCGACTGATCAGGTCTTCCAACCCTTTCATAATTTCTTCCGTGGGAGTCCAGCTATCCCAGGCGTGTACCCAAAGCACATCCATGTACTCGGTATTGAGCCGCCACAAGCTATCCTTCACACTGCGCATCAGGTTTTTACGATGGTTCCCAACAAAATTGAGATCTCCGGTTCGATCGCGTAACGAATACTTAGTGGCCACCACAAAATGATCGCGATCCTTGGCAATAAAATCACCGACAAACTTTTCGGAAGTGCCCTCGGTGTAGCGGTTGGCCGTATCAATGAAATTTCCCCCGGCATTTGCAAAGGCATCAAAGATCTGCTTGCTCTGTTCTTTATCGCAGCCCCACTTCCATTCTGTGCCAAAGCCCATGGTACCCAGGCATAATTCTGAAACCCGCAAGCCTGACTGGCCAAATAATTTTTGATTCATAGATTAGTAATAGTTCATCCCTATAACAAATTTCCCCGGCTTTTGATTATCCCTTTTCAAACCCACTCTCTTGCACTGTGCATGGACACACGATGCCGGATCTCCAAAATACACTTTACGCCTGTAAATGCGGAGAACTCCTTTCGTGTTAAGATTTTTCATAACCCGAATCACGGTTTCTACCCGAAAACCCGTCATTTCAGCAATCTGCCTGCGGGTAAGTTGTACCTGATTGCAGGTGGCGCAGATGTGTGATTTTTGTTCTGATAAATACTCTAACAAGGTTTCAATGATATCCTCCGGATCATGCTGAGCCATTTTTTTAAGCATGAAAAATTTGAAACGCAATCGTTGCGCTAATAAGGAAGAAAAAGAAAAGTGAATCTGCGGAAAGTCGATCAGCAAACGATGAAAATCCTCTTTCGGAAGCCGTAACAGACAGGTGGGTTTATTCGCAATGGCTGTTGCTGCATACGGTTTCCCATCAAACAAGGGTAACTCGCCAATGCTTTCACCTTGCTCCACGAGTGTTTGCAGATATTCGTTCCCGGCCTGATTAATATTCACCCAACGCACCTGTCCGCTAACCACCTGAAAATAATACCGGCACTGACTCCCCTCCTGGAATAAAACCTCCTCCGGTGGCAAGTTGAGATACGTGGCCCCCCGTTCAATTAATAACTGTGTATCGATCATCGTAATAACAGATAACTTACCCAAAAAATAATTAACAAAGAAATTCGCAATCATCCAATAAGGGTATCGTTCCTCATTTGACTCGTATCTTCGCTTGGGTTTAACTTCCGAAAATTCCAATCATGAAAAAGATTGCCATTGTCCTTTTTGATGACGTAGAAGTACTTGACTTTGCCGGCCCGTTTGAAGTCTTTTCGGTAACCGGAAAAAGAAAGACCGGACAACCCTATGAAGTGTTTACAGTGGCCGAAAAAGATACCATTACTGCACGCAATCAACTCGTGGTAAAACCCTTGTATACCTTTGCCAATATGCCTGCCCCGGATATCATTCTGATTCCCGGAGGGGGTGGGTACCATGCCGATGGTCGACCGTTTGGTTCGAGAAAGGAGATGGATAATCCAGTGATGATCCAATGGGTGCAGTTGCAAGCGATACATACTGAATTGATCTTATCGGTTTGCACCGGGGCACTTATTCTCGCCAAAGCCGGATTATTGGAAAACCTGGAAGCAACTACGCATTTCATGGCCCTCGACACATTGAAACTACTTGCCCCAAATACCCGGATTGTAAGCGACAAACGCTATGTTGATAATGGTAAAATCATTCTGTCTGCTGGGGTATCAGCAGGTATGGATATGGCCTTTTACGTAGTATCAAAACTACAAAGCCCGGAAGTAGCCCGGGAGACTGCACAGTATATGCAGTATGATTATTGGAAATAATAAAAGCCACCTTTGCAGGCGGCTTTTTGTGGGAGCTGAGGGGTTCGAACCCCCGACCCTCTGCTTGTAAGGCAGATGCTCTGAACCAGCTGAGCTAAGCTCCCTTCTTTTGGGACTGCAAAGGTAAAAGAGAATTGGAATTGTGCAAAAAAATAAATTTTCTAACAAGCCGGCTTTCAATAAAAGACCACTTTGCCCGTTTTGAAGTACCAATGCCGTGAGCACTGCCTGTATCGTTTAATTCTTCCCTATTTTTGCCTAACCATTTTTTAAACTTTTGAAACGACTTCGGAAAATCCTGCTCTACTTCTTCCTTTCGATAGTGGTGATCATGGGCGGAATTATGATCTCTGTTTTTTTATTCAAAGACAGAATCATTCGTCAGTTTGTAAATGAAGCGAATAAGCATCTTAATACACCTGTTAAAATCGGGAAGATCGATATTTCGACTTTCTCTGATTTCCCTAACCTGGCTATTGTATTTACGGATGTCTACGTTGAAGACAGCCATCCGGGAAATTATCCTTTACTAACTGCGGAGCGATTGGCCTTTACACTCAACCCCATTGAATTGTGGAAAGGAAATTATTCCATCCGAGGCCTGACCGTAACCGGCAGTGAAACCAATCTTAAAGTGAATGCAGCCGGTAAAGGGAATTTTATTATTCTCAAAGACACCCCGGGAGAAGGCGGCACGGTTCGCTTTGATTTAAGAAATGTTCAACTGCTTGAAACCATTGTCAGCTACCAGGACCAACAAGTGCGGCAGCACCATGTCTTTAACAGTGAAAAACTCACGGCTTCGATTTTGGTTGATGGTGATCTTTATAAAATAGCAGCACAAGGTGATGTTATCACAGAACAAATTGGAATCGGCCAAACTCTCTTTCTTACCAACAAAACGTTTGCTGTAGATGCGAATTTAGATTACGATGACGATAAAAAAGAAGTAATCTTTCACTCCTCGGTGCTAAAAACAGGCTCTTCGCAATTTGACATTACCGGCAACTACCTCTTCAAAGAAAAAAATCTGATTGACCTAAAAGCAGAAGGGAAAGATACCGATATACAAACCCTGTTATCGCTATTACCGGAAGAAACCAGTAAAAAGCTTAAACAATATCGAAGCGAAGGTGATGTATTCTTTAATCTCTCCCTGAAAGGAGAAATCAGCGATCGAAAAAGTCCTTTCATTTCAGCTGCCTTTGGCTGTAACGATGCCACTCTGTATCATCCCGATTACCAATCCAGAATCTCAAAAGCGAATCTGAATGGATCCTTTGCCAGCCCTTCCCTCACCAACTTCTCAGACGCAAAGCTCTTTCTAAAAGACATAACGGGTGAACTCAACGGAAAATTATTCACCTCCAATCTCAGCATCACCGAATTTGACGATCCCTATGTCACGTTTGACTTTACCGGAGAACTGGATGCCGCCTCCATAAATAATTTCTATCCCATTGCGGAGGTGAAAGAACTGAGTGGGACTTTGCATACCGATATTTTGTTTGAGGGTCGCATCTCACTGCTTCGTAAAAAAGCAACTGCGCAACAGGTTTCAACGAGTGGTGCCATCACCATGAAGGAAGTTAATTTTGTTTACGGAAAGCAAGACATTCATTTCAAAGACATTGGAGGTGCATTGCATTTCAACAACAATGATCTGGCATTAAGCAATGTCAGTGGTTTTTTTGAGAATAGTGACTTTCGTTTGAATGGGTTCTTTAAAAACATCATCACGTTTCTGCTTTTTGAAAACCAACCCATTGGCATTGAAACGGATTTGAAATCGGATTTTCTGGATCTGGACCAATTGTTTGCTATCGGGTTTGGACAGGAAGAATCAAAAGACTATCAGTTTAGTATTTCACCCGATTTGCAAATGAACTTTAATTGCGATGTAAAACGAATGAAGTACAGGCGATTTGAGCCGCAGAATATCAAAGGTGATTTGCTGGTGAAAAATCAAGTGGCCGTCTCGCGAAACATTACCATGCGTACTATGGGCGGCCAGTTGACGCTGAATGGCATTGTTGATGCAAAAAATTCAAAAGCCATCGATGTGATCTCTTCCTTCAAACTAAATGGTATTCATTTGGACAGCGTTTTCTACGTATTTGAAAATTTCTATCAGGATTTCATTATCGACAAGCATTTGAAAGGACAAGCCTTTGCGGATGTTGAATTGGAAATGGTTTTAAATGAAAAACTCAATTTGATTCCCTCCACCTTAATTGCCGACATCAGTGCCACCCTACGGAATGGCGAACTCAACAACTTTGAACCGTTGAAAAAATTGAATAAGTACCTGGATGATGAAAGTCTGAATCATATGCGTTTTGCTGATCTTAAGAATGAGATTCACATTGAGAAGCAAACTATCTATTTACCGCAAATGGAAATCAAGAGTAATGCTACCACCATTCAATTAAGCGGTACCCACACGTTTGATCAACACATTGATTACCGAGTGGTGGCACCTTTTCGCAACAAGAAGAAAATCGATCCCGATGAAGCTTTTGGGGCCGTGGAGGATGACGGTACGGGTACTCCAAAGATTTTTTTAAAAATTACCGGCACCACCGATCAGTATGAAGTGAGTCTGGACAAAGATGCCGTCAAGAAAAAAATTGCCTCCGATTTCAAAAAAGAAGTTCAGGAATTGAAAGACGCCTTTAAATTGAAAGGGCAAAAAAAGAAAAAGGAATTGGAATTATCAGAAGAAGAATTTGAGTGGGATAATAACTGATCAAAGGGTTTTTGCGCGATTCCAGTACGCGTCCATTTCAGCCAATGTCATCTCACCCATCTTCTTTCCCTCTTTCGCAGATTCCGTTTCCAAATATTGAAATCGTTTAATGAATTTTTTATTGGTTCGTTCAAGGGCTTCCTCCGGGTCGATGTTGATAAACCGTGCATAGTTAACCAGTGAAAACAACAAATCACCAAACTCAGCCATGGCCTTCTCTTTGTCAACCGCCACATTGGATTCGGCATTGAATTCCTTTTTAAACTCCTGCATCTCCTCTTCCACTTTTTCCCAAACTTGCTCCTTTCGCTCCCAATCAAAGCCAACGCCTCGTGCCTTGTCTTGAATGCGAATGGACTTCACCAGGGCCGGTAATGACTTGGGTACACCTTCCAAGACCGATTTATTTCCCGTTCTTAATTTGATCTTCTCCCAGTTCTCTTTCACGGTCTGTTCATCAGTGGCTATCACATCACCATACACGTGCGGATGGCGCTCAATTAGCTTATCACAAATCGAGTTGAGAACATCGGCTATATCAAATAATCCGGCTTCTGTAGCAATGCGAGCGTAAAAGACATTGTGCAGCATTAAATCGCCCAACTCCTTTTTCACCTCGATATAGTTCTTTTCCAGAATGGCATCGGAAAGCTCATACGTTTCTTCAATGGTCAGATGCCGCAGTGTCTCCATTGTTTGCTTTTTATCCCAGGGGCAATTTTCGCGCAATTCATTCATTACCGTCAGCAACCGGTCAAAGGCTTGCAGCTTGGCTTCGCGGTGGGGGTCCGGAGCAGAAAGAGGTGTTTTTTTCATAACCAGGAAACTTAATAATAAGGGTTATCTGTTGTAATTTTGTGTCGTAAAAGTCGCAATTCGAGAACGCAATTCGTATTCGCCATGGCTGTTTTTCTATTAACCCTCGGAATATTTGGACTCTTCTTTCTGCTGATGTCAGTTCGTTTGCTTTTTGTAAAGAATGGTGAGTTTAGGGGTACTTGTGCAACACAAAGTCCGTTTCTTGCAAAAGAAGGGATTACCTGTGGATATTGTGGTAAAGTTATTGGCGAAGGTGAGGCTTGCGGGGATCCCGACAAGGCTAATGCAGTAACTGAAATGCCTGCGATTAACAAAAAGGCATAATTCGCCTCCACTCAATTTTCTTAGATTTGCGGTCACAAAATTCAATTTTCCTCTGTGACGTTAATTAAATCTATTTCGGGTATTCGCGGAACCATTGGAGGTGCGCCCGGAGATGCCCTGACTCCTGTTGATACGGTAAAATTTGCTGCTGCTTTCGGAACCTGGATCAAATCCCGAAAGGGAAAGAAAGTGGTGATCGGACGCGATGCGCGGCCTTCCGGTGAAATGGTAAGCCAATTGGTGGCGGCAACATTACAGGGGTTGGGATTGCATGTTGTTGATCTGGGCTTATCCACCACACCCACAGTTGAATTGGCCGTTACTTTGGAAAAAGCCGGGGGTGGCATCATCCTTACTGCCAGTCATAATCCTGTGCAGTGGAATGCGCTGAAACTTCTGAACGAAAAAGGAGAGTTTATTTCAGCCGAAGATGGGGCCGTGGTGTTGCAGCTCGCTCAAAAAGACAGTTTCAGTTTTGCCCCGATCGATTTGTTGGGAAGTTACCTGAAAAATGACACCTATATCCAAAAACACATTCAACTGATTCTTAAGCATAAGCTGGTAGATGCAAGGGCTATTCGAAATTCAAAATTCAAAATTGCGGTAGACGCAGTAAATTCTACAGGCGGTATTGCTGTGCCCATGTTACTGAAAGCATTGGGTGTAAAGAACGTGGTGGAACTTTACTGTGAGCCTAATGGAAAATTCCCACACAATCCTGAACCCCTGCCGGAACATCTCAAAAAAATCTCCAGCGTGGTAAAAAAAGAACGCTGTGATTTGGGAATTGTGGTTGACCCCGATGTAGACCGGCTGGCGTTGATTCAGGAAGACGGAAAACCTTTTGGCGAGGAATACACATTGGTGGCTGTTGCTGATTACATCCTTCGTAAAAAGAAGGGCAATACCGTATCCAACCTCTCCTCCACCCGAGCGTTGCGCGATGTTACCGAACTACACAACGGACTATACCAAGCAGCGGCCGTGGGTGAAGTTAATGTGGTCAATAAAATGAAAGAAACGGGTGCTGTGATTGGAGGTGAGGGCAATGGCGGTGTAATTGTTCCTGATTTTCATTACGGTCGTGATGCGCTGATGGGAATTGCGCTTTTTCTCAGTCACCTCGCTAAATCAAAACTCAAAGCCTCCGAATTGCGAAAAACCTATCCTGCCTATTTCATCTCTAAAAACAAAATTGAACTGACCCCGCAGATCAATGTTGATGCCGTGTTGGAAAAAATAAAATCGAGATATGCGCATGAAAATATCAATACAATTGATGGGGTGAAAATTGACTTTGAGAGGGAAAAAGAATGGGTGCACTTGCGAAAGAGCAATACGGAACCCATCATTCGCATTTATGCCGAATCGCAAAACGAGCAGAAGGCAAATGAATTGGCCCAGCGAATTATCAACAACATCAAGGAAATCATTGGGTAATGAGAGTTTATTTGGATAACGCGGCCACCACCCCCCTCGACCCGGAAGTATTCGAGGCGATGAAACCCTTTCTGTTGGAGGATTTTGGCAATCCCTCTTCTACCCATTCGCATGGTCGTAAAGTAAGGGCAGCCATTGAATCGTCCCGAAAAAAAATAGCGGAACTTCTGAACTGCACCCCAGGGGAAATCATCTTTACCTCAGGCGGTACCGAAGCCGATAACGCCATCATTCGCAGTGCTGTTGAAACGTATTCCATTCAACATGCTATTTCTTCGCCCATTGAGCACCATGCTGTAACTCATACCCTTGACCTATTAGAGAAGCAGGGCGCGTTAAAAGTTAGCCATGTACAGTTGACTTCTTCGGGCGATGTAGATCTGAATCACCTGGAAGATCTGCTAAAAGCACACCCCAATGCCCTGGTTTCTTTGATGCACGCCAACAATGAAATTGGCAACCTGCTGGACATTGAAGCGGTGGGTGCATTATGTGAAAAATACAAAGCCTACTTTCACTCGGATACCGTCCAAACGATCGGACATTACCGGCATGATTTAAAAAAGTTGAAAGTTCATGGTATGGCCGCTGCGGCCCACAAATTTCACGGCCCGAAAGGAGTAGGGTTCATGTACATCAATAAGGATAAAAAGATACATCCCTTCATGCAAGGGGGTGCCCAGGAGCGAAACCTGCGCGGGGGAACTGAAAATGTTTCCGGAATTATGGGTCTGGCAAAGGCGCTTGAAATCTGCTATCAGCACCTGGATGAGCACCGCACCTTGATTGAAGGACTTAAGAAACGGATGATTAAAAAACTTAATGATACGATGCCAGGAGTGAGCTTTCATGGAAACTCTGGAAATCTTGAAACCAGTTTGTATACGGTTTTAAATGTTTCATTACCGGAGTCGGAAGAAAACGAGATGCTGCTGTTTAACCTTGATCTGGCAGGCATTTCAGCCTCCGGAGGGAGCGCCTGCTCGAGTGGTGCAACAACTGGATCGCATGTGCTGGGCGCGCTGTATCCAAACTCGAAACGCGGAGCCGTGCGATTCTCATTCAGTAAGTACAATACCCCGGAAGAGGTTGATTTTGTAGTTGAAAAGCTGGCGGAAATTTACAAGGTATCAGTTTAGCTCACTGCAAACTGTCGAGATCCGAAGCGCTTAATGATTTCTTTTTCCAGCATCTCACGGTTGGTTGGATGGGCAACGTTCATCAAGGCCAAGGCCCGCTGGTGCAGGTTCTTTCCGTACAAATTGGCGATGCCAAATTCGGTAACCACATAGTGTACATGCGCTCTGGTCGAAACCACTCCGGCACCGGGCTTCAGGAAGGGAACGATTTTCGATTCTCCTTTTCGGGTAGTAGACGCCAATGTGATGATCGGTTTGCCACCTTCCGATAAAGAGGCTCCACGAATAAAATCCATCTGACCGCCCACACCACTGTATTGATAGGTGCCAATGGAATCGGCACACACCTGACCGGTGATATCAATTTCAATGGCACTGTTGATGGCCACCACCTTTGGATTAGATCGGATAACCCGGGTATCGTTTACATAATCTGCTTCCAGGAAAGCGAAACTGGGATTATCGTCAATGAAGTGGTATAACTTATCCGTACCGATAGCAAACGCGGTGACAACTTTGCCGCGATGTTTTTTCTTATACGCATTCGTAACCACCCCTTTTTTCACCAGATCAATTACACCGTCCGAAAACATTTCCGTATGGATGCCGAGGTCTTTGCAATGCCCCAGTGATTGTAAGACCGCATCCGGAATAGCCCCAATTCCCATTTGCAATGTGGATCGGTCTTCAATCAGTTCTGCAACCTTTTTACCAATCGTCATCTCCGATTCTGAAATTCTGCTTCCATAATTGACCTGCGGCAACACATCATTGGCTTCTACCATGGCATCAATCCGGCTCACGTGCACAAATCCATCTCCGTGGGTACGGGGCATTTTTGGATTTATTTGCGCCACAATTTTCTTCGCATGTTTCACTGCCGACTTGGCAACATCCACCGATGTGCCCAGAGAACAATACCCATGCTTGTCGGGTGGAGAAACGTGAATCAAGGCCACATCAATCGGTAAAATTCCTTTTTCAAAGAGTCTTGATATTTCGCTCAGGAAGATGGGAATATATTCACCGTTGTCGCTGTTGACACATTCCCTGATATTTTCAGAGACAAAAAGCGAGTTAAAGTAAAACCGGTCTTTGTAGACGGGCTTAGTAAGATCCAATTGACCCAGTGTACTCACCGCAATCAGTTCCACATTTCGCAAGTGTTCTGAGTTTTCGGCCAGCGCCTTTAGCAATGTGCCAGGGGTTGCAGCACTGCCATGCAGGTATACCCGGTCTCCGGATTTGATAAGTTTCACAGCCTGCGCAGGTGTTGTATAGGGAAGTTCCATTATTGTATTGATAATACCGGAAAGTTACAAACCTGGTTTTACTAAAGCGGATGATTTATGTCAGTTAATTGGCTAATTTTATTCACACATCATATAGTAAAAGTGGCCGCTTCAAACTTTGTTTCATTTATCGGTTCCGGTAACCTGGCCTGGCACCTGGCTCCGGCTTTGGATAATGCCGGCTTTGTGGTGAAGGAGGTTTACAGTCCTAATCCAAGTCATGCCGAAGCCCTTACTGAACGACTTTATCAAGCCGAGGTAAAAGCTTCTCTGGATTTCTCAACCAGTGATTCCAGGTTGTTTATTATTGCGGTTACGGATGATGCGATCCGGCAGGTAGCCCAGGAAATCATTTTGCCTGATGAGGCCATACTGGTTCATACCTCCGGGAGCCAACCGATTACTGAACTTCAATATGCAGCCACCCCACACATTGGGGTTCTCTATTTTCTCCAAACCTTCACTAAGAATCGAAAAGTTGACTTTCGCTCCGTCCCCCTCTTTATTGAAACGAATACTGCTGAGGCCGAAGCATTACTTTCGGTGATCGCTAAATCATTAAGCAATCAGGTACGAAAGATCGCCTCCGAAGAACGAAAGGCTTTGCATGTTGCCGCTGTATTTGCTTCCAACTTCGTGAACCATATGCTCACCATTTCTAAAGATGTTTTAAAGCAAAACAGCCTGGAATTTGAATGGCTCAAACCCTTGATTACGGAAACCGTTAATAAAAGCCTAACCTTGGGTCCCGAACAAGCTCAAACCGGACCGGCAAAAAGAGGCGACCTTGAAATTTTAGACCGCCACATTGAGTTTCTTCAAGATGATGAACCGGTTGCTGAAATCTATAAAATCATTTCGCAACACATCATTGATTCCTACTATCAAGAAAGAGAATAGATACAAAAAAAGGTCAGGAATAAATCCTGACCCTTTTTGAGAATGCGATCCAGGTACTATTTACCCGCTTGTGTTGGTTGAACTTCCCCTTTAATTACCAGTTGAACGAACCCGGCTTCAATGTTGGCAGTAACGGTCACAGTTTTATTGAACGCGCCTACCGAGGCGGCATTGTAGGTAGCTTTAATGAATCCCTGGCCACCAGGCATTACAGGATCTTTCGTCCAGGCCGGGGTGGTGCACCCGCAGGAGGCCTGCACATTGGTGATTACCAGGGGTGCTTTGCCGGTATTGGTGAACTTGAATTCGTGGGTAACCGGGGTTCCTTGCTTGATTTTTCCGAAATCATGCGTGGTGTTGTCCCAGGCAAAAACGGCCACATCGCTTTTCACTTCGTCTTTACCCAAAGTAGTGGTAGGAATTTGTTGTGCTGCGGCAACGCCTGCAAAAAGTGCGAAAACGGCCAGAAAGAGGAATTTTTTCATTGCTTCAATATTTTAGGGTTAAACTTAGTTTGTTCTGTTGAACGATACAAACATCCGACTCAAAAACCAGACCACGTGTTAACGAAGGCCTAAATAATGTTAAGGACTTGTTAATCAATCGTTCGCGACTCTGAATACTCTCTACCTTTGTAAGGTGAGTCGCTTAACCCTAAGAATTGTTATCGTACTGGCTGCCGTCAGTATTTTAGGTATTACGGCCATTCAGGTGTACTGGGTTCGCAGGGCATTCGATCTGAAAGAAAATCAGTTTAATCAGGATGTAACCCGGGCGCTCACGAATGTCTCCACCAAAATTCTGGATATCACCAAAACCCCTTCTCCGGCCAACAACCCTGTAAAGCAATTGTCCACCAACTACTTTGTGGTGTTGGTAAACGGACCCATCGACAATAACCTGCTTGAATTTCTTCTGGTTACAGAATTTGAAAAACGGAACCTGCCGACTGATTTTGAATTTGGTGTTTACGATTGTGTGGAAAAATGCATGAAAGGCGGAAATTCCGTTTCACCGAAAAGAATAGTACCGGTTAATTTTTCGGAACTCCCTACCTGGCAAAATGATGGCTATTATTTTGGAGTGCGCTTTCCGATGGTAGAGGCGAACCTGATCAGTCAAATGGGTATCTGGGGATTCTCATCGGCAGTGTTGCTGATCGTTATTTTCTTTTTCATTTATACCCTGTTGGTCATTCTAAAACAAAGGCGATTATCTGAAATTCAAAAGGACTTCATCAACAACATGACACACGAGTTTAAAACCCCGTTGTCCACCATCGCCATTTCAACGGCTGTATTGAAAGATCCCAACATCGTGCAAATGCCCGAACGCTTGTTGAACTATGCCACCATCATCGAAAATGAAAATCAACGTTTGAAGCAACAAGTTGAGCGCGTGCTGCAAATGGCCAGGTTGGAAAAGGAAGACATTGGACTGAAGAAGGAAATTTACGATGTGCATGAACTGATTCAGGAAGCAGCAAAGAACAATTCCATCAGCTCGAAAGCAACGCTATCGCTTTCGCTGGAAGCCAAAAACTCTACGGTGCTGGCCGATAAACTACACCTGATCAATGTTCTTTTCAACCTCTTTGACAATGCTATCAAATACAATCAACAAGCGCCCAGGATTACCATCCAGACGTTCAATGTCAATGGCAGCATCGGCATCAACATTCAGGACAATGGCATCGGTATTCGTCCTGAAGATCAACGCAAAATATTTTACCGGTTTTACCGCGTACCGACCGGCAACCTGCACGATGTAAAAGGCTTCGGATTGGGCTTAAGCTACGTGAAACTGATCGTAGAGGCACACAAAGGAAAAATAACGGTAAGCAGCGAACCCGGCAACGGAAGTTGCTTTTCTATCGTATTACCCCTTACAACCGTATGAGTGTAAAAATCCTATTGGTGGAAGACGACCCGAATCTCGGGTTTGTAATTAAAGATAACCTGGCCATAAAGGGATACGAGGTTACCTTGTCGGAAAATGGTGATGATGGCCTGCACCTTTTTAACGAAAAAAAATTCGACTTGTGTATTCTGGACGTGATGATGCCGAAGAAAGACGGTTTTACACTCGCACAACAAATCCGGGAAAAAGACAAAAATATTCCGATTCTTTTTGTTACTGCCAAAGGCATGCTGGAGGATAAAATCACAGGCTTCCAAAGCGGAGGAGACGATTACCTGGTGAAACCGTTCAGCATGGAAGAACTCTGCCTGCGTATTGACGTATTCTTGCGGAGGAGTGCTGCCCCCATCAAGGATGAAAATTTCGCATTGGGCGAGTTCAACTTTGATTGCCATAATTTTACCCTACGCCATACCAGCGGAGAAAAAACACTTACACAAAAAGAGGCCGAGGTTTTAAAATTGTTGTGCACCAACAAAGACCGGGTGCTGAAACGGGAAGAGATTCTGAAAGCCGTGTGGGGTAATGATGATTACTTTTTAGGCCGCTCGATGGATGTGTTCATCTCTAAGCTCAGAAAATACCTGAAAGAAGATCCGCGTGTTCAAATTGTGAACTACCACGGGGTGGGGTTCAAACTGGAGGTTGAAGCAGCTCGCCATTAAATCAGTTTTCCAATCAGACTATCCACCGTCATCCCTTCCGCTTCCGCCTTGAAGTTGCGAACGATGCGATGACGTAATACGGGTCTTGCGACAGCCTGCACATCTTCTATATCCGGAGAGTATTTGCCATTGATCAACGCATTGCATTTTGCACCCAACACCAAATATTGCGAAGCCCGCGGGCCCGCGCCCCATTCCAGAAATTCATTGGCAATGTTGGCTCCGTTCTGGCCAGGGCGTGTTGCCTGACTTAACTTTACTGCATATTCAATTACATTATCCGCCACAGGTACTCTGCGAACCAAATGCTGGAAGGATACGATCTCCTCGGCCGTTAACACTTTAGAGACCTTCAATAGGTCATCCGTGGTGGTATTCTTCACAATGTCCACTTCCTGCTGATAGGACGGGTAATCCAAAAAGATATTAAACATAAACCGATCCAACTGGGCTTCCGGCAAGGGATAGGTACCTTCCTGCTCAATGGGGTTTTGTGTGGCCAAAACAAAAAATGGTTTTGGCAAATCGTAGTGCTTGCCAGCTATGGTTACGGCATACTCCTGCATCGATTCCAACAAGGCAGCCTGCGTTTTTGGAGGCGTTCGGTTGATTTCGTCAGCCAGAATGATATTCGCAAAGATGGGGCCTTTTACAAATTGAAAGTTGCGCTCTTTATCCATGGTCTCCGCGCCAACGATATCCGATGGCATCAGGTCAGGGGTAAACTGGATTCGCTTGAATTGAAGATCGAGGGAGGTGGCAATGGTATTAACCAGAAGGGTCTTCGCCAAGCCCGGTACGCCTACCAACAAGGAGTGCCCCTGGCAAAAGATCGCGGTAAGGACCAGACGAACAACTTCATCCTGCCCCACAACCACTTTGGCAATTTCTGCCTTCAATTTTTGATAAGCCTGCTTCAGTGCATCGGCAGCCTCCACATCGTTCGAATAAATCTGAGCCATACAATATCGTTAAACGAAAGATAAAGGTTTTTGTCTAAGGCCTTTGTTCAGAACTACACCAACGGCACTACTCCAGGATTTTACAATAGTTATAGGCCGGGTCGATGTTGATAAAAACATCCTGACGGGCTTTGATAAACCAGCGGTCAAGCGCCTTGTCCTTTTTCTCGGCCAAAGCAGCCGATTGAATGCGGTTCCAGTCATCCGTAAGGTTGGCTACGTGGGGAGGTAACTTCCGTTTGAAATATAAAATCCGGACAGCATCTTTGCCATCATCGGTACGATACTGAAGGGGTCGGGAAATGTTTCCCACCTTCATGGTGTCAATATTCAGGTAAACGACCGGATCAATGTCGCGCATGGAAATCTTGGTCGAACCATCATCATCGGTAAAAAAGCCACCCATGCCTTTGGTATTGCCATCATCGGAATACTCCTTCGCAACTTGCTCAAACTTCAGTTTGTCATTTATGATGCGGGAACGAACACTGTCCAGATCGTGGGCAGCCTTCTTAATATCGGCTTCGGAAGGCACAGCCGAAATCAAAATGTGGCGGGAATTGTACTCATTTCCCCTGCGGTCCAACAGTTGCATGATGTGAAAACCAAAAGGCGACTTGAAGGGTTGGGAAATATCCCCGATTTTTAACTTGAAAGCTTGCGCCTCAAATTGGGGGACCATCGCCCCCCGGCCCACGTACCCCATTTCACCCCCATTGTATTGAGCGCTTGGGTCCTCTGAATATTTTGCAGCCAATTGATTGAAGTTCTCCCCCTGTAAAATCCGATCTCTTATTTCGTGAAGTTTCTTGATGGCTTCCTGTTCCTGGGCCGCACTTACCTTGGCAACCCGCACAATCTGTGCAACCTCCACATCCGATGAATAGAAAGGCAAACTGTCTTCCGGGATTTTGTTATAGAACTTCTTAATCTCAGCAGGCGTTACAGTAATATCCTTTGTAATGCGACTCGTCATTTCGCGCGCGATTAACTGTTCGCGCACCTGCTCGCGCAATTCCAATTTGATCTGATCGAGTGTCTTTCCGTAGGCGCGCTCGAGTTGCTCGGGCGAGTTTCCTGAATTTTGAAGGATCATTGCCATCCGCTGCTCTGTATTGCCATCCACTTCCACGTCCGTCACAATCACCGAGTCAATTTCGGCTTTGGCCACCATCAGCTTATTCAAGATGAGCCGGTTAAACAATTCACACCGGGCATCATCGGTATTCGGATTCCCCTCTGCCAAATAGGCCTGGTAGGCAAGGTCTAATTCAGACTTCAGGACGATATAATTATCAACTTTGGCGATGATCTTATCCACGACAAACCCGGTATCCTGGGCCTGGATGGCTGGCGCTATAAACAGCAGCCCAATTATCAAATTATTTGTCAAAAACCTCAAAATCCTGTCTTTTTGCAGCATTCTCATACACTTCGTCTTCCAATTTCTTCGCAAGTTCTACTTTTCTTTTGTTTAAAATAATGTTTTTAATGTCCTGCTTAACGAATTCCAACGGAGATACGTTATCCGAAATTTTGTAGGCATCAATTTTTAAAAAATAGAGAAATTCCGAATCACTCGTTTCGTAGTAATTATAGCTCCGTAAAAACTGAATCTTATTGGGGATTTCAGCCAAGGGTGAGTTAACCACCAGTTTATCAAATTCAATCCAGGATGAATCCGCCAGGTGATAGGCCGCTGAAAAACTGAGGCAATACGATTTCAACTCAGCAAGCTCTTTTTCTTTGGTGGAATACATCAGCTCTTTAATCCTTTTTGTACGCGGAGCTTCCTTCGGCACCTTTAAATAGGTACCCCGTATGATGTTCTGTTTCAGAATAAAGTTGTCCAGGCGTTCTTTATAATAAGCTTCAATTTCCTTGTCGGTTACACTGTCATTCAGGTTCTGTTTAATATAGTAATTCTGATATTCATAGCCGATTAAACTATAGCGATAGTCCAACACTTTACGCTCTACTTCCGCTTCGTTGATATCGATGTTCTTCATGGCTTCATTGATCACCAATTGCTTCCGGATCCAGCTGTTGATGTAAGCTGTAACTCGGGCAATGCTATCCTCGGCACTGGAACCAGTAGGAATAATTCCAATTAATTCATCCTGATATAAAAACGAGTTGCTGACACGGGCAACTGCTTTTCGTACATTCTCCGGCTCGGTTTGCTCCTGCTTCATGCGAATAAATTCACAGCCAACGAGGAGCAAGCACGACCATCCTGCGATTAGTGGATTCAATACGAAACGTGATATTTTCATTTGGTAGTTAGCTGAGCAATAACAAACTTTTTTCCTTTTTTATTGATTTTAACCCGATACGTTTCTCGTAATCCTGTCACCCAGTTCTTCTCCAGGTAATCCTGATAATCAGCAATAACCTGGGGCCGGGCTTCCTCGTAGGTTTTTAAACCGGGCGCAATCAATCGTTTAACCTCCACAAGGTAGAACAACCCATCCATTTCTGCTTCATGCAACCCTGTTGACCAGCTGATTTGGTCAATTACCTTATTGTCCTTCCGTTCGTAGGTTCGGAAATTTTGAATAGACTTGAATTTTTTGAGGTCACTGTCCTTTAACGTGTCGCCCCGGGAAATCTTGCTTTGAATATCTTCAATTACCGATTTGTCAGAGGCTGAAAAAATGCGGGCCTCCAATCGCTCACCGGCCTGATAGCGGGATTGATTTTGTTCGAAGTATCGCTTCTGACCCGCGGAATCGGCTGACGCCTTCCCCCAGATTTCCGTTTCCATGATTTCAAACAGGAGAATTCCCTCGCGGTACTCATTCAATAGATTTCTAAAATCCGGATGCTCACGCATCAACTTTGCTTCCTCTGCTTCTGCGATTTTTTCTTCAACCAAGGCCTCGTACAATTGCGTTAGAATCGAAATGGGAGAACCGGCAGTGGGCCTTTGATGTGCGTAGATGTACTGTATTAGTTTGTTAACTTGCGTGTCATTCCCCGCAACAGAAAATAATGTTTGTGGGCTCAACTCCTCGGCACCGGAATATTTCCATGCCCCGCGAATCAAACTTGAATCGGCCAATACAACCACCTGCTGCTTGATCGCTTCATTCTCTTGAAACGAAAATTCCTTCCTGCGTTTAGCCTGAAGGGTTTGTTGTGATAGTTGAAGTCGCTCATCGCGACTAACTCTTCTTCGCAAAGCAGGTTCCATTTCTTTAAACGAAGGCAACGGAATCTTGCTCTCCAACCTAATAATGTGCCAACCGATGGCCGACTGAAAAGGATCTGAGATATCTCCGGGCTGTTGCATGGAAAATGCCATGGCTTCAAATTCAGGTACAGAGGAAAGTGCACCCACCCCAAATGGTTTTAACCGGCCTCCGGCTTCCCTTGTGTTGGTGTCTTCTGAATACTCTTTGCATACTTCATCCCAACTGCGGCCACCTTTTAGTTGATCATATACCGAAAAAATGGTGTTTTTAACTTTCGCTTCATCCTGTGCCGTCCGAATCAATATATGGGACACCTCTACTTCACCACGGCTAGCTTTTCGATCCTTTACCTTAATCAAATGATACCCAAACCGGGTCCGTACGATCGCAGATACTTCACCTACTGGAGTTCTATAGGCTGCATCCTCAAACGGAAAAACCATTTGGAGTGCCGTGAAGTAGCCCAGGTCTCCGCCATTGTACTTGGCGGAGGGATCTTCCGATAGCTCACGAGCCAGTTTTTCAAAATCCTCGCCAGCCAGAACTCTGCTTTTAAGGTGTGAAATCTTTTGATAGGCCATTGTTGTGTCGGCTGGTGTTGCATCCGGTTTTAACGCGATCAGGATGTGGGCGGCCCGAATCTCTTCCGTCAACCGCTGGTACGTTTCCTTGGTTAATTTTTCCAGGGCATCTGGCTCAGTGCGATAGGGTTTTTTCAATTCTTCGCGATACGTTTTAAATTCCGTCTCAAACTTGGCGGTTGTATCCAGGCCCCGGGTACGGGCTTCCGTTACCTTAAGCTTGAAGTTGATGAACAACTCCAGGTATTCATCAATCTTATCATCGGTATAATCCTGTTTGTTCGGATGATTTTTCTTGTAGGTATATAAAAACTCATCCGTTGTTACCTGCTGTTCACCTATCGAAAACAATGGTAATGGTCCCGTCTCGGATTTAGGTTGACTGGTCGCAGCGATTGCACACCCAAAAAATACTACCGACAAGAATACGCGCATAAATCAGTCCTTTAACTAAAGACAAGATCGCAAAAATAGGATATTTCGGGGGGAATTTGGGCCCAGTGTGTGCCTGAATGATGGCTAATCCGCTTTGATGAGTTTGGTTAGGCGGCACACGTTTTTATCATCCCGCTTCAGGTATTCCACATCGTCCATGATGGCCTTTACCAGGCGAATCCCTAAGCCGCCCTTCCGTTTTTGATGAATGAGGTTATCCAGTTCGGGCTCATGAAACTGATTGATGTCAAACACCGAACCGTCATCAATAATTTCAAAAATGAATTTTCCTTTGGTAGGAATATCAATATGCAGTTCCAGTAAATGATCGGGATTGCAATGATGGGCATGAATCATCAGGTTTGAGCACATCTCATCCAGGGCCAATACGATGGCGCTCATTTCAATCTCAGGAATATGCTGTTCTTTCAACGAGTTTCGTACAAACTCGCGAATCCCCTTCAGATTGCTGAGGCTACACCCTATGTTATACTGATAACTCATCCGCTAAATTCTTTGCATCCTGCTTGGTATCGCGTATGTGTAATAAATCTGCTAAGCCAAGTATTTGAAACGTGTTCGCTACTTTCTCCTTCAGCCCAAACAAAACGAGGGGTATGTTTTTGTCCTTCATTTCTTCAATGTAGGACATAAACACGCCCAGCCCTGCCGAGGAGATGTATTCCAATGCACTGCAGTCCACCAGGATTTTTCTGAATCCTTCACCCACGCTTTTGGCAATGGCCAGGTCCAGTTCAATAGAAGAGCTGGCATCAATTTCCCCAATGACTGAGATGATATCTGCTCCATCTTCCTGCAGTCGCTTTATGTGAACCATGTTTCAGTGTGTTTAACGATTTATTCTTTTTATAGTTCTGTCTATTTAAACTTGATGGTCATGGATGTATAATCATCATTAATTTCTAATGATCCGGTGAATTCATGCAGCCGCTGGATAATGTGATTTTCTATTTCCTGGGAACTTTTTTCAGGAACTTCCATAAGGGCAGCCGCCAGGCGGTCGTAGTCAAATTCTTCGCCCCGCGCATTTTTTGCCTCGGTAATTCCATCGGTATAGAGCACCATGATATCCCCGGACTTATATCGAATTTCATTCGTCTCCAGCAGCTTACAATAGTCGTGATTGCGCACCATGCCTAGGGCCGTACCGCGGTCTTTGAGAAACTGGGCTTTGCCTGTCGCGGCATCATAATACAATACCGGGCAATGACCGGCCCGCGAATACCGGATTACCTTCTCTTGCGAGTCGACAATAAAATAGGTGGCCGAGATAAAAGACCCCCGCTCAAGGCAGAAACTCAGCGCCCGGTTAGCCCGATCCATAAATTCCTTTGGATCCAATTGCAATTGCGCCAGGCTGTGGAAAATTCCTTTCATCTGCGACATGTGAAACGCTGCCGTAGTTCCTTTTCCGGATACGTCCGCGATGATTAGCGCTACCTGATGCGCATTGATTCGCAGGGTATCAAAATAATCACCCCCCACTTCATCGGCCGATTCGGCAAATGCGGAAATGTCAAAATCAGCATCCTTCTCTAAAGACGTAGGAAGCAGACTTTTCTGTACGTTTTTGGCAATTTTTAATTCCTCCTTATAGCGCTCTGTTTGAAAAGCCTCTTCCATTAATCGGAAGTTTTCGATGGAAATACCCGCTTGGTTCGCAAATGCAGAAACAATCCGGGTCATCTCCTTATTAAATCCATCGGGGAGTTCTTTCAATAAGGCCAGTGTACCGATGGTTTCCCCTTTTACAATAATCGGAAAGGCAAGCAACGAACGGAACCGCGATCCTTTGAGAGAAGCCAGGTGCCGGGAGAGATTTTTAGTCCGGTCACTGCTTTGTTCCAACGCGCCTTTTACATTGTGGCTCTTCAAATGATCACGAATGTCTTTTGACTCACGCTCCGTGATTTTATAGGTATATAATTTATGGCCATCATTGACACTTTGTATCTCCAGCCAGGCGGCATCGGCAAACACTGAACTAACCGAACTTTCCAATAAAATATTATAAACACTCTCTTCATTCTGTTCCGTCTGTATGGATTGACTGATCCGTTGAAAGTTGACAACTTCTTCCAACTTTTGCTCAAATACAGAAGAGGTGGGCAGATTAAAGAGAATGACGAGAAATGAAAAAATGCTGTATACTAATACAAAAACAAGCAGGCACAAATTGAAAATGTGCCCGTTAAAGCCCATGAAGGTTGCCGATTCCGAACTGATGGAATCGGATAGCCGGGTTACGGTATACATGAAATATCCCAGGTAGAAGAATGACAGCAACAACAGCAGTAAGGAGGTCCACTTTTGCTTGAAGTTAAGGTAGGCTACCCAGCGCATGTTGGCCGAAAGCACAATAACGAGCAAGCCAATAACTACCAGGATGATGGTGGTAGCTGTTTCCGGAATTGAAATCTGCAGGCTGTCGTAGATCAGGACTGCAAACAAGCAAAGCTCAAACACCATCCAGGTGCGAATGAGCCATTTTGATTTCTGATATAAAATAAGCCGCTTCCAGGAAGTAAAAGCAGCCAATAAAAAGCTGATGAATAACGCCAGGTTGATCTGGTAAATGAAGTCGGTAAATAGAATGTTCGAAACCAGCTTGGTAGTTCCTAACAAGGAGGCGCCTAAACGGAAGACCAGTGAAACAACGGTGGCAATCAACCCGGTGGCAAAAACCTTCCACAATAAATCTGTGAAGTTCAGGCTTTCATCGCGATCAACCCGGTATTTGTAATAGTAGTAAAGACAAATAATAAAAAGATCCAGCGCAACCCGCGGCAACCATTCGGGTACACCGGGTGGTAACCCTTTCATTACACTGAAGAGTACTGTGATATCGGAAAACACCAATACGAACCATAGTATTATGGAACCCAGGAAGGTAAGTCGTATGATGGCTTTTGATTTTAACACAGCAATGGATCTCGCTTATACGCGACTCGTTTCAAAAAATTGCACTATGCAATAATAACCATAAGAGACGAAAAATGGACCCGAAATAATTCAGGCTTACTTCCGACTATAATTAGGGGCTTCGCGGGTAATGGTTACATCGTGCGGGTGGCTCTCATATACCCCGGCCGCGGTGATCTTTACAAATTTGGCAGTCTTCAACTTTTCAAGGTTTTTAGCACCACAATACCCCATACCGGCCCGCAAGCCCCCCACCAATTGATACAGCACTTCTGCTACCGAGCCTTTGAATGGAACACGACCTGAAATTCCTTCGGGCACCAACTTCTTAATATCATCTTCAGCATCTTGAAAATACCGGTCTTTCGAGCCATCATCCATGGCTTCCAGAGACCCCATTCCCCGATAGGTTTTAAACTTTCGGCCTTCATAAATGATTACCTCACCAGGGGCCTCTTCCGTACCGGCCAGGAGCGACCCAATCATGACACTGTCTGCCCCGGCCGCCAATGCTTTTACAACATCTCCAGAGAAGCGAATTCCTCCATCTGCGATCACTTTGACAGGAGAACCTTTGAGGGCCTTTGCCGATTCATACACAGCGGAAAGCTGTGGCAATCCAATTCCGGCAACAATACGGGTTGTACAAATGCTTCCCGGTCCTACGCCCACTTTAATCGCATTGGCACCGGATTTTGCAAGCGCCTTTGCCGCTTCTCCGGTTGCAACATTCCCTACAATCAATTCCAGATCGGGATACTTCTTCCGCACGCTCTTGGCCGCTTCCATCACTCCGCGCGAGTGGCCGTGTGCCGTATCGATGCTGATGACATCCACGCCCGAAGTCTTTAATGCACTGATCCGATCCAGAATATCAGGGGTAACGCCAACGGCTGCTCCTACCCGCAATCTTCCATACTCATCATGACAGGCATTTGGTTTATTTTTCTTTTTCAGAATATCCTTATAGGTAACCAGGCCGGTGAGTTTCCCTCTCTTATTAACGATTGGGAGTTTCTCAATTTTATATTGCTGCAAAATCAACTCCGCTTTGGCTAACGTAATCCCTTCGGGAGCGGTGATCAGATTTTCCTTTGTCATGATCCGCTCAATCGGCATCGACATGTCCTTTTGAAAACGTAAGTCGCGGTTGGTAATGATCCCTGCCAGTTTACCATGACCATCAATTACCGGAATACCTCCTATCCTATATTCGCGCATAATTTTTTCCGCATCTCGCACCGTAGAATTAATCGGTAGGGTGACAGGATCCTGAATCATTCCGCTTTGCGAGCGCTTTACTTTGCGAACCTGTTCTGCCTGTTCCGTAATGGTCATGTTCTTATGAATAAAACCCATACCTCCTTCCAGGGCAATTCCTATGGCCAGTTCTGCTTCGGTAACAGTGTCCATAGCCGCAGAAACAATAGGAATGTTAAGTTTGATGTTTTCCGTTAGATGGCTGATGGTGCTGGTTTCGCGTGGAAGCACCTCGCTGTAGGCGGGCACCAGAAGCACATCATCGTAGGTAAGTGCTTCATACAGGAATTTAGAAGGATCGAGAGCCATGGCAAATAAGATTAGGATTCATTATTTGCCGGGCAAAGTTAACTGAATTGCATGATTAACCAATCCGTAAATTCATATTTACCCAAAGCCTCTTACCTTTGTTTATGATGAAATTTGCAATCCTGACAGGACTACTGAGCTTGTCCTTATTTGCTGCAGCTCAGGTACAAACCGGCAAAGCGTCTTTTTATGCCGATAAATTTGAAGGGCACCCCACCGCCAGTGGTGAAAAATACAAACACTCCAAATTGACGGCCGCCCATAAAACCTTGCCGTTTGGCACAAAAGTGAAAGTGACTAACCTGGCCAATAATGAAACGGTTGAGGTAGTCGTAAACGACCGTGGCCCATATGTAGAGGGCCGTGTTATTGATCTGTCAAAATCAGCAGCTGAGAAACTAGGATTTCTAAATCAAGGTCTGGCGGAGGTAAAAATTGAGGTAATTGATGCGGGCGATGGGAAGACTAAAACGGGCCAAAGCCCGACCACGATTGACCATGTTACAGTAGAGGAAAAGGAATTTTACGATTTTGAAATATCCAGATTGCAGCCCAAGGGATTTGGTATCCAGGTAGGAACCTATCAGGAACTTGTAAATCTGATGCGGCTTTCGGACAACCTTAAAAGTTCCTACAAGAAAAAAGTAACTGTTCAGGTGAAGGTCGTGAACGGGGTTAAATATTATAGTCTGATTATCGGGCAGTTCCCCACTCGTCCAAAAGCTGAGGTATTTCTGAATGAAATAAAGCCCAAATTCCCCGATTCCTTTCTGGTGGATTTTACCAGGTTATAATTTTTCTTTAAAAAAAACCTCAAATTCTGAAGAATTAGGAGGATTTCTTATGATTTCCTTCCCAGGCATGAAACAAAGTTAATCTTACTTCGTTTTGTGATAGTAATACTATTATATTTATAAGTAATATTATCATCATGCCGACCCTTACTTTTAAGCTGAACCCGCATCTCTATTTGCGCGATCCTCAACATACAGAACTCGGTCAAAAGATCATCAGCGCCAGCGTTACCCTGATTGATAAACTGGGCTTCGAACAATTCACCTTCAAAAAATTAGCGGAAGAAATTGATTCAACAGAGGCATCCATCTACCGTTATTTCGAAAACAAACACCGCTTGTTGTTGTATCTCATCGGCTGGTACTGGAATTGGCTCGAATACCGGATCGATCTTTTTACCAGTGTGCTGACCGATCCTGAGGAAAAACTTAAAGCCTGTATTCGGGTAATTGCAGAGAAGAAAAAGTATGATACCAACTTTGATTTTATCGATGAAGAGGCCTTGTATCGCATTGTCCTGGCCGAACTGGATAAGACATACCTCACCAAGCAGGTTGATGTGGATAATAAAGACGGGCTCTTCGGAGGCTTTAAGTCTATCTGCAAGAAAATTGCTGAGTGGATCAAGGAAATCAATCCGGATTATCCCTATCCCCACGCGTTAATTAGTACGACCCTGCTCACCGCCAAGCAACAAATCTTCTTTGCGGATCATTTACCTTCGCTTACGGATTTCAAAAAGGTTTCTGATCAGGCGGGAGCGTTAGAGGATTTCTTATTGAACCTGATATTTCAATCCATTAAAAAGTCATAGACCGTGCTAACGAACGACCAAATATTACGATGCCTTCGTGAAGTAGCGTTTCACTTGAAACACGATTATTCTACCGATGACCTGCATCATGTGGAAATCAACCAACGCACTTATTCCGATAACGAGGTAAGCGAGTTTAAACGCGATCTTGTAGAAGCCGGAAACAAACTTCGGATTCTCTTCCTGCCCTACCGAGTTGATGCCGAAACCTTGCAGGAGTTTCACGCAAGTCAATCCTCTCCCATCCTTGCTTTTTCAAAAGGTACCCGAATTACCCCGGTGCTGATCTTACCCCCCCAACGAAAGAAGATACCGGTTGTTTATATAGACAAAACTTCGGATGTATCGGCCGATGTAAGTTCCCTGAGTGAACTTAGTCTGGTTACGCAAGAAAACGGTGAAGTGGAGTTCTTTGCCATTTTCGCCTACGAAAGTCCCCTAACGATTGAAACGCTGGAAGGTGAAAAGCCGAGCCCGGTAACTCGATTGTTCCGCTTGTTGGCTACCGAGAAGAAAGAAATCTTCTATATTTTCTTCTATGCCATTATTGTCGGGTTAATCAGTCTGGTAATTCCGCTGGGTATTCAAACCACGGTGGAACTCATCTCAGGGGGTGTATTTTTCAGTTCCGTGTATGTGTTGATTACCTTGGTTATTCTGGGCGTTTTGTTAAGCGGTGGTCTACAGGTAGTTCAAATCAGTTTAGTGGAATTTCTTCAGCGTAGAATCTTTACACGGGCTTCCCTGGAATTCGCCTTCCGTATCCCCAGAATCCGCATGGAAGCCATTCAACGGAATTATGCTCCCGAGTTAATTAACCGGTTTTTTGACGTGATCACCATCCAAAAGGGGTTGCCAAAATTATTGATTGACTTATCCTCGGCAGTTATTCAGATTTTGTTCGGCTTGCTGCTGATCTCGCTTTATCATCCGTTTTTTGTCTTCTTCGGATTTTTTTTGGTGGGTACGTTGATCTTGATCTTCTATTTAACCGGCCCCCGGGGGTTACATTCTTCCATTGAAGAATCTAAATATAAATACAAGGTAGCGCAATGGCTTGAAGAATTAGCTCGCGCACTACATTCATTTAAGTTGGCAGGAAGTACCGATCTGCCTTTGCGCAAAACAGATTACAATGTCAACAACTACTTAAAAAACAGAAAGGTTCACTTCCGAACACTGGTAACGCAATTTTCATTTATTGTTGTTTTCAAGGCACTCATTACAGGCGGATTGCTCATCATGGGTACCTTGCTGGTCGTTGACCGCCAAATTACCTTGGGTCAGTTCGTAGCTTCTGAAATCGTCATCATCCTGATTTTGACTGCCGTTGAAAAAATAATCATGTACATGGATGTGGTCTACGATTTATTAACCGCGGTGGATAAGGTGGCTCATATTACCGATCTTCCCATTGAAAAAGTTGGGGGACTTGATTTTCCGGCTACGCTAACGCATGGATTCGATGTGCGTACCAAAAATCTGAAGTATAAATATTCAGCTTCAGGATATTACGCCCTTAAGGGTATTGATTTGGAAATAAAATCCGGGGAAACGATATGTATTACCGGCCAGGGCAATTCTGGAAAAACCACCCTGATGAATATTCTCAGTGGACTGTATACCGACTACGAAGGGGTGGTAACGATCAACAATTATTCACTGCGCGATTTGGATCTTACCCACATGCGCGATCAGGTGGCCAAGAACATTTCCCAGGAAGATATATTTGACGGAACATTGTTGGAGAATATTACCCTTGGCAGGTCCACCACTACGATCCAGGATGCAATTGAAGCCATTGATCTTGTTGGATTGAGTGATGAGGTAAACGCCTTGCCCAAAGGGTTAGATACACCCATTATCAGTGGCGGTAAAGGTCTTACCAAAACCATGATTCATAAAATCATTCTGGCACGGTGCATGGCCAAAAAGCCAAGGCTTCTGATTTTGAACGACTTCTTCGTTACCCTTGCCAAATCCGATAAACTGGATTTGCTGAGATGTGTTACGAATACCCAAAAAGCCTGCACCGTAATCATTGTTTCCAAAGATCCGATAGTAATGAGTGCGTGTGACCGGATAATTATCATGGAGGATGGCATGATCCGTGCTGAAGGCACCATGGAGGAATTAATCCAAAAGGAAATTATCAAAGACATGATCCTGTAAGGCTATGCTAAAAATCTCATCGAAGTCTGTTGAAAAAATGATGCCGCAGGATCGGCTCTATTCCTTGCGTTCTTTGGATACACCCATGGCCGGTAAACTCCTGGCCCGCTGGCTAATGGGCATTGGCCTCATCTTTTTGATAGTTCTTTTTCTTCCCTGGCAACAAAATATCCGGGGAAGTGGCAAGGTAACAGCTTTAGATCCGTCCAACCGACCTCAAACAGTGGAAACAGCCATTCCCGGTCGAATTCAAAAGTGGAACGTGCGCGAAGGCCAGTATGTAAATAAAGGTGATACACTGGTGGTGTTAAGTGAGATTAAAGACAAGTTTTTTGATCCCAATCTTTTGTTGCGGTTGCGCGAGCAAATCAACGCCAAGACCAGCAGTCTAAGTTCCAAAAATCAAAAGGCGAAAGCACTGGAGCGGCAGATTGATGCGTTGCGGGAGGCCATGCAAAACAAAATCGATCAGTCGAAAGCGAAGTTGGAGGCTGAGCGCGTGCGCTACCAGAATGCCGAGAACCAATTTCAACGGAACAAAAAACTGTACGAAGCGGGTAACATACCGCTTACCAAGTTCCAGGACATTGAGTACAAGTTTCAAAGCGCAAATGCGGATTTTGAAAACGCGAATATTGAACTAACACGGGTAGAGGCCGAATACCTGGACAAAATCAGTAAAGCCGAATCCGATTTGAGCAATACACTGGCAGAAATTTTTGATGCGGAAGGTGAGATCGCCAAATTGAAGAACGAGTACGCCAATATGCAAATTCGAAATGAACAATACCAGGTGATTGCCCCTCAGAGTGGCGTGGTGGTAAAAGCCCTTAAAGCCGGTATTGGTGAAACGATTAAAGAACAGGAAGCCGTGTGCACCATCATGCCCGATGCCCAGGACCTGGCGGTAGAAATGTATGTGAAGGCAATGGACGTACCGCTCATTGCCAAAGGGCGGAAAGTGCGCGTGATGTTTGATGGATGGCCTGCCATACAGTTTTCAGGTTGGCCAAGTGTTTCGGTAGGAACATTTGGTGGGCAAGTCGAAGTCATTGACTTTGTTAACAGCAGACCGGGGGAGTTCCGCATTCTGGTGATTCCCGATAAAACTGAAGAATCCTGGCCCAAACAATTGCGTATGGGTTCGGGCACAAAGGGTTGGGTGATGCTGAACGATGTACCCGTTTGGTTTGAAATCTGGCGTCAGCTGAATGGCTTCCCGGCTACGTTGTATGAGGAACCAGAAGACCCTTTGTACGAAATGAAGAAGGCCAGCGAAGAAAAGGGTAAAGTCTCCGAATAAGAGTGCCATGAAGAAAGTTTTGCACATCCTTGTTGCGCTGTTAACGGGCTTCGTGGGAATCAACGCCCAGGCCCAGCCAAGCATGGATTCGGTTTTTGTCCTGCCCGATTCGGTAACTGCTATGACGTTGCAGCAGTTTTATGCTGCCATCCTGGAATATCACCCCGTGGTGAAGCAAGCCAAACTGCTGCCCGAGAATGCCAGGCAGGAAATTCGACTGGCACGGGGTGCTTTTGATCCCAAACTGGAAGTACTTATCGACCAGAAAGAATTCCAGGATAAGAGTTACTACAACTACACCGACATTTACTTAACATTTCCAAACCGCACGTTTATTGAGCCCAAAATTGGTCTCGAAGATAACAGTGGCGAGTTGCTGAACACCGAGAGCATTATTCCAGGCAACCGACAATATTTTGCGGGTGTTAATATCCCCATCGGACGCGGACTATTTACGGATGATCGTAGGACAGCGATCCGCCAGGCAGAATTATTTCAAACCATTGCTGAGGCCGACCAAGTCAAACTGGTCAACAAAATTTTGTTAGGGGCTGCCAAAGATTACTGGAACTGGTATAATAGCTATTATAATTTCCGGTTGCTTACACGGGGTGCCGATATCGCCCGTGAAATTTTCAGCAGAGTGAAAATGAATGTGGCGTTAGGAGAACAGGCGGCCATCGACTCCGTGCAAGCTAAAATCACGCTACAAACCCGGTTGGTTGAGCGACAGGAAGCGTGGTTGGCTTTTCAAAATGCAGGTATTCATCTTTCTAATTACCTGTGGGATGAACAAAGTTACCCGTTGGTGCTCACCTCCCGCGTAGCCCCTGTATTGGAAGTTTCCGATCTAAGCAGTCTCAATATACAGACATTAAGTGCGCTGGCTGACAGTGCGCGCGTCAATCATCCCGAACTCATTAAGCTTCGCACCAAGATTGACCAACTTGAGTTGGAGCGCTCGTTGGCCCGTGAGTTTCTCAAACCGCGGCTTGACCTGAGTTATTATTTGTTAAGCCAGCCCTCGGCTGAGAAAGTGATTGATCCGGTTAATGATTACAAGTTTGGACTGGAGTTTTCGATGCCCATCCTGTTGCGCAAAGAGCGGTCGAAAGTGGCAATAACGAACCTGAAAATTCAATCCACTGAATTTGAGCAAACTCAGGCCGAGCGGGAAATCCTAAACCAAATCTCTGCCGTATTTAATGATATCACCAATACTTCGATCATTATTGGCCAGCAAACGGATATGGTTAACCTATATGACCGGCTCTTACAAGCTGAATTCTTAAACCTCGAGAACGGAGAAAGTGATTTGTTCAAGCTTAATATTCAACAAGAAAAACTGATCCATGCGCAGACCAAATTACTGAAGCTGAAATCCGAGTATGAAAAATTAAAGGCTGAGTTGTACTGGGCAGCAGGTATTCGCAACCTGAACTTCAGCAATCAGGAATGATCAGGATTGATTTCAAATTTTCAATTTCATCCATCAGGCCGAAAGGATTGTTTGAATCAATTCCTCAGCCACACGCTCAGCGGAATTCAGCGCTCCATTGATTGTGCCGGCATCTCCCTTCACATCGGTAGCTTCTCCGGCAAAAAATATCTTATTGTTGATTGGAGCAGCCAATGCTTCCCGGTCGGTAACGGAAGCCCCTACTTTCAGATAAGACATCCCGCCTCTGAAAAATTCATCTTTACCCCAGTCGGCCAAAAACCAAATCCGGTCGCCTTCGGTACCGTCAGGATTAATCACCTTACTGATAAATAAGGATGCCTGATTATCATAAATGGCATCCAACTCAGCCAATACTGCATCCAGAATGCCATCTCCCATGGCTGACAACTCCTGAGCTTTTGGACCGTGCACGGTTACCGTAAGGGTTCTGTAAAACTCACTGCGATCCACACCACAATTGAGCATCAACGGGCCCAGGGTAGCTCCCCAAATGTAGCCGCTATCTTCCCCCCAGAAATTTTTCTTGAAATCGATCGCCAGGCGTACACAATGATCCATACCGATTTTGTTCATGCCGGCTACTTTAGCAGCGGGCAAGCCCGGACTAAATGTTACACCACCACTTTTCAACACGCCTAATGATGTGGTAACAATTACCTTATCGGCCTCATACTCGTTACCCTCTTTATCGGTAATCAGGATCTTTTCGCCTGTGTAATTAATTGACTTAACCACCGCATTCAACTGAACCTTGCTGGTAATCTGACTGAACCGGGAAATAATGATATCCTGTAATGGATTAGTCTTTATTATAAAGGGGTTGTTTTCATGTTCAATCAACCCCAGGGCTTCACTAACCCCTTTTGCCCCTACCTGATCGCTGGAAGATCCATAAAAATTTCCAGCCATAGAATTCAGTAAGGCGTCTGCGCGTGGGCTTACACCGGCTGCCTGTTTCATCGAAACATCGCCTCCACCATACGAGGGTAGTGTGGCCACAAAATTCCTTACTGCAGCCAGGTCGGAATCGCCACCCCAATCAGTAGCGGACTTAGCCTGATTGTCGAGAATGAACTGTTCCGTTGCCTGAGTATTCAGTTCAATTTTTGTCAGGGCGTACTTTTCAATAATCTTCCCAAAGACTGAACTGTTGCCGTATATGATCTCCGCGCCCAGTTCTACAGGAAAATCGGCTGATGTTTGAACCAAGATTTCTTTTTGATTCCGCAGCGAGCGGATGCGGCCGCCCAATTGATTGCTGGCTTCCAGTATTTTCACGGCAATCCCTTTAGAATGAAGTATATCCGCTGCATACAACCCTGCTGCCCCGGCTCCAATGATGATTACCGTACCATCATACGGAACTTCCGGGCCCGGATCGTCCTTTGAACAGGAAACTATCATTCCGGGCACCCATGCACCCGCAGTTAACCCAATACCAATCTTTTTAAGTGCCTTTCTGCGCTTCACAGAATATGATTTAAGCGAAAGATAATTATACCGGACCGATTCGCGAAACCTACACTCGTTTCGTCTTCCGATTAGCCGGTAAATAACTAATTTGGCAAAAAAGTAAGCGCCATGTTTGTCTCCAAAGAGGCACAACCCAATATTATTAAAAAGGTTTGCATCACCGGGCCGGAATGCACCGGTAAGTCAGCGCTAGCTAAATTCCTGGCTCAACATTATGCCACCTGCTGGATACCGGAATATGCCCGGGCCTACCTTGATAAATTGGGCCACCCGTATGTGGAATCGGATCTCGTTAAAATTGCTCACGGCCAACTTCGGCTGGAAGATGAGTGGCTTCGGGAAGCAAACCGGGTAATGATCTGTGATACCAACTTGCTTACCATTAAAATCTGGAGCGAGCATAAATTTGGCCGCTGCGATGCCGATATAGTTAAACAACTTCAGGCAAGGCCGTACGATCTCTATCTCTTGTGTTATATCGATGTGCCCTGGGAAAATGATCCGCAACGTGAACATCCTGACAAGCGTGAACATTTTTGGCAGGTTTATAAAAATGAAACCATCAACACGGGGGTGCCTTATGTTGAGATAAAGGGAGAAAGAACTACCCGACAACAACTAGCGGTAACGGCCATCGATAATCTTTTGTCCTAAACATGATACCCTCGGATCCGTACGCAGCTATTCGCATACGTGACTTTCGTTTGTTCATTCTTTCCCGCCTGTTCATTACGCTGGCCATTCAAATTCAAGGAGTGGTTGTTGGATGGCAGATTTACGAGTTAACGAAAGATCCCCTTTCGCTTGGGCTGATCGGGTTAGCCGAAGCTATTCCGGCTATTACCGTTTCGCTCTATGCTGGTCATTTGGCGGATGTGGTGGAACGAAAGAAAATTATTCTTGCTTGTGTAGGGTTGCTTTCCTTTTGCTCCATGGCGCTGCTTTATTTCACCACGCAAATGGGTGCGTATTTAATTCAAACCAGTGCGTTTGCCATTTATACCGTCATTTTTGTGAGTGGTATTGCCCGGGGGTTTCTCTCACCCGCCAATTTTTCTTTTATGCCGCAGCTGGTAGACCGATCCCTCTATCAGAATGCAATTACCTGGAACAGCACAATTTGGGAAAGTGCCTCGGTAGGTGGACCCATGGTGGGTGGTCTTGTGTATGGATTCTTTGGGATTACTGCAGCCTATTCGGTCGATGCAATCCTGGTGGTTGCTGCGCTGCTTTGTTATTTGTCAATTCCAAACCGGCCCCTGCCTCCAATTAGTGAAGAACAAGCCATGTGGCTGAAGATCAAAGCCGGAATCAAATTCGTTTTTAAGAACCAGATCATTCTAAGTGCTATTTCCCTCGATCTGTTTGCCGTGCTGTTTGGCGGAGCCGTTGCCCTGCTGCCCATTTTCGCAGCGGAAATTCTGCACACCAACGAAATCGGGCTTGGCTTTCTCCGGTCTGCTCCGGCAATTGGTGCGGTAATCATGGCTGTATACATTACTCACCATCCGATTAAACGAAACATTGGAAAAATTTTGCTGTGGTGCGTTGCCGGGTTCGGGCTGTGCATGATCGGATTTAGTTTGTCTACCTGGTTCTGGCTCTCCATGGCGTTGTTGATGGTCAGTGGTATGTTTGACTGTGTGAGTGTGATTGTGCGGGGCACGTTGATCCATACATTGACTCCTGAAAACATGAAAGGGCGGGTAGCGGCAGTCAATAGTATGTTCATTGGTTCTTCCAATGAAATTGGAATGTTGGAATCGGGGATTGCTGCTAAACTTTTTGGAGTTGTGCCCTCGGTGATCTTTGGTGGATTGATGACGTTGAGTGTGGTTGGCATCACTGCATGGAAAGCCCCAGCCTTGCGCAGATTGCAGCAGGTGAAGTAATCTTGAGTAAGTAGGTAGTAGTAATTTGCCACCCATCCCAAAGCAGGTGCATGATTACGTGCAATTAATTTATCTTGAGGTTCAACTTATCTCCTACTAAACAATGAATAGCCGCAGATCTTTTTTTCAAAAAGCTTTAGGTGCAGCCGGTACCCTTTCTTTAACGCCCCTGGCCGCGCAGGCTGTAGCCGAAGATATCTCCGATGCTTTGTACTCTTTAAATAAACTCAGTCCTTTGGCTGCCGCCAATGATGAAGATCTGTGGGCGCGCATGGCCCAGGCGTATACGGTAAGTCCAACCTTGCTCAACCTGAATAATGGCGGGGTAAGTCCACAGCCGAAAGTGGTTCAGGATGCAGTAGACCGGTATTATCATCTCAGCAATGAAGCGCCCAGCTATTACATGTGGCGCATTTTGGATGCCGGTCGCGAACCACTCAGGCGTAAACTGGCTGACCTGGCCGGGGCGGATGCAGAAGAAATTGCCATTAACCGCAACACGACCGAAGCACTCGGCACCTTCACCTGGGGAATTGACCTGAAGCGAGGCGATGAGATTGTAATGACCAAACAGGATTATCCAAACATGATTCATGCGTGGAAACAGCGCGAACTGCGCGAGGGCGTGAAAATCAACTGGATCAATTTATCCTTACCTATTGAGAACGATGATATCGTAATCAAAACCTATGTAGATGCCACCACCAGCAAAACCAAAATCTGGCACATTACCCACCTGATTACGTGGACCGGGCAAATCTTACCGGCCGCCAAGCTCTGTGCCGAAGCCAAAAAGCGTGGCATCACCAGCCTCGTGGATGCTGCCCATTCTTTTGCTCATTTGGATTTTAAAATATCAGATTTGAATTGTGACTATTTCGGAACGAGCCTGCATAAATGGTTGTGTGCTCCGTTTGGTACCGGCATGATGTACATCCGCAAACCGTTGATTGAAAAAACCTGGCCCATTTTCCCCACCGAAAAACCACAAAGCCCAGACATTCGCAAGTTTGAAGCCTTAGGTACCCGGTCATTCGCACCAGAGCAAGCCATTGGTCAGGCCATTGATTTTCACCTTGCGATTGGTGCAAAACGCAAGCAAGAACGATTGCATTATCTGAAGCGGTACTGGTGCGATGCGGTTTCGGAGCATCCGCGTGTCAAGCTACACATCTCGCTAAAACCTGAGTACTCCTGTGCTCTGGGTACTTTTAGCATTGAAGGATTGGATGTCAGCGATGTAGTTAACAAGCTCCACTCGGATTACTCGATTCATGTGGTGCCCATCAAATGGGAAAATGTCAATGCTGTGCGGGTTACTCCGCATGTGTATACCTCAACGAAAGATCTGGATCGATTAATTGAAGCTGTTCGTAAAATAGCCTTATCCTGAGACATGTTCTTGAAGGGCAAATGCCCATTCATCACTTACCTCTTTTGATTCCGGCCATCCGCTAGTAGAATTACTTTTTTAGACTTCCTTCTCATGCAAAGAACTTATCCCCTGCTACTCGTCCTGCTGTTGGCAGGTTGCGTTGCCCCACCCTCTGATAATAAATTAATACTGCCCGGACTGGAAGGAACTGTTGAAGTGCTGCGCGATGAAAATGGAGTTAACCACATCTATGCGCAAAATGAGCACGACCTCTTTTTTGCCCAGGGATATTGTGCTGCCAAAGACCGGCTCTTTCAATTTGAAATGTGGCGCAGGCAGGCAACCGGAACCGTTGCTGAAATTTGGGGTGAAACTGAACTGAAGCGGGACATCGGGGCCCGCCTCTTTAAATTTCGGGGTGATCTGACAAAGGAGTTTAATCATTATCACCCCCGGGGCGCTGCGATCATCCAGGCATTTACCGATGGCATTAATGCTTACATCGAATCAACAGAAAAGGATCCTAGATTACTCCCACTCGAGTTTCAACTACTGGGGATTACTGCCGGGCACTGGACTCCGGATGTGATCATTTCCAGACACCTGGGCTTGTTGGGCAACTTGCCTGATGAATTAAACCATGCCCGGGCTGTAGTACGGCTTGGCGCAGAAAAAGTAAAAGCACTGCGGGTTTTCGAACCCGGAAACCCCCGGCTGGAATTGGATTCAAAAATTGATCCGGAAGGACTCTTTGAAAATATCCTGGAAGTGTATGAGGCTTTTCGCAAGCCGATATCCTTTAAACCGGAGCAGATCACGATGGCCCGGAACACAAATAATGAACTATACCAACAATTGGCTGCCGAGGATGCGCGTGCCTATAAAGAAATGATCGACATCGAGATTCGTTCTATTGGCAGTAACAATTGGATAGTAAGTGGTTCCAGAACCGAAACCGGATTACCAATGCTCGCTAATGATCCCCACCGTGCGGTTGCCGTCCCTTCGCTCCGATACATGGTACACTTGAACGCTCCGGGTTGGAATGTGGTGGGCGGTGGAGAACCCACCATCCCCGGTGTTTCCATTGGGCACAATGAATCCGGAGCCTGGGGCCTTACCATTTTTGATATTGACAGTGAAGACCTGATGGTGTATGACCTGAATCCAAAAAACCAAAATCAATATCTGTACCAGGGCGCGTGGGAAGAAATGACGATTATTCCGGATACGATTCTCGTCAAAAATTCAGAGCAGGTTAGGATTGACCACAAGTATACACGACACGGCCCGGTAACCTTCATTGATTCAAAAAGAAACAAAGCTTATGCGGTGCGCGCAGCTTGGTTGGAACCGGGTGGGGCGCCATATCTTGCCAGCCTTCGCATGAATAGTGCCACCACCTGGGAAGAATTTCGTGAGGCATGCTCCTACAGCCACATTCCGGGCGAGAACATGATCTGGGCCGACAAACAAGGAAACATTGGCTGGCAAACAGTGGGCATCGCCCCCATCCGTAAAAATTGGGATGGCTTGGTGCCCGTGCCAGGAGACGGTCGCTATGAATGGGAAGGATTTCTTCCGATTAAAGAACTACCGCATGCGTTCAATCCTGATAAAGGATATTGGGTTACCGCCAACGAAAACTTAGTAGCTCCTGATTATCCGCATCGATATGCCGTGGGTTGGGAATGGGCTGATAGCAGCCGGGCCAATCGTATCAATTCGGTACTGAGTTTAAAAGATAAAGTCAGTAGTACCGACATGCAACAACTGCAATTTGATTACTTCAGCAATCCCGCGAAACAATTAGTTCCTTACCTAAAAAATATAGACCCCACTAATTCCGATACCGAACAACTCATCAACATGTTGTTGGCCTGGAACTTTATCATGGATAAAAATTCAGTTGCGGCTGGTATTTATGCTGCCTGGGAAAAAAAATTGTTAGAGAATGCCTACCCCTTGTTTGTTCCGGAACATGGGCGTGATGTTATCAAGTCGGTATCGTTAAAAAAAGTAATCAGTTGGGTGAAGACTGACCGCCCCGAATTACAAGGTCGTAATCAGTTTTTATTAGCTTGCCTGGACGAGGCTGCGGAGAGCTTGCGAAAGAAGCTTGGTACCGATGTGTCGAAATGGCACTACGGCCAGCCAGCTTACCATCACGTATTGATAAAACATCCGTTAAGCAATGCTGTGAATGATTCCCTTCGGTCTATTTTAGAATGTGGTCCGCTTGCCCGTGGTGGTTCATCTTCCACCGCAGGGGTTACCAGCAACAACGACAACCAAAGCCATGGTGCAACCTTTCGCATGGTTGCTGATCTGACTGATTGGGACAAAACATTATTCACCAACGCACCCGGTCAAAGTGGAAACCCGGAAAGTCCATACTATAAAAACCTGTTTGAACGCTGGGCTAACGATCAACACGTTCCAGTGTACTTTAGCCGCGATAAGATTGAACGGGCATCGAAAGAGAAATGGGTCTTGAAGTCCAGGTAACACGTGTCAATACCTGATCAAAAAGTTTGACTACCTTGAATTATGACCGACCCCGATCTTGTTCGAAAATACCTGCCTCACCTCGGGAACGAACTTCAGGCGGCATTTGCCCGTGAAGGAGTGATTAAAGAATTCCCATCTCAAACTGAGATTCTGCATGAAGGACAGCATGTAACGATGATCCCACTGGTATTGGAGGGTCTCATTAAAGTGTTTACCCGCAATGAAGAACGTGAACTTCTGCTTTACTATATCGAGCCCCGCGAAAGTTGTGTGATGTCCTTTTTGGCTGGAATAAAAAATCAGCCGAGTAAAATCTTTGCTGTAACGGAATCAGTCTCGACACTGCTCTTGTTACCTGCGCGCAGTGTGGAGAACTGGATTCAGGAATTCCCCCGTCTGAATAATCTCTTTTATGATCTTTATAATACGCGGTACTCGGAGTTAATTGATACACTGAATCAACTTATCTTTCAACGATTGGATACCCGCATCTATGAATATCTGAAAGAAAAAAGTCGGGTGAAGACGTCACGCTTTCTGGATTTGCGACATCGCGAAATTGCATCCGAGTTGGGCACTTCGCGCGAAGTAATTACGCGGGTGTTGAAAAAGCTGGAAAAGGAAGGCAAAGTTCGGCAAACAGAAAAAGGCATTGAATTGATTTGATTCTTTTCTTCTGTCATTCAACACGTTACAACCTGTGGTGACCATAGTCACCGCTTTCCAAAGGAAGCATCCCCGACATTCGCATCAACAACGTCAACCATGAGCAAAGTCCTGAAACTACTGATCGTTTGTGTCATTTGTGTGGGACTTGCCTATGGAGTCGTAAAAGCAATCGAATTATTTATCAACTAAAAAATTGAGTTATGAAAAAGAATGTAGGAAACATGGACAAAGGAATCCGAATTGTACTCGCCATCATTTTTGGGGCACTCTATTTTACTGGAACGGTTACCGGAACCATGGGCCTCGTGCTGGTTATCCTGGGTGGCGTATTTGTACTTACCAGCCTGGTTGGCTTTTGTCCGATTTACTCGATAGTAGGCCTAAATACGTGTCCCACAAAGAAAGCGGCTTGAGAAAAATTTCCATCGATGAGAACTATGCCACTCAACCGAGTGGCATTTTTTTATCCATTAAACCAATTGGGTGAGCTCCACACCAACCATCCATATAAAGCAAACCGGAATACCCTGGAGATACATATCAACAGAAAAATCCTAAAGTTCATGTTTACCGAGCCGGCCAACATGCAGGTGGCTGAAAACGGTACGGGTGTAACGGCTCCAACAAAGACGAGAAAGCCACCAAACTTTTTCAGACTCTTATCATATTGCTTTAAATACTTCTCGCGAAGCCGGGTCTGATAAAATTCAGTCTTTGAAAAATTTTTTCCAATGTAATACCCCAATATTCCCGCCCCGTAGGAGATCACCGTCAAAATGGAAAGATTGATCACAAACCCGGTTACATCAATGTCATCCAGAATCCAGATCATCATGAAAAGCTCCGGAGGAATGATTCCAAAAATAATTTCTGACAAAGTATAGATACCATAGAGGATGGCCGGGTTGGCCCGGATATCATCAATATGACTGCGGAAATTGTCCTGTATATATTCTTCCAGTAATATAAAGGCAGTAATGATAATGGCGAACCAAATCAATCCCTTGACCAGGTTGCGGAATAAAAAACTGGAGTGGGTCTCTTCTTGCTCCTGCATACCTTAATTCAAAATTGGCATTCGTTTAAATGGTTTTGATTCATCAAAAAGTTTCCGATAGGTGGCGTGCTTCTTAACCACCTTGGTGTTTATTTGTTCCGCCACACGAATCATCTTCGGATTAAAATCTCCAATCCAGTTCATCTCATATTCTGTATACGGAAAGCCCTTTCCGTGCGCCAACTTCCTGAAATTTTCAATAATGGCGCCATCCACTCCTTTGCCATGATGTTCGGGTACAATTCCAAATAAAATTCCAAATGCCTTTTTATTCGTATTGCGGAACCGGTGCCAGACAAACTTCAGCTTGCCCAGCCAATTCATTTTTCCATTTACAAATTGGAAAATCTGATTGACTTCCGGAAGGGAAAGAAAAAAAGCTATGGGCTCCTTTTTGTAGTAGCCAAACCACAATAACTTTTCGTCCATGATAGGCTTCATTTGTTTAATAAGGTGCTTTGTCTGCAGTTCGGTGAGTTCGGGAATTTCTCCCCGCTTTGCCCACGCTTTATTATAAACAAAACGAATCAAATGCGGCAACTTGCCCCATTCAGACTTCCGCAAATAACTAAAAGAATATTCCGGGTCTTTTTCAATCAACGCTGCTTTTTCATAAAGCCGATCCCCTAAGGGTCCTTCGATGGGTCGTCCGAAGGTAAGTTGGTAGAAATAAACCTGAAATCCATACGCTTCAAAAAACCTCTGGTAGTAAGGAAAATTGTAATTGCATTGGTAGTTTGGCTGCCGGTCAAATCCTTCTATTAACAGACCCCACCACCGATCGCGATTTCCAAAATTGATAGGTCCGTCCATGGCTTCCATTCCGCGTTCCTGAAGCCACTGTTTACATTGATCGAAAAGCATAAACGCAGCCTGCTGATCATCGATGCATTCAAAGAAACCCAAACCTCCGGTAGGCTGTTCATTCCCTTTATTGGCAGTTTTCTGATTGACAAAAGCGGCTACCCTCCCAATCGATTTTCCTTGTTCATCCAGCAGCAACCAGCGATTACAGGATCCGTGTTGAAAGGTTTTATTCTTATGACTATCAAACACTCCTTCCACATCCGCATCCAGGGGCCTAATCCATTTTTTAGAATTCTTATAAAGTCGTACGGGCAGGTGAATAAACTCCTGCTTGTCTCTTTCCGATCGTACTTCCTTGATTTGCATGAGCAGACTAATAACTGGCTGCTACCAATTTATTGGGCAGGGTAATTTGAAATGTCGTTCCAGCATCTGGTTTGCTGGCAACCTGTAATTGGCCCCCCAATTTCTCCACTGCATTTTTCACAATATACAATCCCAATCCGGAACCTTCCGATTGCTCACTGGCTCGGTAAAACATCTCAAATATCTTGTTTAAGTTCTCGGCATTGATCCCAATGCCATTATCCTTAAAAATAATAGATGCCTGGACAGAATCAATCTTTATTTGGACGTAAACCTGACAAATTTCCTCATTGAGCTTGCGATACTTGATTGCATTCGAAATCAAATTCCTTAAAATCTCGCCAATCCGCCAGGGGTCACTGTAAAATTCGGACCCTTCAATGTGTATCTCACGTTTCACCTGATCAGCCCCGTGCATATAACTAAGGTCCTGGAAGGTCTTCTCAATTACAGCCGCAAAGTCGATCGGTCCGGTTTTAACATCCAGCTTCAAATTTTTGGAATGGCTGAGTACATCACTTATGAAATTATCCAACTGTCCCACTTTGCTGCCGATGATTTTCAAATACTCAGCTGGATTATCATGATTGCCGGGCATCTGAGCCAGGTTCACCAACCCTAATACCGAGGAAAGGGGAGCGCGAAGATCATGCGAAACTTTGTAGACAAAGTTGTCCAGCTCGGAGTTTCGGATCTTCAGCTCTTCCTCGATCTTTTTCTGATCGGTGATGTCTACATAAACACCAAAAATGCCAATGGTCTTGTTTTCAAAATGAATGGGTACCCCGTAAATGATCACGGAAACGGGAATATCGTCTCTTCGCAAACGAGTAGTTTCTATCCGAACAACTTGTTCTGATGAGATAAGCGTATTTAAATCATTCCCTTCCGACTCCAACGCCTGAGGAACGATAAACTGGTTCAGACTCTTCCCTTTCAGTTCGGTGATGGTATACCCGAATAATTGCTCAAAACCCGGATTTACCTGTTGAACATTGCCGGAGCTATCCAACAGAACAATGGCCATCGGAGAACTATTGAACAATTCTGAAAAAAGGGTAGCTGCTTCACGATAGCGCACCTCTGCCTCCTTTTGTTTGATCTCCAATTCCTTGCGTTCACGAATGTCACTGATCACGCCACTCCATGCGATCCGGCCATCCGGTAGCTGAACAGGTTCACACGATGCTTCCACCCACTTGACTTCTCCTAGGGCGGTGAAAATCCGGCCTTCCCATTGGATGGGCTTAACCCCTTTGATGGCATCTTCCATGATTGCTTCAAACTCCGTCCAGTCATCACGGTGAATGAATATCTTCATAGGATAGGACCCGCTGAGCAAAACGTCTTGAGAAATTCCAAGGATCTTTTCACACGACCCGCTCAAATAGGTAAAATCGCGAGCTCCATCCGGATAAACAGTATACTCAAACACGACAACAGGTAGGTTGTCAATGATCTGTTGCATGCTGAGCGTCTCGGTTCGCTTATTCGTACTCATCCAAAAAATAACCCAACGGGTAAGATAAATACTTTTTAATAAATAGAAGGGGTAACGTAAGAGTTAAGTAAGATTGATGAATTAAAGTGCAGAAGTCGTTGAATCCAAAATTGATTTACTGCTCAATGGCTCCCACTATTCGATATGTCAAAATCGATAAACACAAGCGGTTACGAAACCATCCCGCCATTTCTTTTCATCCATTAGTCTACCGCCCGATTCGTGCAGGATGTTTTTCCAGGTGGGTAATCGAGTGGTTCTTAATCCGGTAATCAACCAAAAGAATAAGTACATCATTCTTATCTGAAATCTCTGCCAGGTAGTAGTTGCTGCAAATTCTGTTACCAGCCAATAGGTGCCGGGAGCGATGCGGTTTGTAAGGTCATCTGCAAATTTCTTAAGCTCCGCATTTTCGAAATGGTCGAGATAAAAATTAGTCATCACGCAGTCATAATCCTGGTCGGGAATATCCGCTTCCGTGCCACAGATCCAACGGATGTTTGGCAATGTGGTATTCCTTCGGGCCCTGGTAATCATTCCGGGTGAAGCATCGATGTAATGAATTTCCAATTCTCGGTTTACCTTTTCAATAGCAGGTAAGATCCAACCAGTGCCTCCCCCCAACAAGAGCAACTTCTTCCTTGCAGCCAGGTACGGGATGAAATTCCGTTGAGAATCCTGAATACTTTTACCAATGACAATTTTTGCGAGAAGATCATAAATTGGAGCCAACAGGCTATATCCCCTTGAGAGCCTGTTCATCGTATGACTTCCAGCATGGGTAAAAGAAAAACAAAATCCCCCCAGAGTCGGTACCGATCATCCCCCCTGAAATAATCGGGATAATAAAATATAATAAACAATATTGCAATCATAATCATCAGTGGAATCCACATCGGTGATCTAAACACAATAAACATTCCTGTAGCCAGCGTGCCTGTGATGATAAACAAACTAAAGAGTATTCTCTCCGCCTTTCGCTTTCCCCATCGGGTTACAAAAGACAACCGTCTATCTTTTTGATCGCTCTCTAGTTCAAACCAGGAAAACAGGAGTAAGTTGATCAGGGCAATTAAAAATGTAAAGAAGATGGCGAATACCTGATCAACCGAAAGTGTTTCAACTTGTACTGACGATGAGGGAAACAATACTCCAGCGGTGTATAGGACAGCCACCGACATCTCTTTCCATGGCAACCTGTTTTGAATAAGCAGATAAATCCCCACCAGGGTGCCGAGAACAAAACCGTATAACAAAACAGGAGGACGTAACGAGAAAATCAATGAAAGGACAATACTCGTAGCAAGCAGGGTGATTATCCAAAGTGTGCGATGATGTTGCTGATGAAACCGGTGCCGCTTGGTTGAAGCCGGTGTTGCCATCCCTTTCACATCCAGCAATCGATCAATCGTATAAATTATCCAAACTGTTAATCCCAGGGTAAGCATCCCCTGAAGCCGGGGCTCAACCTGCAATACTTTTGAAAAATAAAGCGCCACGACCACCGCGCCTCCGGCAACATCCAGGCTGAGTAAATTCACAGCACGGTAAAATCGTAATAGCATGTTGTAAATGTAAAAAAAGAAGCTCTCCGGATTCCAGAGAGCTTTCTTGTAAAAGTTGATTAAATAATGTTAAGAAGCCTTTAGCGCCTCAGCGCCAGCCACAATTTCAAGAATCTCTTTCGTAATGGCTGCCTGCCGGGTACGGTTATAAGTTAACTTCAACTCCTTCAAAAGTTCTCCGGCATTCTCGGTAGCCTTATCCATGGCGGTCATGCGCGCTCCGTTCTCGGCAGCATTGCTATCCAAAACCGATTTATACAATTGAATTTTCAATGCCTTCGGAACCAGCCCCACCACAATTTCCTCCTGGTTCGGAAGGTAGATATAATCTGTTTCGGCTTCCTTCACTTGCTTCTTTAACGGGAGCACAGGCAGAAATTGTTCTGTACGCAGGATTTGCGTAGCTACATTCTTAAATTCATTATAAACAATCTCAATCTTGTCGTACTCACCTTTCTTGAAGGCATCCATCAGGTACTCACCCACCATGGCAACCCCTTCGTAGGAGAGGCCGTGAAAAATATTCCAGTAATCGCTCACGATTTTGTAGTTGCGTTTACTGAAAAACTCAAACGCCTTTTTTCCTAACGGGAGAATGGTAACATTTTTCTTTGCGTGTTGTGCAGCATAGTTCTCTGCCATCAATTTGATAGCTGCTTTGATAATGGTGCTGTTAAAGGATCCGCACAGCCCACGATCGGAGCTGATGACCACCAGCAAGATCTTCTCCTCAGGGCGTTGTTGGCTATACCAACTTTGTCCATCCTGATTGGCTGCCGAAAGGTTTTGAAAAAGTTGAGTCATCTTCTTCGCATAGGGGCGCATTTGGGTAATACGGTCCTGCGATTTTCTCAACTTGGCAGCCGCCACCATTTTCATGGCCTTCGTGATCTGCTGGGTGGAGATTACTGAGGTGATCCTGCTTTTTACTTCCTTTAAACTTGGCATACTCTATATTCTTCAAGATTCAAGATTCCTGATTCAAATTTTTGAATTGTTGAACCTTGAATTTTAAATGATCAATACTTTGACGCTAACTCGGTAGCAGTCTTTTTAACTACTTCTACATCGGCATCTTCAAATTTACCAACTCGGAAATTGTCCAACACCTGCTTATGCTGTGCTTTCATTAATCCGATAAACTCCTTCTCAAACTCCTTCACTTTGACAACCGGTACCTTATCGATATAGCCTTTGGTAGAGGCCAGGATCATCGCTACCTGCTCCTCCACCGGAACCGGTGCATACTGAGGCTGCTTCAATACTTCGGTGTTCCTGCGGCCACGCTCAATGGTTAACTTGGTGGCTGCGTCAAGATCAGAACCGAACTTGGAGAAGGCCTCCAATTCGCGGAACTGAGCCTGATCCAGTTTCAAGGTTCCGGCCACCTTCTTCATTGATTTGATCTGAGCATTCCCCCCTACTCGGGATACCGAAATACCCACGTTGATGGCAGGACGTATACCCGAATTAAAGAGGTTTGTTTCCAGGAAGATCTGACCATCCGTAATAGAAATTACGTTTGTAGGGATATAAGCCGATACGTCATTGGCCTGGGTTTCAATGATCGGAAGCGCTGTAAGAGAGCCTCCACCCTTCACAATGGATTTCAAAGAAGGCGGAAGATCATTCATGTTGGCAGCAATACCATCATTGTTAATGATTTTGGCAGCGCGCTCCAGCAACCGGGAGTGCAGATAGAACACATCGCCCGGATACGCTTCACGGCCCGGAGGTCTTCTTAGCAACAGGGAAACTTCGCGATAAGCAACAGCCTGCTTCGACAAGTCATCATAAATTACCAATGCCGGGCGGCCGGTATCGCGGAAGTATTCACCGATAGCCGCACCCGTAAACGGAGCAAAGAACTGCATCGGAGCCGGATCGGAAGCAGACGCTGAAACAATAACTGTATAATTTAATGCACCTGCCTTCTCCAAGGTGGCAGCTACGTTGGCTACGGTAGAGGCTTTCTGCCCAATCGCAACATAAATACAATAGACCGGTTGTCCTTTTTCAAAGAATTCACGCTGATTAATGATTGCATCAATCGCCACGGCTGTCTTGCCGGTCTGACGGTCGCCAATAATCAACTCCCGCTGTCCACGTCCAATGGGAATCATCGCATCAATCGCTTTGATACCGGTTTGCAGTGGCTCATTTACCGGCTGCCTGAAAATTACTCCGGGAGCTTTACGCTCCAACGGCATTTCATACAGTTTCCCATCAATCGGCCCTTTGCCATCGATGGGTTGTGCCAGGGTATCCACCACGCGACCCAGGAGACCATCGCCTGCTTGAATGGCAGCAATTTGTCCGGTGCGCTTTACCGTAGCCCCTTCCTTGATTCCCTTTCCATCGCCCAGCAACACAGCTCCTACATTGTCTTCCTCCAGGTTCAACACCAATGCTTTGAGTCCATTCTCGAACTCAATTAACTCACCGGCCTGTGCTTTGGTGAGTCCATAAATTCGGGCCACCCCATCACCAATGGTAAGAACAGTACCCACCTCTTGTAATTCGGTGGCGGTACGGGATTGTGAAAGTTGCTCGCGGAGGATTGCGGAGATTTCTTCAGGTCTGATTTCTGCCATAACTTATTTATAATTCTTTATTGTCTCTAAAATTCCTTTATGTACGGGTTCTCACTGAATTTTAACTTCAATGCTTTGAGCTTACTACGAACGGAAGCGTCCACTTGCTGGTCACCTACGTTCAGGATAAACCCACCAATTAAATCTTTGTCCACTTTTTCATCCAACTCCACCTGCTTCAGGTTGCTGAGCTTTCTTACAATGGTTTCAATCTCCTTGCGAAGATTGGCATCCAATGGTTGTGTTGTAATTACCGATGCCTTGCCAATGCCCATGTAATCATTATAGGCCGTGTGAAACTCGGTGGCGATGGCGGGTAATAAGGGTTCCCGATTCTTCAGGGTAAGGATATCAATGATCGCCATGGTAAGTGCATGCACTTTGCCCTTGAAAAGGGTCTCCAGCACCGCACGTTTTTTCTCATGTCGAATAACCGGGCTATTCAACATCAGGACAAACTCACGACTGGAGCGGCAAACCTGGGCAAACAGCTGCATATCGCTATGCACCGCTTCTACCGCTTTTTGTTCCACTGCAAGGCTTAGCAGTGATTTCACATATCTGGAAGCTACCCGCGAGTCAGCCATGAATTAATTCAACTTAAGTTCTTTGATGTAGGTTTCTGCCAGCTCCTTCTGAGCCTTGTCATCCGACAGGTTTTTCTTAATCAGTTTTTCAGCAATCTCCAATGAGAACATCGCAACCTGTGCCTTCACTTCGCGCAAGGCTGCATTCTTCTCGGTATGAATGATTGCCTTTGCATCTTCTATAATTTTATCAGCATTTTTCTTGGCATCAGCCTGAGCCTGGTCGTGCATCCGATTGGCGGCTTCGCGGGCCTCTTTCAGGATCTTGTCACGCTCTTCGCGGGCTTCGCGTAAAAGTTTTTCGTTGTCAGCCTTCAGGCTGGCCATTTCCTTTTTGGCATTCTCTGCTGAATCCAACGCTTGTTGAATGGAGGCTTCCCGTTCTTTCAGCGAGCCCAGAATAGGCTTCCATGCTAACTTGGACAGAAGAAGAAACAATAACAAAAAGACAAAGGCTTGCCAGATAATGAGGCCAGGGCCGGGGGTTAGTAAATCCATACTTCTTTGTTTTTACTTCACTAGGTTGACGAGAATTTGGATAAAAGACTGCCTCAGTCCAGTACTGAGGCGAGTCTTTTGCTTTCCTTAGCTTTTGAATGAAATCAACAAGCAAATAACGAGTGCAAACAGCGCTGCAACCTCGATAAGTGCCGCAATCACAAGCATAGCATTCTGGATTTTGCCGGAAGCTTCAGGCTGACGAGCCATCCCTTCCATAGCAGAACCACCGATGCGGCCGATACCAATTCCAGCGCCAATTGCAGCCAGACCAGCACCGATACCCGCGCCCATGATCGCATAGCTAATGTCCAATAACAGAGCGAACAACATAGTTTTATTTATTTAAGTTAAACACGCCTTCGGTTACACACCGGAGGATTTCTTTAATTCATTTTTCAATGATCATGTCCATGGTCGGCCACCGCCATGCCAATGTACATCGATGAAAACATCGTAAACACGTAGGCCTGGATTCCAGCCACCAACAACTCGATCAGGTTGATAAACAATACAATCAACGATGATCCTAATCCAACTAAAATGCTTCCGAAAATAAACGTCAGACAGATCAGGCTTAATAACACAATATGACCAGCCGTAATCGCCACGAACAAACGAATCATTAACGAAAATGGCTTGGTAAAAATCCCGATGATTTCTACCGGCAGAATAACAATCCGCAAAGGCAATGGCACACCGGGTGTCCAGAAAATATGACCCCAATAGCCTTTGTTGCCGCTGAAGTTGGTTATTAAAAAAGTAAATACCGCCAACGTCATGGTCACAGCAATATTCCCGGTCAGGTTACCGGCCCCTGGCAACAACCCCAATAAGTTTCCGAAGAGGATGAAGAAAAACAGGGTGAGCATGTAAGGCAGGTACTTCTCGTAATGATGTCCGATGTTCGGCTTCACAATCTCATCGCGAACAAACAAAATGATGGGCTCAAAGAAGGACTGCAAGCCTTTCGGGGCTTTGCCTTGATTGCGCTTGAAGCCCTTTGCCACGGAAAAGAAAACAAAAAGCAACAACCCGGCATTGATGAAGAGCATGGCCACATTCTTGGTGATGGAAAGGTCGAATACGGCCTTGCCGGTATCGGCTAAGTAAATATGGTTGTGCTCCAGCTTATACCCGTTGTACTCCACTACCTGGTGGTGATCGTCATAGAAACGGCTGGACGAAAAGATGTCTAATCCCCGTTCTTCAGTGTACACGATTACTGGAAGGGGCAAAACCAACCAATCGGCAAAGTGCCATTGGTGGTCGTCCATAACGTGATGCAGGATTACCTCACTGGCATTAAAAGGTTCGGCTTCATGTTCCTGCTCTTCAGCAGCCAAAACAGGTGAAAAAACGCTTGCAAAAACAACTAAAACGAAGCCAAAAAACGTTGATTTTGTTGCAAAAAAAGGCTTTTTCATCGGAAACAGTACAGAGGCTTTTAATTGGACTGCAAAAGTATCAATTATACCTTCTCAAAAAAATGTTTTGCTTGAATTTTGGGTCAATCAAAGGACATTCTGACCGTTGTGGAATCACCGATCCCTTCTCACTAAAAACAGGACCTCCAGGACTGTAAATAGTATGTAGGAAATGATAAACAAAGCTGCGCTACCAAAGGCTTCGTTGGGAGAATCGATGACCAGAAAAAAAATGAATGCGAGACCCGCTACCATTTTCAAGGCAATAGAGAGCAAGTAAAATTGAACGAAGACATCCGGCTGTTTTTTTCTCAACCGCAGCAGGTTATACCCGATCACCATGGTGATAAAAAAAATGAAGAGCAGGATTTCGATCCAAAATGCAGGCAACGGCCACCAGGCCAGACGAGCGCCCAAAAAAACGAGTGCCGCAACAGCAATAAGCAAAGCCAGGATACTTGACAGGTAGCGTATCACTCAGTCTTTGTTAAGGGATCGGTAAAGTTGATACATGATCCCACCAAAAAGAAGAAATACAAAGGTGATCAGGAAAACAGGAAATTTCAGTTCTAGGTATTGGTCGAGTTTAATGCCCAGCCAGGCCCCTACGCCAATAGTCACCAGCATTTGAAGTCCCAGTCCGCTGTACTTTAAAAACGTGTTAACCGGTTTATCGGGTTCTTTCTTCACGATGTAATGAAAATATAAAAGCCACAATACTGGTGACCAGAATTGTGGCTGAATACCTTTTCAGAAACCTTAGTTCGCCTGGGCCCCTTCAGGACGCAAGGCATGCATCCCATTGTTTTCGCCAATCTTTATGTCTTTAATAATGGCTCCCATTTTACAGCTTCCGTTGAAGACGGCTCCGGGTTCAACCACTAATTTGCCCGTAATAATATCGCCATGAATTTTAGCCGTGGCTTTCAGCACCAACAACTCTGAAATTTCCAGTTTGCCCTTCACCTCACCTTCAATGTCGGCATTTTGCGCAACGATATTTCCCTCGATGTAACAGGAGTGCCCTAATGCGATTTTGGATTTGGACTTAACACTTCCGATTACCTTTCCTTCAATGCGAATGTTGCCATACGTCTCAACATTGCCTTCCAGTACAGTACCTTTACCAATGACGTTGCTGGAATTGCTGATCTCGTCTGCTACGCGTTTCTGTTCTTTTGTTGTTAACATGGCTGTGGTTTTTTAAAACGTTACAAAATCTTCCGGGTTAAGCGAGTTCCCATTGTACCACATTTCAAAATGCAAATGAGGGCCATCGGTCATCTCTCCACTATTGCCAACTATAGAGATTATATCACCGGCATTCACAAAACTACCAACTTTTTTTAATAATCCGGCATTGTGCTTGTATACAGATACCAAATTGCCCTGGTGTTGTACGGCAATCACATGGCCTGAGTCTTGTGTCCAGGAAGCTAAGACGACCATTCCATCGGCCACGCATTTCACGGGTTCGTTTGTCTTGGCTACAATGTCTACACCATAGTGCCCTTTCTTTATATCATAGTGATCCGAGACAAATCCGGTTATTGGAGTAAAGAAAAACATCTCCTGCAACTCGCGATATTTGCCGCTGGATAGGGTTACCAGAGAAAATTCACTTTTCTCAAATTCTTGTCTGAACTGAGAATCGGATGCAGCTAACTTCATGTTTCCAACGGCCTTCACCGGTTGGTTGTCGCCACCAAAGGCTTCAGCCGGATCCGTAAATCCAGTGGAGGTATCTCCGCTCAATACCCGCTGAAAATTTTGAATAAACATATCCTTGCGATTTACTTCCACGGCCAGGGAATCCACCTTCAATGCCAACTCGTATAATTTCTTGTTGGCTTCCATTTGAGCGTGCTTGGGATCAAACCATTTTGCAAGCAACGTTTTCGATAAGAAGAGACTAAAAGCAAAAAGTAAGAGAAACACTGAAACTGAGAGTACCAATACTTTGGCGTAGGTAAACCCCAGGGTGGATTTTTCGGCCAGGTTCTCTTCGTTGCGAATCACCAACTGATATTTGGTGGTGAGCCGCTCGGATATGGTCTTTTTTGGTTTCAAAGGAATATTTGTGCAAAATTAGATATTCCAGACGATTATAATATTGAATATCTGTTTTTTACGTTTGTAATGGGAAAATAGGCTTTACCTTGATCAAACGCTTCCTTTTTATACCGGCCGTCATGCTGTTCGTCAGCCTGCTGATCTCAGGCTGCTCAATTGAACAGAATAATTTTACAAGCACACTTTTTCATAACACTACCGCCCATTACAATGGGTATTATTATGCGCTTGAAAAAACAAGGGAAGTAGAAAAGATCATCCTAAAAAGTCTGGATGACGATCCCAATCAAATCCTCCGTCTTTTCCCAAAACTTGATACCGTGCTGGCAAAGAGCTTTACCAAAGACACCGATGAAATTATCAAAATGGCATCGCTCTCCATCCAGCGGCATCCCAACAGCAAATGGGTAGACGATAATTATGTCCTGGTGGGCAAAGCCCGATTGTATGCCGGGGATTACACCAATGCTATTCAAACATTTAAATACGTTAATACAAAAAGCACGGACGCCAATACCCGACACCAGGCGCTGGTTCAATTGTTGCGAACATTCACCGAGCAAAATGATTTTGACCGGGCAGAAGAAACTTTTCGCTTTTTGGAAAAGGAAAAGCTCAATAAGAAAAATCGCAAAGACCTGTTTCTCGAAAAAGCTTACTACTACCAGGTACGCAACGACTATGACTACATGGTGCGCAACCTTACCGCAGCTGATTCCCTGCTGGAACGAAAGGACCGAAAAGGCCGGATTTATTTTTTGATTGGCCAGATCTATCAAAAGTTAGGTTTTGATGCCGAAGCCTACAATTACTATCGCAAATGCATTGGCACCAGTCCTGAATATGAAATTGATTTCTATGCGCGGTTGAATATGGCCCAGGTTGCCCGGCTGGATGATAAGCGGGACATTAAACAATTGCGCGCTCAGTTTGAAAAAATGCTAGGTGATGCAAAGAATGTTGAGTTTCGCGATAAAATTTATTACGAGTTGGGTGAGTTTGACCGTAAGCAAGGCAACCTCAAGCAAGCCATTGAAAGTTATACGCAGGCCGCCCATGCTGGCACCAACAAGCGAATTCAAGGCAGTTCTTATTTACGCATTGGCCAGTTGCAGTTTGACTCGTTGAAGAAATACACGCTCGCCAAACTTTACTATGATAGTGCCATAGGTGCTTTGCCAAAAGACTTCGAAGACTATGACAATATTAAAAAGCGACAAGAAGTGCTGGGTGAATTTGCCCGGTATACGGAGGCGATTGCCTGGAATGACAGTTTACTGATGCTCGCAACACTGGATACCGCAACAGTTCGTGCTCGATTGGATTCTGTGATGGCCAGTCGAAAAATTGTAGAGGATGCCGGAAAGAAAAAAAAGAAACGGAGCAATGGTGGTGGCGGAGGTTCGCAAGTGAGCTCGCTTTATCGGTCCGAATCTTCGGCTACTACGGATTGGTATTTTGGAAATCCCTCTGCGGTAGCGCTGGGGCAATCAGAATTTCAACGGATCTGGGGAGCCATTCCGCTGGAAGACAACTGGCGTAGATCCAATCGAACAACCGTTATCAGCGAGCCCGGGGCTTCCGTTGTAAATGCACCAACACAGGAGAAAACAACGGAAAGCACGAAAGCCGCCACCGAAGTGGATGAAGTGGGTGCATTGCTGAAGCAAATTCCACGTACAGTGGAACAGCAACAGGCGGCCCTGGCTAAAATAGAAGAAGGATATTTTAAGTTGGGAGATCTGTACTACTTCCAGTTAAACGAAAAGGAAAATGCATTTGATTCCTACGAAAAACTATTGCAGCGTTTCCCAGACTCGGAATTTAAACCGGAGGTTTTGTATAAGTTATACCTTATCGTATTTGAAAAAGATCCCACCCAGGCAGAGCGGTATGCGTCCATGCTGAAGAGTGACTATCCGAATTCTCATTTTACCCGCGTGCTGATCAACCCGGATTACCAGCGCGAAACCAGTGTGGCTGCCGAAAAGCAGAAATTAATTTACAAGGAAGCGTTTGCATACTACCAGGCCAACAACCTGCGGATGGCTCAGGAAAAAATTAAGGCAGCCTTGCAGGAAGGGGAAACTGCATTTACTCCTCAAGTTGAGTTGTTAAAAATTTTAGTGACCGGCCGAACGGAAGATGTTACCCGGTATCAGTTCGAATTGGGTGAGTTTATTAAGAAATATCCTGATGATGCATTGAAACCTTATGCCGAGCAATTGCTTGCCTCGTCTAAATCGCTATTGGAAAAACAAGAACGCGCTAAGGGAATTCAGTTTATTCAATCCATGGAAGGACCTCATAATTTTGTGATCGTTTACAACACGGCCGAAAAAATAACAAATCCGGTTTCAACGGCTCTCGAAAAGTACAATGTTTCCCAATGGAAAGACCTGAAGCTAAACACGAGCAATATCATTTTGAATGATGAAAAAACGATTACCATCGTAACGGAGCTACCTACCCTGGAGGCAGCATTAAGTTATTTCGACAAATTCCTCGCCCAGATCGCTATTGGCAAACCTTTTTCGAATTATAAATTCTATAGCTTTGTAATTACCAAAGATAATTTTCAGATTTTTTACCGAACTAAGGCATTGGATGAGTACCTCACCTTCTTTGATCGAAACTATCAAAAGCAAAATCAATAGCCTGCTCAGGATTGAAAAACCCTGGATACGCAAAACTGTATTCTATGTTTGGGTAATCTTCCTTGCATTTCTTATTGGATTTCCTTTGTACATTCTTTCTGTGCGCGTGGATCTCCTCGGGCTATATGGAGGAATGCCCAGTACCATAGAAATTGAAAATCCGGAAAACGATTTGTCCTCCGAAATCATTTCTGCCGATGGCGTTTCCCTCGGTCGTTACTTCCGCTTCAATCGCAGCCAGGCACAATTCCATGAACTTTCCGAAGACCTGGTGAATACCCTCGTAATCTCCGAAGACCATCGATATTACAATCATTCAGGGCTTGACTTCGAGGCATTTCTGAGGGTGATTTATGGAGCGTTGACTTTCAACATGCAGGGTGGTGGCAGTACCATTACACAACAGCTCGCAAAAAACCTGTATACACGCAACCCTGATAAAAGTCTGGATGGATTAATTGCCAAACTGGGTGGATATCCGAAACGAATTGTTGAGAAGACGAAAGAGTGGATTATCTCGGTAGACCTTGAACGTAATTTTACCAAGGAAGAAATCATCGCCATGTACCTGAACACCGTGGAGTTTAGCAGTAACTCTTACGGGATAAAAGTAGCTTCCGAAACCTACTTCAATAAGCCACCCGATAGCCTTAACTTGCAGGAGTCTGCTGTTTTGGTGGGGATGCTTCAGAATCCTTCCTTTTACAATCCCAAACGGTGGCCGGACCGGGCCCTGGCAAAAAGGAATACCGTGTTGGCAAAAATTTATAAGCACAAGTATAAGATTACCACCCAGGAAGAATTTGATTCGTTGAAGGCCTTACCGCTGGGTCTTGATTTTAATATTCAAAACCAGAATGAAGGATTAGCTACCTATTTCCGGACCGTATTGAGCAACTACTTGATGGGCTACTGCAACGAACGCGGTATTGACCTGTGGAACTCAGGATTGAAAATTTACACCACCATTGATAGCCGGTTGCAAAAGTATGCAGAGGAAGCCATGGCGGAACACATGAAGCCCTTACAAGCGCAATTCACCGAAGAATGGAAAAAACGGGGGCGCAACCCGTGGGTTGGGGAAGACGATAAGGAAATAAAAGATTTCTTACAAAGGCGGATCCGGCAAACCGATGCGTATAAAATTTATGCAGAGAAATACGGAGAGAAATCGGACTCACTAAAAATCATGCTTAACTTGAAAAAGCCCATGACCATTTTTACATGGGATGGTGAGCGGGATACCTTGTTCAGCAGTTATGATTCGTTGAATTACTACAAACGATTCATTCAGGCGGGTTTTATGGCCATGGACCCCTATACCGGCCATATCAAAGCCTGGGTGGGTGGCATCAATCACAAGTATTTCAAGTTCGATCACGTTAAGCAAGGAACACGCCAGCCAGGTTCAACTTTCAAAGCCTTTGTCTATGGCTTAGCCATGGAGACGGGATGGTCACCGTGCGTTATAAAAAAAGACATTGCACCCCAATTTGATTTACCGGGTCAGCCACCCTGGTATCCCTTAAATGCCGATGGAACACGTGGTCATGGCGAAAGTATGACTATCCGCAAGGCCATGGCACAATCGGTCAATTCAATTACGGCTCAGGTCATGCAAGAACTGAAAGCCGAAAACGTGGTGGAGTTTGCGCATCGTGTTGGCATTCAAAGTAAATTGGATGCGGTGCCCTCGCTTTGTTTGGGAACCAGTGATGTTTCGTTGTATGAAATGGTGGGCGCCTATAGCACCTTCGTGAACAGCGGCATTTACACCGAACCGATTTACATCACCCGCATAGAAGATAAGAATGGCAACGTGCTGGATATTTTCAATCCTAAAACCCGCGAAGCCATCCACGAGCAAACGGCTTATAAAATGATTTACATGTTGCGGGGTGGAGCGGAGGAAGAAGGTGGAACTTCCCTGGGGTTAAGTCGCGACTTACGAATTGACAATGAGATTGGCGGAAAAACCGGAACGACAAACGATGCCTCAGACGGTTGGTACATTGGGCTTACCCATGATTTGGTGGCGGGCATCTGGACCGGAGGCGATGAGCGCGCCATTCACTTCCCTTCCTGGTTGTTTGGTCAGGGGGGCCGCACCGCCAGACCAATCTGGGATAAATTCATGATGAAAGTGTATGCCGACCCGGAATCAGGGATCGTGAAAGGTCAATTCAAGCGCCCGGTAAGCGGATTGGATATGACGCTCGATTGCAGCAAACATGAAATCTCCGACTCGTTACAGATCCTGGATGAGGAGCCATGGGATATTGACAATGAGTGATTAAGCATTGCCTCTTTTCATTTTCGCTTCCAGCGTATAGAAATCACACGAACCTGTCTTGCTAAACTCTTAACTTAGCCGCGTGCAAGAGCAGGTAAAAGAATCCATTTCATCGCTTCCCGATTCGCCCGGGATTTACCGCTATTACAATAAAGACGGTGAACTTATTTATGTAGGCAAAGCCAAGAGTTTAAAAAAACGGGTTAGCAGCTATTTCAATAAACAATCGCAATACAATCGTAAAACTGAAAAACTCGTTTCGGAAATCCGGAAAATTGAATTTACGCTTGCCAATTCCGAATTTGATGCGTTGCTGCTGGAAAACAACTTCATCAAGCAATACCAACCCAAGTACAACATTCTGTTAAAGGATGATAAGACCTTTCCTTACCTCTGCATTTTAAAAGAACGCTTTCCCCGAATCATCTATACACGCAAGTACATTCCCAAACAAGGTGAGTACTTCGGACCGTACACCAGTGTGGTTTCTATGAAAAGTGTATTGGAACTTGTGCGGCAATTATACTCCATCCGTACCTGTAATCTGTTGCTTTCGCAGGAAAACATTGAGCAGAAGAAATTCAAAGTCTGCCTGGAGTTTCACATTGGCAATTGCAAAGGCCCGTGCGAAGGACTTCAAAACGAAACTGAATACCTGGAAGACATTGCCCAAGCACGAAACATCTTGAAAGGCGATTTAAGCGTGGTGGAAGATGAGTTGATCCACCGGATGAAAACTGCTGCTGATGGGCTTGAATATGAGAAAGCAGCCCTCTATAAACACAAGCTGGAGTTGCTGGAAAAATTCCAGACCAAGTCGATGGTGGTCAACCGCAAGCTCACCAACATTGATGTGGTAACCATTACCGGCACCGAAACGGAAGCCTTTGTCAATTACCTTCAGATCAAGGAAGGAGCCATCATCTTTTCAAAAAACCTCGAGATCAAAAAGAAGCTGGATGAAACCGATGATGAGATTCTGAGCATGGTGGTACAGGAGGTGCGCAGCACTTACCACAGTACCAATCCGGAAGTATATACGAACCTGGCGCTTCCTGTAAAGTCCGATGACTTTGAAAACGTGGTGCCTCAGATTGGCGACAAAAAGAAGTTGGTTGATTTATCGCTAAAGAATGCCTTGTATCAAAAGCGTGAAAAAGAAATAAATAAGGAAGAGCAAAAAGGAAAGAGGAACAAAGTATTGCACATCCTGCAGGATAACTTGCGATTGCTTCAGTATCCCAAGATTATCGAATGTTTTGACAACTCTAATTTTCAGGGTACTTCACCGGTTGCTTCCATGGTTAGGTTTGTGGATGGAAAGCCCGATAAAAAAGGCTATCGCCATTTTAACATCAAAACCGTTACGGGCCCCAATGACTTTGCCTCCATGAAGGAAATTGTGAGCAGGCGATACAAACGGATCATGGAAGAACAAAGCGAGTATCCCCAGTTGATTATTGTGGATGGCGGCAAAGGACAGTTGAGCAGTGCCTGCGAAGCGTTGCAGGAACTGGGCCTTTACGGAAAAATTCCCATCATCGGCATCGCTAAAAAGCTGGAAGAGATTTACTACCCCGAAGACAACCTGCCCTTGCTTATCAGTAAAAAATCACCCGCCCTGTTATTGATCCAGCGCATTCGCGATGAAGCTCACCGGTTTGCTATCACCTTTCATCGGCAAAAGCGAAGTCAGAATACTTTCGTTACGGAAATTGAACAGATACCGGGCATCGGTAAAAAAACAGCTGACAAATTATTGGCGCACTTCAAATCGGTGAAGAAAATCAAGGAAGCCAGTTTGGAAGAACTCACCGATGTGGTAGGAGAAAAAATTGCACAGAAACTTAAAGCGGAAAGCAATAAAAACTTAAGGGCTTAAAGCTTCCGCTTTAAGCCCTTGCTAATATTCAAGCTATTAAACTAATTATTCCTTTTGGCCGATGCCGCCCTTTTTCCGTACGAGGAGATCATAAGTTTTTGAGATTAACGCTGGACCTAATACACAGGCTAGAATTCCAACTCCTAAAAATTGTACTATCGTTCCATAAGCATGATGTGCAATGGTCAAATAAACTCCGATAAAAAAGATAAGAATGCCAACTGCTCCGATGAGATTTATTAAGCTCTTATTTTTCATATCATTAAATATTTTTGGTTTTCATCACAAAAATAAAATGACTTAAAAATATTAGTCAATTAAAAAATATTAAAAATTCCCTAAAAATGGATTGTCAGGTTTGCGGCATTCTTATAAATCTTTCTTCGCCAAGGGTGGCACAATACCCATGTTATACCAGGCGAAGGAATAATAGTCAGCGATCAAATCTATTCCTTTGGTAATGTTCGATGAGCCATGGGCTGAGTTAACATCAATCCGAATGAGAACCGGATTGGTTCCTGCCTGGTGTTCCTGCAATGTAGCCGCAAACTTGAAGCTATGAGCGGGCACTACCCGGTCATCGTGATCAGCCGTAGTCACCAGCGTGGCCGGGTAATTAACTCCGGGTTTCAAGGCATGTACCGGTGAGTAGGTCTTCAGGTAGTCAAACATTTCCTTCGAATCTTCGGCCGTTCCATAATCGGAAGCCCAGGCTGCACCAATGGTGAACTTATGGTAGCGCAGCATATCCATGACTCCCACCTGCGGCACCACCACCTTCGCCAGATCGGGTCGCTGGGTCATCACTGCACCTACCAATAATCCGCCATTCGAGCCCCCATTGATAGCCAGGTACTCGCTGGACGTATACTTCTCTTTGATCAGGTATTCACCGGCCGCAATAAAATCATCAAACACATTTTGCTTGTTGAGCTTCGTACCGGCCAGGTGCCATTTCTCACCGTATTCACCACCCCCGCGTAAATTAGGCTGAGCAAAAACTCCACCGTTCTCTAACCAAACAATTCTTGACGTACTGAAGGAGGGCGTCAGGCTAATGCTGAAGCCCCCATAGGCATATAGCCAGGTAGGATTTTTCCCATTCAGCTCAATCCCCTTTTTATGCACAATGAACATGGGGATTTTAGTGCCGTCCTTGCTCGTATAAAAAACCTGCTTGGTTTCGTAGTCCTCCGGATTGAATTTCACGGCAGGTCGTTCATACTCACTGGACTGACCCGAAGCCACGTTGTATTTGAAAATGGTGGGCGGATAGGTGAAGGAGGTAAACGTGTAGTACAAATCCTGATCATCTCTCCAGCCGCCAAACCCAGAAGCGGTACCAATTCCCGGAAGTTCAATTTCGCGCTCCAACTTCCCATTTAAGTCATACTGCTTGATTTGGGTTTTAACATCCACCAAGTACCGGGCAAAAATCTTTCCACCCCCGGTTGAAGTGTTCAATGAGTTCTCAGTTTCCGGAATTAAGTCTTTCCAGTTCTCAAACGATGGATTGGCGGCATCTACGGAAACTACTTTGGAATTTGGGGCATTGAAGTTCGTCTCAATGATAAGTTTTGAGCCATCATTATCAATTACAAATTGATCGCTTTCAAATCCGGTCTTGATCGGCATAATTTTACTGTTGGGGGCAGCTAAATCCTGAACAAACAACTCATTGCCGGTGGTACTCTCCGAGGTGGTAATGATCAGGTAGCGCTCATCTTCGGTTAAGTAGCCACTGACAAATCTCCTTTTCTGCGTGTCTCCAAAAATTACTTTGTCCTGCGTGGGGGATGTTCCCAGTTTATGATAGTACAATTGCTGATACTCATTCTTGGCAGCCAGGCTGCTCTTCAAGCCTTCTACAAAACGATTAATATAGTATCCATCATTCCCTTTCCAGGAGATTCCACTTTGCTTCATGTTACGGATCGTATCTTCAACCAGCGTCTTATCTGACGTTCTGATTACCACTGCCTCAGCCCGGTCGGCCCCACCCCTGGCAATTTGAAAAGCCAGCAGGGATCCATCTTTGGAAAAGGATAATCCACGCATGGTGGTAGTTCCATCCTTAGAGAAAGAATTGGGATCGAGGAAAAGCTCTGGCTCCCCTTGCTCCCCTTTTTTGCGATACAGTACGGACTGATTTTGTAATCCGCTGTTTTTATAAAAGTAGTAATACTCCCCACGTCTGAAGGGTGCACCCAGCTTCTCATAGTCGTTCAATTCCAGCAATCGCTTTTTTACGGCATCGCGATAAGTGATGTTGTTGAGGTATGAAAATGTAACCTCGTTTTGAGCGGTGACCCAATCCGCCACTTGTTTGGTAGTGTCATTCTCCATCCAGCGATAGGGGTCTGCGACCGGAACATCGAAATAGGTATCCACGCTATCCACTTTGGCAGATGCAGGATAGTTCGAAACGGTCTCCGGTTTGGGCGCTTGTGTACAGGCAGCCAGACTGGCTAATAGCCCTGTGATCAGGAATAGTGAAATAGGTTTCATGGGATTTCAAAGGTAGCTTGATTTATCAATTGTACGGGGCTATACTTGTCACCTTAAACAAAACGAACGATCATTTTATTAAACGGAATCGCACTGGTAACTATTTTGACCATCAATGCGCTGGCCAACATCCTGCCCATTAATGGGATGAATACGGGCGAAATTTCCGCCCTCTACCCAAGCTTGTTTACTCCGGCTGGATTTACTTTTTCGGTTTGGTCAGTAATCTACCTGCTGCTGATTGGGTTTGTGTTGGCACAACGTACCATTTCCACGAGTCCCAATTTTTTCGAGCTCTCTCTATGGTTCTGGCTGTCGTGCCTGGCCAATGGCGGTTGGATTCTTGCCTGGCATTATCAGTACCTGGTTGCTTCCGTAGTGATCATGATTACTCTTTTGTTTTCGTTAGTCCGGATCTTTCTCTTGATGCAATCCGTGTCTTTGTCAACGCCCGTACAAAAAGTCCTTGTCAAACTTCCGTTCACGTTCTATCTGTCGTGGATTTGTGTAGCCACCATCGCCAATGTATCGGCTCTCCTTGTTTCCTGGTCATGGGAAGGCGGACCCTTGTCCGCTACCTCCTGGACGATTGTGATGATGAGTGTAGCAACCGTACTGGCGATATACATTGTTGCGCATTTCCGCGAACCGGCCTTCTTACTGGTGTTGATGTGGGCGCTTTTTGGAATTTACAGCAAATGGACCGGCACAGAAAACAACAGCATCGCATGGGTGGCTCTCGCAGAGCTAATCCTTCTGGCTCTCCTCTTCATTTTCTTTGCAACAAGAAAGAAAGCAGTCAATTGATTATATCGAATCCGGTGTAGGGCACTAATACCTTGGGGATTTTTATGCCATACACCGATTGATTGTTTTCGAGGATAGCCGCAACGATCCGAGGTAGCGCAAGCGCACTGCCATTCAAGGTGTGTAGTAACTGCATCTTGCCTTCTTTATTCTTATACCGCAGTTTCAACCGGTTGGCTTGAAAAGTCTCAAAGTTGCTCACCGAACTTACTTCCAGCCAGCGCTGTTGCGCTGCTGAAAACACTTCCATGTCATACGTTAATGCCGAGTTGAAACCCATATCGCCACCACAAAGCAACAGCTTGCGATACGGCAACTCCAGTTTTTCCAATAATCCTTGCACGTGGGCACACATGGCATCCAGGGCGTGGTACGAATCTTCCGGTTTGGTGATTTGTACAATCTCCACCTTATCAAACTGATGCAGCCGGTTCAATCCACGGACGTGGGCCCCCCAACTGCCGGCTTCTCTGCGAAAGCACGGTGTATAACCAGCATTTTTTATTGGCAACTCCGCCTCGGATAGAATCACATCCCGGTACAAGTTGGTGATAGGAACCTCCGCGGTGGGAATCAGGTACAAGCCATCTTCATTAACAAAATACATCTGGCCCTCTTTGTCTGGAAGTTGTCCGGTTCCGTAACCGCTGGCTTCATTCACCACTATGGGGGGTTGAATTTCTTTATACCCAGCTCGTTCGGCTTCGTTCAGAAAGAAATTGATCAGCGCCCGCTGAAGACGCGCACCCTTCCCCTTGTATACCGGAAATCCTGCGCCCGAAATTTTTATACCCAGATCAAAATCAATGATGTCAAACTTTTTGATCAGTTCCCAATGGGGCAATGCATCGGCAGGCAAGGCGGGTACAGCTCCATGCTGGTGCACGGTAATATTATCCTCCGCACTTTTACCAGCCGGTACAAGGGGTGCAGGAACATTAGGAATTTTATAGAGAATCTCTTGTTGCTTTTTCTCGAATTCGGTAAGGGTTTCCTCCAACGCTTTTAGCTTATCCTTATCGGCTGCAATGGCCGCGCGGACTGTCGTTGCTTCTTCCGTTTTTCCGGCTTTCATCAATTCACCAATTTTCTTTGAATCAGTGTTTGACTTTGCCTTGAGAGAATCCAGGAGGTTTTGCGTTTCCCTGCGGAGTTTATCGTTTTCCAGGATTTGTTGTACCAAGATCTCCGCTTCTTTAAAGTTTCTTTTCTTCAGTCCTTCCAATACAGTCTGGGTCTGGTCACGCAATAGTTGAAGTGTTAGCATATTCGGCTCTTGAACGGGTAAAATTAGCCAATAATTTACTGACCGGATTTGATAATAATCAATTTTGCCTTATACTTGCATCGTCAATCGCGGCCTCCTCGGGCCAATTAGATATAAACCCTGTACTTTACGATCTCTTGCTAACGACCTGTTGAATGCATTTTGATGTAGGCTGTCTATCGGCCGGAATAACCTTATAATCTCTGAATTACAATTAATCTTTTTTAAACTCACATGTACACAATCGATGACCTGAATGTCAGGCTACTTTCTGAATTGAAAGATATAGCTGAGGGCATGGGCGTGAAGAACGCTAAGAAGCTGGCCAAGCAGGAACTGATCTACAAAATTCTGGATCAACAAGCCGTTACGGGTGAACCCACCCCTGCTAAAACCAACGAAAATCCAGAGCGCAAAATGCGGCCCCGCAGACGTGAGAATGTAGCTCCCGAAGCGCCCAAGGTTGAAAAAGAACTCAGCAGCGAAGAAATGCTGCAGAGCATCGACCTGGAGGTGGATCAAAGTGTAACCCGCTTTGATGACACCAATGAACAACCCATCATAACCGAAACCCCAAAAGAACCCCGGGAAGAAAAACCTTATCAAAACCCCAACCCGCAACAACCGCGAAAAGAAAATCTGATTCGCGACTTTGATGGGGTTGTCGCAAACGAAGGCGTATTGGAAATCATGCAGGACGGTTACGGATTTCTACGGTCCTCGGATTACAATTACCTGGCCAGTCCGGATGACATTTACGTCTCCCCTTCTCAGATTAAATTATTTGGTCTTAAAACCGGTGATACGGTAAAGGGTCAAATCCGCCCTCCAAAAGAAGGTGAAAAATATTTCGCTTTACTCAAAGTAGATAGCATCAACGGCAAAACCACAGAAGAGATTCGCGACCGGGTTGCCTTTGAATACCTGACCCCCTTGTTCCCCGAACAAAAATTAAAACTCAGCACGACTCCGGACAATATGTCGACCCGGATTCTTGATCTGTTCTCACCGATCGGCAAAGGCCAGCGCGGAATGATCGTGGCCCAGCCCAAAACGGGTAAAACCGTATTGCTCAAAAACATCGCGAACGCCATCGCTGAAAATCATCCGGAAGTTTACCTGATCGTTCTTTTGATTGATGAACGCCCGGAAGAAGTTACTGACATGGCCCGCAGTGTAAAGGCTGAAGTTATTGCCTCTACTTTTGATGAGCAGGCCGAACGCCACGTAAAAGTTGCCAGCATCGTATTGGAAAAAGCAAAGCGGATGACAGAGTGCGGTCATGATGTGGTTATCCTGTTGGATTCCATTACCCGCCTGGCGCGTGCCTACAACACCGTGGTTCCCTCGTCCGGAAAAATCCTTTCCGGTGGTGTGGATGCAAACGCATTGCACAAGCCAAAGCGTTTCTTCGGTGCAGCTCGTAAAATTGAAAATGGTGGTTCGTTAACCATTATTGCCACTGCCCTGATTGATACCGGCTCGAAAATGGACGAAGTGATCTTTGAAGAATTTAAGGGTACCGGTAACATGGAATTGCAGTTGGATCGCAAACTTTCGAACCGCAGAATTTATCCTTCCATTGATGTACCGGCATCGGGGACCAGACGTGAAGATCTGTTGATGAAAGAAGAGGAGTTACAGCGCGTTTGGATCCTGCGCAAGTTTATGGCTGACATGAATTCGATTGAAGCGATGGAGTTCCTGCAAAGCAAAATGAAAGGCACCCGCAATAACGAAGAGTTTTTGACTTCGATGAACGGGTAGCTCGATTCTCAATATCAAAATTGTCAAGTAGCCAATGATTTTCTCATTGGCTATTTTTTTTCAGCTTGCAGAATCTAGTTTTTCTTCTCGTGAAATGCTCCCTTAAACTCGGGATCTTCATAGCGTCTTTGCCGGTCAACCTCCCGGGCCATGGCTTGTGCCTCTTCATACGATGTTTCTGCAATCGGCATTTCCTTGGGTAATTTCCGAACTGGAATTTTCTCACGTATTATTTTCTCAATCCGCTCGATGTGATACTTCTCCGCATCGGTTACCAGGGTGATGGCTTTGCCTTCCTGTAGCGCCCGCCCTGTACGACCCGTACGATGGACATAGTCTTCATACTGAATCGGTACATCGAAATTGATGACATGCGAAACGTTGGTTACATCAATACCGCGGGCAGCCACATCGGTGGAAACCAGTACCCGCAGCTTCCCTTCTTTAAATTCGTTCATTGCATTGATGCGCGTGTTCTGACCCTTATTGGAATGAATAACTTTGACCGGACCCAGTTTTTTGCGATCCAAAAATCTGAAGATCTGATTGGCCATTTCCTTGGTACGCGTAAATATCATTACCCGGTTTAATTGCGCATCCTTCGTGAATAAGTGTTCCAGAAAATTGATTTTAGTAACCGCATTGGGCACATGGTATAACTCCTGTGCAACCTTTACCGCCACGGTTGCCTGCGGGGTAATTTCAACCCGTACTGAAAAATCAAGAAACTCCTGGGCCAGCCGCTCCACCTTTTCCGGAAAGGTTGCCGAGAACAATACGTTCTGACGTTTGGCTGGAATTACTTCAAATACTTTCCGAAGTTGGGGCATGAATCCCATATCCATCATCCGATCAGCTTCATCCAATACAAGGGTTTTAATTTGCTTTACGGTCAGCTCGTTCCGTTGGTACAGTTCTAAAAACCGACCTGGTGTAGCGATCAGCAAATCAAGTCCTGCCTGAATCCTTTCAATTTGTGTCTTTGGCCCAACTCCGCCATAGATTTCAACAACACGCAGATCGGTATACTTCGCGAGCACACGGGTTTGTTCGGCCACTTGCACCACCAATTCTTTGGTAGGAACAAGCACCAAAGCCCGGGCATCATTTCCTTGCGCATACCTGATTTTTAGTAGCACCGGCAACAGGTAGGCTGCGGTTTTACCAGTCCCGGTTTGCGCAATTCCAATTACGTGCTGCCCACCGGTTATTAACGGAATACACCTCTGCTGAATCTCCGTGGGATGTTGAAAGCCTGCATCCTTCACTGCATCCAGCAACTGTTTGTTCAATTTAAAATCATTCCAGTCGGCAGCGCTGTTCATTAACCTTTATCTTTACACAATTTTACAAGGTAATGAACTCCACGGTAATCACGAATGCAAAAATTGTTAATGAAGGGAAGGTAGTTGAAGGCGATGTGTTAATAAAAAACCAGCGAATAGAAAAGGTAGGAGGTTCGATTGCTGCTGGTCACGCTAAAGTAGTCGATGCCCGCGGACAATTTTTATTGCCAGGCGTAATTGATGATCAGGTACATTTTCGTGAACCTGGCCTTACTCACAAAGCCACCATTTACACCGAGGCCAAGGCAGCTGTTGCCGGAGGGGTTACCAGTTTTATGGAAATGCCGAATACGATTCCGCCTGCATTTACGCAGCGCCTGTTGGAAGACAAATATCATATAGCTGAACAAACTTCCCTGGCAAACTACACATTCTTCATGGGCGCTGCCAATGATAATCTGGAAGAAGCATTGAGGACGGACATCAGGAAAGTATGCGGGCTGAAAATTTTTATGGGATCCTCGACCGGCAATCTTTTGGTTGATAATCCAGTCGTATTGGAAGGGTTTTTTTCAAAGTTCCCGGCATTGATTGCCACCCATTGCGAAGATGAACCCACCATCCGGAAGAACACAGCCGATTTCAAAGCGAAGCATGGTGAGGATATGAGCGTGATGTATCATCCGCAGATCCGGAGTGAAGAAACTTGTTTCAAATCCTCTTCTTTCGCCATTGAATTGGCTAAGAAACATGGCACCCGATTACATATTCTGCATATCTCGACCGCCCGGGAGACTTTCCTTTTTAACAACTCCATCCCTTTGGAACAAAAAAAGATAACTGCAGAAGCTTGTCTCCATCATCTTTGGTTCAATGATCAGGATTATAATCGTCTGGGCATGCTGATCAAATGGAATCCCGCCATTAAAACTGCCCACGATCAACAAGAAATCCTGAAAGCTGTTCTGGACGACCGGATCGATGTGATTGCTACGGATCATGCACCGCATACATGGGAAGAAAAACAAAACAACTATTTCCAGGCCCCGTCTGGCGGACCCTTAATTCAACACAGTCTGGTAGCGCTGATGGAATTTTTCCACCAGAAAAAAATCACCCTCGAAAAACTGGTACAGAAGATGGCTCACAATCCGGCCATTTTATTTCAAATTGAAAATCGCGGGTTTATTCGGGAAGGATATTTTGCTGACCTGGTGTTGGTGGATGGGAACCGCCCCTGGCAAGTGAGCAAGCAAAACATTTTGGCGAAATGCGGTTGGTCGCCATTTGAAGGAACCACCTTCCAATCAACGGTAACACATACTTGGGTTTCGGGGCATCTGGCGTATCAACTCGGAGCCTTCAATGAAAGCAAACGCGGTGAACGGTTAACATTCGGCAGGAAATAAAAAAAGCCTCAAATTGAGGCCATTTTGGGTGAAAGACGGGGCTCGAACCCGCGACCCCCAGAATCACAATCTGGTGCTCTAACCAACTGAGCTACA
>CAZAUN010000012.1:0-170904 GCA_964488465.1 uncultured Ohtaekwangia sp. | reverse complement strand
CTGGGTAGTCCCGACAGGAATCGAACCTGTATCAAAAGTTTAGGAAACTTCTATTCTATCCATTGAACTACGGGACCCAAAGGAGGCGGCAAAGTTATGAAAAAATGAATATGGAATTACTTTTGTAATCGTGCCAGATCTGCTTCGGCAGCGATAAATCCAAAGGCTGAAAAATGTTTACCACCAATCACGCGCTCGTAAATTTGTATAGCTTGGGCAGTATCCCCCTGATACAGATGCCAATTTCCGACACCATATCCCTGCGTAGCCAACGCCAGATCGACATCTTCGTTTGAGGCATTCACAGACAAAACGGAATCTACTGGTAACAGACCTTTATATAGCTTGAGTCTTTTAAAGTAGGAATCGTTCTCAATAATTGTCATGCTATCCGTAATCTTTTCCAAAAGATTGGTAGCAGCGTCCACTTTGCCTTGTCTCCTATATGTCATATATAGCCAATCGACTGTAGCTGTAATCAAGTCATCATTATCTGATACCTTCAGGCATTCCAGGTAGGCTTGCTCGGCATTTTCAAAATCGCCTTTCAGGTAATACGCCAGACCGAGATGATACCAAACATTGAATTGCGTTGAGGAGAGGGGTTTGTTCATTTTATTCGGCTGCCCATCCGGTTCAATTTCAAGGGGTACTTCTTTCATCAATTCTACTGCTTTTTTCAAATCCGAAATTGCCGCATCAAATTTGCGTTGCGAAATATAACGATGCCCCCGATGGCGATAGAGACGATATGAATTTGGGTATTTCTCAAGGCCTTCACTAAAAATCGCAATGGCTTTGTTATACTGCGATAAATAAGCGGTTCTTCGACCAAGCCAGATGTAGTTTTCTTCGGAAGGATCGGCATCAAAATTCTTCTGCGCCACGGATAAATTGCTATCAAGTTTTGGATTTACTTCGGATGGCGCATAATATTCAAGCCCCAAAAGAGAATAAACCTCTGCCGCCTCAGCGGCTGCCTGTTCCGGGTTATTTTCCTTACAACCTAGGTTGGTCAGCGAAATCACCAACGCGATGGCAATTGTAGTGGTACGCATAAATTCAGATAGTTACTAGTGGGAATTAAGGAATTACTTTAGTCTATACCGGGCTGTTTCAACACAAACCCTGATTTAACTTTTTCCTGATCAACTATTTTTTTGACATCCGCCAATAGTTTTTTGGCATCATAAATTATTCCGTCCTTAATCGTGTACTTTACCCCGCCAACGCGCTTTACGGAATTATCGTCCATCAGTTTGATTGCTCCGACTCCATACAATACTTGCAGGTTTTCCAGTGGATTTTGGTCCACCACCACAAAGTCGGCAAGTTTTCCGATTTCTACCGAACCGATTTCCTTTTCCATGCCTAGCGCCTGAGCACCATATAACGTGGCCGATCGAATTACCTCCAATGGATGAAAGCCTGCTTCACGAAGCAATTCCAGCTCGCGGATGTAGCCGAAGCCATACAGTTGAAAGATGAAAGCATTGTCTGAGCCTGCGGTTACACGACCACCCCGGTTTTTATACTCGTTCACGAAGGTCATCCAAAGCCGGAAGTTTTCGCGCCAAGCTACTTCCTGCTCGGTTCCCCAGGAAAACCAAAACGATCCATGGGCAACACGACTCGGTTGATAGAATGCCCAAAGTTGGGGTAATGTATACGTTTCATGCCACTCTTGCCTTCTTGCTTTATGCAGGTCGCGGGCAGCCTCGTAGGTATCAAAAGTCGGGTCCAAGGTAAAATCAAGAGCCAGCAAGGAATCCATTACCGCATTCCATTTTTCTGTGTAGGGTGCTGCTGCCTGTTTCCACAACCGACCAGCCTCTTCAAAACGATGTTGTTCGTTGGAGTAGTTATAGTTAAGCGGATAGTTTTGTAATGTAGAACCTGTGAGCATCGCCTCCGGCAAACCATACCAATGTTCCATGGTTGTAAGCCCCGCTTGTGCCGAGTGCAGTACATTCCAACGGGCTACTCCTAACTGCGCATGATGACATGCCGAACGCAATCCCAATCTTTTATTTTCACGGATGGCTGCGTCCATGATCTCGGGGGCGGCCCCGAAGAATTTAATTCCATCGGCACCTTTATTTTTATTCTCATTAACCCAGGCGCGTGCTTGTTCGGCAGTACGAATGGGTTCTTTGGCTCCGGATCCAAATGTTACATATGCTTTGATTCGTGGCGCAGTAATCAGGTTCTTTTCACTTTTCAATTTCTGATCCAATACCCATTCTAATCCATTGCCCGAGCCAGGATCTCGGATGGTCGTGACACCATGTGCCATCCAGAGTTTGTATACATATTCAGCAATCGGAGCCTGGCTGCCCCCAATGTGACCATGCATATCGACAAAACCTGGCATCACAAACATGCCTTCGCAATCCAATTCCTTTCCACCCGCTTCTAATTTAGGCCGGCTGCTACTGCTGGACATGCCGGGTGTTGGCAATCCTAGACTTACAATGTTTACAATCCGATTCTGTTTAACTACAATATCTACAGGACCTACTGGTGGAGCTCCGGTACCATCTATCAACATGGCTCCTCGAATAATCAATTGGGTATAAGGGCCATCACCCTCCTTAATCTCCGGAGCTTTTAAAATCTGTGCAAATAGAAACGTGGGTGCTAGTAGACCAAGCAGCAAGAATATTTTTTTCATGGAGCGAGTTTTTTGGAAGGTAATTCATTTTGATCGTAGGCACCACAAAACCTTAAAGAGGCTTATATTTTTGCCGATGAGCGGTGCCTGAGTTTACGTTGAAAAGTGATAGAAAAATGGCTGCGATTGAATGTTTATGGTAAAAATTTACCCTTTCGAAAACGATTTCATTAAAATATTTGAAAATGAGGGTAATATTTTATCCAAATAGGTTCAAATTTGATGAAAATCTACCTCCCATGAGCAAACCAAAGACCCGTTGGATTGTAATTTTTGCAATCCTCAGTATTCTTCAACTGTTGGTATTATTCAATGCAGGTAATCCGGTAACAGAGGATACCGAAGCGATCGATAAAGCAGATACGGCCTGGATGATCGTGGCCACCGCGTTTGTCTTATTTATGACGCCCGGACTTTCCTTCTTTTATGGGGGTATGGTTAGTTTCAAAAACGTGATCTCAACTATGCTGCAAAGTTTTATTGCCCTGGGTGTGATTAGCCTGTTGTGGTACTTGGTAGGATTTAGTCTGGCTTTTGGTGATAGCATCGGTGGATTTATTGGAAACCCTACCACTTACTTTGCCTTTAAGAATGTTGGGTTGAGTCCAAACCCTAATCTCTCACCAACATTCCCCTTCTTACTTTTTGCCCTGTTTCAACTCAAGTTTGCCATCATTACACCCGCTTTAATTACCGGCAGTTTTGCCGAACGCGTAAAGTTTACATCCTATCTGATCTTTATGTGCTTGTTTTCATTATTGATTTATTGTCCGCTGGCCCACTGGACCTGGCACCCGGAAGGTTTTTTGCGTGTGTGGGGAGTGCTTGATTTTGCCGGAGGTACTGTGGTTCATATGTCGGCCGGGTTTGCCGCGCTGGCGGGTGCCTATATTTTGGGCAAGCGCGAAGAGAAGCAACATCAACCGGCCAACATACCTTTTATCATTTTAGGAACCGGGATGCTTTGGTTTGGGTGGTTTGGTTTTAATGCAGGATCGGCACTGGCGGCCAATGGATTGGCCGTACAAGCGTTTGCAACTACCAACATGGCTTCTGCTTCGGCCATGATAACCTGGGTCATGTTCGATGCCTTGGTAGGACGCAAAATCTCCGCGATGGGTGCATGCATTGGAGCCGTTGTTGGGTTGGTGGCGATTACCCCGGCAGCAGGTTTTGTGAATTTGGGGCAAAGTGTATTTATTGGATTTGTTGCCGCCCTGGTCAGCAACATGGCAGTGTATTACAAACAGAAGACTTCCCTGGATGACACCCTTGACGTATTTCCTTGCCATGGAGTTGGCGGGATAGTCGGGATGGTAATGACAGCCGTGTTTGCAAAGGATGTAGGCCTTATCTACGGGGAAGTAAATACGTTCAAATACCATATGCTTGCCCTTTTAATTGTTAGCGTGTTTACCTTTGGTGGTTCTTATATTATTTTTAAGATCACCGGACTCATAACACGCATGCGCGTTTCCCCAGAGGATGAACAGTTGGGATTGGATTTAAGTCAGCATGCGGAGACGATGAAAATCTCTGCAAAAGCAGGAGCTATTTAACACAAAACCACTTGTAAAATTTCAAAACTGCCCTTCGCAGAAAGTTTTACTTTTGCTTTAAATCTAACCCTATGAAGAACCTATTTCTTATCGCTTTGTTATGCCTTGCCTTTGAAAGCTGGTCGCAAAAAGCCAAGCAGGATCCCGCGAAAGCAAAACAGGAAGTCATAAAATCCATCGATTCAGAGTACGATAAGTACACCACCATCGCGCATAAGATTTGGGAATTTGCAGAAGTGGGTTATAAAGAAACCAGGAGTTCAGCCTTGCTACAGGAAACATTGGCGCAGGCTGGATTTAAAGTGGAGTCGGGTGTTGCTGGCATTCCTACTGCTTTTGTTGCCACCTATGGATCAGGTAAACCGGTAATTGGCATCTTGGGTGAATATGATGCCTTGCCAGGGGTATCGCAAGATGCAGTGCCGGAAGTAAAACCGGTGGAAGGGAGACCAGCTGGGCATGCTTGCGGACATCATCTGTTTGGAACCGCTTCCGCAGCAGCTGCCATTGCTGTAAAGAATTGGTTGATCACAAACAATAGAAGCGGAACCATTCGCTTTTACGGTACGCCTGCTGAAGAGGGCGGCTCCGGCAAAGTATACATGGTGCGGGAAGGACTATTCAAGGACGTGGATGTTGTTTTTCATTGGCACCCGGGTGCTCAGAACAATGCAAGTGCTGGCACTTCCCTTGCCAATAAAAATGGGAAGTTTCGCTTTACTGGAATTGCCGCCCATGCAGCGGCTTCACCTGAGCGCGGCCGTTCAGCGCTGGATGGGGTAGAGGCCATGAATGATATGGTGAACATGATGCGTGAACATATTACTCCACAAGCACGAATTCATTATGTAATCACCCGTGGGGGCGAGGCACCCAATGTAGTTCCTGCCTTTGCTGAAGTTTATTACTATGTACGTCACCCTAAGCGAACCGAGGTGAAGGATATGTGGGAGCGTGTAACGCGCGCGGCTCAAGGAGCGGCTTTGGGTACCGATACAAAGGTGGAATGGGAAGTATTGGGCGGGGTGTATGAATTGTTGCCGAATGAGACACTTGCTAAGATGGTTGATGCCAATCTTAGGTATTTGGGTGGCTACGTACTCAATCCTGAAGAAACTGCCTTTGCTGAAAAGATCCAAAAGACATTTACCACTGCGCCCCCTCCGCTCTCATCCACGAATGTTATTGGTACTATGTCATTACTATCGGGTGGTTCCACTGACGTTGGAGATGTGAGCTGGACCGTGCCTACCGTGGGTTTATCAACGGCAACCTGGGTACCCGGCACCGCAGCGCACAGTTGGCAAGCGGTTGCCGCGGGTGGTACCAGCATTGGGTATAAAGGGATGATGCTCGCTTCCAAAGCCTTGGCGCTTTCGATGATGGATGCATTTTCAAATGCAGGATTAATCGAAGCAGCGAAGAAAGAGTTCAACGAACGCAGGGGTGCAGATTTTACGTATGAGTCGTTGTTAGGAAATCGAGCCCCGGCATTGAATTACCGGGATTAGCAGCATCAGGACTGGTTCATAAATTTTCCAATCTCATTAAAAAACTTATCAGGGTCTTGCCAGAAGTTGCGACTGTAAACACGAAGGAAAGGCCAGTTTTTCAATTCAAGTAATTGTGGGGTTAACGCATGATCGGCTTTTGCATGCAGGCTTTGTTGGTAGAAGTAATCATCGGTAAGTAGTGCGCCAAGCGTCCGATTGCCTTTTTGAACCGTGAGATCATAATAGGGGAGTTTGTGTTCCTCCAGTATAAAATCCGGCCACTTCTGCTGAACCCAGCTTTTGATTTTATCTTTTAAGAGATTAAGGTTCTTACGACCATTGGCGGAATTCATTACGGGGGCAAACGTACCCCGTGAAGTATTCAACACAAATTGAAGATATTCCTTTAGTAATTTGGGTCCGGCATTTACCGTATTTTCAACGGGAAGTTGATCGGGGGTGAAGCTACTAACAACGATCACCTTCTCTCGGGCTCTGCTTACAGCTACATTGAGTCGGTTTTCACCTCCCGCCATATTCAAGCTTCCAAAGTGAGCATGAACAATACCCTTCATATCCGGTGCGTAGCCTATTGAAAAAATGATGATATCACGTTCATCGCCCTGCACATTTTCGATATTTTTCACAAAAAGTGATTCTGGTATCTCTTCCAGGGTACTTTCCAATACATCCAGGATCAGGTATTGCTGTGGAGCATTGAATGTAACGATTCCAATTTCTTTATTGGGAGAGTTCATGAGCAGTTGTGAAACAAGGGAAGCGATATGAGTTGCCTCTTGCATATTGGTATTATTTTCCCAATGTCCATCAATCTTATCGTACACCAGGCAAGGTTCATTTGCATTGACAACGGTTAGATCCGGAAGTAATTGTAGGGAACCTTTGTAGAAGTGCTTATTTGAGAAATCAATCAACTCCAGGGCTTTGCTGCGATAATGTCCTTGCAGTTGGACATTCATTAAATAGCGGCTGCTGAGGTCCAGGAGAGAATCAATTTCCAAATCCGGATTACCTTCATCCTCATCTTGCCAACGCGCCTGGTAATAATCGCCTGGTTTTAGTTGCATGGCATCACCAGCAATTACTATTTGTTTAGCCCGGTACAATGCCGGTATGCCTCGCTCGGCAAAGCATTGAGAAGCTTCATCAAAGATGACCAGATCAAATAACTCCCTCATCGGTAAAATGGCCGAAACCGATTCGGGAGATGCTAACCAACAGGGCATCAGTTTAAAAACTTCCTCCTCAAACTCAGCGATTAGTTTTCGGATGGGCCAAATCTTTTTCTTCTTAGTTACCTGATGCAATAAGTCACGGTACGTAACCCGGTTATTAAGCCGATTGAATTTGAGATCATCAATCACTTTTTCCCGGGCTCTTGATAAAATGATTTCTTCACTGATGGTCTGTTTTTCGTTCATTAACTCGCGGAGTTCATTTTCCAGCAGGGCCATTTTCCCGGATGAAACCATGCGCAATTCTGGGTGCTTCAATTCAAGGTGATCAATCCAGGAAAGATACAGACTGTTTAAAAACAAATTCTTGAATTGGTATTCATCCCACTGCTCGGAGTGCTCGTGCAATTTGTGGATGATGGATTTTTCATCGGAGGTAAGACTTTCTTCCAGCGTATCAAACTCGCAAAGCGCGTCAAAATCTTCTTTGAGACTCTCCATTAATTTTTGAGCAAACCAGGGTTGCTGCGTTATTGCCTGAATCTGAGCATGCGTCAGATATTCGGTCCAAAGATTTTTGCTCTCGGTCAGCGTAGATAGTAGGCTATACAAATGATCCACTTTTCCATGAAATTCAGTGAGCGTGAGTGTCAGTGGGTCAATTACATTTTTAAGCCCGCGAACCTGACTGAAATTGAGTTTGGCTTCCAGTGCAAAATGCTGGTCGGCAAACCATTGAATGAATTCTTTCGGGTCGAGGGTTTCGGGCACATTTTTAAGCCAGGTTTTTGATTTCAGTTTGGAAAGATTGTGTTCCAGATTCAATCGGTTATCCAACTTGCGTTCAAGTAATTTAAATCCCTGCTTGTTGCTGATCAGGTTGTTGGCTACCAGAACCCGCTTAATCAAAAATTTATCTCTTGAGAACAACTCCCACCGCACCAGCCCTATCAAACTCCTCCTGGCTTTCATCGAGCGATATAATGCCTTTTGCATTTGGCCCAATTGGTGACTGGGCAAATAACTTTCGGGCCCTTCACCATCAAAGCAACTCATCAGATTTTTCTCAACATTTGAAAGCCACAATGAACTTGTCTCGTCATCCATCTCCGCCACCATGCATTGGAAGTAGTAATAGGTGTTTTGATTGTGAATGAACGTTTTGATTTCTTTTATATGAGATTCCTTCTCAATCAAGACCTCACATTGATCCCAATCCAGGCGGGTGGAGAAGTGTGTGGTTAACGCTTCCGTTAAGTCGGCAAAGAAACTGGCGACTTCCTGAACAGCCTTTTTTATTTGAGCCTGATCGGTTGCCTGAAAATTTTTGAATGATCGTCTGTCGCGCCAGGGATAATCATCTCGTTTAAAATTTTGTGCATAGTGAACATACGTATTCAGTTTTCGCAAAAAGTCCTGAATGGAATCAAAACGAAATCCATGAAACTCCTGCTTCAAATTAATAATCGACTCCGAGGGATTCGATTGTAAGTACAATTCTTTAATGGGAAGTCCACATCCCGAATCATCGAACAACGTCTGTTTAAAAACCTCTAGGTCTTCGGTAATCTGGTCGATCCGATGACTGAGTTGCAGGAATTTGCGATCAAGTTGAATTGAATCGAGGCTAATGTTACGGGCTTTGTATTCTTCAACACGTTCAATTTGACTGGCCAGTTTTGCATAGATTTCTCTGCGATCATTCTTGAAATCATGTACAAGCGCGAGATAGTCGTTCAATTGACGTGATTTCATACGATTGAATACCACATCCAGGGCAGCCCGTTTTTGGCAGACAACCAATACCCGCTTACCGGAGGCCATCGCATCACCAATCAGGTTACAAATCAGTTGCGATTTTCCAGTACCCGGAGGCCCTTGTATGACGAGCGAGTGTCCTACCTTAACCGCTTTAAATGCATTTTCCTGCCAGATATCCTGCGGAAAGACATTGTACACACGCTCTTCTTTTACTTGCTGTAAGAAAGTAGAGTCGTTTATTTTTTCTGCCATCGACCGGTCTTTGAAAAACTCTTCTAAGTCCTGGATGGTTGTTTCTTCTAATAAATGGAGGTAATCCGGAACCAGGTTGGATCCGGCTTGCGGAAAAATTCCTAAGACCGCCTTGGGAAATAATTTCAGTTCTCCATTCTTCAACCCTTCCGCAAACTCTTCTTTCTTCAGGTTGACGAAAGGGGTAAGCTCATCACGGTAGTTATCTGGATTAAAATGGATTTCCAATTGATTTTTCTGAAGCAGTTGATAGAGGGTGGTACGGAAGGATGTGCTTTCGCGGTCAACTTCTTCAAATGTTTCATCCAATAATTCCTCACTTGCCTTAACCTGATTGTAAAATGCATATGCCAATAAGAATGACTTATTAAAGCTGAGCCCGGCTTCTTCGCGCGGTTCAAGGTGCCAGTGATTGTTTCGAACCGTTAGTGTGACCGGAAAGAACAGAAGCGGACATCGCACCAGTGTTCCATCCATGAACTTCCCTTGAACGATTGGCCACCCCACATGTAAATCCTTAGATCCTCGTTCTTCAAAAATAAGCTGATCGATCCGTTGTAGCCGCTTCAGTTTTTTGCTTGCTTCATTGCTACTTTCCATCCGGGCATCCAGTACGGCACATAGATTTTTTGATTTATTTGCAATGAGTGCCTGGATGATTGAGAATGCATTTTCACCATTTAATTGACTCAGCTCCTGTACATCGATAAACTGATCTGAAACAAGTCTGGGTAAGAACAAAGAGCGATTATTGCCTGAGAGATTGGTAAGGCGTCTCAGGTAGGTAGTCAACAGTTTTTTGGTTTGTTCTGTGCGAGTCACTTTAATGATTTAAGGTAAGGTAGGATTTTATTTTCGTATAGAACGTTTCGTTTACCAATGCTATTTTCTTTACCTCCTCGATGGATTGAAAATTTCCGTGTTGGAAGCGGTAGGTGGTAATAGCCTTCGCCAAATTGTAGGTTATGTAAGGGTGGGCTGCCAATTCTTTTTCGGTTGCTTCATTAATAGCAATTTGCTTTGGTTGAAATTCTTCAGCAATGAAGCTTGCCTTCTCAAGTTCTGAAACCACGGTTGAATCTAAACCGTAAACTTCATGCAATTGGGCCATCGCTGTGAAACCACCCAACCGATCGCGGTAGTTAACAATTCGCTGAGAAAGAGTCGGTCCGATTCCGTAAAGGCGAATGAGTTGGGCTGTATCGGCCCGATTTAAATCAAACTTCGTGCGGACAGGGGGCTCTATTTCTCGCTTTGTTTCGATGGTTTTGGCAACACGTTCTGTTTTTCTTGACTCCGGCAACTCGATGTAAGGGTATAGCTCCACATATAGTGAAGAATCCAGGCCATAGATTTTCAGCAGGTCGGATTTAATAAAGAATTTACCCTTCTTACTCCGATAATTGTCAATTCTCCTGGCGATTGGGCTGGGAAATCCCAAAGTCTCCAGTTCCTGAACCGAGGCGAAATTTGGATTGAAATTAAAGAGCTCATGTGTATCACCTGAAGCCAAACTATCCTCTTCAGCCCATCGCCAACTGGCGATGACACTGTCCAAGGCCTTTATTTCGTTGGAAAAATCGTGACTCTGATGCGACTGCCAGGAGTTGTAAACAGGGATAATAAAAATACCCAACAGCATGAGCGGTAACAGAATCAGGAAAGCATTGGTTTCTCTTCTGGAGAGACTAAAGAACGACCGGATCAAGGCCTTCACGCGATTCATGAATAGAAATTTAGTAAAAAAATCTACTCAGATACCGCTAAAAAATTCTGGAAATAAACAAGTCGAAGACTTCAACCAGAATCAGTAGAATAATGATCCACTCGAGCGTATTGCTCTCGCGTTGGTGTGAAATTTCACGAAACACACTCAGATTATCTTCAATAATACGCATGGTGTACTCAATTTCACTGAATCGCACCCGAAGATCAAAGTGTTTCATTAGCCCTTGGTGCAGTTTATCTAGAAATTCATCGTCCCACACCAATTCTGGAGCGTCAAAAATGTAAATGTTATCAGCAATGTCGTTTTGTGTATTTAATGCCTTGCCAATAAACTTCAGCATATTTTTTCGACTGATCTTCAGTTTGCCGGTAGTTTCCAGATGATTGGTGAAGCCGCGAATTTCCGTCAGCAAATTTTCCGTGATTTCATGATACCGATCCAAGGCAACGGATTGTGCAATGTTAAACATGGCAATCCGGTATACCTTCGCATCAAGCCGATTAACCACCACCCGGTTGAATTCAAACTTCATATCCCCGTTCTCCACGGTAATTTCATGATCATCGCGCAACCAGGTGGGCAACGGATTTCGATGGAACAAATGAATTGCCTTGATTGCCAGCTTAATTTCTTCATCGGAGTGTCCTGAAAAAACAACCACCCCGTAATTGAAGTAATACTGATATTTATCCGGCCCAAAGGAGTAAAATAGTTCAGAAGAGGTATCGGCAATGGGCTTAAGTTCTAAAAATGTCTTAATTCCTTTCAGATCTAACTGATTGGCTACCAGCAATGCCGAAAGTTTAACCTGTTTCATCTACTATCAAATTTAACGTTATTATCATGCTCATAAAATTTTAGAATGCGTGAAAATTCTCATTTTTGCAGCTTGATTCAGATGACTATGAAAAGGTATTTATTGATATTGATTCTCCTTGTTGTGTTTACCGAAGGTTTTGGCTGGGGGGTTACCGGACATCGCGCCACAGGCTTAATTGCCGAACGGTATTTAACTAAAAAGGCGAAGAGTAAAATTCAACAAATTCTGAATGGAGAATCGTTAGCAATGGTGAGTACCTGGATGGATGAAATATTATCCGATACAACGTACAAATACACTACCGATTGGCATTGGACTACCATTCCGGATGGCGGCCGGTATGAAGATGTGGAGGGTAATCCGGATGGAAAAGTGATCATGATGATCGAAAAAATCACAGCCGAGTTGAAAAGCGGGAAATTATCGGCTAAGCAGGAGCAGGACTATCTCAAAATGTTAGTTCATATGGTGGGAGACATGCATCAACCGCTGCATGTAGGCAGACCGGGTGATCGGGGTGGTAATGAAGTAAAGGTGAAATGGTTTAGGAATGATTCAAATCTGCATCGGGTTTGGGATAGTGAAATGATCGATGGCTCACGATTAAGTTATACGGAATTGGCTAACGCATTCGGTGTGCCCGACAAGGAGACAGTAAGACAATGGCAAAGCACCGGAGTTCGGGTTTGGGCGTTGGAATCCATGAGTTTCAGACCACAGGTTTACGATATAAAAGATGGTAACCTGGGCTATGTTTACACCTATCAGTATTTTTCAATTGCTAAAACAAGAATGCTTCAAGCCGGTATTCGCCTGGCAGGATTACTGAACAAGATTTACGGATAGGTTACTTTCCATATTTCCGAAGCCACCATTGGAAAACAATAAGCCCCCAGATGCGGGCATGTACATCCTGTGGATTGCGGGAGAAAAGCTGGTCTTTCAAAGTCTTGATTCCTGCATAATCAAAAATTCCTTGTTCCCGGATTGATTTTTCAGAAAGAAGGTCATCGACAATCATTGATTTCAATTCGTTGCGAAACCATTTCAATAAGGGAACTTCAAAGCCTTTCTTGGGCCGGTGATATAATTCGGCCGGTAACATCGTTCGAAAAGTATCCTTCAGAATCCGCTTTCTCATTGAATGAGTTATCTTATAGTCCTCTGGCAGACCGAATGCATAATCAACAACCTGATAATCCAAAAATGGAACGCGTACTTCTAACCCATGTGCCATGCTCATCAAATCGACCTTGGTAAGCATATCATTTGGAAGCACCAGGGTCATGTCTGTCAAGAGTACCTCATTCATGGATGCTTGATCAGGGATATACTGTAAGAGGCTTTGCTTTCTGCTTTCAAACAGTTGTTTTGAAAATTTCGTTTTGGATTCTTCCGTGAGAAGTTTCAATGCCTCTTTTTCCTGAGCATACCCCGCCCAACGCCAATAACGCTCACGGCTGGATAGACTGAGGCCTTCCGCAAACCGATTGGCCTGCCGAATTTTGTTGCTGAGGTAGGAGTTTCGCGATTGCGGTAGAGATTTCCACAAAGGTGACAATGTTCCGATCAGCTTTTCAGGCCACTGCTTATTGATCGCTCTATAAAAAGCTGAATGCTTGTTGTATCCGGCCAACATTTCGTCCGCACCATCGCCCGATAACGCCACGGTAGCATGTTTACGGGTTTCTTTGCTAAGGATAAAAACATTAAGGGCAGAAGAATCTCCGAACGGTTCATCCAAATAATTAAGTGCCGATTGAAGGTGGGCTAGCAGATCATCATTGGACAAGGAGAATACAGTATGATGAGTACCTAAATGTTTAGCTACCTTGTTTGCATAGAAGGTTTCATCAAAGAACTTCTCATCGCGAAAGCCGATGGAGAACGTGTGAAGATCAGGTTTGTGCCTGTGGGCTAAAGCAGTTATTGCCGAGGAATCGATTCCGCCACTCAGGAATGCACCCAGTGGTACATCCGAGATGAGCCTTCGTTGCACCGACTCATCCAATAAATCCATCAGCTTTTTCTGTGCCTGCGCGTACGGGAGTGCAGGTACTTTCTTCTGAGGGATGGAATAGTATCGACCCACTTCCAACTTTTTACGATTCACTTTTAGAAAATGCCCCGGTAGTAGTTTTTTTGCATGGGTAAAAATTGAATCCGGAGCGGGTATATAATTTAATTGTAAATAAAATAGCAGCGATTGATAGTCCAGTTCCTTGTCAATACCATACTGAAGCAATGATTTCATTTCGGACGAAAAGAGAAATTTATCTTCATCAAAAAGATAGAGGAGGGGTTTAATCCCAAACCGATCCCGCGCTAAAAAGAAGCTTTGCTCCTGGCGGTCGTAAATACAGAACGCAAAGAAGCCATTGAGTTTATTCAGGCAGGCTTCTTTTTCCCGAATAAAAAGATTCAGGAGCACTTCGGTGTCGGACGCAGAAACGAAGGAGACCCCCTGCTTTTGCAATTCAAGTCTTAGCTCCCGGAAGTTGAAGATCTCACCATTAAAAACGATGCAATAGCGTTTGGCGGAATCCCACATGGGTTGATTCGCGAGGGCGCTTGTATCAATGATCGATAGTCTTCTGTGCCCGAGTCCAACGTAATCATCAATGTAAATATCCTGAAAGTCTGGACCACGTTTCTCCAAGGCCATGGTGGCCGAGGTAACATGCATCATGTTAAACTTGCCAACTAAATTAAATGCAAAGACTCCGGTAATGCCGCACATGGTTCAGTGGCAATCAAGCAGGATTGATGCCTATCGTTTTAAATGGTCACTGATGGCTGTTCACAAAACCTTTATCCGCATGTTTTTGAACCAGATTTCGCTGCCGTGGTCTTGAAGGTCGATGTACCCTTTCTTCGCCATTCCATACCCAGGAGCATCTTTCCATTTGCTGGCATTTTTCCGTTGAATCCAGTCTTCGGATTGCAGCTCGTATTCAACCACTTTCTGCCCATTCAACCAATGTTCAACATGGTTTCCATTGACGACAAGTTTCGAGTTGTTCCAAGAACCGGGTACATACAAGGTTTTAATGGCAGGAGTTGGGTGCATGTCGTAGTTGCACCCGGTCTTTTGCAAATCGGTTAATTCTCCGGCATACCCAAAGTCATCGACCAATTGATATTCTGGTCCTGAATAGTAAGGTTGATCAAATTCTTCTGTAACACGAAACATGACACCGCTATTTGCCTGCAAAGAAATTCTCCAGTCGAAGACAAGTTCAAAATTCTCGAACTCGGCAGTAGTGCGTAAATCAGAACGCTCATCCCCATCCCCTGATACATTTTCGTTGAGGGGTTTGCAATGGAGAGTACCTTCCTGCACTTCCCAGGTATTGTTTTTGCGATCTTTGAAAATCTGCCAACCATCCAGGCTTGACCCGTCAAATAACAATTCCCACCCTTCTTCTTTTTGTTGGTCAGTAAGAGAATTATCTGAATTGCCAGAATTTTTTGGTGTACAACTTAATCCAAGCCCGATCAAAAACGGAAAAAATGCTAATAGAGGTACCTTTTTCATAGAAATATGACTTTATTAGAAGGTTACTTAATTGAATAAGTTCGAAATTAACGGCAAAAGTTAACCATATGAAATCAAAAATCTACGGCTTACTCACTTCAATTTTAATGATTTTGACTGTGCAGGGTCAGGCTCAGATTCACTTTGGAGCTACCACTGCGTACAATGCCACCTTTGTACTGGACAAAGGATTGAGTGAAGACCCACGGTATAGTTCCACCTATACGTACAACTGGGCACCCGTTGGTTTCACTTTTGGTGCCGATCTTGGGAATAAATTTGGCCTTCAGCTGGAGGCGATTAAATCAACCCAAGGTCAAATCTATAATGTTATCAATACCGCCAAACAGATAGCTGGCACTAGGAGGATCGATGTTGAATACATCAATATTCCCTTGATGATGAAATTCATGGGCGGTGGATCTGGTAAGGCCCGCGGCAACTTCAATTTCGGACCGCAATTGGGGATCCTCAGCAAGGGCATTGAAACATTGCAAACGAATAGCGGCAATTATGAAATTCCTGAAGGACTAGACTTTGCAACCATTCAGGATGATTACCCCTCTGCTATTGATAATGGCGATGGTACCTATAACCTTCCTACTGATGTTCCTACCACCGCGCTGCTTCAAAAGGAGCTGGACGATTTTAAGAATACAGAGTTCCAATTAGCGGTAGCCTTTGGATTAGACATTGACTTATCAAAACATCTTTACTTAACAACTCAGGTAAGAGCTAATTACAGCTTTACCGATATGAGAAATGAAGACATTATTAACTTATTAAAGAGTGGTAATGTTTCTGAAATTTTTGGAGGCCGGGCTAACTTCCTGGTGGGTGTTCAGGTTGGATTGCATTATTATTTGGGCACGTTAAAGTCTTTTAGGTAGGCACAGATATCAAAAAAGGGTAATAGCCAGACTTGTATAGGTCTGGCTTTTATTTTTTCGTTAGTTTTGAATCGGTGAGGAAGAATTATTCTGGATTCCGTTTGCTGGTATGGATTGCTGCAGTCAGCCTGGTGTCTTGCAATCCTCAAAAAGAGGTTGATAACTGGGATGTTATTGATTCAAATTCAACCTTTATTTATGAGACTGTTAACACCCCCCAAACGGATAGTGCATTAACCCCTTTTTTTAGAGTCTCGGCCACTTCCTTTATTATTGCTTTACAACCGATTGGGAAGAAAGAAACTGATTTATTGTATACCTATCGAATTCCCGAAAGGGAATACACGGGATTGATATCCAGTGTCATTATTAATAAAAAAGTTCAACGGTTAACGAATCGGGTTTATAATGGTAATGTTATTAACGAGATTCGAACCCTTCCGGATAATAAGATTGTCCTTGCTTTTTCTTACCTGCAGGATATTGTCATTCTTAGCCGGTCTCCGATTTTGGTGGAGAATGCCCTACGGATTTCGGAACTTCCGGATTACACGAACTACCGGTCATCCAATCCTGCTCTTTTTCAATTTGCGTCTCTCAAATCGGATGCAGGAAATCTTTATTTAAACTTCAATTCGGTGGTAACCCTAGGACTGGTTGCAGACCCTAATTTGAATTCCATTCCGCTTTTTAAGGAATTTGCCAGGTCTGCTGTTCTGGATGTAAAGAAAGATAAAGAGAAACTAGCCATGAATGGCTTTACCCTGGATAGTATAGGAAGAAATTTTGGGCTATCCCGATTCCAGCAACAACACCCGGTAAAAAATGATGTGATGCGTTTTATTCCAATCTCAGTCAACTGGGTTATACATTATGGAATTTCGGATTGGAATAAGTTTATATTAATTCAGGATACTACAAAATCTTTTTTTGCTGATGAAATTGCTGTTTGTGAATCTGAAGAATCCGGTGGTTCGCTGATCTTTGTCAAAGTAAAAGAGACTGCGACTGAATTGGGTTCTTATGTTGAAAACTATTCCGGATATGAATTGAGTGCCCTCCGGGAAGCTGAATTTTTGAAACCCCTCAATGAGTTGCTACCTGCCGACTCGGTAGCCTACATGACCCGGTTGGAAAATTATATGGTTTTTTCAGGGAGTATCTCATCATTGAAAGGATTAATCGATGAAATTGAAGCGGATGACACATGGGGTAAGTCATTGGCTTTTCAGGAGTTTTTAGGTCGGGGCTTGCGCGAAAGCAATGTTTCCATATTTTTTAAAAATATGAAATGGAATCCTGCCCCCGAGAGTCGATGGAAGCCTGTTCTTGATTCGTTGCATCTTTCATCCATAGCCTGGGGTAGCATTCAGTTTAGTGCACTCGATGATCATTTCTATACCAGCATTAACCTGGAGCCTACATCTCCGGATAAGCGGGATAGAAAAGCCCCGGTGGTAGCCTATCAACTTTCCAATGCCATTGCACGCGCGTTCCCTGTAAAAAACCACACTAACTCCAAGAGTGAATTAATCGTTCAGGATTCCACTCACCAGATAAGTTTGTTTTCTTCTGAGAATGGAATTCTTTGGAGTTATGTATTGGACGGTGCGATTCACAGTTTAACGCAAGTCGACTTATTTAAGAATGCGAAACTCCAGTATTTGATAGTTACTCCTACTTCCCTTTATGTAATCGACCGGCTTGGACGTGATGTTTCGGGATTCCCAAAAAGATTGTCATTCAATTCGAGATTTGCCACCGTGGTGGATTATGACAAGTCCCGGAATTACCGGTATTTGTTAACAACTCCTGATAAAGAAATTTTTATTCTTGACAAGTCTGCAAAGCCGCTTCCGGATTGGTCGCCAAAGAGAATTGGTTCAACCATCAACCACCCGCCTGAACACTTCCGAATTGGAGGGAGTGATTATTTCGTATTCCTCACAGAGGATCAGACTATTCACTTAGTAAACAGAAAGGGGAACAACAGTACTGGATTCCCGATCAAACTCCGGGGAAAAGTTTCCGGTGAGTATTTTGTTGAAGTAGGACCGTCTTTATCCGGAAGTTATTTGTATTTCATAACAAATACGGGGCAAGTAACAAAGTTGAGTTTGGATAGTAAGAGTTTAACGACTGAAGACCTTGTTCGGGGTACCAATTCACAATTTTCATTGATCAGGCCATTTTCAAATAGCCAGAAGTTTTATTATTCACGGATTGATACAGACAAGATAGCCGTATTTGACGCGATGAATAAATTGGTTTTTGAGCGGCAAAATCCCGGATCCCTTAAACTTCAGTCTTCGGTAATTGTGCTTGCGCAGGATCGTGCTGTATTTAATTACCATGATCCAGAACAGAATCTTTCTTATTTGTTTGATCAAACCGGTACGATGATTACCAAGCCCGTTGAAAGCACAATCATGCCGGTATTTGGAGTCAATGTAAAATCCCGGCAGGCCTTTATTTATTCCTTTAATCGAACAATTGTTACTACCACTGCGCTTCGGTAAAGGTTGACAGAGTGTGGATTTTCAAGTAGATTTATCAGCAATTCACTCTGATTTGTGCGAATTCTACTGATTTATTTGTTGCTCATCGGCTTGTGCACCCCATCGGTGATGAGTCAGGTAAAGCCCCCGACCTTAACCAGCGAAGTAAGTTTTTCCCTTGATAACGATGTATTTCTTTTTGTCGATCGGTATTATTCGGCAGGTCACCATTTCACCTATCGGACAAAAGTCAAGAAGGAAAGTGCGCTGAATAGAGTTTTCAATCCGGATAGACCAGAGGACAATCTAATCCTTTCGTTCAATCTGGGAAATGAAATCTACACCTCGAGAACAATCCGGTTTGCCAATCCTGCCAACATGGACCGGCCCTATGCTGGCCTCTATTATGGTGGCTTTTCTGTGAATCAGCTAAAAGGGGATTCATTCATCGGAGTTATCGAAGGGAAAGTGGGCTTGGTTGGAGAGCAGACGGGGATCGGTGACCTTCAAGTATGGTGGCATGAGCAAACGGGGTTTCGGGAACCTCGTGGCTGGAGGTCCCAGATCGCTGATGAAGTTATTGCGAACCTCAATGTTCAATTGTTAAAATCAATTTCTATTGCACCGCAAATAGAAATGGTGAGCAGCTCCACGGTTATGGCAGGTACCGGCATCAATAAATTAAGTCAGGGCATCACGATTCGATTCTTAAATTTCCGACCGTTAACACAATCTGCCTATTCCAATGCTTTGCTTGGATATACCGGTGATCCTGATGAGAAGGAATTATTTTTGTTTGCGGGTGGAGGAATTGACTATGTGGTTTCAAATATATTTCTGGAAGGAAGTTTATTTGAACGAAACCCAAGTCCATTTACGGTAGCGGCAACACCTTGGGTAGTGCGAAGCCATTTTGGATTAATGTACGCTAGAAGGTACAACTCATATTCAGTAACCGTTAATAGTTTAACCAAGGAAACGTTGAAGGGGCTATCGCACAGTTATGTACGCCTTGCGATTTCGAGGTTATTATAAAGGTTGATTTATTTACCGCGCATCTTCTCCAATTGATCCCACTGCGTATCGGTAATGGCTTCGAGGTGACTAAATTCGCCTCCGTTTCTGAGCCATTCACCTCCGTCAATCGTAATTACTTCACCATTTATATAGGCTGAAAAGTCAGACATCAGATAGGCAGCGAGATTGGCTAACTCATGGTGTTCACCTACCCGTTTGAGTGGAATCCGTTCGGCAGGATTAAATTTACTGACAAGGTCGCCTGGCAATAATCGACTCCAGGCACCCTCGGTAGGGAAGGGACCGGGAGCAATGGCATTACTCCGGATGTTGTATTTTGCCCACTCTACTGCCAGCGATCGCGTTATCGCCAGTACACCAGCCTTGCTGCAAGCGGAGGGAACAACATATCCCGATCCAGTCCACGCATACGTGGTGACAATATTCAGAAATGTGCCGGGTTGCTTGTTCGCAATCCAATGTTTACCCATCGCCAGGGTCATATAGTAGGTACCCTTTAGTACAATATCCACCACAATATCGAATGCCCGGTGTGACAGTCGCTCGGTGGGGCTAATGAAGTTCCCCGCTGCGTTATTTAGAACACCATGAATCTGACCGTATCGTTTTTCCGTTTCCGTAATTACATTTACAATTTCTTCATACTTTCTTACATCGCATGCAACGGCCAATACCGAACCACCGGTTTCACGTTCTAATTCAAGTACCGTTTTATCAAGCACTTCTTTCTTCCGGCTCGTAATGACAAGATTAGCACCCAGAGAGAGCATGTATCTTCCCATGGATTTGCCGAGTCCCGTTCCCCCGCCCGTTATAATGATTGTTTTCCCTTTCAGAGCATCCGATTTTAGCATTCCTTCCATAACCCACTTGTTTATCCGAATGTAATTGATTTTTATTTCAGATATTTGCTTCGACAATTTTTTAAACTATGAGATCATTTAATATCCTACTTTTTATTCCCCTGCTGATTTTTTCTTCTTGTATAGTGACCAAGAAAAAATATGATGATGTGCTCGCCCAGAAGATAAAGGCAGAGGGCGAACTGGCAGACCGCACCAGTCAATTGGATAGAGCCAACGCCTCGCTGAAGGTATTGGACTCAACACTCTCAAAATTGAAGCAGGATACTGCTGACTTGAATCAATCATATCGGGCAACCAGCCAAAAACTGGAAGAGCTGAATAAAGAGTATGATCAATTGAATTTATATTATAAGAACCTGATGAACAGCAGTGGTAAGCTAAACAGAGACATGGCTGAGCAGCGCGATCAACTGTTGGCCATTCAGCAAAATTTGGAAAATACCCGGAAGATGAATGATTCATTAAGTACAAGTTTGGCTGAGCGCGAGAAGAAAGTAAAGGAGTTGGAACAGATTCTTACTAATAAAGATAAAGCTGTAAAGGATTTAAAGGACCGGATCACTAACGCGTTATTGAATTTCAAAGAGAATGATCTTACGGTGAAGGTGAAGAACGGGAAAGTGTATGTTTCGCTGGCCGAGCAGCTGCTCTTTGGATCGGGCAGTATTGAGGTGGACAGCAAAGGGGTAATGGCCTTGCAACAGTTGGCTCGGGCGATCAAAGATCAACGCGATATTCAGATCATGATTGAGGGACATACAGATAATGTTCCGATTTCAAAGAAATCAGCTTACATGCAAGACAATTGGGATTTAAGTGTGATGCGTGCAACCTCCATCACCAAAATACTTACCGGTGCCGGAGTTTCGGCAAAACAAATTACAGCAGCTGGAAAGGGTGAGTTTTCTCCACTGGCTCCCAATGACAACGCTCAGAACAAACAGAAGAACCGGAGAACGGAGATCATCATCACCCCTAATCTGGATGAATTATTTAAAATACTCGAATCAAATTAGCGATGCTACGGCTTTGGACAATCCTGCTTGTCATTGTAGATGCGTTGGCAATTCTGGATGTGTGGAGGCGTGAGCTGAGTCTGGAAAAGAGATTATTGTGGACCGTGGCAATCATTTTTCTACCCCTGGTAGGACCTATTGCCTGGTATGCAATCAGTCGGAAAATTATTAAGCTCTGAAAAGAAAAGGCCCGAACCGGGCCTTTTCTTTTGTGTTGAGTTGAGGTTTAGTCTTTCAAGACCACTGCATCGATATTCTTTTGTTTTACCAATGCATTGAAGGCGGGAATCTCCTCCTTCAGGATTTTATCCAGGGCAGCCAGGTGTGTATCAATTTCTGTGGATATTTCCTTTTTAAACGCGACCATTTGATCGGTTGGCCGGAAATTTCCGGAGCCAGCCAGTGAATTGAGGTGCGCCAGTTTATTGTTTAACCGGATCGGAAAGTTCAATGGATCCTGGCCACTACGGTTTTTAGTTTGATAGAGCGATTCCTCAATCTTCTTCATATTATCCTGAATGGCTTTCGCTTTGTCAAGGACTTCCTTCATGGCTTCTTTTTGATCTTTGATTGGATCAATCGCCCGGTTGATTTGCTCACGGACGGTGCGAATTTTCTTAATAGCGGTATGGGTTTCACTCACTTTGGCTATCACTTCTTGCAGAAAATCGAATTGAGCTTTCATGTCTGCATCCGAAGCGGATCCTCGTGGGTCTTTAAGAATTTCGAAATCAGATTCCATGGACTTACCGTTGACGGTAAGTTTGACTTTGTAAGTTCCAGGCAACGCGCGAGGACCATTCAGGGAAGCAGCCCACAAGATCATTCCATCGAACCGATCCGCATCCGGATAACGCATGTTCCAATTGAACTTATTCATACCCGGTTGTTTCAGAGTTAGTTTTTCCTCTTTGGCTTTCAAGTCTGGTTTGGTAGAAAATTTCTTGATCAACGTGCCGTTGGTTTGAATAAATTCAAGAGTTACTTGTGCTTTGGTAGTATCTTTTACATAGTAATGAACCATGACGCCCCCCGGATGATTTTGTCCGGCTGTGCGGGAAGTGCGTCCAAAACTGAAAGCAGGACCCATCCGATAGCTGGGCATAGGCTTATACAGATAAGAATCACTTGCTGAAACCTGATCATTGAGTTGATGTAAGGGTGTAAGATCATCAATCAACCAGAACCCCCGACCTTGTGTGGCGGCAATCAGGTTGTCGTTTTTAATGGTTAGGTCAGTGATTGGAACTATCGGTAAATTCATTTGAAAAGGTTTCCAGCTTCCACCATCATCAAATGAAACATACATTCCGGTCTCTGTTCCGGCATATAACAGACCTTTTCGTTTAGGATCGGCCCGCAGTACCCGGCTAAAATGACCGGCATCAATTCCATCGGTAATTTTCGTCCAGGTTTTTCCGTAGTCTTTTGTTTTGTACAGGTACGGGCGATAGTCTCCAAGCTTGTACCGGGTTCCAGCTATATAGATTCCGCCTTTGGTATGCGGATCAAATTCAACGCTGTTTATCATTGTCCATTCCGGCAGGTCTTTCGGGGAAACGTTTTGCCAGTTTTTACCACCATCCGTGGTGGCATAAATGAGTCCATCATCCGAACCGGTTACGATAAAATCTTTTTCGAAAGGGGACTCACCGGCCGCAAAAATAGTACAATAGTATTCCACACTGGTATTGTCTTTGGTGATTGGACCTCCTGATGATCCCATCTTCGACTTGTCGTTTCGGGTAAGATCAGGGCTAATAGTTTCCCAGGACTGCCCTCCATTGGTTGAAACATGAACATGATTGGATGTGGTATAAAGTTTCTTTGGGTCATGCGGTGAAAAGAAAATCGGGAAATTCCACTGAAAGCGGTACTTCATATCCTCCACGCCATGGCCCATCGGGTTATCAGGCCAAACATTAACAGCCCGACTTTCATGCGTGCGGTGATTTTCTACTTCTAACAGACCTCCATAATTACCACCGTATACAATCTCGGGATCGGCCGGGTCCGGAGCGAGGTGTCCGCTCTCACTCCCAGCCGTAACTTCCCAATCGCTTTCTGTAATGGCCCCACCATCTACGCGATGATAGATGCGAACAGTGGAATTGTCCTGTTGTGCTCCATAAATTCGATAAGGGAACGTATTGTCTGTGACCACCCGATAAAACTGCCCGGTGGGCTGATTATCGTATGTGCTCCAATTCTCGCCCGCATCAAAGCTAATCTGTGCACCGCCATCATCGGCAATGATCATACGTTGGTTGTTTTCCGGGTCAATCCATAAGTCATGATGGTCGCCATGGGGCGCATTATAAGATTGAAAAGTACGACCACCATCTTTTGAGCGGTGATAGGATACGTTCAATACATACACCATATCAATATCCTTCGTGTCAGCATAAATGCGTGTATAATACCAAGCACGTTGACGAAGATTCCGGTCATCGTTCATTTTGCGCCAGGTTTGTCCGGCATCATCCGAGCGGTATACGCCACCGTTTTCATTTTCAATGATAGCATAGACACGGTTTGAATTTACCGGTGAGACCGCAATGCCGACAATCCCCAAGGTACCTTTTGGAAGGCCGTTATTGGTTGTGATGTTCGTCCAGGTCTCCCCGCCATCCGTGCTTTTCCAAAGCGCAGAGCCATCCCCGCCACTTTCTAAACTATAGGGTGTTCTGCGTATACGCCAGGTGGATGCGTAGAGTATTCTTGGATTGTTCGGGTCGAAACAGAGATCGATCGCCCCGGCATCCGCATTGGCAAACAGAGTTCGTTTCCACGTTTTACCACCATCAATTGATTTATAAACGCCTCGCTCTTCAGAGGATTTGAATAAGTCGCCCAGGACAGCTGCGTAAACTACATCCGGGTTTTTCGGATGGATGCGGATTCTGGGAATGTGTCGCGATTCCTTCAATCCGCTAGGGGACCAGGTCTTTCCGGCATCTACCGACTTCCACATTCCATACCCGTAGGAAACATTACCACGAACAGTTTTTTCGCCCCCGCCAACATAGATCACGTTGTTATCCCACTCACTGACTGCTACAGCACCGATCGATCCCCCAAAAAAGCCATCAGAAATATTTTGCCAGCTATTGCCGGCATCGGTGGTACGCCAAACTCCGCCCCCCGTAGCACCAAAGTAGAAAAGATTGGGTTGGCCGGGCACTCCGGTAACGGCAGCCGATCGACCTCCCCGAAAAGGGCCAATGCTGCGCCATTCCATCGCATTATAAAGTTTATCATCATAGGTCGTAATGGCGGCCTTGGGCGGATTCGTTCCCTTCTTCTGGGCAACCGATCCAACCCCAACCAGCAATAAAGGCAAAATGAGCAGACAGAGTTTCTTCATAGATTTCAGATTTAGATTTTAAATCAATGGCGATTTTAAGGTGAAAATTTGATTGCACCGGTTGTTTTTTTACCAATGGCTAAAAGAGGCCAAATGATGGAAGGGGTGGGATTTTGATAAAACTCACCTATTTTGATGAAAATTTTGCGAAATGAACTCCCATCAGCTAAAGCAACTTTTTAGTATTCCCGTCATTGTAGCTGCCTTAGGTTATTTTGTCGACATCTATGACCTGTTGCTTTTTAGCATCGTCCGGATTCCGAGTTTGAGATCAATGGGTGTAACCGAGGATCAGATGTTGTCGCAAGGCGAATTTCTGATTCGGGTTCAAATGGCAGGGCTGTTGGTGGGGGGAATTATTTGGGGCATCATGGGCGATAAGCGCGGGCGGTTATCGGTGCTCTTTGGCTCCATCCTGTTATACTCGTTGGCGAACATTGCCAATGGATTTGTTACTACGGTTAATCAATATGCGGTCTTGCGATTCATTGCGGGGATCGGGTTAGCTGGGGAATTAGGGGCTGGTATTACCCTGGTATCAGAATCTCTGCCAACAAAACTTCGGGGCTATGGTACTACCCTGGTGGCAACCGTGGGATTGATGGGCGCGGTGCTGGCCAACTACATTGCCAAGATTTTTGACTGGCAGGTTGCCTATTTTATTGGTGGCGGATTGGGGTTGATCTTGTTAATAGCCCGGGTGAGTGTGTTTGAGTCTGGAATATTTTTGAAGGTTAAGGAGCAAACTATTCAACGCGGAAATTTCTTTCAGTTATTCAACCAACGGGAAAGGCTAATCAAATTCCTGGGATGCATCCTGATTGGGTTACCCATTTGGTATGTGATTGGCATCCTCATTACATTCTCGCCAGAGTTTGCAAAAGCTATGAACATTACCGGGGTAGTGGCCGGGGATGCGGTCATGTTTAGTTACATCGGCTTGGCGGGTGGCGACATGACCAGTGGCATCACCAGTCAAATCATCCGCTCACGTAGAAAGACCGTATTTGGATTTATCTTTTTAACCCTCTTCTTCATTTTGATATTTCTCTACTGGCCATTTCAAAGTGCAGTAGGGTTTTATGTCAGTTGTTTTTTACTTGGATTTGGAGTGGGTTATTGGGCGCTCTTTGTAACCATTGCGGCCGAACAATTCGGTACGAATCTTCGTTCCACCGTAGCGACTACGGTGCCTAACTTTATCAGAGGCACCGTTATTCCACTCACCATTATGTTCAGGTACGCCCGTGAATCCATGGGGATTCTGGAAGGAGCGCTGATAGTTGGCATTTTTACAATTATTATTGCGTTTGGTGCCTTACGCCTGATTGATGAAACTTTTGGTCGGGATTTAAATTTTGTTGAAAAAGATTAAGGAAACACCGGATTTTTCAATGGAATTAAGTCCAGGTACGGTGCGATTTTTTTATTCACGTTCCTTTTAAACTCTATTTTAGAACTTTCGTCTAACATCTTACATGTACCCTGCTGGGGTCTTGATTCTGGTTAACTTTAAAGCTTAATTAGAAAACTGTACTTACTGCGGAGGGTCATGCGCAACCTTTTATTCTTATTAGTCTTGTCCTTATACCTTTTGGTGTGTGGAAAGGCGGGCGCTCAAAATCTTAGCATCATCGACAGCCTGCAGGCTGTGCGCAAGAACCTCACAACGCAAGATCAATTTGAGGTGTTAAATGCAATTGGTTTTGAGTATCGGTACTCTTTTCCTGACAGCACCATCTTTTACTGTACACAAGCCTATGAACTGGGAAGGACTTTGGCTTTATCCAAAAATCTTTCCAAACCATTGAGTTTTATAGGATTAGCGTACTCGAACAAAGGAGATTACAATCGTTCTGCGGAATATCATGATTGGGCTATTCAGGTAGCACAACAGCAGCAGGACTCGGTTCAGTTAGGATTTGGGTACAATAATTTGGGCAGAATGTTTTTTGATGGAGGTGATCTGGAGCGTGCCACTACAAATCTCATTCAGGCGAAAGAAATATTTGAAGGGCTGGAGGATAAATCCGGACTCGCGTATGTATATCGAAGTCTGGCGAATATCCATAAAGCACAACAAGATTATCAGCAAGCTATACAAATGTCAACCAAAGCTCTGCAACTGCGAACGGAACTTAACGATAAACGGGCAATTGTTTCTTCCTTGGTTGAACTGGGGTTGATTTATGAATCCACTGGTGAGACGGAAAAAGCATTGCAAAATCTGGCAATAGCAGATTCCGTTGCCGAGTTGATCCATGATCGGGTTACCCTGGCCGAAGTGGAGCAGGCTGTTGCTGAGATCCTATTAGTTGAGGGGGAATACGAGGAGGCATTTAAGCATGCGTCCCACGTGCTAACCATAGTTGCTGAGATTACGAATCTAAGGCTAAACATCCGGGCTTTGCTGATAAAGGCGAAGTACCTGGTATGGAAAAAGAAATGCCACGAGGCGATCCCCATTTTTAATGATATCATCAGTCGCTCCTCGCAATCAGGTAATCTTACCTATGAGATCGAGGCAACGCGCCTTGCGGCCGGATGTTACCGGTTATTGGGTGATAAACGAATGGAGGAAGGTTTATTGGCACGTCAGGAAGTACTACGTGAAAAGATTATTAACGTAGACCTGCAACGGCAAATTGAGCGCCTCGAATTTCAGCTACAAATTAGTAAGAAGGAGCGCGAAAATGAGTTGTTAAAAGCTTCTCAGGTTAAAAGTGAATCTCAACTTTCTGCCCAGCGATTTCAAAATCGGTTATTGATTATTCTTGTCATTTCCATCTCCATGGTTTCTGTTATTTTATGGTCTTTCAACAGAAAGCGCAGATTCGTTAACAGAAAGCTTCAAGAGCAAAATGAGCGTATACTTAAGCAGCAGGAAGAAATTTCCAACGTAAATGAAGATCTGATCCGACAAAATCACCAGTTAAGTGAATTGAATTATGAAAAGAATTCACTAATGAATATTGTGGCCCATGACTTGAAATCTCCTCTGAACCGGATAACCGGGTTGGCCAACATCATGGAATTGGAAGGTGGATTGCCGGATAAGCAACAGGAATATTTGCATTTAATTAAGAATGCTACCCGGTCGGGTTCAAATATGATAATTGACTTACTGGATGTTAATTCTTTTGAAGAAAATGGGCATGCACCTAACGTAGTCGAATTTGATGTAAAGCGCTGGTTGGAGGAACGCGTAAATACGTTTCAACTGGCGGCCCAGGCGAAATCCATAAAGTTGAGCATTGAAAATACTCTATCCGGAAGCTTTTATTCAGACCCTGAGTATTTAAACCGAATCCTGGATAATCTCATTTCCAATGCAATCAAATTTTCTCCCAGAAACCGGGAGGTGCTGGTTTCAGGTAAGCTTCAGACTAACCGACTAAGGATATCGGTTAAAGACAATGGCCCCGGATTTTCGATTCAAGACAAGGCATTTGTTTACAAAAAGTTCAAGAAACTTTCCGCCAGGCCTACGGGGGGCGAAAGCTCCAACGGGCTCGGATTGGCAATTGTTAAAACCCTGGTTGACCGGCTACGGGGTGAAATAACCCTGATCAGTGAGCAGGGCCGAGGTTCCGAATTTATCGTCACGATACCCGCGGCTACAGAATAATTTTTTATAGCCATTAAACCTTTTGGAGATTCCCCCATCAAAGGGTCCAAAAAGTATTCTATGAAAACCTTACTTACTGTTGTTTTCTTCTTTTCCGGAATTGGGGTAATGCTCGCCCAGGAAACTCCCCGCGCAGATGCTCGCCAGCGAAATCAAATCACTCGTATTCAGGAAGGAAGAACCTCTGAAGAGCTGTCCCGAAGGGAGTCAAAAATGCTTCGGAAAGAGCAACGGCATATCCAACGGGCGGAACGCAGAACCAAAGCAGATGGTGATGTAACCCGTGCTGAGCGCAGAAGGCTTGAACGCAAACAGGATCGGGCAAATCGTCATATTTACCGAGCAAAAAACAACGAGATTCAACCCAAATAGAGGAGTTTGAGCAAGGAGGTCAGAAAATTTCTTCTGACCTTAAACCTTGTTTAGTGCATTTGTAAGATCATCTATCAGATCTTCTCCATCTTCAATCCCGATGCTCAATCGAATTAGGGAGTCACTCAATCCATTTTTGATGCGTTCCTCTTTCGGAATGCTGGCGTGCGTCATGGAGGCAGGATGATTGATCAGGGATTCAACACCACCCAACGATTCTGCCAACGAAAACAACTGAACCGATTCCATCAATTGAGTCGCTTTGTCCAGGCTATCATTTTTCAACGTGAACGAAAGCATGCCCCCAAAATCCCGCATTTGTTTTCGGGCAATAGAATGATTCGGGTGATCGGGGAACCCCGGCCAATACACCTGCCCAACTTTTGGATGGGACTTTAGAAATTCAGCAATCTTTTTACCGTTCTGACAATGACGTTCCATTCTAAGGTGTAATGTCTTAATGCCACGCAATACCAAAAAGGAATCTTGCGGGCCCGGCACGGCTCCACAGGAGTTTGCAATAAATGCCAGGTCTTGGTGCAATTGATCATCATCCACAACCAGCGCCCCCATGATCACATCGCTGTGTCCGCTCAGATATTTTGTTACCGAATGCATGACAATATCGGCACCCAGCGCGAGTGGATTTTGAAGGTAGGGGGAAGCAAATGTATTATCTACCGCCACCAGTACTTTATTCTTTTTTGCTAAGGTTACACAGGCTTCAATATCAATAATTCTCATCAACGGGTTCGAAGGAGTCTCTAACCATAACAGTTTGGTATTCTTATTCAGGTAAGGAATAAGATTACTAGCATCCGTCAGATCAAGGAAGTGAAACTTAATACCGAATTTTTCATACACCCGTTTGAACATGCGGTACGAACCTCCATAAAGGTCATTGCTGGTAATTACCTCATCTCCCGGACGTAATAATTTAATAACCGCATCCGTAGCACCCATGCCCGAAGAGAAGCAAAGACCATGTTTTCCGCTTTCAAGAGCAGCAATACTTTTTTGAAGGGCATTGCGGGTTGGATTGGCGCCACGTGCATATGCATAACCTTTGTGTTTGGCGGGTGACTCCTGAACATACGTGGAGGTTTGATAGATGGGCGTCATGATTGCACCGGTGGAAGGATCAGGTTCAACTCCGGCATGCACTGCTTTGGTTCCGAATTTCATATCAGAAAATTGACTTTTAAAATGAGGTTGAGTGAGTGTGTTGAGTTTCCTAAATGGACCGCTCTATATCAAATTTTTCAAGATAGTCGGCAACACGCCTTACCATACTGCCCCCCAATGATCCATCCACAACCCGATGATCATAAGAATGTGATAAGAACATTTTGTGTCGGATGGCAATGGCATCCCCGTAAGGGGTTTCAACAACGGCTGGTTTTTTCTGAATGGCACCCACTGCGATGATGCCCACCTGCGGCTGAACAATAATGGGTGTGCCCATGACATTACCAAAGGAGCCGACATTTGAAATCGTGAAGGTGCCTCCCGTTAGTTCATCGGGTTTAAGTTTGTTTTCGCGCGCGCGTCTGGCCAGATCATTCACGGCTTTGGCCAACCCGGTAAGGTTATATTGATCAGCATTTTTAATCACCGGCACAATCAGGTTGCCACTCGGCAGGGCTACTGCCATTCCGATGTTAATTTCCTTTTTCTTAATAATCCGGTCACCCTCTACCTGAATGTTGATCATTGGATAATCTTTGATGGCCAACACAATTGCTTCAATGAAAATCGGAGTAAAGGTCAACGCATCGCCTTCGCGTTTCTGAAATTCATTTTTCATTTTATTGCGCCAGAAGACAATGTTGGTTACATCGGCCTCAACAAATGAAGTAACATGGGGGGCTGTTCGTTTCGAATCTACCATACGATCAGCAATCATCTTGCGCATCCGGTCCATCTGGATGATCTCATCTCCGGCATTAATAGAGGCCGGAACCAGTGGCGTTGATGCACCGGAAACCTTTTGCTGAACAGCCGAAATGGTTTGACCTAGTTTACGATGTTGCAAATAGGAAAGCAGATCTTTTTTGGTAACCCGTCCTTCAAGTCCTGTTCCGGGGATTGAATCCAGTTCAGTAACGGCTATGTTTTCTTCCTTGGCAATGTTTTTTACTAAAGGAGAGTAAAAACGGTTGGAGGATTTAAAATCACTTGCATGCACAATGCCTGAACCATTGGTGGCAACAGTTCCTGCAACGACATGGGCTGGTTTACTTTCTGGCTTGGGCTTTACTTCTGCTTTCGGAGCTAAGGGTGTAGCCTCTTCATCTCCCACAGTAGAAATAATAGCGATTGGCTTGCCCACTTTCACCACATCACCCTTTTGTGCAAGAATTTCCTTCAGGATGCCTCCATGGGTGGAAGGCACTTCGGTATCCACCTTGTCGGTGGCCACTTCCAGTACCGATTCGTCCTGTTCAATCTTTTCACCGGGTTTTTTTAGCCAGGAAAGGATGGTTGCCTCCATAATGCTTTCACCCATTTTTGGCATGATCAGTTCTACCAGCGCCATGATTCAATCGTTTGTTTTGATCACGCAAGTTAACATTTTTGACAGGATTCGAGGACATCACACAGCGATTCGGAAGTGATGCTAACTGGCCTATTTCTATTTGCTTATTGCCAGCTTTTTAGAATATTCTATGGTATTTGTTAACGATGATAAAATCATCTCACTTTTCACAAAAAATGACTGATTACAATCTGGCTACTTCCTGATGGAAGTCATTCTTTAAGGAGGTTAAGGATAGGAGATTCGGGCATACTAAAACACAGAAGTTATGGACACTGTAATACTCGAGAAACCCTCCTCCAAAAAGCCCGAAACCATGAAAACGAAGAAATTTGTTTATTCTTTTCATGAAGGTGATGGAAAGAACAAGCAATTGCTGGGTGGCAAAGGTGCTAACCTATGCGAAATGACCCAGATAGGCCTTAATGTGCCTCCCGGATTTGTTGTAACAACGGAAACCTGTTTAACCTATCTCGCAGAGCCCGACCGCAAACTTCCAGGCGGAGTGATGGATCAGGTGCGGGAAAATATGGTGGCATTGGAGAAGGCTACCGGAAAGAAATTCGGGGATCCTGAAAATCCGCTGCTCGTTTCAGTACGTTCAGGTTCGGCCATGTCCATGCCCGGCATGATGGATACGATCCTGAACCTGGGACTGAACTCCAAAACATTAAAAGGCTTAATCAAGCAAACGAACAACGAGCGCTTTGGGTACGATGCGTATCGCAGATTCATTCAATTATTCGGAAAAGTAGCCCTGGGTGTACCCGATGAGAAATTTGATACCCACTTTGAAGAAGTAAAGCGTAAAGCCGGGGTGAAAGTGGATGTTGGTTTGCATACCAATGATCTGAAAGAAATCAGCGATCGTTTTCTGGGTGTAGTTCGAGATCATACCGGCAAACCTTTCCCCGAAGATGTATTTGAACAATTGGAAATCGCGGTCAAAGCAGTATTTAATTCCTGGATGGGCAAGCGGGCTGTGGACTACCGGAGAGAGTTTAAAATTACCCCGGCCATGGCCAATGGTACAGCTGTGAATGTGGTAACGATGGTGTTTGGTAATATGGGCAATGACTGCGCTACTGGAGTGGGTTTCACCCGCGACCCTGGCACTGGAGAAAATGTAATGTTTGGTGAATACCTGACGAATGCACAAGGAGAAGATGTGGTAGCAGGCATCCGCACTCCCAAACCGGTGGCCATGTTAGCTACGGAAATGCCAGATTTATATAAGCAATTGGAAGCCCTTCGCAACAAACTCGAGTCCCATTATAAGGAAGTACAGGACTTCGAATACACCATCGAAAAAGGTGTATTGTATTGTCTGCAAACCCGCAATGGGAAGATGAATACCACCGCGCTGGTTCGCACTTCCGTGGAAATGGTAAAAGAGGGGTTGATCACCAAAGAGCAAGCGTTGCTTCGTATCAAGCCCGATATGCTTGAGCAACTGTTACACCCGCGCCTGGATTCATCGCATAAAATTGAACCATTGGCACAAGGACTTCCTGCTTCCCCAGGAGCTGCCTCAGGGCATGTTGTGTTTGATGCCGACCGGGCTGAGTTGTTGGGTCGTTCCGGTGAAAAGGTGATCCTGGTTCGCGAAGAAACCAAGCCGGAAGACATTCACGGATTTTTTGCATCACAGGGCATTCTTACCAGCCGGGGTGGCAAAACCTCTCACGCAGCGGTAGTGGCCCGCGGAATGGGCAAACCTTGCGTAGCCGGGGCAGAAGGAATTAAGGTGGATGTTAAACTGCGCCAAGCCGAAATTGGCGACAAGATTTTACACGAAGGCGACTACATTACCATCGATGGGGGAACGGGGTATGTATATAAAGGAGTGATCCCTACAGTTGAACCAACCTTTTCAGAAGAACTAAAAACCGTATTGGGATGGGCCGATGAAGTAGCGCGTCTCAAGGTAATGGCCAATGCCGACACTCCATCGGCTGCGCAAAAGGCGTTGACCTTTGGTGCTATGGGCATTGGGTTGTGTCGCACCGAGCGGATGTTCAATGATGTGGACCGCTTGCCCATTGTGGTAGAAATGATTTTAGCTGCTACGAAAGAAGATCGCGAGTCCGCATTGAACCGACTGAAAGATATTCAGCGTAAAGATTTTATTGAAATCTTTACCGCAATGAAAGGGAAGCCGGTGACTGTGCGCTTATTGGATCCACCCATCCACGAGTTCTTACCTACGGAAGATGTTTTAAAGGATGAAGTGGAGCACCTTCTGAAGCTGAAAGGGACCGTGAGTGGTGTTACCGATTTGTTCAGCAGCCTGCGGTTATTGAATGCCGACTTAAAGATTGCCGAGTGTTCCAGTGAGCCGTTTACGTTGGCCGGAGTCGAATTGATTGAAAAGGCTATTGAGAAGAAAGGCCAAATGCTGCGCAAAGTACGCGAGTTACATGAGGTGAACCCGATGTTGGGCCATCGTGGTGTACGGTTGGGATTAACATTCCCCGAAATCTATCGCATGCAAGTGCAGGCCATACTGGAAGCGACAGCGGAATGCCAGGTTGCTGGTACCGATGTACGGCCCGAAATCATGGTGCCTCAGGTTTGTACCGCGGAGGAATTGGATCAGGTGAAAGTGTTTGTGGATGAAATCAGAAGTCAGATCGAAACCCAGCGAAAAATCAAACTGCAATTTAAGTTCGGTACCATGATCGAAGTGGTTCGCGCTTGCTTGCAAGCGGAGGAATTGGCCAACGTGGCTGAATTCTTCTCTTTCGGCACGAACGATTTGACACAAGCAACGTTCTCCTTCTCACGTGAGGATGCTGAAAACAAATTCCTTCCGTTCTACATCACGCAGAACGTGTTAAAGGACAACCCGTTTGAAGTGCTGGATCGCAAAGCCATGGGCAAACTGATGAAGATGGCCGTTGAGGACGGTCGCAAGAAGAACCCTGAATTGAAAGTTGGGATTTGCGGTGAACATGGCGGTCATCCGGAGTCAATCCAGTTCTGTCATGAAATTGGTCTAACCTACGTTTCTTGCTCAGGCCCACGTGTACCGGTTGCCCGCCTGGCAGCTGCACACGCCAAGTTGTTGTCAAAATAATGGGCAGGTAAGAACAGTGTCCAGGTGCAGGTCCACGGGCCTGCACCTTTTTTATTTTGTTTGGATTTTCTTAAGTAATGAATCAGGCAATGATAACCGATATTGGAGGATTCCTATTTTGTGCAGCATTGATCACCTTTAGTGGTACCCAACTTTCAAAATACGGAAATCGATTGGCCGCACTAACCGGCCTAAGCACAGCCTGGATTGGATTGATTTTAATGGCTACGGTAACTTCGTTGCCGGAGCTTGTTACTGGGTTAAGTGCAGTAATAGTAGTAAGGGCACCAAACCTTGCAGCAGGAAATATTCTTGGGAGTTGTGCCTTTAATCTATTGATTCTCTCCGTTCTGGATGTGATGGTAAAGCGACCGATTACATCTCTTGTAAAGACTAGTCACCTGGTTGCCGGTTCGTATAGTATTATCTTATTGGCAGTGGCCGGTGTGGCGATTATCATAGCGCCACAGCTGCCCAACCTATTATGGGTTAGTCCATTCACTCCACTCTTAGTGCTATTATACGTGGCGGCTGTGCGGGGTATTTTCATTCATGAACAGACCAACTCAAAGGGGGAAGAGATTATGGGTACGGCACCGCGGAATGGCGGTGAACTCAAAAAGGCATTCTCCATTTATAGCATCCACGCATTGATCGTAATTGCTGCTGCCTTATTTCTACCTTATTTTGGAGAGAACATTGCTCTACAGATTGGTTTAAGCGATTCTTTTTTCGGAACATTATTTCTGGCGATAACTACTTCATTGCCCGAACTTGTAATATCCCTTTCGGCATTGCGTATTGGGGCTTTGGATATGGCGATGGGGAATTTATTAGGGAGTAACGTTTTTAATATTTTTATTCTGGCTATCAACGACTTATTTTATAGTACGGGATCAATGTACATGGCCATTTCCAGCACCCACTTGCTTTCTATTTTGGCCTCCATTCTCATGACCGCAATTGTTGCTTTGGGGTTAACTATTCGACCACAAAAGAAAGTCTGGCGATTAAGCCTAGACACATTAGCTATTCTGATCATCTATATTCTTATGATGTTTGCACTCGAGTAGCACTCATTGTATTATCTTCACACCTTTGGGAAATAAAAAAAGGAGATCCAAGTCTGAGATCTCCTTTTTATTGGGAAATAATAGAATTTATTGCTTCACAAACTTATACGTCCGGATGATGCCGTTGGTTTGTGTTCTGGCCAGGTATAGACCGGGTGACAGGGAACTCACATCGCAACGGATGAGTAAGCCATTATCCAGATTGTGATTCAACGATTGATGGCGTATACCCTTCATGTCCATAATCTCCAGGTGAACAGCTTCATCTTCCTTAATAACAAACTCTTCTTCCTCTTCCAGATCGATGAGTAGTTCACGCTCAACCGGGTTCGGGTAAATCATGGCGGAAGGGTTGGAAATGAAAATCACTTCCTCGGTTTCTTCGGCATCGGCCATTTCGCGTCCAGCCGGCCATCCATTAGGCTTGCCATTCTCCAGGCTTTCAATGGCGTCCAGATCAAAACCATCCGAGGCTTTATTGAAGACCGTTACCGGGAGTGGTGTGCATTTGGCCGGATTTAACATTTTCGCATTCGGATTCGTGACATCTACTACCCGAACAAATTTAATCCAGGAATAAGCACCACTGATATCAAAATCAGTATCCAGCTTAACCCGGCAGTTGACGCTAGGGGTTGTGGTGTTGGTACGGCCCAACGATTTCCAGGTATTGCCATCCTGCGAAACGAATACCTCGGCTTGTTCCGGATACAAGGCAAACATCGGGTTGCCATAGCTGGTTTCGTATACCCGCAAATCATTTCCGGGTTTATCACACAACTGGTTGTCAAACTCGAGGGTGATGGATCCGCCAAATCCAAGGGAAACAAACCGGATTCCACCGTGCGGTGAATCTTTTGCATCGGCTTTACCCAATGCTTTGTCGGGGTTGCTTCGATACCAAATTATGTCTTTACCATCCCTTCGCTGGCCCTGGTCAAAATCAACAATCCGATCTGTGATGGCCGAAGGCAGACAGCAAGGTTTATTGCTCGAAGCTTTGGTAACTTGTTTAAGTTCGCCCTTCTCATTCAACCATTCAATGATCGTTGTGTTCGGGCCGGCTTGTGCGATGGTTATGAAATACGTAATGCCTGGTGCGGCCGTAAGGGTTCCGGATTGAGTAGAACCATAAACCCTCCAGGTAACCTCAACATCAAACTCATTCGGATTGGTAATGCGCCATCTGCGCTCCGCAGGGTCTTCATAGCATTCGGATGTCAGATTTAGATCCAGAACGGGGATACAATTCTCCGTGGTAACTGTAGCAGAAGTCGTTGTACTGCATTGATTTGCATCCGTAACAACAACGGTATACTCACCGGCTTCCAGGTTGTCAATCGAGGCTGTCGTGGCCCCGGTATTCCACAGGTAAGTAAAGGGTTCCTGACCTCCGGTAACCTGTACGGTAGCGTTTCCGAGATTTCCATTTAAACACGTACCATCAACTGCTGTGAGCGTAGCAACCGGAACCGGTAATACGGTAACGGCCACTGTATTGCTTTCGGTTGTTGATCCGATAAAGGAGCAACCTTGCACCCGCGCACAACGAATGAAATAGGTAGTTACATCCAATGGACTCGATTGATAGGAAGATTCGGTTGCACCAACGATAGGGGTCCAATAAGGATTTCCCACCGTGTTAGGAACGTTGACTGTGCTGCTCATCCACTGGTATTCGATGATTTGTCCGGGTAATGCCACGGCCGGAGAAACGCTGGTTAACGGTGCCGGAGTAAACGGCCCGCAGTTCTGCTGATCGGCAGCAATGGTGCCTGCATTCGTAACATTTTCAAAAATGTGAATACTCACTTTGTTGCTTTCGGTTGTTGCTCCTACGAACGAACAGCCTTGTACCCGCGCACACCGGATAAAATAGGTAGATTGTCCTAATGCTCCGGGTTGATAAGTTTCTTCAGTCGCCCCGGCAATCGGTTGCCAATAAGGATTACCTACTGAGTTGGGGACATCCACCGTGCTGCTCATCCACTGGTATTCGATAACCTGTTCCGGACCTGCTTGTGCCGGGGTGATCGATGTAAGAAGTGTTGGGGTGAAGGGACCACAGTTTTGTTGATCTGCAGCAATGGTTCCTGCATTGGTTACATTTTGGAAGACTTCTTTCTTAACCCAATTCGACTCCCCGACAAACTCAACACATCCGGCCCTGCGGGCACCTCTGCGGTACCAGGTGGTTACTGAGATTGGTGCCGGATCATACGTTGGGCTATTTGAATTCTCAAGAACTTCTATGCCTGAACTTAAATCTGAATTCGTTGTGGCTACCCAGACATATTCAACTTCGCCCAGGCCGCCTGATGGTAATTCTGTGCTGGCAATTTGTACTGGGTTAAATGGGCCGCAATTGCTTTCATCACCTTCAATAAGACCGCCAGCGGTTACATTGCAGCACGGCACCGTGGTAATAACGATGGTTTGCTCCTTTGAACACCCACGTGAATCGGTAACGGTAAGCAAATATTCTCCGGCAGGAAGTTCCGATAAGTCAGCCGTTGTCTCTCCCGAACTCCATGAATAAGTATATGGTTCCAACCCACCGGTTACTTCGATGGCGATGCTCCCTAGATTTCCATTCGTGCAGGTGCCATTCGTGACATAAGCATTTATCATCAGTTCTGGATCGCGTGTTACGGTAAACGACATGGAGGTCTGATTGCCTTCAACATCGGATGCAGTATACGTTATGGTGGTAGTGGTACCGGCTTCAAATGGAGAGCCTGATTCAGGACCGGCAGTTTGATCGATTGTTACTGATCCGCACGCATCCGCTGCCAGTGGGGTTTCCCAAATGGCGATTGGTTCGCATCCTGATAGTATAATGTTTTCGGATTGTACAATTGTTGGAGGTGTTACGTCATTCACTACAATGGTCTGTGTTGTCGTTGCGGTATTACCATGTATGTCTACTACCGTCCAAGTGATGATGGTTTCTCCAACCGGATAAACATCTCCTTCATAAGCTTTGGTTACCGAAGCAATAGCACAATTGTCGGTGGTAATCGGCCACGGTAAATCTATTGTTGCCGAACAAGCTCCCGGTTCAGCATCCACTTCAATGGGTGCCAGCTGCGTAATCACAGGACTTTCATTGTCAATAACAACAACCGTAATTGTTAAGAAGGCTTCATTGCCCCCGGTATCCGTAGCCGTATAGGTAATCCTGGTTGTTCCCACCTGGAATATATTTACGGGATCAGGAATGGGATTGCCGTCCCATTCAAAGGATTTGGTGAGTGTAACACCACAATCATCGAAGGCATCAATAATCGGTAAATCGATAAGCGCTTGGCACTGTCCTGGTTGAGCAAATACTTCAAACGCAAGATCCTCCGAGTTGAAGGTGGGTGCTTCCATGTCCACCACCGTTACAGTGAAACTGAGGGTAGCCAGGTTTTCGGCCATATCGTATGCTTCGTAGGTAATAGTGGTTGTTCCCACTGGGTAAGGATCTGTTAGAGGAATTTCTTCACCATCACTGCGGGTGCCAAACAGAAAGTATTCTTCGCAATTATCGAGGACTACGATTTCAGGCAACTCGACTGTGGCTGAACAGGATTCTGCGACCGCTTCGGCTAGGATATTCTCTGGAATGTAAGCGAAGGTAGGGGCTTCATTATCCTGCACATACACATAAAAGCTTGCCTGAGTGGAATTACCAGCGGCATCGGTAGCTGTATAGATTACCTGGTTCGCCCCATAGGAAAATAGATCTCCCGGTTGATAGTTGGAGGTAAAGCTAACGACTCCTTTATTATCGGTAGCCGTGGGTGGTATCCACGTCACTACAGTGTAACACGACCCCGGGTCATTCTCTGCCAGGATATCAGTCGGCATTCCGGATATAACAGGGGGTTCTTCATCACCGGGCTCGGTAACGAGGGAGACAAGCCAGAAGTCACTTACGCCAAAATTTGGGCTTGTCTTATCACCGGAAACCGGGGAATAAGATGAAGCTAAAAAGGTAATTTTTCCATCATTAACAACAACCGATTCATTAGTGTCGCTTTGATCTGTGGTATTACCGCCAATGGTTTTATCCCAGAGTTTGTTGCCGTTGAGATCAATTTTAATAAGCCAGGCATCGCTTCCACCCCGGCTATTCTCTGATTTTATGCTGTTGGCATTGCCGTTTGAAAATCCTGTTATCAGGATTTCGCCATTCAGTACTGATACATTCGTGGCATTATCATATGGGAAAGAGCCACCACTACCAAAATCCCGGTCCCAGATTTTTCCGCCCGATGCGCTTAATTTTACAATCCAATAATCAGTATCATAATTGGTATAATAAACCGGATAACACACAGTCTCATAACAGGTACCTCCAAGCCATCCACAACTGACGGTTATCTGATAGCAGTTTGTATAGGAAACGGTTTGCGGGTTATAAATTGTATTCTGGGTTTTGTCGCCTGATGCCTGTGATTGCGAATATCCAGCCAGTGTAATTTCGCCATTAGGCAGTTCCTTAATTTCTGAAAGGATATCGGTTAAAGAACCACCGATCGTTTTATTCCAGATAATATTCCCGGCATTATTAGTTTTAACAATCCAATAATCCGAACCTCCTCGTGACATTTCCGTTTTTTCTCCGGAAACAGAGGAATATGAATATCCCCCCAATAAATAATCGCCTGTGCTGGTAATATCAATGGACATTAATAAGTCATCGGAAGAACCACCAATGGTCTTGTCCCAGATTTTATACCCGTTGTTATTGAGTTTAACAATCCACATGTCATATCCACCCCGCGAAGGTTCCGTTTTATCACCCCCCATTCCGGAAACAGAATAGCCACCTGCAACGATGTCTCCGAAAGGGTCAACTTTAATGGCTTCCAGCATATCAGTGCTGTTTCCGTCTAGCTGCACGGTCCATTCTGTAAATCCATTTGCATTTATTTTCACAATCCAATAATCGTAGTTCCCTACCGTGGAAGAGTAGGTATAGCCGCCCAACACGAATCCGCCATCAATGTTTTCAGCAATGGAATTAAGCCGATCATAGTTACCATTGTTATCATAGCTGTAGCGCCATGTCTCGTTACCAGCAGCATCCACCTTGATCACAAGAAAATCATTGGAAGCAACGGAAACTTCACCTCCCATAAGGTACCCACCATCCTGAGTCCTAACCAAGGCCCGGCCAAATTCCTGGCTGCTGGTTCCAAAAGACTTGTCCCATTCTACCGCAGGCTGCGCCAAAAGCACGACACTCACCAAAGAAAAAATCAGTGTAAAGATTGCTTTCATAGGCTTAGTTTTCGGTAACGGTTTTTACGCTGGCCAATTCAATTTCGAATAGTTCCTTATTCTTAACAGGAATGCTGATATACCTCAAATGCGGTAGCGGAACCTGGCAAGTAATTGATTGAACTTCCGCTGGCATGAGCACCAGGGAGGTTACCGGCAACTTGCGTAAGTTACTGTCACCCTGATCGAGCACTTCCAATTGAAATTCAAAACGCACGCGGGCAACGCCTGTATTTTCTGCCATGAACCATAACCAATCCTGGCCATTGCAATTTCCAATCTGGTAAGAGAATCTGACACCATCATTCTCACTTAAAATGGTCCAGGCCGGCTCTTGGGTTTGAGCAAAGGCCCCCCCGCATACCATGTTAATGATGACCATTATATAAAGTTTTCTCATAAGAATACGCGTTATCATAGATGTACCTACAATGACAAATCAGAAGTGGATCAATACGAGATATTACAAATCATCGAAAAAAGTAACCACTCAGCGAGTTAATAGACTTAGTAAAGATACCTACAACAGCCCCGATTGTCAACTGAATAGGAAGCTAATTTGGACCTAATTACTGCCTAATCAATCCTGTAGCCGGGGTGATTTCTTCTTTTCTTAGGATGGGCAAAAAGGTGTTCGAGTCCGATAATTCGGATATATGGCCCTGTTATGCCATTAAATATTTTGCAACTGGATGTAACCTATTTCCCTGTTTTCCGTGATATTTACATCTCCAATTAAAACGAATCATGAAGCTTGTATTCTAATTCAACCACCAGGACATTCCCGCGCATGCGGGGTGTGGTTGAATTAATTTGGTTACGCACCGAATCGTCCGCCATCCGGCATATACAAGTTCAATTTTTAATTTTATTGTTTCTTCATGAAAGCAGCGATCACTAAAACCGCTTTATTATTTCGTTTATTCAAGGAAGCCATTGCAGGTTCGGAACAGGACTATACCCTGTTGAGTATGAACCGGGCCATCTTCTTGTTGGCCATTCCCATGATCGTGGAGATGGGCATGGAGTCCATATTCGCAGTGGTGGATATCTATTTTGTCAGCAAGCTTAATGATAGTAATGCGGTAGCCGCCATTGGCTACACCGAATCGGTATTGAGTATCCTCTATTCGTTGGCCATGGGGTTAGGCATGGGAGCTACTGCGATCGTAGCGCGCAGGGTAGGGGAGCATGATTTTAAAGGTGCCAGCAATGCCGCTATGCAGGCTATTTATCTGGCGTTGGGCGTGGCCTTTATCATTAGTATGACGGGTATGTTTTATTACAGAGACATCCTGCGGCTCATGGGAGCATCTACGGAAGTGATTGAGTCGAGCTCTTCCTACGCATTCTGGATGTTTACCGGGAACTATACGGTAACCTTATTATTCCTGATCAATGCCGTCTTTCGCGGGGCGGGCAACGCCTCCATTGCCATGAAGGCGTTGTTGATCGCTAACGGACTCAACATCATTTTGGATCCCATCTTCATTTTCGGCTGGGGGCCCATTCCGGCTTTGGGAGTTGAAGGGGCTGCGATTGCCACCAACACCGGCCGGGGCATCGGTGTACTCTTTCAATTGTATTTTCTGTTGAATGGCAAAAGCATTATCAAGGTTAATTGGGACAGCCTGGTAGTACGAACAAAAATTATAGCCACAGTTATTAAGGTTTCAGGTGGAAGCATCTTACAATTCATCATTGGTTCTGCCAGCTGGATTTTTTTAATGAAGGTCATGTCTACGTTTGGTGATCATGCTGTGGCGGGTTACACCATCGCCATTCGTGTATTCATCTTTACGTTGCTACCTTCCTGGGGCTTGGCGAATGCCGGGGCCACTTTAGTGGGACAAAACCTGGGCGCAAACCAACCCGAGCGGGCAGAGACTTCTGTTTGGAGGGCCGCTTATTACAATGCTTTTTTTATGGGGTTTGTGATGATCCTGTTCTTGACCATTTCCCCCTGGATCATCAGTATTTTTAGTACCCAGCCGGAGGTATTGTACTATGGCGTTCAGGCGCTTCGGTATGTAAGCCTTGGGTACATCTTTTATGGTTATGGCATGGTGGTGGTGCAAGGCCTGAATGGCGCGGGCGATACGTATACGCCAACCATTCTAAATGTATTTGGTTTCTGGGTATTTCAGATTCCGTTTGCCTACCTGGTGGCGATTGAACTCGGCTGGGGGCCGAAAGGAGTGTTTATTGCGATTGCCCTTGCAGAAACCTTAATGGCGATTGCTGCTATTGTTATTTTCCGGAGAGGCAAGTGGAAGACAGTTAAGATTTAAGAGTGCTGGATGCTCGATTCTGGTTGCATAACAATGCATCCAGAATCAAGCAACTAGTATCCAGGATCATTGATTTTCCTTTCTCTTAAACGCTGACTTAAAAGCATTCTCCATTTCAGCTCCCGCTTTTTTTAACGAGGATTCAACTTCCTTCCAGCGTTCTTTGTTTTCGGCTTCTTTCTTTAGCTTTTCGGCTGCTATCTTCAGTTCTTCATATTTCTTCTGCATGTCCGCCTCCACCCGCGTACTGGCGTCCTTCACTTCTACGAGAAACTGATCCAGTTTCTTACCAAAGTCTTTAAAAAACTTTTCGGCCTTTCCTTCCTGATTTTCTTCCATAAGCAAGTTTATTTAATCAACTTACTAAACTAATCTATTTGACATGAACAGCCAACAAGACCCGCTCGAACATATCAAACACCTGCTGGAAAGTAAATCAACGGCTAAGCAGATTACGTATAAAAACCTGCTCGCAGCGTTTTCGCAGCTAGCCAAGGAATCCAAACGAATTACCGATGAATTACAGCGACAATCAAAACCTGGAGATCAGGATGTAACAGTGGACTTCGCGTGGGTTAATGAGCACGAGTTCCATGTTAAATTGGCGGGAGACCTGCTGGTATTTGTGCTTCATACGAATGTAGTAACCTTTGATGATGAACATGCCGCCATGAAGACCGAATACATTCGGGAGAAAGAGGTAAACCGGTATTTCGGGCAAATCATGATTTACAACTTCATGTCCGATTCGCTGAAGTTTAACCGCATTAATGATCCGGGATATTTGGTTGCGAGGGTTTTAATAAATCATGAAAACCGGTTTTTGGTGGAAGGGGATGGCCAATTGGGATTTTTATACAGTGCGATATCAGAAAAACCCATTGGGGAGGCCGATCTTAATAATGTTGTTAAACTGAGTCTGATGGCTGCTATCGAGAACGATTTAATGGCACCCCCTTTTACTCAAGTACGATTTATTACTCTATTTCAGAAGATTGAAAAAACCCAGGAATTGGGAGCCGGGCAGAAAATCGGATTTCGAATGAGTTATCAGGGAAATCAATCAAATTAATTTATCGAAAAGTTGTTGGGTCAGCCCCGCCCGTGGTATAATTTTGACCTAATATTAAATGGAAAGTTGAAATCGAAGATTCTGATCGTGTTGTGCCTGATTACGTTGATGGCGTGTGCCAGTAACCAGCAGGGGTATAAGCCGAAGTATAAAAAACCAGATCCCAACAAGCCACTCCCCTGTCCACTGAAAGATTGTTGAGGATGAAAAAAATTATCATAGCGATTGATGGATATTCCGCGTGTGGAAAAAGTACTACTGCGCGTGAAGTGGCAAAAGAGTTGAATTACAAGTACATCGATTCCGGGGCTATGTACCGCGCGGTGACGTTGTCTTTTCTTCAACATCATGTGGCTTTAACAAATCCCAAGGAGGTTGACCGGGCGTTACAAGGCATTCGCATCACCTTTCTGATCAATTCAAAAGGCATTACAGAGACCTATTTGAATGGTATAAACGTAGAGAAGGAAATCCGTAAGATGAGCGTTTCTGAAAAGGTAAGCCAGGTGAGTGCACTCCGTACCGTTCGGGTAGCCATGGTTGAACAACAACGGAAGTTGGCAAAAGAGCGCGGAGTAGTGATGGACGGCCGGGATATTGGTACGGTTGTGTTTCCGGATGCCGAATTAAAGATTTTCTTAACGGCCGACATGCTGGTCCGGGCCTTTCGAAGACAAAAAGAATTGTTGGAGCGAGATGATTTGGTCGATATCGATACCATCATTTCCAACCTTCAACAACGCGATGAAATGGATAGCAACCGTACCGAAAGTCCATTGCGCAAGGCTCCTGATGCCATCGGAATAGACACTACCCACATCTCCATTGACGAACAGGTCGATGAGGTGATCCGGATGGCCCTGACTAAGATGATCAGGCCACTGAAACCACAGGCTTAAACAAGTCCTAAAAACCCCATTTTTCTAATAAATTCTTTGTTTCTGCAAGCCTTTGTCGGTAGCATATAATTACTAATTTTGCCCCGATCTAAACTAAAATTGTTGCCGTTTACTCATGGGCAAGTTCATCCGACTCAAAAAAGGTTTCACCATCAATCTCAAAGGAAAAGCAGCTCCCAAGGTTGTAGAAATTGACCAGCCTGAAACATTTGTCATTAAACCAACTGACTTTCATGGCATGTACATGCCTAAACCGGTGGTAAATGTTGGGGATACGGTAAAAGCCGGTTCCCCGCTGTTTCACGACAAAAAGCATGAGAACGTTTTGTATACAGCCCCTGTAAGTGGCGAGGTTGTGGAGGTAAAACGAGGTGAGAAGCGGAAACTGCTGGAGATAAAAATTCTGGCTGACAAAAAAGTAGAATTTGAACCTTTCAGGAAATATTCAGTTTCGGAAATTGCTAATCTGGGTGCTGCAGAAATTAAAGCACAGATTCTAAAGTCGGGTATCTGGCCAACCCTTGTGCAAAGACCCTTTGGAATAGTAGCCGATCCGGCTGTAACGCCCAAAGCCATTCACATCTCTGCCTTTGATACCCACCCGCTCGCCCCGGATTACAATGTCTTGTTTAAAGGGCAGGATCAGTTCTTTCAGGTTGGAGTGGATATTTTAAAGAAGCTTACTTCTGGAGTAATCCATGTGAATACTCATTCCACCACTGAAATCTCGACAGTGTTTTCGCAGGTAAAAGGAGCCGAGGTAAATAAATTTTCCGGCCCGCACCCAGCAGGATGTGTTGGAGTCCAGATCCATCATCTTGACCCAATTAGCAAAGGGGATATTGTTTGGACAATTAATCCGTTGGGCGTCATTCAAATCGGTAAATTATTTTTAAACGGAGTGTACGATAGTTCCCGTGTGCTGGCAGTTGTAGGTTCTGAGGTGAAGAATCCTCAGTACTATAAGACGTATACTGGAGCATCTGTAAAGAAATTTCTGGAAGGCAACTTGTCTCAAGATCATGTTCGGGTTATTTCGGGAAACCCGCTAACCGGTACAGCCATCAGTAAGGATGGCCACATGGGATTCTTTGATCATCAGTTAACCGTATTACCGGAAGGTGATTATTATGAATTTATTGGCTGGATTACCCCAGGAGCGCGCAAGGTGAGTTTTCATAGAGCCTTGGGATTATTCTCCTTCCTGTCGCCCGGAAAGGAACGGGTTGTGGACACCAATACACATGGCGAACCCCGAGCCTTTGTTCAAAGTGGAGTCTTCGAACAGGTGACGCCTATGGATGTATTACCTACCCATTTGCTAAAAAGCATTTTGGCAGAGGATATTGATGAAATGGAAGCCTTGGGGATTTATGAAGTGATTGAAGAAGACCTGGCATTATGCGAGTTTGTGGATGTTTCGAAACACAAGGTGCAGGAGATTTTAAGAGAGGGACTGGAGTTAGTTCAACATAGTTAATTCTGTTTGTAGATGAAGTTTTTAAGAAATCAGCTGGATAAGGTAAAGCACCAATTTGAGAAAGGCGGTAAGCTGGAGAAGTATTTCTATGCTTATGAAGCCATGGAAACTTTCTTGTTCGCACCGAATACCACCAATGGACAGAAAGGAGCACAAATCCGGGACGCAATTGACTTGAAGCGTTTGATGATGACTGTTATCGTGGCCATGCTCCCGTGTCTGGTGTTTGGAATCTGGAATGTCGGCCATCAGCACTTTATGGCGATCGGCCAGGCTGGAGCAACCATGGGTGATAAGTTTTTAATCGGAGCTATTCAGGTGATCCCCATCGTCATTGTATCGTATGGAGTGGGGTTAGGAATCGAATTTTTATTTGCCATTCTACGGAAGCACCCGGTAAACGAAGGCTTTTTGGTTACCGGAATGTTGATTCCCCTGGTGATGCCTCCGGATATTCCATTGTGGCAGGTGGCTGTGGCTACCGCCTTTGCAGTAATTATTGGAAAGGAAGCCTTTGGTGGAACCGGAATGAATGTAGTTAACATCGCGTTAACCGCGCGGGCATTCTTGTATTTTGCTTACCCTACGGATATTTCCGGAAGTGTTTGGACTTACCTGGGCGATGCCCAGGCAGTAGCCGGTTATTCGGGCGCAACCCCACTTTCGATTGGTGCTGAGTCTGTTACCACCGGTGAGTCAGTAGTTACCACGCTAAATTCATTTGGAGCTGGTTGGAACGAAGGAGTATTTACGCTTTCCAATTTGTTTATGGGCATTCGACCTGGTTCCATTGGAGAAACTTCAACCCTGATGTGTTTAATAGGAGCACTCATACTAATCGCCACCGGTACCGGCAGCTGGAAAATTATTTTCAGCGTGTTTGGTGGTGCTTATGCCATGGGCTTATTGCTTAACTTGATCGGTGGCAATGCATTTATGGAGATGCCGGCTCATTATCATTTGGTGATTGGAGGCCTGGCCTTTGGAGCTGTGTTTATGGCAACCGATCCAGTAACCGCTGCTCAGACAGAATCAGGCAAATGGGTCTATGGTATTTTAATTGGCGTCTTCACCGTATTAATCCGGGTGTTTAATCCGGCTTACCCGGAAGGAATCATGCTGGCGATATTATTAATGAACGTATTCGCCCCGCTGATTGATTATTTTGTAATTAGTGCAAACAAAAAACGGAGGTTACAACGTGCGACAGTCTAATCTTTACATCATTATGTATTCGGCCATACTCACAATCGTGTGTGGCGGCTTATTGGCATTTGCCTCTCAGGCGTTGAAGCCAAGGCAAGATGCGAACATTGAGTTGGAACGAAAGTCAAATATACTTTCTACTGTAATTACCTTAGAGGAGGGAACTGATATAACAGCACTGTATCAAACCCGTATCCGGGAGTTGGTTATTGATTTCAATGGTAATCCTGTTGATAAGAAAGCAGCCGATGTTAATGTTGGTGCCGAATATAAGAAGCGCCCGGAAGAACGGTTATTGCCAATCTATGAATTTTTGAGTGCCACTGACCCCAACAAAGTGGAGAGTGCTGTCATTCCGGTATTTGGTTTTGGATTGTGGAACACAATCGCAGGATATGTGGCACTTGAATCAGATTTTAACACCATTAAGGGAGTCAGTTATTCGCATGTGGGTGAAACACCAGGGCTGGGAGCCCGCATTGCATCTGCCGAAATTCAAGACCGGTATAAAGGCAAACAGATTTTTCAGGCAACCACACTCGTATCGGTAACGATGCAAAAGGGCGAGGGAATGGATTACTCTCAAGACCCTCATAAAGTGGATGGCATGTCGGGCGCTACCTTAACTGCAAAAGGAGTTAATAACATGTTAAAGGAATACTTTGGCTGTTATCAGAAGTATCTTGAAAAGAATAAAGGAACTAACCAACAAGCGAATTTATGAGCACAGAAGCGGTAGCAGTGGCACCGGAAAAGAAAGCGGAGCCCTTGTTCTCAAAAAAGAACAGGAAGTTAGTATCGAATCCCCTGGATATAGATAATCCAATTACGGTTCAGGTATTAGGAATTTGCTCTGCGTTGGCAGTAACTACTCAGATGAAGCCCGCCATGGTAATGGCCATTGCGCTTACCGTGGTAACGGCCAGTTCCAATGTGATCATTTCTTTGCTCCGAAACACAATTCCAAGTCGAATCCGAATCATCGTTCAGTTGGCAATTGTATCACTATGGGTTATCATGGTCGATCAGTTGTTAAAAGCCTATGTCTACGAAGTTTGGAAGCAACTATCCGTTTTTGTGGGATTGATTATCACCAATTGTATAGTAATGGGACGACTGGAAGCCTTTGCCATGGGTAATAAGCCGGGTCCTTCCATGTTGGATGGTCTTGGAAATGGATTTGGGTATGGGATCATCTTATTAATCATAGGATTTTTTAGAGAACTTCTGGGAGGCGGTTCCATTTTTGGATTCAAAGTTTTTGAAGCCATGGGTATTCATTATCAGGGCAATGGCTTAATGTTGTTGCCGGCAGGCGCTTGTATTATTGTAGGGATCATCATTTGGGTTCAGCGTTCTATCAACGGCTATCGCGAAACTCACTAAAACATTTGTATGGAAAATCTTATCAGCATAGGCGTTCGATCAATCTTCATTGATAACATGATCTTTGCTTACTTTTTAGGAATGTGCTCGTACCTGGCGGTTTCCAAAAAAGTAAAGACAGCCTTCGGCCTGGGATTGGCCGTTATTTTTGTGTTAGGCGTTACGATTCCGATCAATTGGCTGATTCAAAATTATATTTTAGTGCAAGGCGCGTTAGGTTGGATAAGTCCCGATTTTGCAACAATTGACTTAACGTTTCTTCAGTTTATTGTCTTTATCGCAGTAATTGCCGCTATGGTTCAGCTGACTGAAATGGCCGTTGAAAAATTTTCACCAGCCCTTTACGGTTCTCTTGGTATCTTTCTGCCATTGATCGCAGTAAATTGTGCCATCCTTGGAGGATCCTTATTCATGGTAGGACGGCCTTACAATCTGGCCGAAGCAACCGTTTTTGGATTTGGATCGGGTATTGGTTGGATGTTAGCAATCGTTGCGTTGGCTGGGGTTCGCGAAAAAATGAAGTATTCAAACGTACCGGCTCCCCTGCGTGGTCTTGGCATTACGTTTATCCTGGTAGGCCTGATGTCCCTTGGGTTTTTGAGCTTCTTAGGATTCTCCTTATAATTCATAACGAAATGAAGATGGAAAGGCTTCCGAATCGTGCGGAAGCCTTTTTAATTTTGCACTCATGAAAAACGCTTTGCGAACCATTGCCCGGTATTTCTTTAGCGGCATGTTATTCATCGTTCCCTTACTGGCCACCGGGTATTTTGTATTCTGGTCATTTGCCCAACTTGATGGCCTGCTCAACCTACCCTATCCGGGGTTGGGCTTTCTCATCATCTTCGCGGTGATTACCCTGTTTGGGTATCTCACTTCAAACTTTGCGGTGCGCACAGTAACCGACTGGTTTGACCATGTGATCAACCGGATCCCGTTAATCAAATTGATTTATTCTTCTCTTAAGGATTTGATCGGAGCCTTCGTGGGCGATAAACGAAAATTCAATAAACCGGTACTCGTTACCATTAACAAAGAGAATACTCTGCACCAGATTGGATTTGTCACCCAGGAAGATCTTTCTGATTTGGGTTTAACCGATATGGTAGCAGTTTATTTTCCCCACTCGTACGCTTTTTCAGGCAATCATTTTCTCGTACCCAGAGCCAGTATAAAACCATTGAACATCTCAGGCCCTTCTGCGATGAAGTTCATTGTGTCTGGTGGAATTTCAGGATTTAAAGATCAGTGATCAATGGATCACTCCGGAGCCGATTAACTCGGAGTCCTCATACCAGGCAGCAAACTGACCCGGGGTTACGCCACGTTGGGGTCGATCAAAGACAATATAAAGACCGTCTTCTTTTTTGTGAAGGGTGCAAGGCTCAAGGGGTTGTCGATAGCGGATGCGGGCCCGATAGGTTTTCGATTCTCCTGCTTTCAATTTTAAATCCTCCCGGATCCAATGTTCGTCTGCATTGGGAATGAACAAGCCTTTCCGGTAGAGACCAGGATGATCATCGCCACTGCCCGTGTAAATCACATTTGCCTCAGTATCAGTACCAATAACGAACAGGGGTTTTTCATATCCACCAATGTTAAGACCCCTCCGTTGCCCAATGGTATAGAAATGTGCACCATTGTGTTCACCCACCACTTCACCCAATTGCGGATTCAGTACATAAGGCTTCGTTAAGGCTATCAGATTCAGCTCATCAACTTCGTTGTTAAACGCCTCCGAGTTATCGGGCACTTCGATTACCTTTCCTTTTTTAGGTTCTAACCGTTGTTGCAGAAAGTCTGGGAGATGTACTTTGCCAACAAAACATAGCCCTTGCGAATCTTTTTTATCAGCCGTAGCCAGCCCTGCTTTTTTGGCAATGGCCCGCACCTCCGGCTTTACTAATTCTCCAATCGGGAACAACGCTTTTGAAAGTTGCCTCTGCGTAAGTTGACAGAGAAAATAACTCTGGTCCTTATTCGGATCTTTGCCGGCCAACAGTTGAAAATAGATCTTACCATCTTTTTGAATTTCACCTTTCCGGCAATAGTGGCCGGTGGCTACAAAATCAGCTCCGATTTTCAAGGCGGCATTTAGAAACACATCAAACTTGATTTCGCGATTGCATAATATATCCGGGTTTGGCGTTCGACCGTGCTGATATTCTGCAAACATGTAATCCACAATCCGCTCCTTGTACTCCTTACTTAAGTCAATTGCTTGAAAGGGGATTCCCAGATGCTGTGCCACAATCATGGCATCGTTGCTGTCATCCAGCCAGGGGCACTCGTTGCTGATGGTCACGGAGTCATCGTGCCAGTTTTTCATGAACATACCGATCACCTCGTAGCCTTGCTCTTTTAATAAGTAGGCCGCTACGCTGGAATCAACTCCGCCCGAAAGTCCAACAACAACTCGTTTATTCATTTTTATATTAAGCCGGATTCTCGGCTAAAAGTTCATTGATGATTTGATTAAACCGTTCCTTAAACTGCTCGTAATAAATACCGGTACCGGGTCCCTCAAAGCCGGTATGAATGTGTTTCACTTTTCCATCCTTACCGATAAAAATCGTGGTGGGGAAAGCCACTACCTTGTTCAGCATGGGCAACGTCTCTGCTGCTTTTGCATTGTCGTTTACTCCGGCAATCAAAAATTCATAACCAACATTCAATTTGGTCTTCATTTTCTTTACGCGTTCGCTGGCATAAGCAAAATCGTCTTTGCGTTCATAAGCAAGACCAATAATTTCAACTCCGCGTGCTTTGTTAGATTCATACCAGGGCGCCAGGAACTTAGTTTCATCCATGCAATTCGGGCACCAGGTACCGAACAGTTGCAAGACAACTACTTTATTCTTAAACCGCTCATCATGTAAACTCACTTTTGTTCCGGTTAAATCTGGAAAGCTGAATTCAATCCTATCAAATCCTTCTTTTAGGTAAGTGAGTGATTCCGGATCGGGCAGCATGGCTTGATCATTTTTCTTTCCAGCCCACGGCCTGGAGCGGGTTTTACCCAGCCAATGTATACCAGCCAATGTTGAATCATTTGGTTGCACCGACTCAAATAAATAAGCATGGTTCCCATCAAAAGCACTGAGGTGTAGGGTATCATTGATAACAGCTCCTTCAAGATACCGATAATCACCGGTAGTCGTGACGAAGGATCCGGTAGCATAACCATCGGTTTGTTTAATCAGAGCAATGGCCCGCGAAGTGTCTTTTTCATTGAAAAATTGAACTTCGTATTTCCCCGTATAGTTTTTTGTCACGATATTATTCTCCTGCTGGATGAATCGAAAATTCTGACCATACTTTGCTTTGAAGGGAACCTTGTAACTGGGATTGTAATTGAGATTAAAAATGCCAATCAGACTATCCCCTTTCATTTTCGCTCGCAGATAAGCATCAAACACATGCAACACCATATTTAGTGAGTCGCCCTGAAACTCCACCTCGTCCAGTGGTAATCGTTCCTCCGCATTGTAAAGCACCACATCCAGGCCTCCGGAGGCATCCTGTGTAATTTCAAAATTGAAGGGTAATTGTTCCCCTTGGATCTCCAATACACCGCGCCAGATTCCGGTTTTTATTTCGGCAGTCCTGGAGGAACAGGTTATCAATAAAAATCCAAGTAGAGATAGTAATACAAATCGCATAGTCTTTATTTTATCGAAGCAAAACACAAAAATGCGACAAATGATTCTATTTTCGTTGTCGTTTAACGGACTAATAACAATCGCCTCATGTTGCATGGGTTAAAGGTTCTGGAATTAGCATCGGTACTGGCCGGACCCAGTGTGGGTCAGTTTTTTGCCGAGCTTGGCGCAGAGGTGATTAAAGTGGAGAATCTGAGCAGCGGGGGCGATGTAACCCGCACCTGGAAAGGAAGGGGCGAGCAAACCGATGATCGATCGGCCTACTTCTGCTCCGTAAATTGGGGGAAGAAATCGATTGCGTTAGACTTAAACACAGCCGATGAGAGAAGTATCGTTCTGCAACTTGCAAAGCGAAGTGATATAGTAATTGCCAGTTATAAACCGGGAGATGCTGATAAGTTGGGGGTTGCCTATCACCAATTGAAAGCACTCAATCCTACCCTTATCTATGGACAAATTACCGGATATGGCTCGGATCAGGAACGTGTAGGTTACGATGCGGTTATTCAAGCCGAGAGTGGTTTCATGGAGTTGAACGGCAGTGCCGAAGGACCACCAACGAAAATGCCGGTAGCCCTGATCGATGTATTGGCTGCCCATCACCTGAAGGAGGGATTGTTGCTTGCCTTGTTGAAACGAGAAAAGTCGGGCCAAGGGAGTCTTGTAGAGGTATCATTGATTCAGTCGGCCATTTCTTCCTTGGTCAATCAGGCCAGCAATTGGCTGGTGGCTCATCATATTCCTAAGCGTCAAGGATCTTCCCATCCTAACATTGCCCCGTATGGAGATTCTTTTTTAACCAAGGATGGAAAGCGGGTCTTATTGGCAATCGGCAGCGATCGGCAGTTTTTGGATTTGATGCAAGTTCTTGGATTGAAACAGTTAGAAAAGGATGTTCGATTTAGCTCCAATCCGGAGCGTGTCAATAACCGCCCTGTGTTGAATAAATTTCTTGAAAAGGCGATTGAGCAAATTGAATCAACTTCACTGATGCAGTCTCTGCATCAAAAGAAAATTCCAGCTGGCCTCATTCAAAATATTGCAGAGGTTTTTGAGATACCCAAGGCCCAGGAAATTTTAGTTGGCTATGATTCTTTGCGAGGAGTGAGAAATTTTGTTGCCAGGTTCAATCATGAGCTGCCAACAAGCACCTTGCTGCCGCCTCCACATTTTGGAGAGCATACCCGGGAAATTGTGGATGGGTTGAACCAGGAGTAATAAACCGCAGGGCCTGAAAAATTGCCTCCACTGGAAAAGGAAATCCTGATTGCCCTTCTGCTAGTATCTTCGATTCCATTAACCATTAAACTATGAAGTTTACTATCCGAATTATTTTAATCCTCCTGATATCCGGAGGAGCATCCTTAGCCCAGTCAAAAGATCCGATTGTGGAAGCCATTGTAAAGGAAGCTACTGGAAATTCACAGCTTGAAAAACTCGCGCATGAGTTGATGGATCAGATCGGTCCGCGGTTAGTGGGTTCACCAAAAATGCAGCAGGCGCATGACTGGGCGGTAGCAAAATATACGGATTGGAGCATACCGGCACGCAACGAAAAGTGGGGCGAATGGCGCGGCTGGGAGCGAGGTATAACGCACATCGATATGGTGGCGCCCTGGGTTAAATCGCTGGCCGGAACGCAACTGGCCTGGAGTCCCAGTACGAAGGGAAAAACGGTTACTGGTGAAGTGGTAATTATTCCAGATGTTGCCGATTCCTTAGCGTTTCAAAAATGGTTGCCCACTGTAAAAGGAAAGTTTGTGATGATTTCCATGAATCAACCCACGGGCCGCAATGATGATAACTGGGAAGAATTTGGAACCAAAGAGTCATTTGAAAAGATGAAGGCCGAACGAACCAAACAAACCGATGCCTGGACAGAACGCATTAAGAAAACCGGGAAAACGAATGCCACCCTGCCGGTTGTCCTGGAAAATGCAGGGGCAGCTGGTGTCGTAATGTGTTATTGGTCGCGGTGGTCAGGCGCAAACAAAATATTTGGTGCACGCACCAAGAAAGTTCCTACCATTGACCTGATGTTGGAGGATTACGGATTGTTATACCGGCTTACCGAATCGGGCAAGGCTCCGAAAATCAGTGTGCGGGCCGACTCAAAAGAGACGGGCATTGTACCCACCTACAATACGGTTGCTGAGATTAAAGGCACAGAGAAGTCAAATGAATACGTTATGCTTTCCGCCCACTTTGATTCCTGGGATGGTGGAACAGGCGCAACCGATAATGGAACGGGCACCTTGGTGATGATGGAAGCGATGCGAATTTTGAAGAAAGTGTATCCGAATCCTAAACGAACTATTCTGGTAGGCCATTGGGGCAGTGAGGAGCAGGGATTAAACGGATCACGCGCATTTGTAGAGGATCATCCTGAAGTGGTGGCTAACCTGCAAGCGCTTTTTAACCAGGACAATGGAACAGGAAGAGTGGCAACTATTACCGGTCAGGGATTTTTACATTCCTATGATTTCATCACCCGCTGGTTGGCGAAAGTACCGGAAGAATACAAGAAAGATTTGGAGACTCGTTTTCCGGGTTCACCCGGAGGCGGTGGCTCTGACTTTGCTTCGTTTGTTGCGGTAGGTGCACCCGGTTTTTCATTAAGTTCATTGAGTTGGGACTATGGAACCTTTACCTGGCACACGAACCTGGATACCTATGATAAAATCGTGTTTGATGATGTGCGCAGCAATGCGATCATGGCCGCCATCTTAGTTTATATGGCTTGTGAGGATCCGGAAAAGACTTCACGCGATAAGAGTGTTTTACCACTCAATACCCGGACGGGTGAGCAGATGAAGTGGCCAGAGCAGCGCAAAGCCACTCGTAAAGGCGGGCTTGATTAAGCAACAGCCTGCAAGAACAAAAAAGGATATGCTGTGGAGCATGTCCTTTTTTGTTGATGAGTAATTCAATTAAGCGAAAACATTAAACTGGTTAAGGATCACCACCAGAATCACAATTGGACAAACAAATCGAATAAAGAATGACCAGATCTGAGCTGGCGTAACTCCAGCAATTTTCTTTGTAGTGAAGTACGGAGAACCTTCATTAATCTCGGCAATGATGCGTGCTGGCTTAATGACCCAACCAATATAAAGGCAAACGAACAGAGCTACAATCATGATGAATAGAGTGCCCCATAGAAAGTCCATGATATCCATGAAGCTGGTAATTTCCAATCCAAAAATATTCACACTCATGTTCGTAAGGGCCTCCACCGAACCTTTTGACAGTGCTGCGGGTATCCCTACAATAAAGGCAGCGATGGCAACCGTTAAAGCAGCCTTTTTGCGACTCCATTTTTTTTCGTCCACTAACCAAGAGCCAGGTACTTCAATCATCGAAATGGTGGAGGTTAAGGCTGCAATCATCAACAATAAGAAGAAGAATGCCCCAATGATATTGCCCCCGGGCATTTCGTTGAAGATGTGAGGTAAGATTTGAAATACCAAAGTGGGCCCTTGATTGGGTTCCAATCCAAATGCGAACACAGCCGGAAAAATCATAAGGCCACCCATCAGGGCAACACCGGTATCGAGTAATCCAATCCATAGGCTACTCTCCACAATGCTTTCTTGCTTTGATAAGTAGGAACCATAGGTGATCATGATTCCCCATCCAATACTCATAGAGAAAAAACATTGACTAAGTGCTTTCAAAAACGTACTGGCATTGATTTTTGAAAAGTCAGGCACCAGGTAGTATTCAATCCCGGCCATTGCTCCTTTTAAGGTGATGCTTCGCAGGATTACGATGAAAACCAACACGAAAAGAATGGGCATCAGTAACTTTGAAGCCTTCTCAATTCCCTTTGAAATATCTTTCGTCACAATCAATAAATTGAGGCCAACAAAGAGCACTAGAAGTCCTATCACGACTGCGGCATTCGCTTGAAAATCAGCAAAGGAAATTTCCACTCCGCTTAGGGAGGTGTAGATATATCCAATCGTCCAGCCCGCAATCACACTGTAATAGCTAAGCACAAAGAAGCTAACGGCCAGTGCAAGAATGGGCCCGATCATCCAAAATGCATTGGCTCCGGTATCTTTGAAAGCCCCAATCGGATTTTTCTTAGTCATGCGACCGAGTGCAACTTCATTAAACAGCAAGGGGATACCAATCAGCAGCACGCAACACAGGTAAACAAAAACAAACGCGCCACCACCATTTTCACCCGTCAGGTAGGGAAATCGCCAGATGTTACCCAGCCCTACGGCTGAGCCGGCAGCGGCCATGATAAAACCAAACTTGGAACCGAATTGACCTCTGTTAGCTGACATAGTTATAGGTTAGATTAAGGGGTTGTTTTTAACGCTGCGAATTTTAACAATTATCTCTGATTTGTTTGCATGGATTTGAACAATGGCAAAACTACCGTGTAAGTTGGGCGGCAACCAACTCAAGCCCCTGGTGGAAGGTGTGGGGCCTGTAACCCAATTCCTTTTTCGCTTTGGCAATGATAAATCCGGTTTTGAGAGGTCGCATTGCAGGTTGCTTGAAAGTTGTGGAGTCAGCTGGCCTGATCAACGTACCATCCAATCTGAAAAATTCAGCCGTACGAATGGCGATATCAAAAGGTGTCATCATTTCATTTCCGGATATGTGATAGATACCCGTGGCTTTATGTATCGCGGCCAAATAACAACCCATGGCCAGATCTTCTGCCAGGGTGGGGGTGCGCCATTGATCGTTTACCACCTGAATTGTTTTACCAACTTCCAAACTATTTTTAACCCACAAAACGATGTTGCTGCGACTCATGTCCGGAGTTACTCCGTACACCAGCACCGTGCGCAGGATGGTCCAGGGTATCTTGCTCTGCATCACTACTTGTTCCCCTGCCAGTTTACTTTCACCATAATAGTTAACTGGATGTGGCGTAGCGGTCTCATCGAGTGGACCCTGGGAGCCATCAAAAATGAAGTCCGTGGAGATGTGAATCAAGTGACAACCATTTTGTTCGCAAGCGAGCCGAACATTTTCTACACCGGTTACATTGGCAAGCCAACATGCTTCGCGATCCGTTTCACATTGGTCTACCTGAGTCATGGCCGCTGTGTTGATCACGGCATCGGGTTTTGCTTCAGCGATGACCTGCAAGGTTTGATTGCGGTCAGTAATGTCCAACTCCACAAACCGTACATTTGCCGGCAATCCTCCGATTGATTTTCGAGCGGTAGCTACCGTAGTGATTTCGGGATGTGACGCTAAGAGCTGGATGAGTTTGTACCCCAGCAGACCATTGGATCCGGTAACCAGTATTTTCATGAACTACTTGCGGGGGTATTGGTAGCCGTATTGCTCGGTAATTTTTTTTCGCGGCACTTCTTCCACGGTCACCGTCATGCGAACATCTTGTTGGGGCCGGTCGTTTCCATGGCGCGGGAGGGCCGCAATCTTATCAATCACTTCCAGCCCGCTGATAACTTTTCCAAACACAGTATATTCACCATCCAAATGGGGCGCGCCACCCACGGTCGTGTATGCTTCAATCATCGCCTCCGGTACTTCTTTATAAATCTTCATGCCCATTTCTTTCTCCCACCGGGGCACCAGGCTATAGATTTTTTTCTGATACGCCTGCATATCGCCACTCATGTAGATCTGGTTCAAGGTGTCGATGAGTGGTTGATTAGCGGTGTTCTGTAACATGCGCTGAAAAGCAGCATTCAATTGTGCCTGATTTATCCGGATGGCATCGGAATCGCTGGCAGGAACCACCCGCCCCTGTACAATGTAAAACTGGCTGCCACTCGAGGCTTTGGATGGATTTTGTTCATCAGGTAGTCGGGCAGCCGATAGGGCCCCCTTCTCATGAAAAAATTTTGAATTGAACTCTGCTTCTACGGTATACCCGGGGCTCCCCATGCCTAACGGCTGACCCGGCATCGCACGCTTTGAGTCCGGATCACCGCCCTGAATCATAAATCCTTCAATTACCCGATGAAACAATAAACTATCGAAGTACTTTTCTTTGGCCAGTTTAATGAAATTCTCTTTGTGCTTTGGCGTTTCATCGTACAGGATAGCCATCATCTCGCCCTGATCGGTTTTAATAGTAACGAGGTAATCTGTTCCACTCACCTCCTGACCGCACTGATTGAAGGTAAAAAGACTTGCGATGAGACATGCAATTGCAATCAATTTTTTCATAGTGTGAAAATGAATTATGGATTAATTGTTTTTGAAATATGTAGCGATAAGTCGAGAAAAATCATTTTGGCACTGCCATTGCGTTCCAGGTGGTAGTGCGCATCGGTAATGAGTTGATTAATTTTCTCCACTTTTTCAACATTCATGATTTTACTGAAGTCTTTTACAAATTTTGCTTCGCCTGTTTTAATACGACTGAGTGTATTGGCACCAGCATGATGAAGCAACGTTTCGCGCATCATTCCTAACCCGTATTGAAGTAGGTTTCGTTGATTGAGCCGGTCCAGGTCGTGAAATTCTTCCGAGAACCCCACCAGGGTTGCAAAATCCCGTTTGTAACAAGAACGCATCCAATTCGCAAACCGATCCTGATAATGATCCTCTTCGCTGGTAATTAATTTAATAGCCAGGTTGAGATTTCCTTCAGCGAGTTGAATGATTTCTTGTCTGCGGGTTGCTTCCACCTGGTGTTTTTCTTGGAGGTAGGTATCGAGATCTCCATCGGCCAGGAGCGGTACTTGCACTACCTGGGTTCGGGATAGTACCGTTTGCAGCAAACGCTCCGGTGCATTGCTCACCAGCAGAAAGAAGGTGCTGGCGGGCGGTTCTTCCAGAATTTTTAAAATGCCATTCGCGGCAGATGGATGCATGAGTTCCGGTTGCCAGATAATCATGATCTTGTACTTGCTTTCAAAAGGCTTCAAGGAAAGGGTTTTGATAATTTCGCGGCTTTCTTCGCGATTGATCAGCGCTTGCTTGTCTTCGCCACCGTAGAAATTGGTCCAATCGGTTAAATCGCCAAAGGGTTGTTCCAGTAGAAATGCCCGCCACGATTTCAGGATTTCTGATTTGAATCGTTCTTCATCTTTATCGCCTTTGATGTTGCCCAGCGGAAATACAAAGCTTGTATCGGGATGAATATACTTGGCGCTTTTACTACAGGCAGCACACGTACCGCAGGCATCGTGTTCATTGCGGTTTTGACAATGTAAGTACGTACTATAGGCCAAGGCCAGAGGAAGATTCAAAGCACCCTCCGTTCCTAAAAATAACTGGGCATGGGCAATATGATTTTGCCTGACGGAGTCAATCAGCCGGGCCTTCACTTCTTCTAATCCTGGGATATCAGAGAACTTCACGATCGTTTATGATTTCTTTTCCCAAACCCGATGCACCGCGGATTCTTCAAATAAAAATTGGAGGATCGCTTGATCAACCTCTGTCAACACAATGTTTCTGCGAGCCATGGCTTTTGAGGCCGTGTCCAGCGCTTTATTGAATTGATAGGTGGTGAATCCGGCAGCTCCACCCCAAGCGAAAGAGGGAATGAAGTTGCGGGGATATCCATCCCCAAAAATACTGGAACTAACACCCACTACCGTTCCGGTGTTAAACATGGTATTGATTCCGCACTTGCTGTGATCACCAAACATGAGTCCGCAAAACATCAATCCGGTATCCTTAAATCCACCTTTGCTATAATTCCAGACCTTGATGTTTTCGTAGTTGTTCTTCAGATTCGAGGTATTGGTATCGGCCCCGATGTTGCACCATTCTCCAATCACTGAATTTCCTAAAAAGCCATCGTGAGCTTTGTTGCTATAACCAAAGAGGACGGAGTTGCTTACTTCGCCACCGATTTTTGAGAACGGGCCCACCGTAGTGTCGCCACGCACTTTGGCGCCCATATTTACATGCGAGCCTTCGCACAAGGCAAAGGGTCCACGAATCAATGCGCCTTCCTGCACCAGGGTATTTTTTCCTAAATAAATAGGTCCATTTTCTGCATTCAGGATGGCGGCACGCACCTCAGCGCCTTCTTCCAAAAAGATTTGTTGATCCCGATAAGTACGGGTATGCGGGTCCTTCAAAGCCAATGATTTCCGACTCGCGGTTAGCAAGGCGAAGTCTTCCCGAATCTGGGCTCCATTATTCTGATAAATTTTCCAGATCTCATCGATTATAGTAAGCGAGCCTGCAAAGGGGATAATGGTGCCGGCAATGATCTCGGGCACTTCATCATCCGGTGTGCGAACGGCCAGGATCATATTCCCTTGTGCCAGTGCATCGCCCAACTTTAGTTGTTTTACGGCTCCCACAAACTCTGTGGTGGGGCAAACAGCTCCATTAATCCAGTAATTATCGGATTCATGATGCAAAGGAAATTTTTTACTTAAGTAGGGTGCAGTAGCGAATGAGGCTTTTAGATTCAGTTGTTTTTCCCACTTTTCCGCAATGGTCAGGATACCGATCCGGATCATAGCTACCGGACGTGTAAACGTAAAGGGCAGAAGATTTTGGCGGATGGTGGGTGGATCGAACAGAATCAGGTTCATAGCGCTAAAATAGGTTGATCAGACCCTATGGCCAAATAAGGTGCATTGCAGGAAAATAAAAAAGATCCCGATGATGGGACCTTTTTCTGCAAAACGCGCTAAGAAGAATTTCTTTATTTTTTTCCGTACTTCTTCTGGAATTTCTCAACCCGACCAGCTGTATCCACAAACATTTTCTTACCCGTGAAGAAAGGGTGCGAAGCAGAGCTAACCTCGACTTTTATCACCGGATATTCTTTACCATCGGTCCACTTTAATGTTTCTTTAGGAACCGAGGTAGAGCGGCTTAAAAACTTAAAATCGCTCGAAGTATCCCAGAAAATCACGTCTTTATACTCGGGATGAATGCCTTTTTTCATATTCTAATTGCTTAAAGGACTGCAAAAGTAGGAAAACCAGCCCGATTTGCAAGGCCTTTATGGCCAAATTAGGCCAAAAAAAGCAAAGGTTGTATTTTGGAGCCAAATTGGAACAGAAGGGTTACATAAAAACCAGAAAGTAGGAGACCCCGGAATAACCAGTATGGTTTCCGATACTTACAATTAAGTGTAAAAACCCGGAAATAGCTCTAAAATCGCAGACATTTGGTTGAAGGAACCATTTAAGTTGATGGGGTAAGCTAACTATTGATGAAGCCTTTTTTTACGGCACTATTTATTCTTGCATCGGTTGCTGGGTGGGCTCAAAGCACCAACGCTACCCTCAATGAAGATTACTATCATTGGATCGACCGGTACGAAATCAAATCCGGTAAAATTATACCCGAAATCTTCACCTCGGTAAAACCCTACAAGCGCGATGCCATCATCCGGTACCTGGATACGCTGGCTACCAACGATGTGATTTTCGCATCCCGTAGTGATCATTTCAATCTTGAATTCTTGCGTAACGACAGCTGGGAGTGGAGCCAGGCGAAAACCAACACCAGCAAAAAGCCATTTCTGAAGAGTCTCTACAAAAAGAAATCCGATCTGGTCTATGTGGATATTCCAGAGTTTGACCTGCACGTAAATCCGGTACTCTATTTAAGTGCCGGCAGTGATAACAGACGCGATGACCTCATCACCAACAATACCCGCGGTATTGAAATTCGCGGCATGGTAGATAGAAAGGTAGGTTTTTACACGTTCGTAGGTGAAAATCAATCCGTATTGCCCTTGTATGTGCAAGAAGAAGTTAACCGCAACAAAGCCATTCCCCACGAGGGTTTCTGGAAAACGTTTAAAGATAATGGAGTCGATTATTTTCAGGCCCGCGCCTACATCGATTTTAACATCAGCAAACACATATACATGCAAGTTGGTAACGACCGCACGTTCACCGGCAATGGCTATCGGTCCTTTATCTTATCGGACTATGCTCCTCCCAACTGGTTTTTGCGGGCCAATGTGAAAGTGTGGAAACTAAACTACCGCTACCAACTAAACCGGATGGCTGCCGATGCCCGAACTTCCGGTAACCAGCGGTATCCGGAAAAATTTATGGTGCATCACCACGCATCGTTTAACATCGGCAAGAAGTTGAACATTGGTGTGTTTGAATCGGTGGTGTTTAGTCCCAAAGACTCGCTCAACGACAACACCTTTGACCTCAGTTATCTGAATCCGGTTATTTTTTACCGGGCTATTGAACAGCAATACGGCAGCAGCGACAACGCTTTGCTGGGGCTGGATATCAAATGGAATGTCTTTAAAGGAGTATCGTTTTACGGACAATTGGTGCTGGATGAATTCTTATTGGACGAAGTGACCTCCGGAGAGGGTTGGTGGGCTAACAAATACGCTGCCCAAGTGGGAGCAAAATACATTGATGCTTTGGGCGTCTCTAATCTTGATCTGCAGGCAGAGTTTAACATCACCAGACCGTATACGTTTTCGCATTATTCCCAATATGGAAGTTATAGCAATTACCGGCAACCCATGGGGCACGGTTTAGGAGCTAATTTCACCGAATGGGTGGGTATTGTGCGCTACCAGCCTATTCCAAAATTGAATTTGATTGCGAAAGTTTTTTATGCGGATATCGGGCGCGATGATGTAAATGAAAACTGGGGCACTGATATTTTGAAGAACAGCAACACCCGCGAGCAAGAATATGGAAATACCATCGGCCAGGGGAATCCCAATACCATCCTCTTTTTTGATTTTACCGCATCGTACATGCTAAAGCACAACTTCTTCCTTGATGCGAAACTGGTGTTGCGGAAGAGTGAGAGCAATTTACCTGCATACAATTCAAATACTACGCTCACTTCGTTAGCTTTACGATGGAATATTCCACAGCGGTTGTATGATTTTTAAACTTCATTGATGAAAAGTTTTTTCCGCATCCTTTCTTACGCAAACAAATTAAGCACCCGGCTGGTCTTTTTTTTCCTGTATTCTTTTTTAGGGGTAGTATTTGGGGCATTTAACATCGTCTTGATCATACCGATGCTGCGCGTGCTTTTCAGGCAAGACGAGGCGGAGATCGGGATACCCCCCATACCTGAACTTAATTTTTCAACGGAGTATCTGCTTGGATTATTTGATCATTACTTTTTAACCATTATAAAGAATAATGGACAGCTAAGTGCACTCTTGTTCATTTGCGGTTTAATTGTGGTGACGGTTGTACTGGCCAATCTATTTAAATTTTTAGAACGGGTTATTGCTACAAAAATTCGGGTGGACCTGGTAAAAAATATTCGCATGGATATTTTTTCCAAAGTCACGCAGTTGCACATCGGCTATTTCAACACCGAGCGGAAAGGTGATTTAATATCGCGCTTTACCAACGATGTAAATGAAGTAGAAAACGCGGTAATGAATAGCCTCAAAGCAGTGATGCGTGAGCCGATAACGATCATTGTATATTTCTTTGTATTGTTTACCATATCACCGCAGCTAACGCTATTCACTTTGTTGGTGTTGCCTTTAACAGGAGGAGCGGTAGCCGAGATCATCAAGCGACTGAAAAAGCAAGCCACTAAAAGCCAGGAGTCGTTAGGAAGAATTCTTAGTATTCTGGATGAGACTTTTAGCGGAATGCGGGTGATCAAAGCCTTTAATGCCCGCAATTTTGTGGTTGATAAAATTGAACGGGAGACTGCGTTTTATCGGAAAACATCGAAATCGATGGCCTATAAAAATGAGCTATCCGCTCCGGTTTCTGAAATGTTGGGAGTGATGATTGTTTCCGGGATCATTTATTTTGGTGGCAACCTCGTGTTGTCCGAATCCTCTTCATTGAAGCCTGAATCTTTCCTGGGATTTCTGGGTGTGTTTGCCATGATCATGCAACCGGCAAAAAGCTTTTCCAATGGGATTACCTCTTTGCAACGCGGCACAGCCTCTGCGAAACGGATTTTTGCACTCATCGATCAAGTGCCGGCCATTAAAAGCAAACCCAATGCTACGGTTCTCAAGTCCTTTGAAAAAGAGATTTGTTTTAACAACGTTTCGTTTGCCTACGAAACTGAATTTGTTTTAAAGAATATCAATTTAACCATTGAAAAGGGCAAGACACTGGCGCTGGTGGGTCCCTCCGGTGGCGGTAAATCTACGTTGGCCGATCTGGTGCCTCGATTTTATGATCCTACCGAAGGAGACGTTCTGCTCGATGATGTTTCCTTACGCGATTATGAGCTTGAATCACTTCGCCAACAAATAGGTGTGGTAACGCAGGAATCCATTCTTTTCAATGACACAATCTTCAATAACATCGCGTTCGGTATGCCCCACGTAAGCGAAGCAGATGTCATGCAAGCTGCCAGGATTGCCAACGCCCATGATTTTATCATGCAAACCGAGCAAGGCTACCAAACCCTGATCGGGGAGCGTGGATCCAAGCTTTCAGGAGGCCAACGGCAACGCCTCAGCATCGCCAGGGCGGTGCTTAAAAATCCACCCATCCTCATTTTGGATGAGGCCACCTCCGCACTGGATTCCGAATCGGAAAAGTTGGTGCAAGAGGCGTTGTTCAATTTGATGAAAAACCGAACTTCCATCGTAATTGCTCACCGGCTGAGCACTATTCAGCATGCCGATGAAATCGTTGTAATACAGAATGGCGAGATCTCGGAGCGGGGAAGTCATGATCAATTAAATAGCCAGAATGGCCTCTACCGCAAATTGGTGGCCATTCAAACTGCCGACCGGTAACCATGCAAGGTTTTTGACCGGATTGCAATTTTTGCTTTTGACTAAAAAGCATAAGTTTGTTTTTTTATATTGTGCAAATAATGAATCAACGCAGACGCATCTTCTTTGCCATCTTCGGGGTCTATCACCTGATCATTCTGATCTTCGTTATCTACATCGAATCGAATAAAGAAGACTTTGGCATCCTGTCTCAACTTTACAGCAGGATCTCCCTAATGAAGTACGGTGCGGTATTGGGTATTATACTCTTTCTGGTTGACTTTGTTTGGTCCTGGCTGGATAACAAGAATTCACAAAAAGAACATGACACGTTGCGCCACGAGAATAACACCCTCAAGGCAAAGGTGTATGACCTGCAACAGCCTGCTGCTACCAAAGAAACTCCGGCACCCGGTAAATAAGGTATGAGTTATTCTGCGCTCATCGCTACTGAACTTAAGCAAGCAGCGGAAGTCCTCCAGCATTTTATCAGCAATGAGGAAAACCTGCGGCAGATTGAATCCGCTGCGAAAACCATTGCCGCTTCGGTTAGGCAGGGCGGAAAAATCATCTCCTGCGGCAATGGAGGCTCCCATTGCGATGCCATGCATTTTGCGGAAGAACTCACGGGACGGTATCGCGACAATCGCAAAGCCATTCCCGCCATTTGTGTGAGCGACCCCAGCCACATTTCCTGCGTAAGCAATGATTTTGGGTATGAATTTGTATTCTCCCGGTACATTGAAGCTCTTGGAAATAGAGGTGATGTGCTGCTTGGCATCAGCACGAGTGGTAATTCACTCAACATCATCAAGGCTGCCCAGGCAGCCAAAGAAAAGGGAATGACGGTGATCATCCTTTCCGGAAAAGATGGTGGCAAGCTGGCACCCCTGGCCGACATTGAATTGCGGGTGCCCCACTTCGGCTATGCCGATCGCATTCAGGAAGTGCACATTAAGATTATCCACATCCTGATCCTGCTTATTGAGAAGGAGCTGAGCTATCCTTCCTAATTCCTTAAAAGATAATTATCTTCGTGAAAACCGATTTAATGAGTCGCGACACGTTGCTTCAAAAAACAATTGAGGATTTAAAGAAACTTCCCGATCATAAATTGATCGAGGCATCTGACTTTGTTGATTTTTTATTATCCAGAGCAGAAGATAAAACACTCAATAAAGGGATTGCACGGTTGATCACCGAGTCAGATGCTTTCTCGTTTTTAGAAGAAGAACCAGTTGAATACAAAAAGTCTGATCTGAAGGAGCAATTCAAATGAAGAAAGGTGATATTGTTCTGCTGCCATTTCCATTTACAGATTTAAGCGATTCAAAATACCGGCCCGCAGTTGTACTGGTAGTTTCCGAGCATGACGTTGTGGTAGCTTTCATCACCTCTCAAATCAAGTGGAGTTCACACCATGCTGTAAAAATTGATGCGAGTCAGGTCAATGGCCTTAAAGTCGACTCTTACATTCGACTTAACAAACTGGCTACGCTTGATAGCAACCTGGTGGCGGGTAGGCTGGGGAGCCTCACTTTAAAAGAAATTGAAAAGTTGGACACTACCTTAGTGAAAATGTTAGGATTAAACATTTCATAATGGTTGCGAAAACGTTTGGCAGTGCAGTTCATGGCGTAGATGCCCGCACCATTACCGTTGAAGTAAACGTTACGCAGGGCAAGGATTTCCACATGAGTGGATTGCCTGATACGGCCGTGAAAGAGAGTCAGCATCGGGTAGAGTCCTCCTTTAAGAGTCTGAAGTATTTCGTTCCCCGAAACAAAGTGGTTGTTAACCTGGCCCCGGCTGACATCCGCAAGGAAGGCAGCGCCTATGATTTGCCGATTGCCCTCGCGGTATTGAAGGCCAGCGAACAAATTGGGGCCGAGGACCTGGATCAGTATGTGATCATGGGCGAGCTGTCCTTGGATGGAATTCTTCGGCCCATCAAAGGGGTATTGCCCATCGCCATCCAGGCGCGCAAAGAAGAGTTTAAGGGATTTGTTTTACCGAAAGCCAATGCCCGCGAAGCAGCGATTGTCAACAACCTGGACATCATCGGGGTTGATACGTTGCAGGAAGCCATCGCCTTCTTTGAAAAGAAAAAGGAGATTGAGCCGTTGGTGATCGACACCCGCGAAGTGTTTCAAAGTAAACTCAACAATTACGAGGCCGACTTCAAAGATGTACAAGGTCAGGAAAACATTAAGCGGGCGTTAGAGATTGCGGCTGCTGGCGGGCATAACGTAATCATGATTGGCCCGCCCGGAGCTGGCAAAACCATGCTGGCAAAACGGCTGCCTTCAATCTTGCCGCCACTGACGCTGAATGAAGCGCTGGAGACGACTAAGATTCACTCGGTGGCCGGTAAGATCGGTGCCGATGCCACCTTGCTAACCACAAGACCGTACCGCAGCCCGCACCACACCATCAGCGATGTGGCCCTGGTGGGCGGAGGTGGCAATCCACAACCTGGTGAGATTTCGCTTTCACATAACGGAGTATTGTTTCTCGATGAGTTGCCTGAGTTTAAGCGCACAGTGTTGGAAGTGATGCGCCAGCCTATGGAAGAAAGAAGAGTCACCATTTCGCGCGCGAAGGTGTCGATTGATTATCCGGCCAACTTTATGCTGGTGGCCAGCATGAACCCGTGTCCTTGCGGATACTACAACCATCCCGAGAAGGAATGTGTTTGCGCACCGGGTGTGGTACAACGGTACCTAAGCAAAGTAAGCGGTCCGCTGCTTGACCGCATTGACCTGCACGTGGAGGTGGTGCCCGTGAGTTTTGATCAGATGACTACACAGCGTAAGAATGAAACCAGCGAAGAGATTCGCACCCGCGTAGTGAAGGCCCGCGAGATTCAAAGCGAACGGTTCAAGAATCAGAAAAGCATTTATTGCAATGCCATGATGCCCAGCAATATGGTGAAAGACATTTGTGTGATCAACGATGCCGGCCGCACCTTATTGAAAACCGCCATGGAACGATTAGGGCTAAGCGCCCGGGCTTACGACCGGATTTTAAAAGTATCGCGTACGATTGCCGATCTGGCAGGCACCCAGGAAATAAAGATTGAACATTTAGCAGAAGCGATACAATACCGGAGCTTGGACAGAGAGGGGTGGGCGGGGTAGATATCGAGCCCGGGCACCAGAAATAGCAATTGAAATGCGTAAAATCTTCGGGCCATTAGATAAGGGTTGCTTCTGGAACTAGGTTCTATTCACCTCGAACAAGGTTACTCTCGAAAGATAAACAATCTCACCCCCTCACCCCAACTGTCACCAATTGTAACAAGTTGTAATTTCTCAGTCATACGCTCATCCTGATCCCAACGGTTAACGTACTCTAAGCATCACCCATTCGTTACACTAACGCAATTTGTGTTATGATTTACAACTACTTCTTGTTGGCCCTCCGCAACATTCTCCGCCAACGCGGCTATGCGGTCGTCAATATGCTGGGCCTGGCCGTAGGGTTGGCTTCCGCCCTGTTCATCCTGTTGTATGTTACGGATGAACTCACCTTCGACACCATGCATCCGTATGCAGCCAATACCTACCGGATGGGGTACAAAGTTCAGTTGCCCAATGGCAATGTCGAAGCAGCACCCTATGCTCCAGCCGGATGGGATAATTTCATTCAATCCAATTATGAGGGTATTGGCGGCATTGCCAGCTATACATCCTGGGGTATGCCTACCAGCATCAACTATGTTGCGAAGGAACGGATTGTTCTCACCGAAGATATCATCTGGGCCGAGCAATCGGTATTGGATATTATTTATTTGCCCCTGGTAAAAGGCGGGGCAGAGCCACTGAAAGAGCTCAATTCTCTGCTTTTAACCGAATCGGCTGCCCAGGAATTGTTTGGCGATGAAGACCCCATTAACAAAACAGTCTCCGTTTCGCACGCGTGGGTAACCAATGGCCAGACTGTGGAAATGATGGTTACCGGGGTAATCGAAGACTTGCCATCCAACTCACACATAAAACCCAAATACATAGCCAACATTTTGGCCTTGAAACCTTTTATACCCGACCTGGAAAATGTACTGAATACCGCCATGGGCGATGGTAACAATGGATTCTGGACACAATCGTATTTCGTGTGCGATGATCCGGGCAAGATTGAAACCATCAAGGCAGATTTGCAGGCCCGCGCCAATGAAATTATTGAAAAGAACAAGTGGGACATCACGTTTACCCCCGTGATCAGAAAAATCACGGAGATCCATTTCGACCAGGAAATGGATTGGACAATTGATCACAAAACAGCCGATATCAAATATATGTATGTGTTTGTGACCATTGCGCTCATGATATTATTGGTGGCCTGTATCAATTACATCAACCTGGCCACGGCCAGGTCTGCGAGTCGTGCCCGCGAGATCGGCTTGCGCAAGACGTTTGGTGGGTTCCGGATCCAATTGTTTTTTCAGTTTATGATGGAGTCGTTTGTGCTGGTAGTGATCTCGGCCGTGATTGCTTTGTTGACGGTGGCTTTGTTCATCCCACAGTTCAACAACCTTACCGGTAAATCATTTTCTGTACTGCATCTTTTCAATGGCACCATGATGTTGGTCCTGATCGGGGTTATCGTTTTTGTAACGTTGTTGGCCGGCAGTTACCCGGCACTTTTTGTATCCGGATTTCAACCGGCTTCGGTATTGAAAGGGAAATTTGCGTTTGGCAAGGGATCAACGCGATTCCGTCAGTTTCTTACTACCCTCCAGTTTATCGTTGCTGTTACCTTGCTCACCGAGACGATCATTGTTGTGCGGCAAATGGATTTGATGAAGAATTCCAAATTAAATGAAGCCGGCAAGCAAGTGCTATCCATCAGGTATGGGGGCTTCAATGGCCCGGCCAATGATCAGCAATACCTGAGCTTTAAAAATCAGGTTTTGTCCGATCCGGAAATACAACAGGTAACCCTTGCCAATCATTTGCCGCGACTCGATTTCTTTGGACCGCTCGGGATGGAAATGCAGTTTCCTGAAATCAGCGAGGAAAAGCATGAGTGGTATCAATTGAATGGCGATTACGATTTTCCATCAACGTTCAACCTGAAAATCATAGCCGGCCGCGATTTTGATCCGGAAAATCTGGCGGATTCAATGGCCGTATTATTAAATGAGTCAGCGGTACAAGCGTTGAACCTTACTCCGCAAGAGGCCGTAGGTAAAACAATCGTGCGCCCAGATTATGTAATGGGGTATTCCATGCCCGATTCCACGAAAGCCCCCATAACCGGAATTGTCATAGGCGTGGTGGAGGATTTCGCCTACCAGTCAATGAAGAAGAAAATTGAACCATTGGCCATCTCTCCCAAGCCGCATTCGGTGGATCGGATCATTCATGTGCGTTTACCGGCCGGTCAAATGCAATCGAAGATTGCTTTTCTCGAATCTACCTGGAAAAAAGTGTTTCCCAATTTCGGGTTCGACTATTGGTTTGTGGATGAAGAATTCGGGCGCATGTATGAAAATGAAGTACAGGTGGCTAATCTCACCGAAAAATTTTCATGGTTGGCAATCCTGATCACGTGTGTAGGCTTATACGGTCTGGCCTCCTTCATGGCCGGGCAGCGTACCAAAGAAATCGGAATTCGTAAAAGTTTGGGTGCAAGCAATGGTCAGATTCTGATGCTGTTGCTCTCGGTATTTATTCGGTTGTTAATCATAGCGTCCTTGATCGCAGTACCGGCAGCCATCTTTCTCTCCAACCAATGGTTGGCAAGTTTTGCATACCGGATCGATTTGTCGGTGTTTATTTTTGGAAGCGCAGTCGGCTTGATTGCTGTGATTACTTTGGTAACAGTTGGGTACGAATCCATGAAGGCTTCGGTAGCTAATCCGGTTCAGTCCTTACGACATGATGGCTAAGATTTTTTGACCTTTTTATCCCTTGGTCAAGAAAAATGGACACTTCAGCCGATAGACAAATAAAGGAATTTGCAATTGCTTAGCTTTAAGCATGCAATTTCTAAAGTACTCCTTGTTTGCGCTTCTGGCCGGGGCCTCGTTGGTACCAAATATTAACCCGCACGCGCCTGTAATTTATGTTGGCAGTACTCCCTGCGATGCTGAGGTTCGTAAAGCACTTGCAGTTCCCGAACCTGAAACCTGCGAGTTTGTCAAATGGCGCCTGCAACTGGAAGAAGGAAACAGGACGTTCCAGCTGGTCGTTACATTTGGCGAGTCACAGCCCAACACGAATGGGTTTAAGGAGGGTGGTACCAGGCGGGAGTTTGCCGGTACGTTCCAGCATGATGGTTCCTTGTATCGCCTGCAAAGTTCTGAGTTACGACAAGATTTATTTCTGATTGTTCTCAGTGACAACCTGTTTCACCTGGCTGACGAGGGGGGAAACTTGCTGGTGGGCAATGGCGGATTTAGTTATGTGTTGAACCGAAGCCCAAAAGTTATACCGTCAACCAATATAGAACCGATGCACGGTTTGACGGGGATGACAGCCGGAGTTTTTGATGGCCGTACTCCGTGCGATGAACTGGCGCCTGTGTTTCGCGTCAACTATACACCCGAGTGTATTAAAATGAAATGGCGGCTCAAACTGTTCAACACAACTCCTGAGACAGGCACCTTCGAAATGTTAACCATTAACTACCGGGATCAGAATACGCTCAAGGGCTCCTGGCGCATGATCTCATCCAGTCTCCAGGTTCCGGTATTGGAGCTGAAACTTCCAACGCTGAACCAGACGGTATATTTTTTAAAAGCTGGGGAGGATGTCTTGCTTTTTCTGAATGATGAAAAGCAACTTCGCGTGGGCAACTCCGATTTTAGCTATGCCCTGAACCGGATGCCGGGGAAGTAATACCCGTTTAGTTTTGTATAAAACGAGGTATCTCAATCAGCCCTTCTTTTTCCATTTTAGCAATCCGTTCCTGAATTTGCTTCAATCGATCGAGTTCTGTTTGAACAATTTTTTTGAATCTTGGCTCATCATGTAAGGGTTTTAGCATCAGGTCACGTAAATAAAAATCAGGATTTTGCATGCGATGTGTATGGGTGAATGGGATTTGTTCAAGATGATCCAATGCTTTCTCCGTCTCGTTTAGCATGGAGTAACATCGGGCCAACATAAGTTGGTCTGGTTGGTCGTTGTTTTTTTCACGACTGATGTAATCCAACCACATTTTTTTTGCTTCCTCCTGCTTGCCAGTTTGGTAAAGTAATAGCGTATAAATTGAGAAAAGATTTTCAGGGTCATCGTGTTTGATATAACCTTGATAGGCTTCTAACCCCAGGTTAAATTGATTTGTATAAAGGCCATGAACAGCACTCCAGTACAGGTGGAGGTAGTTATTTGGGTATTTGCGATCATGAAGTTCTTCCATTTTCTCAATTACATTATTTAAATCGCTGAAATTTCCTGCCAGGAAATAATGCCAGGCCTGATAATCCATGTAACTAATTTGGTCGGGCTGCATCCCAATTGCTTGATTAAGAAAATTTTGTGCCCTAGAATAATCCCGAATATGAGAGAAAAATATTCCGATATTCCAAATGATGTGGGCTGTAATTTCATCATCGGGACGGAGGGTATAAGCATCCAGGTATTTTTGCAACCCTACAATTTCACGCCCATCCTTAAACCAGTAATGATACAACCAGCCTTTCCACATGAGCAGTTCAATGCTATAGGGGTCAATTTCAATTCCTTTATCCACCATCTCAAGAGATTGAGTTGTGTCGTGTTTTACAAGGAAAAGATATTGCGATTTTAGGTTGTAAGCATTCGCATTATCAGGTGCCAACTCCAAACCTTTATTAATCAGAACTTCTACACTATCAAGTTTTTCGTCCAGTGAAAAGTAAATTCCTGCCAGTTCAATATAGGGTTCACCGAAAGTTGGGTCAAGCGTAATACTGGATTTAAATAACCGGATGGCTTCCGCCTTTGTATTCTTCTCCCTGCCTGCGAAAAATTGAATCAAAAGGGACTGTGCCCTGAGGTAGGTGTCATACGCTTCCAGATTCTGGGTCGGTATTCTTTTAAGTTTTTGGCTTGCTGGTACAGTTAGTGTAGCGGTCAATGCATTGGAAATTCCCTGAGCTATATCTTCCTGTACCTGAAATACATTGTTATAGGATGTTTTATACTCATGGATCCATAAGGACTTATCATTGATCGGGTCGATCAATTCAATATTTATCCGTATCGAGTCTGTCCACTTTTGAGTGGCTGCTTTCACCAGGTAATCGGCCCCCAACTGCGTTGCAATTTCAGATGGGGATAAGGTTGTATTTTGGAAACGCTCGGTGGATACCAGGGAAGGCGGCACCGATAACTTATAGTTTATTCGCAGATGCTTCACTAGCACTTCTTTCATTCCGGTCGCGAAGTACTCCCCCTCCGGACCACCGATTACTGAAAATGGTAAAATCGCAATGCGGGGTTTGCGCTCCTCTGGTTGGAGAATGGGTTGTGAATTAGTACGATAAATCCAATAGGTGAGACTCAATAGTCCGAGTATCCCCAGGCTTACTAATATGGGTACTGCCTTCCTTTTTGATCTTTTTTGAAGCGCCTGAGGCGGTTTTTGGGTAGGTGCAGTGGTGCCTACGGCAACCAGAATTTCTTTAACGGCATTGGCTACCTTGTTGATCTGGTCCCGGTAAAGGTGCTTGTTTAGATTGTCATTAGGATGCTCTTCGTGCTTGAGCAGAGGGCGGTTAACCCCGGCCCGTTTGTAAATAAACTCAATTGGGCGAAGTATACTGCCAATTTCCTTTTCGATAAGATTTCGATCTTCTGCATCGAGATCATGAATTTTTATCGGTAGAATTCTACTGGCCACATTCCCACTATGCAATTGAATCTCACGACTGAGGCGATCCGAGTTCGCTAATTTATTAAATGCACAAAATTCATGTTTCCAGGCAAAGGAAGAAGTGTCGCAATAGGTTTGCGAAATAATGGGCATAAAAATGAGACACTTCAGTTTTCCTTCCAGGCTTCGGTGGACATGATGAGTTTCTAAAAGCCCATCCTGTGGATTGGAGTCGAAATAAATTGAAACTGGGAATTTTATTGTGGCGGCAAGTTCTTCTTCCAGCGCTTTCACGAAATCAGTTACCCAGCCACTTCGATTATCATTTTGCCGGTAGCTTACAAAAATGTCGTACTCAAAATCAGGAAGAATCGCGGCCATAGTACTAAAATAAGAATTTTTCCTTTGTGCATCATGGTTTTATAAGTTGGCATTCTTGCCATTCGATCCAACGTGTATCTTAGCAATTGAATGCATCTGGATGATAGGTTCAAGTCACACATTCTGTTTATGAAACGAACGGTAATACTCTATGGAATTACATTAGCAGGTCTGATTTTCCTGCTCAAGTACCTGGAGTACCGCATGGTTGTTCGCGACCTGTCCATCGAATTTTATGTAGGGATCGTGGCGTTGGTTTTTACAGCGCTGGGAATCTGGGCGGGGTTAAAGCTTACCCGAAAAAAGGTGATTACGGTAACGGTGGGGCCAGCGTTTGTCCTGAATCAGGCAGCTTTGGATCGCCTCGGCATCAGCAAGCGGGAGCACGAAGTGTTGGAATGGATGGCGCGCGGGTTGAGCAACCAGGAAATAGCGGATAAGCTTTTTGTGTCTCTAAACACCATTAAAACCCATACCTCCAATCTTTTCCTGAAACTGGAAGTAAGCCGGAGAACACAGGCAATACAAAAAGGCAAGGAGTTGAGGTTGATACCCTGAGAAATTGGTTTCTGTCTGCCCTTAGCCAGTCATACTTTCCTACTATTTCTATTATATTTCCTTAAATCACCCATTCGGGTGAAGGATTTTGAGCCGGCCTGGTGTTGGTTTGGGCAAAACAATACGAATATGAAAAAAATTATTCTGATTTATGGTTCCATTTCCGGGGCAATCGTGGGGGCTATGTTCTTTATTACTGCCCCGCTTTATGATAACGGCACTATCAACTTCGATAATGGCATGTGGGTGGGCTATACCTCCATGGTTATCGCACTTTCACTGATTTTCTTTGGAATAAAATCCTACCGTGACTCCTACGCTTCTGGCGCACTCTCGTTTGGTACAGCTTTTAAAATCGGAATTCTCATTACCGTGGTGGCCTCGGTCATTTATGCCCTGTCATGGGAAGTAGCCTACCACACCGTTTCGCAAGGCTTTACAGACAAGATGAAGGAATATTATGTTCAGAATCTCAAGCAAGAGATTACAAATGAGGCCGAATTAACTGCTGAAATAGCCAAGCAGGATCAGCTATGGTTGATGTATAAAAATCCGTTTATTCGTTTTGGAATGACCTTGCTGGAAATTTTCCCGGTGGGTATGGTAATTACCCTGGTCAGTGCCGGTTTGTTGCGCAAACGCGAGTTCCTTCCACCACCAACTAAATAAATCCCACCCGTATGCAATCAAAGGCACAGTCAGTTTCCGAATACCTTGAAACCTTACCGGATGAACGCGCAGAAATTATCGCTGCCTTGCGGAAGGAGATTAAATCAAACCTTCCGAAAGGTTTTGAAGAGACCATGCAGTATGGCATGATCAGTTATGTCGTGCCCCATACAATTTACCCGGCTGGTTACCATTGCAATCCGCAGGATGCCCTGCCTTTTATGAGCATCGCTTCCCAGAAAAATCACATTGCGGTGTATCACATGGCGATTTACCAGGGTTTGTTGCACGATTGGTTTGTAAAAGAGTGGCGCAAATACAGTGATAAAAAACTGGATATGGGTAAGTCGTGCATCCGGTTTAAAAAGCCGGAGGATGTTCCGGTAAAGTTATTCGGAGCACTGGCCTCAAAAGTAAAACCAAAAGAATGGGTTTCCATTTATGAGAAAACCTTGAAGAAACATTCCACAAAATAAACATTGCACCATGAAATTAGGAGCATTTTCAATCAGCCTGAGTGTTAAGGATCTACCTGTATCAAGGAAATTTTATGAACATCTTGGATTTCATGTTTTCGCAGGAAGCATGGAACACCGCTACCTCATCATGAAAAACGGCAATGCGCTTGTGGGATTATTCCAAGGAATGTTTACGGGCAACATGTTAACATTTAATCCCGGCTGGGATGAAAATGCAAACAAGCTGGATCCGTTTGACGACATTCGGGTAATTCAAAAGAGTCTTAAAGAGAATGGAATTAAGTTAGAGTCAGAAGCTGATGAAAATTCTACAGGACCTGCCAGTTTTGTCATTCATGATCCCGATGGGAATGTGATCCTGATCGATCAACATCGTTAATTTGTTAGTGTGACGTTTTTAGATTAATTGTGAACGTTAACTTCCGATCCACTTTCTGAACTCGGGGGCAGTTTCCTTGCTGACAAAGACTTCCTCCTTCATTTCGGGTTTTAAGTAAATCTGGATTTTACCACTCTCGGGCTTAAAACGATCAATGGCTTTTTGATGGGCAATAAATTTCCGGTTCAGTCGGAAGAAAATATTTTTATCCAATTCGGTCTCCAACTCACCCAGGTTTTTATCGACTATCATTTGCCGCCCCTGAAAGTCGCGCACGAACACAATTTTGTGGTCCGTAAAGAAGTAGGCAATTTCTTCGGCATTCAGAGCAATGAACTCGGTGCCCTTGCGTGCCACCAACCTTCCTTTTGTGGGGGTTTGCTGTTGGATCAGTTTTATGATATTTTCCTGGAAGAAATGCTGCTGAAGAGTTTTCATTTTTTCAAGTGAACGTTTCAGCTTTTCTTCGGTGATTGGTTTGAGCAGGTAATCGATGGAGTTGAATTCAAAACTCTCAAGCATGTACTTGTCGTACGCAGTGGTGAAGATGACCGGAAACTTAACCGGATGTTTCCTGAAAATATCGAAGGAGTGGTCATCCGACAGTTGAATATCTACAAAGGCCAGGTCAGGCTCCCGGTTTTTGTGGAGCCATTCAAGCGAATCTTTTACACTGCCCAACTGGGCCACTACCCGGATGGCCGGATCGATTTCCTGCAACATGCTCACCAATTTGGCCCGGGCAGGAAGTTCATCTTCAATAATGATAACGATCATGCGATTGATGGTAATTATCCATGTATAGGTGTCAACGGAAATTTAACCACAAACTGTCCACCCTCCTTGCCGGCTGAAATACCCTTTCCTGTAATTAATTTAAAACGTTCATCCAGATTTTTTAGACCAATCCTGGATGAATGCCGGCTTGTACGTTCGCGTATCGTATTGCTGATAATCAGGTTCCCGGCTTCCACATTCACCTGAATCTGCATCGGGTTGTGCTCACTGATTTCGTTGTGCTTTACAGCATTTTCGAATGCAACAAAGACGGAGGTAGGAGGAATTAGAAAATCCTTACCGACTGAGCCGTTGAATTGTTTCTTTATGATCAGGGCCTGACCAAAGCGCAGGTGCAATAAATCGGTGTACTTGTGAGTAAAGTCTAACTCGTCATCCAACAACACCAACGTTTGATCTTTCTGACTCAGTATATACCGGTATACTTCCGCCAGGTTTTCAGTGAATTCAAGAGCCTTGGTGGAGTCTACTTTGATTAAATACGTTAATGTGTTTAGTGAATTGAACATAAAATGCGGGTCGATCTGATTTTTAAGAGCCGCCAGCTCCGCTTCCGCTTTAGCCCGTTGCAGCTCAGAATTTTTCACCTGTTCGTTTTGTTGTTCTTTCACCATAAAAACGGTTTCATAGACATGCGTGACAAACAATACACAAATCACATTCACGAGCGCCACAATCAATATAACATCCCATTTAATAGCACTAAACCCTGCAAAATTGTACCACATGCACAACCACGCAATCGTCAGGGGCGTGGTATAGAAGATATTGTTCATAAATAACAACACCAGCTTTTCGATAGGTTTATCAAACCAGGTGAATCGCTTTCGGGTACGAAAAAGCAGATACCGATTTCCTTGCCAGATAATGAAGGCAAGCAGAATAAAGTAAAGGTAACCAAGCCAATATCGGCCATCCTGCCAGGTCAGTGTACCGAACAAACCTGTCAGGTTGGGAATGGCAATCCCGAAAAAAGGAATACCTACAAGCCGCATGGTGCGGTCGTTGAGTTGTACCTCCTCCTGAATTTCCTGTTTTGTTTCCGGTTCAGTCACGTTTTTTTCCGGTTCGGTATCGGATTCAAATTTAGTGTTGTTAAAGTTCGCAATTTCAAGGTGTGATTCTACAAGGAAATAACTAATTCTATTTGTGTTAACCGACATACTAACAACCGAGCGATCTGCCCAGTCCTCTGAACGAGTGGAACGCACGGGAACCTTTCGTGTGCACGGTCACATCAAGGCGGTCTTTCCACTGTTTGGTCCTATTCGCGAAAAGGAGTGGGCCACCAGTTGGAATCCGAAAGTAATCTATTCTACCCATCCTGAGGTGGAGCAACACATGGTATTCAAGACTAAAGGAAATCATGCCGATGAACCGGAGTATTTGTGGATCGTAACAAACTATCAGCCGGATCAATATCGGATCGAATACACAGTTTCTACATCTAACCGGGTATGGTTTATAACGGTTCAGTGTGAAGCTGAACTGCAGGAAACAATTGTAACCGTTACGTATTCCTATACGGGATTGAATGCAGCGGGGAATCAACGAAACAAGGAAATGCTTGAACAAATGTTTGCGGATAATCTGCAAGACTGGAAGGCGGCTATCAATCACTATTTGCGCACAGGGACGATTTTGGAATAAACTGACACTATGAAATACTTACTGTTTTTCCTGCTGATTTCATTTCAAAATTTAGCTCAGGGAACGAAAGAAAGGGTATTGGCACTCGCCATAGAAATCAATGCTCCGGTTGATTCGGTTTGGTCGCGCTGGACAACCGAGTCCGGCAGGGCAAAGTTTTTTGCACCTTCCTCAAAAATGGAGCTCGCTACGCTGGGGTATCTTGAAATTCTCTTCATGCCCCAGGCTCCTGTTGGTGAGCGGGGAGCGGAAAACAATCGCGTGCTTGCGGTTCAAGAGAAGCAGCTATTGAGTTTCACGTGGGATGCACCGCCATCCTTTCCGGAGATTCGCAAACAGCGTACCGTTGTAATCTTACGATTTCAAGCCATGGATGCAAATAAGACACGACTTGTGTTTCATCAAACTGGTTGGGGAACCGGAAAAGATTGGGATCAGGTTTATGAATATTTTGCGCGAGCCTGGGCCGTTGTGGTACTGCCTCAATTAAAATACAGCCTGGAGGTGAAACCGGTGAACTGGAGCGATTTCCCTAAAAACTTACCGCAAGGTCTACCACCAGCCACCGTTCTCACTGAATAAATTTAACTTTAATAAAACCCAAACTAAACCTTTTACATTATGGATGTACAATTGAACTACCTCGCCATTCTGGTCGCTGCGCTTTCCACCTTCCTGATCGGTGGGCTCTGGTATTCACCGGCAGCATTCGGCAAAGCCTGGATGAAAGAAAATGGATTTACGGAAGAAAGCCTGAAGGGTGGCAACATGGCCAAGATCTTCGGACTGGCTTTTTTATTGGCCTTAATCTCGGCTATTAACCTGGCCATGTTTATGGGACCGGAGAACGATCCAACCATGGGCGCCCTGTGGGGATTTCTTGCCGGGGCCGGCTGGGTAGCCACATTTGTTGGGACGCATTACCTGTTTGAAAGAAGATCATTTAAACTATTTCTGATTAATGCCGGATACAGCATTGTTGCCCTTACCATTATGGGTGTTATCTTGGCTGCATGGAAATGAGATCAACGTATGTAGTCGGTGTGGTGGTCATCCTGCTCGTTGGTATTCTAGGATGGACCAGTTGTACGACAACAAGATCAGAATCGGACTTGTCGCATTATAAGATTGCCTACAATGTCTATTACGACACAGCGGAAGGCAATTATGAGGTGTTTGTTATGAATGCCGATGGTACGGAGAAAAAGAACATTTCCAATTCCAAAGGAATAGATTGGGTGTACTATGCCTATAAGGATAAACTCTATTTTGCTTCAGACCGCGACACCACCTATCGGATGTACTTCTTATACGAGATGGATGCCGATGGAAACGATATCCGGAAAGTATCGGATTTGCGGTTGGAAGACTCATTCCTAAGCAGCCGCAAGGATGGAAAAGAACTGGTTGTTTCCGGCCGGATTGGCAAAGAGATTCGCCAACAACTATTCTTGATTGATGTTCAGGCGGGTTCATACAAGCAGATCACATTCGATACGGCCTCGTCCTTTAGCGACCCTTGCTTCGTTGCCAATGGTGAGCAGATTATTTTTAGACACCGGTTAAACCGAAGAAATTTTCAACTCGAGAAAGCTGAGCTATGGATCATGAATGTGGATGGAACCGGCAAGCGGCAACTTACCCACTACCCGGAAGCTGATACGACAGCTCCCTGGCACAGCTACCATGCCGGACCGCCCCAGGTCATTCCTGGAACAGATCGGATTTCATACATGTCATTTCAAAACAACAATTACAGTATTTTTTCAACATCCTCAGATGGCACAGAAGTGACTCAACTTACCCCGGATGAAATAAACGAAGGTTGGCACAGTTGGTCACCGGATGGAAAGTGGGTGGCATTCGATGCATCAGATAGTTCTTCCTCATGGTTTGATATCTGGTTGATGAAAGCTGATGGGACTGACCTAAAGAAACTTGCCGTAGACTGGCGATTTGAGCAAGGACCCGTCTTTGTAGAATCTCCCCGAAAGTAAATCTTTCCGGGCAGTTATGTCCTGAGGATGTAATTTGATTCGCTGGTTATATTTTCAACGGGTTAATCCAAGCATGGTTGATCTTGATAGAGGGGCTTCGTACCTTCCACCTCTAAACCATTTTATATGCAATGGCGTGGAAGGCGACAAAGTGGAAATGTTGATGATCAGCGTAGCAGCGGTGGCGGACGCGGGCTGGGTGGACTACCCATCAAAGGGGGGTTGGGTCTTGTAGCAATCATTATCGTGCTGAGTTTGATTACCGGACAAAATCCTCTTGCGCTTTTACAGCAGGTTCCGCTCGACAACGGGCCGTCCATCAGCCAAACAGAGCCTTATCATGCCTCGCCCGAAGAGGAGGAATTGACCCAATTTGTTAAAGTAGTGTTGGCCGACACCGAAGATGTCTGGAATCAATTAATGGACAATTATCGCGAGCCCACGTTAGTACTCTTTAGTGGCAGTGTGCAATCCGGCTGTGGTTCTGCCAGCGCAGCCACCGGACCTTTTTATTGCAGTGCGGATGAAAAAGTCTATATCGATTTAAGTTTTTATGAAGACCTTAAAAATCAACTGGATGCACCGGGTGATTTTGCTCAGGCTTATGTGATTGCACACGAAGTGGGTCATCACATTCAACATTTACTTGGTATTACGGATAAAGTCCATACCCTGCGGGGGCAAGTCAGTGATGAAGAGTATAATAAGCTCTCCGTCCGGCTTGAACTGCAAGCTGATTTCCTGGCAGGGGTGTGGGCGCACCATGCCAACAACCTGAACAATATGTTGGAAGCAGGCGACTATGAAGAAGCCATGAATGCTGCCAGCGCAATCGGGGATGACCGGCTGCAAAAGCAAGCGCGCGGCTATGTGGTGCCCGATTCATTCACCCACGGAACTTCCGAGCAACGGCAACGTTGGTTCAAAAAAGGATTTGATACCGGAGATTTATCGCAGGGAGATACATTTACTGCAAGTAATCTATAATCCAGCTTTGGGGTAGTGTCATTTGCCTGTATCTTTGGCCAGCATGAATGTTGAATCAAGTTCGGTTCCCGTGTTTTATCAGATTCTCCTGTTCCTGATTGGAGGTGTACTCTTTGTTGTTGCGGCTCTTTTTGTATCGCGTCTTCTCCGCCCGAGTCGTCCCAATTCGCAAAAGCTGGCATCGTATGAAAGTGGGGAAACCGCACAGGGTCCGGCCTGGGTACAGTTCAACATTCGATTTTATGTACTTGCTCTGGTTTTCATCTTGTTTGAAGTAGAGATTGTTTTCCTTTTTCCATGGTCTGTAGTATTTGCAAATGAAGAATTAAACGCCCAAACGGAGGGCGCGTGGGGGTGGTTTGCTTTGATCGAGATGTTGATATTTATTATCGTACTGGTGTTTGGATTGGCCTACGCGTGGCGAATGGGTCACCTTGATTGGGTAAAATCAAAACCTCAAACCACGGATGTTTCATCTCCGGTACCGCCTGAAATGTATGAGTCATTGAACAAAAGATATTCCGGCCACAAGGGTGAGGAGAAACAGTGATGAAAGGACTATTGGATCAACAATTTGAACAAGGCGGGGTGATCATCACCAAGATCGATGATTTATTAAATTGGTCGCGGCTGTCTTCCTTATTTCCAATGACCTTTGGATTGGCTTGCTGTGCCATTGAATTCATGAGCACTGGAAGTACCGTTTACGACATGGACCGGTTCGGCATGGTGCCAAGGGCAACTCCACGTCAAAGCGATGTGATGATTGTATCCGGTACGGTAACATTTAAAATGGCCGACCGCATCAAGCAGCTGTATGAACAAATGGCCGAACCGCGGTACGTGATTTCGATGGGCTCGTGCGCCAACTGCGGTGGTCCCTATTGGCAACATGGCTATCATGTGGTAAAGGGAGTGGATCGGATCATTCCTGTAGACGTTTATGTTCCGGGTTGTCCGCCCCGGCCGGAAGCATTGATTGGTGGAATCTTGAAATTGCATGAGAAAATCCGAAACGAAAGTAGGGTAAAACCAGTTGCTATTGAACGACTGTTAAACACATAGCTCCATGTTGAATCGTAAGGATCGTATCAAGGAATTGATTTACCAGATTGTTGGAGAGCCGGTTTCTGAAATCCCGAATTCAACCCCCGCGGGTTTTATTGTTCCGAAGGAAACTTTGTTTCGTGTTTGCTCTGAACTCCGCACGCATCCGGACGCATTTTTTGATATGCTTTCGAATGTGAGCGGGGTGGATAGGGGCCCAGAAGCCGGAATTCTTGAGGTAGTCTTTCATTTATATTCCATACCATTCAACCACTCGTTGGTCTTAAAAGTGATTTTATCACGAGAGCTGGCGGAGGCAGAAAGCCTGGTTCCGGTATGGAAGTCGGCCAACTGGTTGGAGCGGGAGGTGTATGATATGTTCGGGATCCAATTTAAGGGTCATCCTGACTTGCGAAGAATTCTGATGCCAGCCGATTGGAATGGATTTCCCCTGCTTAAAGATTATCAACAGGATAAAACTTATAGGGGCGTGAAAATTGAGTACTAAGTAATACCCATTGTCAGCTTTCAATTGAAAAACCAACAGTACATATACAAGGAGAACAATCTCATCGACTCTGAACCGAACAAGTTCAGCCATACGGAACTCAAGGCGGAGGAGATGATCATAAACCTCGGCCCGCAACATCCGTCTACGCACGGAGTACTACGCCTCGAAGTACTATCGGATGGAGAGATCATTAAGGATGTAATTCCTCACATCGGATATTTGCACCGTTGCTTTGAAAAGCATGCCGAACGCTTGCCGTACAACCAGGTAATTCCTTTTGTAGACCGCATGGACTATGTGGCGGCCATGAATTCGGAGCATGCGTATGCCATGGGAGTAGAGCGAATGATGGGCATTGCCGATCAGATTCCGAAACGTGTTGAATACATCCGGGTGTTGGTAGCGGAAATGAACCGGATTGCTTCACACTTGATCGCTGTTGGAACCTATGGACTTGACCTGGGCGCCTTCACGCCATTCTTCTGGATCATGCGCGACCGCGAGCATATTTTACGCTTGCTGGAATGGGTAAGCGGTGCCCGAATGTTATATAACTACATTTGGATCGGTGGTCTATTCTATGATTTGCCGGTGGGCTTTGAACAGCGATGCCGGGAATTCATCAACTACTTTACCCCGAAAGTAGGCGAATTGGAGACGTTGCTGGTCAACAATAAAATATTCATTGATCGTACCGCGAACGTTGGCGTATTACCCTTGAATCTGGCCATTAATTCTGGCATCACCGGACCCATGTTACGCGGTTCGGGCTTGCGGTTCGATCTACGAAGGGTGGATGGATATTCGGTTTATCCGGAGTTGGAATTTGAAATTCCAATCGGAGAGGGTAAAATGGGTACCGTGGGCGATTGCTGGGATCGTACCTGGGTGCGGGTGCGTGAAATCTATGAGTCGTTACGGATTATGCGGCAATGCCTGGATAAACTGGAGGGGGAGCACAAACGTACCCGCGACTTTGATCCACAGACCGTGGTACCCAAAAAAATCCGACCCAAGGCGCAGGAACTTTATGTACGTGCCGAAAACCCAAAAGGTGAGTTGGGATTTTACTTTATTGCTGATGGCAAAAGTGATATTCCCTTCCGTTGTAAAGCACGCGCCTGCTCATTTGTAAATCTATCCGTATTGCCGGAACTTAGCCGTGGAGTTTTAATTGCCGATCTGATCGCTATCTTAGGCTCAATTGACATTGTGCTTGGCGAAGTAGACCGGTAAACAGTATGAAGATTCTCTCTTCTGAGCAAATCAAAGCCTGGGACCAATTCACCATCCGGGAGGAACCGGTTACTTCCATCAATTTGATGGAGCGGGCATGTCGTGCATTTACGCATTGGCTTTTTGAACGCTATGATGCAACACATAAAATAGGCGTGATATGCGGAACCGGCAATAACGGGGGCGATGGATTGGGTATTGCTCGCATGTTGCACGAATGGAATTACCCGGTTAAAGTCTGGGTCGTGCGCGGTGGGAGTAAAGAGTCGGATGATTTTAGCAGTAGCCTTAAGAAACTGGAGGGGAAGATAACACCCACCGAGATCTCCGCACCGGAAGAGACCCATTTGTTTTCAGATTGCTCACTTCTCATCGATGCATTGTTCGGTTCAGGATTAACTCGGCCGGTAGAAGGAATTTATGCGAGCGTGATTGAAAGGATCAACCAGAGTAACGCGATCCGAATTTCGGTGGACGTCCCCTCCGGCATCCGTATCGATCAACATTCAGAGGGGGCGATTGTCAAGGCGCATCAGACCGTTACTTTTCAAAATCCTAAGCTTGCTTTTTTGATGCCCGAGAACCATGAATTTGTTGGCGACTGGCACATGGTGGATATTGGGTTGAGTAAAAAGTTTTTGAAGGATATAGATGCGGAATATTCACTTACTGTACTGAAGTCGGTGAAGCGAAAACTTAAACCGCGAGATAAGTTTGATCACAAGGGAAATTTCGGCCATGCGTTGTTGATTGCCGGATCCACCGGAAAAATGGGCGCCTGTGTGCTGGCAGCCCGGGCTGCGTTACGATCAGGAGTAGGGTTGTTGACAACACATGTGCCACAACGCGGCTATTCAATCATCCAAACTGCAGTACCCGAGGCCATGACCACGGTAGACACATCTCCTGATTATTTTTCGGGTCGGGAGATTGAAGAGTTTTATGATGCCATTGGTATCGGTCCTGGAATCGGACAGGCTACGGAATCTGGACAGGCACTCGAAAAAATTCTGGGAAGTACTGTCAAACCGTTGGTGTTAGATGCCGATGCGTTAAATCTGATGGCAATCAATCCAAAACTGCTAGTCTCCGTCCCAAAGGGTTCCATTCTTACACCTCATCCCGGTGAGTTTGTTCGCTTGGCGGGTTCTTGGAAACATGATTTTGAAAAAATGGATAAACTGAAAGCACTTTCAAAGAGGCTGCAATCAGTCGTTCTTTTAAAAGGTGCTTACACAGCCATTGCCTCACCTTCCGGGAAAGTTGCGTTTAATGCAACGGGCAACCCGGGCATGGCTACAGGTGGTACAGGCGATGTATTGACCGGTATACTTACCGGATTGCTGGCGCAGGGGTACCCGGCAATGGAAGCTGCCATTTTAGGCACCTACCTGCATGGATTGGCAGGCGATCTGGCTGCCCATGAGAAGGGTATTAACTCCCTGATTGCGGGGGATATTATTGAATTTTTGCACGCTGCTTTTAAGAAAATTGAATAGAAACGGTATTTCGCTGCTTTTATTTTCAATTAATTTAAACTTTTGGCTTACCAATTGCATCTAAGGGGTACAAATACTCGTATTACTCCTTACATGAACCTGAAGAATACCATTTCTGCGCTTTTCTTAATGATGCTGACCGTCCAGTTTGGATATGGTCAAAGTCGGGAAGAAGGGACGTTTTCAGGCAGGCCAGATCCAATCAAATCAATACAGGTTTACCCCAACCCCGCCACGGATGTTGTTAACATCAAGTTTGAGGCACCAATCGCCCGAAAGGTTAATCTTACGATACACAATCTTTTAGGAAACTCGATTGAGTTGGAAACGGAATTGGTGGATGAGCATGAAGTACGAATCCGCGTAAAAGATCTAACAAGTGGGTATTACTTTGTTTCTATTCGTGATGATCATGCAACATTGAGGGGCACCTATAAATTTCTAAAGCGGTAAGCGCGTTTTATTAATCCTCTTATTTCTCTATTTTTCTGATTCTACCTTTAGAATCGGTGACTTCATTTGTACTGGCAATCGATATCGGAACCACCAGCACCAAAGTACTGGCGGTGCTGCCCGATGGTCAGGTGCTGAAAAGTGACCAATCTTTTTATCCAACCCGGTATCCGTATCCGGGACATGCTGAACAAGATCCGTGGCAACTACTTCATGCTGTGAAGCACAGCATCAATAGGGTGCTGCACGATATCCCGCCTGGGTTTGTGCTTGCCGCTGGAAGTCTCAGCAGTGCCATGCACAGTTTTATGGCAGTTGATGAACTGGGCAATCCCATAACACCTTTGCTCTTGTGGGCCGATACCCGCAGTTCAAAACAGGCAAGACTTATTCGAAATACAGAACTGGGTCATCAGCTTCATGACCAGACAGGTACGGCCATCCATCCGATGTCGCCTCTCTGCAAGCTGTTGTGGTATAAGGAGCATCAACCTGAAGTAATTCAGCGGGCATTTAAGTTCATTTCTATCAAGGAATTTGTCGTGCATCATTTGTGCGGAGAATACCTTGTCGATTACTCGATTGCTTCAGCTACCGGCCTGTTTGATTTCCGGCAACTTTCCTGGTCGAACGAGGCGTTGACCCTGGTCGGCATTGGCAGCGACAAACTCTCAAGGCCCGTACCCACCGATCATCGGGTTTATTTGAAAAGTGGGGAAGCAGATTCATTTCCTTTATGGAAGGAGGCTCCGCTCTTTCTGGGTGCAAGCGATGGGTGTCTGGCCCAATTGGGAAGCGATGCCATGCACCAAGACGCCATGACGATTACGCTCGGAACCAGTGGTGCGGTACGCAGAGTGGCTCCGTTGGAATTGAAGGATCCGGATCGAAAGTTATTCCGGTACTTGTTGTATGCCGACACGATGATTGCCGGGGGAGCCACCAATAATGGAACCGTTGTGCTTGATTGGTTTGCGCGAGAGTTTGAATCATCCGATACCAATTTGATCCAGGTTGTAAAAAATGCTTCGCAAGTACCACCCGGGTGCGAAGAACTGCTTGCCTTGCCTTTTTTACTGGGAGAACGGGCTCCGATTTATAATCCTGAGGCTCGGGGTGTTTTCTTTAATGTTTCGCCACGCCATACACGATATCATTTTGCACGGGCATTAATAGAAGGAATTTGTTTTGAAATCAAGACGATTGTTGAAAGTGTTGACGAAGTTTGTGGTTCGGCACAGCGGGTTCTGGTGAGCGGGGGGTTCACGCACGCACCGGAATGGATTCAACTATTAAGTGATGTTTTAGGCAAGAATCTAATCGTTACCGGAGCCCATGATGCCTCTGCCCTTGGGGCAGCCAGGTTAGCTTTTACAGCAATCAACATTCCCTTTAAGAACACAGTGCCCGCGGGTAAAACGTACATACCAAATCAAACCTTGTCCAAACTTTACACCCACCAGTTTGGGCGGTTCAAGAGACTTTATACGTGCCTGGAAGAACAGTTTGGTATGAATTGACTGGCTCAATTCTCCTCAATTAGCCCGTATCAAACGATTGCAGACCTCAATTTCAGTAATTTAATGTCGCTCTGGTTTCCATTCTGTAATCCGATCCTTTACTTTGTCAAACTTAGACCTAAACTATTTTACCACTTACTCTGAAGAGAAATGCAAATTGGCTTAATCGGATTAGGTAAGATGGGCTACAATCTTGCCCTGAATATTAAAAGCAAAGGGCATTCGGTTGTTGCCTTTGATGTGAACAAGGCAGCCATGGAAAAAATCACCTCCGAAGGAATTACAACGGTTCCAACCATTGGAGATCTCGCGTTGGCGTTGGAAGGGAGAAGAGTGGTTTGGATAATGGTGCCGGCTGGTAATGTAGTTGACGTGGTGTTGAGCAATTTAAAGTATCATTTGGCGCCAGATGACATTGTGATCGATGGCGGCAATTCTCATTATAAAGATACATTAACACGTTCCCGCGACCTGGAGAAGTTGGGTATTCATTACCTGGATTGTGGTACCAGTGGTGGAGTCAGTGGAGCTCTACAGGGTGTATGTACCATGATTGGAGGGAAGAAAGAAGTATTTGACTTTTGCGAACCTCTGTTCAAGTCTATTTCTGTACCGAATGGTTATTTGTATGTTGGCAAAACCGGGTGTGGACATTTTACCAAAATGGTACACAATGGAATTGAATATGGAATGATGCAGGCGATTGCGGAGGGGATGGAAGTCCTCCACCGGCATTCTCCGGAAGCGGATCTATCGGCAGTGGCTAAGGTATGGAATCATGGCTCCGTGGTGCGCAGTTGGCTCATGGAACTCACGCAGCGCGCTTTGGAAAAGGACAAAAACCTGGAATCAATAAAAGGCGTCATGCACTCTTCTGGTGAAGGGAAGTGGACGGTAGAGACGGCCCTGGAAATGGGCGTGCCTACACCCGTAATCACGATGTCTCTGTTAATGCGATATCGTTCGCAGGTGGAAGATACCTTCTCGGGAAAAATCGTGGCTGCTCTGCGTAATGAATTTGGCGGGCATGCGGTTGAAAAGAAGGACTAAAAGGTAACGTTTAACGTTAGCTCCTCATTTTTGCGCATCACCTTAACGGGCACGGTTTGTCCTTTTTCAAACTTACCCAATGCATCCATGTACGTTTGAATATCCTTGATTTCGAAGTCACCGATTTTTGTAATCACATCACCGGTTTGAATGCCAGCTTTGTGGGCAGGTTTGCCTTCGGTAGCTCCGTCTACCAACAGCCCCGGAACATCGGAAGTATAGCTGGGCATCACCCCCATCGTTACTTTAAAGGAACGGGCCGAGCCCATGGATTTATTTTTGGTGGTAAGGAAGGCCAGCTTCGGCTCGGCATCTAATTTTTCAATCACTGAAATAATTAATTCCAGCACTTGCTTTTCACCGGCATAGTTGACTTTATCCCAATCATCAGTCGGTTTGTGGTAGTCGCTGTGCGAGCCGGTAAAGAAATGGAGAGCCGGTATGTTTTTCAGATAGAAAGATGAATGATCGGAAGGCCCAATGCCGGAGGAATCGGTCTTAATAACCAGATCCGTGTTCGTGATACCTTTTATGGTATTCTCCCAAACCGGGCTGGTGCCAGATCCGCTGATGGTTATCGCTTTGGTGGTGGGATTTAACCGCCCGATCATATCCATATTAATCATGTAATTCACCTTGCTGAAGTCCAGTGTTGGATTCTCGGTGAAGTACTTCGAGCCATACAATCCCATCTCTTCGCCACTGAAGCAAATAAACAGGAAGTTGTTATTCTCTCTTACCTTGTTTTTTGAAAAGTAGCGAGCCAGTTCCAACACTCCGGCTACACCCGAAGCGTTGTCATCAGCCCCGTTATGAATTTTTCCTTTCGGATTGGCATCCAGAGAGCTTCCATTCTCTCCCAATCCCAGGTGATCATAATGTGCTCCAATAATGATGGTCTTATCTGCTCCATTGTCGAGGTAAGCAATGGCGTTGTGTGCGGTTCCCTCCGTTCCGGTTCCATGCACCCCGCTTTTAAAGGGGAAGGCCTGTGAATAGGTGTTGTTTACGCCCAAAGGCTGGAGCTTTAGACCCTTGAACTGTTTCTGAATGTATTCAAGCGCCATGCGCTCACCTTCCGAACCAGTGAAACGTCCCTGCATTTCATCCGCAGAAAGAATTTTGATGTGAGACTGAATATTTTTTTCCTCAATCTTTTGCGCCCCTACCGAATAACCAGCGGCAAAAAAGAAGAATGACAGAAGGAGTTTTACGCTTTTCATACACTTCGAGGTAAATAATTGTGCAAAGTAACTTCCATTTTAGTAACAAAATGACCCTTCAAAGGAGTTTTTTTGCTCCAATAACAAGAAACCACTTAATTTTGATCCTCATTATAATCAGGCTGAATTTAAGCCAACCAAAATCCACGGACATGAAAGGACCAAACCTAGTGTTGCTAACCGATTTTTCACCCCTCTCAAAAGTGGCCATTCAATATGCCCTCAAAATGGCCGGGCCGTTACATGCTCATTTTACCATCCTTAACATTGTAAGGCTGGATGGTGTGCCAAAAGCCAACCTCAAATCCAGGCAGATTGAAAAATCAATTGCCCAGATTTCGCAGGAAGAGGGCGATAAATTGGTTCAGGAATTAAAGAATCAGATCAAGGGAAATTATTCCATTGAGTTTAAACCAGTAAAAGCCCGCACCGTAGCAGAGATGGTTCGTAAATATGTAGCTAAACATCCAACCAATATGGTGGTGATGGGTTTGCAGGGAGCTTCTGCGTTGAAGAAAGCAAGATTAGGCGGTACTACCGTTTCAGTAATTGATGAATGCAACGTACCGGTCTTGGCGATTCCACAGTTTGCTCATTACCGCAACCTGCAACACATCGTTTATGCATCCGATTTGAAGAATATTCAGAAAGAACTCGACATCATTGTGGAGTTTGCGAAAATTTATGGTTCCTCGGTTCACATGATTCACGTAGCCCCGGTGATGGATAAAAAGCTGGAAGCTGCTGTGAATACGGTCAATGAGACCATCAGCAAATCCAATTACGACAAACTTGATTTCAAACTAATCCTGGAAGAAGATATTACCACCGCCATTGATGCGTATATCAAGCAAACCAAAGCAGACTTGCTGACGACTTTTACTCACAAACTGAGTTTGGAGGAAAAAATCTTTGGCAGAAGTGTTACCCGCAGATTGGCCTACCAGGGAACCATTCCGTTGTTGGCTGTCAAGCGGAAGTAAGAGGTGATTAAAATTCTGCGTTCCCCGGGAAGCGCGGGAAAGGGATTACATCGCGGATGTTCGTCATTCCGGTGACAAACAACATGAGTCGTTCAAATCCCAAACCGAAGCCACTGTGAGGTGCAGATCCGAATTTTCGTAATTCCAGGTACCACCACAGATCTTTTTCAGGAAGGTTCAATTCTTGCACTCGTTTCAGTAAGCGATCGTAGCGCTCTTCGCGTTGCGAGCCACCAATAATTTCACCAATGCCTGGAAACAAGACATCCATAGCCGCTACGGTTTTGTTGTCTTCATTCTGGCGCATATAAAAGGCCTTGATTTCTTTCGGATAATTAAAAAGGATCACCGGTTTTTTGAAATGTTTCTCCACCAGAAACCGTTCGTGTTCCGATTGCAGATCAACGCCCCATTGATCCACCAGGTATTGAAATTTCTTTTTCTTATTCGGGGTTGAGTTTTTCAGAATCTCGATGGCCTCTGTATAACTTAACTTTTGAAAGTCATTTTCGGTCACAAACTTCAATCGATCCAACAAACCTAATTCACTGCGCTGATCCTGAGGTTTGGCAGCCTCTTCATCAGCAGCTCGCTTATTCAGGAACTCAAGATCTTCGGTGCAGTTTTCGAGTGCATATTTTACGAGGAACTGCAACAGGTCAGTGGCCAGTTGCATGTTGTCATGCAAATCATAAAAGGCCATCTCGGGTTCAATCATCCAGAACTCCGCCAGGTGGCGGGTGGTGTTTGAGTTTTCGGCACGGAAGGTGGGACCAAACGTATAAATTTCACTCAAGGCAAGCGCGTATGTTTCGCCTTCCAATTGGCCCGAAACAGTAAGATTGGTTTCTTTACCGAAGAAGTCTTCCTTATGGTTTACCTGACCTTGCTCATTGCGAGGTGGGTTGTTAAGATCCAGCGTTGTCACCCGGAACATGGCACCTGCACCTTCCGCATCCGAGCCAGTAATGACGGGTGTATGGATGTAAAAGAAACCCCGGTCATTAAAGAACTTATGTATGGCATAGGCCATGGCATGGCGTACACGCATCACCGCACCCATGGTGTTGGTGCGTGATCGAAGGTGAGCAATCTCCCGGAGGTACTCCAGGCTGGGCCGGTTTTTGAGTTGCAACGGATAGACTTCGGCATCACAATCGCCAAGGATCTCCAACGTATTCACTTTTACTTCCACCGCCTGGCCTTTCCCCAAAGAGGCAATTAACTCTCCGGTTACGGAAATGCAAGCTCCGGTGGTGATTCGCTTCAGAGTTTGTTCGTCAATCGAGTTCAGGGCTACAACCGCTTGCAGGTTTTGTATCGTAGATCCATCGTTGATGGAAATAAACTGATTATTTCTAAAAGTACGCACCCAACCTTCTGCCTTTACGGATTGACCGGCAGGGCTGGTGGCCAGCAGCGTTTTAATCTTCGTTCGTTTCATAGCACTCACCCGATTTGGGTTGGCAAAAAACGGTATTTTGATTTTTTAATCAAAATCTAAATGAGTGTGGATAAGTATTGTGGCTTCGATAGGATAAAAACCAACGAGTTGGCTTGGTATTGGCTTTTTACTGATACCCCGAATTGGTAATTTTACCCCGAAGTCATGCAAAAACTCAGTTTAAATCAAAGTCTGCAACAAAAGCTGTCACCCCAGCAAATTCAATTTATCAAATTATTGCAGGTTCCTACTGCTGAATTGGAGAATCGGATCGAAGAAGAACTGGAGTTGAATCCCGTTTTGGAAGAGGGAGCTGACGAACCCGAGGAAACTGACACCCGCACCGAAGAAACTCCCGAGGCAGAAGCAACGGAGACGGCCACCAGTGAGGACATCGATATCAAGGACTATCTGCGGGATGATGATTACAACAGTTACAAGACCTATTCCGATGGGGATGGCGATGATGAGGAGGATCGGGAGATGCCCATTCCCATGGGAACTTCCCTGCACGAAACCCTGATGACGCAATTGGGTTTTATGGGCCTGGATGAACGCAGGCATGCGATTGGCAAGCAGTTGATTGGAAGCATTGAGGGCGATGGTTACATCCGCAGGGACCTTGAATCCATTGTTAATGATCTGGCATTTTCGCAGGGGATTGAAACAACGTTGGAGGAAGTAGAAGAAATTTTAAAGCGGATCCAAAGTTTTGATCCCGCTGGCATCGCTGCCCGCAACCTGCAAGAGTGCTTACTGCTGCAATTGGACCGGATGGATGACGGACAAGACGTGGATGTGATTGTAGGGAAGCGGATTATTCTCGAGTGTTATGAGGAGTTTACCAAAAAACATTATTCAAAAATTCTGAAGAAGCTCGACCTTGATGATGAAGAGTTTATCAAGGATGCCATTGAGCTCATCGTTCGCCTGAATCCCAAACCCGGTGGAGAACTGAATACAGGCATGGCGAAAAACCAATATGTCATTCCGGATTTTATACTCACTAACAATAACGGGAAACTGGAACTCGCATTAAACTCCCGCAATGCACCAGAGTTGCGCATCAGCCGGTCGTATACCGAAATGTTTAAGGCGTACGATAAAAGTGATAAAAAGGACAAAAAATTAAAGGAAGCGGTATCTTTTGTGAAGCAAAAACTGGATGCTGCCAAGTGGTTTATTGATGCCATCAAGCAACGGCAACACACATTGTTGCGAACCATGCGCGCCATTGTTGATTTTCAGTACGACTATTTTCTGGAAGGCGATGAGACCAAATTGCGTCCTATGATCCTGAAAGATATCGCACAGATGATCAACATGGATATCAGCACCGTAAGCCGGGTGGCGAGCAGCAAGACCATTCAAACCGATTTTGGTGTCTTTCCATTGAAGTACTTTTTCTCAGAAGGTATTGCTACCGATTCAGGTGAAGAAGTAAGTAGTCGCGAGGTGAAGCAGATTATCAAGGATTTGATTGAAGGCGAGGACAAAAAGAAGCCTTTATCGGATGATAAGTTGGAAGACCTACTCAATGCAAAGGGTTATAACATTGCGAGACGCACGGTGGCCAAATACCGCGAGCAGTTAAATATTCCTGTTGCCCGGTTAAGAAAGGAGATGCGGTGAGAATTGTTGCCAACATTGTTTCTGTTATTTTCCATCCCCTGCTGCTGACTTCGTATTTGGTTTTGTTGCTGGGGTATTACTTTCCATCCCTGTTCATGATCACCATGAACCGACTCTTGATTATTCTGGCATTTATTTTTTGTTTTACGTTCATCCTACCGGTTGTGAACATCATCATGTTTCGCATGTTTGGAACTATTAACTCCTATACAATGGTATCGCGGCAAGAGCGGATCATTCCGTTTGTGGCCATTTCTTTGATTTATCTTGTGATGACCTTTATGTTCTTCTATAAATTACCCATTTCAAGAAATTTGAATTTACTGATGTTGATTGTCTCGTTATTGGTGATCAGCGCAACCCTGCTTACTTTTTTTTATAAGGTGAGCGTGCACAGCCTGGCCATTTGGGGTGCCATTGGAATCCTGATGCCGCTGAACAAAGCGTTGGAGCAATCGTATTTGCTTTGGCCAACCGCCATGGCCATCATCATTGCCGGCCTCGTGATGTCATCCCGGTTGTATCTGAATGCCCATAGTCCAAGGCAAGTTCTGTTCGGTAGTTTGGCCGGTTTTGCGATTGGTTTTTTTGGAGTGATTCTCTTGTTTTGATGTCTTAATACCAACCTATGAAGTACGAGTTTTTAACTTATCAGGCAGCGAACGGAGTTGCCACCATCACATTAAACCGACCCGAAGTTTACAATGCGTTGAATGATGGAATAACTTATGAATTGCAGGACGCTTTTAAAGCAATAGCGAAAGATGATGCAGTGCGTGTGGTAGTACTTACCGGTGCCGGCAAGGCCTTCTGTTCTGGTCAGGACTTAAAGGCTGCTTCCGGCCAGGAAAAGCGATCGTTTCTGGAGTCGCTTCATAAACGATATAATCCGATCATCCGTGCTATGCGTTCTTTGCCGAAACCGATCATCGGTCGATTAAATGGAGTGGCAGCCGGAGCAGGTTGTTCATTAGCCCTGGCATGCGACCTGATCGTAGCTTCTGAGGAGGCAACTTTGATTGAAGTGTTTATTAATATTGGCTTAGTGCCCGATTCGGGATCTTCTTACTTTTTACCGCGTCTGGTGGGGATGGCCAAGGCATTTGAACTATGTTCCATGGGCAGCCGGGTGAAGGCGGCTGAGGCGTTGCAGTTGGGATTGGTGAATCGGGTGGTTGCTGCAGAGCAGTTGGATGCTGCGGTTCGGGAATACACGGAGTACTTTTCCAAAGCCCCCACGAAATCAATCGGCCTAATTAAAAAGATGCTGGATAAAGCAACGACTGCCACCCTGGATGAAATGCTTGAGTATGAAGCCTATTGCCAGGAAATCGCGGGGTCATCCGCTGACTACAAAGAAGGGGTTACCGCTTTCCTTGAAAAGCGTAAACCAGAGTTTAAGGGATACTGAGTTAGAATCCGTTTACGGATACTCCAAATGTGATGGAAGTGAAGTCCTGACCCAGTGGACCTTTTCCCTTTTCAAATAGGGGAGTAATGTTGTAAAAGCCAAACAAATTGAATGCTCCAATCCCAATACGGGAGTATACACCGTACCGAAAAGGTGCCATGCCATGATCATATTTGTCCTTCACTTTTACTGTTTCGCCATTGTTGCGGTAGCGCACTTTAGTAAAGGCATCGTATAAAAATCCTACCCGGCCACCGATGGCCACGTTGAAACTGCGGGCAATGTCTTCCGGTTTCGTATCGAACCGGAATTCAATTGGGATCTCAATGTAATTGGTAACGAACATGGATTTGTTAGAGGGCTGACCATAAATCAGTTCTGCATCAACCAGGTTGAATTGTTCAACTTGCGTGGTGGCGGGTTGTGTGCCGGTTAATTCTACGGTATCAACCAGCATGGTGCCTTCGGTAAACTTCCACCGCTCCAGGCTTAACCCAATGCCTGGATTAAAACTGAATTTGGAACGGCCAAAGCGCTGTGAATACTGATAATAAAAGTTTACGGTACGTGATCCCCAAAACCCGGTTTTCCATGTATCAGGTTTATTGATGGGTTGATTGACGCCCAAATCCACAATAAACAATCCAGGGATGTTGGGCCGCGGAGTTTTCTTAACAACTTGATCCTGGCCAAAAACAGAGCCGACTGCCAACAGGAAGAAAACGCACACACTGATTCTTTTCATTCGACCGAATTTTTCTTGTAACGGTTAACGGTGACCAAATATTTCTTTCCGAAATAAAAAACCTAACCCATTCATTTTTGAGTTAGGATAGTAAGTGGGCCCGGAGGGATTCAAACCCCCAACCTTCTGATCCGTAGTCAGATGCTCTATTCAGTTAAGCTACGGGCCCAAAAAGGTTCGCAAAGGTAATTAAATAATGATTTTCACCAAAAAAATGGTGTTTGCCCGCATTGGCAAAAAGGCTAGAATTCATTTGAAATCAAGGACCCGGATAATTTTCACTTCTCAATTCGAAAGCGGAAGATGCTTTGGAAGACTCCATGTGCCTTTCCTCCCAGCGGGAAACAACAATGAATATAATGATCAGTGCAATGATCAGAAATAAAAAGGTAAATATCCGGGTGATCAGTTTCATTCGTTTGGCTTCACCATGCTGCTTCAAAACGGCCCCGTAGTTCCGGTACCGCTCCGTTCCGCGGGCAGTCATGCGTTGTCTGCGCAGCCTGATCTCATGCTTACCCATCGTATTTCACCTTCAGGTTAAAATTTGTTCTCAATTTGTCGAGCGCCCGGTAGGTGCGCATCTTGGCCCCGCTTTCGGTCATATCCAGAATAAAGGCAATTTCCTTAAAATCTTTATCTTCAAAAAAGCGAAGTTCCAGCACCTGTATCATGTCGGTTGGCAATTCATTCATGTATTGAATCACCTGGTTGATCAGCTCTTCGTCCCAGCCCTCCGCTCCTTGTTCTACCAATTCGCGTACTTTCAACTCTTCAATGCTGAAAATCTTTTTGCCCTTGTTTTTACGGTAGTGCTTGTTTACCTCATTGCCGGCAATTTTATACAACCAGGCCGAGAAAGGAAATCCCCGATACTCATACCGGGCGAGATTATTCAGGGCATTCACAAACGTCTGCGAGCAAAGGTCACCGGTAAGGGTTTCATCATCGGTTTGACGCAGGATGTAGTTGAAGATGCGGTCAAAATATTTTTCATACAGTTCCCCAAAAGCGTTCGGGTCACTTTTGGATCGTTCTATGATCGACTCTTCCTGGCGGATTTCATCGGCCGTCATGCGGTTTCGATTAGTGGCAACCGTTTACTCCCTAATAATCCGAAGGTTTTGCGAAAGTCACAAGGGTATACCGCATCGGGGGGTATTCAATTTCCGTTTAAATACCCATAACTTGTTGGCTGGTATGCGGATCAGGATACTCGTTTTTTTCTTGGGGGCTGTTTTCATCAGCATTCAGTTGAAGGCCCAGCAATTTTCATTGCGACATTATACCGCTGTGGATGGACTTCCCCAGTCACAGGTGAATGCTATTGTGGAAGATGAAAATGGCTACCTCTGGATTGGAACCCAGGGCGGTGGCTTGGCTCGCTTTGATGGCAAAGAATTTAAAACCTACAACACGCTGGACGGGTTGCTGAGCAACATCATCTCCTCGCTGATGATTGACAATCAGCAAAATGTATGGGTGGTTCATCCCCACGGCATTTCCAAGTTTGATGGTGTAAGTTTTAAAACATTTCAATCACCTGTACCCAATCCAAAACGCATCCGAAGAATATATGCATTGGGTGATTCCGTTTTATTTACGATGCAGGCAGGTACATTGGGTAAGATTTATCGCGATTCTGTTTATTACTGGGATCGTGCCATCGCCCCGGGAAAAACCATCTTTTCGAGTTCACGACTGCCGGATCGACATCTATACTTTTATCTCAACGATAGCAGTTTTTTGATTCTGACTCCGAACGGCCAGCGGGAAGCGATCAGTCATAAGAATGTTTTCAATCGCGTTCATGGATTGTTTCATTGGAAAGGCAATATGGTGATTGAATCCGATAAAGGGTATTATTCTTTAGACGCTGCCAACAAAACATTTCAACGCGAAGCAATTACTTCCCAAAAACATATTGTAGCCTACGATACGCTGAATAAATTTTTATGGGCATTTACGGACAACGTTCTTTCGCATGAAATGGAAGATGGTAGCAATCCGGTGGAGGTTCTTAAAAACGTAATGGTTACGCAAATTCATTTTGACCGCGAAGGAAGTGCCTGGATTGGTACCAATGGCCGGGGTTTGTACAAGTATGCTACCCAGGATTTTGACCGGTGTGCTTCTGAGAACCTGACTTCCGTTATGGCCATTAATCAGGATCGGACAGGAGCAGTCTGGATTGGTTCCGGAGATAAGGGGTTGTGGCGGATCCATCATGGCAAAATCAAGAACTATACGTTTAACAAAGAAGAGGAGGTAGCCATTAACGACATCAAGATCAGCCCATCAGGGGAGTTGTGGATTGCTTCCAACTATGGCTTAGGCCGATACGATTCCATACGCGATACCTTCAATTTTTTAAATCGCGAAAACGGACTCTCCAGTCAATACATTGTCAATATTGAGTTTGATCAAGCAGGTAATATTTGGTGTGGCACAGTGGGAGCCGGATTAAACTATTATGATGGACAACACTTTAAACAAGTGAACTCGGAGAAGGGCTTGAAAGGTCAGATTGTTTACGCGCTTCGATACTTTAACGGGAACAACACGCTCTTTGTTGGCAGTGAATTTGGCTTAAACAAGATCCACGATCAGGAGGTAACGTATGTGGCAATTCCAGAATTGAGAAACACATCGGTATATTCTATTAATACATACCTGGATTCGCATTTACTAATTGGCTCTTCCGGGGGCGGGGTGATTGTATTTGACCCGGTAGCAAACCGTGTAAAAAATACCCTAACCACGCATGAGGGGTTGCCATCCAACCTAATCTACTTTGTCGCTGCCGATCAGGACGATCACATTTGGATCGGAACCGAGCAGGGTATTAACAGGGTTAAGCTTAATGCTGATTTTGAAATTGAAGAGAATCTGCATTACGGTTATGAAAATGGATTGACGGGCGTAGAGACAAATCAAAATGCTTACTTTTTGGGTGATGAAAAATATTTTGGATTGATTGATGGCATCTATCAATATAATCGAAATCAAAATATACCTACCCGATCGCACGACCTGCATCTGACAGCGGTTGACCTGTTTTATGGTGAATTTCCGGTACAGGATTATGCCGATAGCACCATTGGATTTTTTAAGGTGCCCTATAATCCTACCTTTTCAGCCGGTAAAAACCACCTTACCTTTTATTTCAATCGCGTAGACAAGCGAAACCCCAAGTCCATCCGCTACAAGTATTACCTCAAAAATTTTGACAAAGCCTGGTCGCAACCCACCACGCTTGGTCAGGTAACCTATGGTAACCTACCACCAGGTGATTATTCCTTGCAAGTACTGGCCACCAATAAACAGGGTAGTTGGGATACCGTACCACTGGTGTATTCATTTACCATACAAGCTCCATTTTATGCTTCCGTTACTTTTATCAGTGTAATGGGAATTCTGATAGTAGGGCTGGCGTTGTTGGTAATGTCGATCCGGGTTCGCAGCAAGACCAGGCGTGTGTTGGAAATTGAGCATATCCGTCAGCAGGAGCAGGAACAACTTCGAAAGGAAATCGCCCGTGATTTCCATGATGAGATGGGCAATCAATTGACCCGCATCATCAACTACATCAGTTTGATGAAGCTTAGCCGGAATGGTCAAACTGCGGATTTGTATAATAAAGTAGAAGAATCAGCCAAGTACCTGTATGCCGGTACGCGTGATTTTATCTGGAGCATTGATCCCTTGAATGATGAACTCTCGCGTTTGTTCCTACACATCCGCGATTTTGGTGAAAAGCTCTTTGAAGAAAAGGAAATTAATTTTCGAGCCTATAATGAAATCAAAGAATCACTCCGGTTACCCTATGGTTTTAGCCGGGAAGCGAACCTGATATTAAAGGAGGCCATGACCAATGTATTCAACCATGCATGCGCTCAAAACGTGTCTTTTATTCTACGATCCAATGGCGATCAACTGGAAATGGTGCTGGAGGACGATGGGAAAGGATTTTCGATGGCGGAAATCTCCCATTTGAACGGAATTAAAAATATGCGCCTCCGGGCAGAACGCATTAAGGCTGTTTTACGTATTCAGAGTATTCATCCCGGCACTCGGGTCACATTAGCATTTGTAAAATTAAAATCTAAAAAATATGTCAGTACCCTTTAAAAAGCGTGTTCTAATCGTAGAAGATGATGCAGAGATACGCAACAGCTTTTCGCTTATTGTCAATAGTTCCCCCAAATTTACCGTGGTGAACACCTATGGCAGCTGCGAAGAAACCATCAAGCATTTAAATCAGGATAAACCTGACATCGTGCTGATGGATGTTGAACTTCCCGGAGGTATGAACGGGATCCAGGGGACGCGCATTATTAAAGAGAAGGCTCCGCAGGCCGAGATCATTATGGTAACGGTGTATGAGGACAGTGAGTTGGTTTTTGAAGCGTTGAAGGCGGGCGCCTCTGGTTATATAACCAAGAGTGCAAACTACATGGAGTTATTAGCAGCCCTCGAAGAAATTTCAAAAGGAGGAGCACCCATGAGCAGCAAGATTGCCCGGATGGTAATTGATAATTTCCATATTAATCCGCACAGCCCACTTACAAAACGGGAAACAGAGATCTTGCAATTAATCTCAGAAGGGAAAACCTACACTCAGATTTCGGAGGAGCTCTTCATATCAAAAGAGACCGCTAAGACACACATAAAGAATATCTATTCCAAGCTGCAGGTACGCAGCAAGTCCGAAGCCTTGGCCAAGGCAAGCCTGGAGAAGTTGATTTAGGAATTAGTCACCGTTTGAATAAAAGCCATTCGCTTTACCCCACTCGGGTTGCAATGGCTTTTTTTATTGGGTACTTTTCAACCCTAATTCCGATTCATATGAGAGTGTCTATTTTCCTGGTTCTTGTCGTCACTTCATTAAGTTCATTTGCCCAGAAGAAAAAGGATCAACCCGCTGTGCAACCAACGCCCGCTCAGCAACCGACTGGTATCGAGGCAAAAATAGCCGGCATGAAGAAGCACCCGGGCTTCTTTGAATTTTATTACGATGAAAAACAGGACAAAGTCTTTTTACTGATTGAAAAATTTGATACAGAGTTCTTATACGTTGAATCATTAACGGCTGGTGTGGGCTCCAACGACATTGGGTTGGATCGCAACCAATTGGGTCGTGAGCGGGTCGTAAAGTTTGAACGGAGAGGCCCAAAAGTTCTTTTAACCGAAATCAATTATTCGTATCGGGCATTATCCAATAACGCAGCGGAGCGCAAAGCGGTGGAGGAAGCGTTTGCTCAATCCGTACTTTGGGGTTTTACTATGGTAGCAGAAGAGAGCGGCAAGGTGTTAGTAGATGCTTCGGATTTTTTACTGCAAGATGTTCATGATGTGATCGGAACCTTGCGCAACACCCAACAGGGCAATTACACGCTCGACAAATCACGATCGGCCATGTATCTGCCACGGACCAAGAACTTTCCGCAGAACACAGAATTTGAGGTTACGCTTACATTTACAGGTCAGCCGACCGGAGGATACATTCGGAGTGTGGTGCCTACTCCTTCCACTGTTACAGTACGCGAGCATCATTCTTTTGTACAATTGCCCGATGCTAACTACACCCCGCGCAAGTTTGATCCACGGGCTGGTTTTTTCAGCATCTCGTATTATGATTATGCAACTCCCATCAGCGAGCCCATTGAGAAGCGATTCATTACACGTCACCGTCTGCAAAAGAAGGATCCCTCGACAGCCCTGAGTGAAGCGGTGGAACCAATCGTATATTATATGGATCCCGGAGCTCCGGAGCCCATCCGGTCAGCCTTGATGGATGGAGCGCGGTGGTGGAATCAGGCATTTGAAGCCGCAGGGTACAAAGATGCCTTTAAGGTTGACGTGCTACCGGAAGATGCGGACCCTATGGATGTACGCTACAACCTGATCAACTGGATCCATCGGTCAACACGAGGCTGGTCGTATGGGTCTTCAGTAACCGACCCACGTACAGGTGAAATAATTAAAGGCCATGTGAATCTTGGATCGTTAAGGGTTCGACAGGATTACCTGATTGCGGAAGGTCTGTTGGCACCGTATGAGGATGGAAAACCAGTATCAAAAGAAATGGAGGCCATGGCGTTGGCACGACTGCGTCAGCTGGCCGCACACGAGGTGGGGCATACCTTGGGTATTGCACACGCCTATTCATCCAGTACCGAAGATCTGGCATCCGTCATGGATTATCCACACCCGATTGCAACGATTAAGGATGGAAAGATTGATTTGAGTGAAGCATATGATACCAAAATTGGTGCTTTTGACAAGGTGGTAGTTGCGTACGGCTATCAGCACTTTCCTTCCGGGGTTGATGAGGAAAAAGCGTTGAACGAAATCATTCAAAATTCTTTAAAGGCCGGATTGACCTTTTTATCGGATCAGGATGCCCGGCCGTTGGGGAGTGCACATCCTTATGCACACTTGTGGGATAATGGGAAAGATCCGGTGGAGGAATTGGACCGGGTGCTGGATGTGCGGGGGTTGGCCCTGAAAAATTTCGGAGAGCGCAACATTAAGCCAGGTGCACCCATGGCCACCCTGGAAGAAGTGCTGGTGCCCTTGTATTTCTTTCACCGGTATCAGACAGAAGCAGCAGCCAAAGTGTTGGGAGGATTAAACTATCGCTATGCATTACGGGGTGATGGTCAACCGATTGCTCAGTTATTAACACCACAACAAGAATTAAAAGCGATGGAATCTCTTCTCAAAACGGTTCAGCCCGTTACCCTTGCCTTGCCAGAGAGCCTGCTGAAGCAAATCCCACCACGACCACTTGGGTATTCGCGCCATCGTGAATTAATGAAGGGCAAAACCGATTTAACGTTTGATCCGCTCTCGGCCGCTGAAACGGCCGCTGACATGACCTTCAGTTTGATTCTACATCCTGCTCGCGCCAATCGCTTGTTCGAACATCATTCCCGCGATGCCCGGTTACCCAGCCTGGAAAGTGTGATTGATAAATTATTTAGTGCTACGTTCAAGGCTCCTGTACGAAGTGGGTATGAAGGCGCTATCCAAATGAGTGTGAACTATGCGTTATTCTCGAATCTGACCCGGTTGGCTTTACATAAAGATGCATCCGTTGCTACCCGGGCGATCGCTCATCTCAAGATCGATCAGTTGAAAGGCTGGCTGTCTACCCGTACGACAGCAGACGAAGAATGGAAGGCGTATTACGCTTACCTCACGAAATTGGCTATAAAATTTCAGGAAGATCCGGATGAATATAAACAGGAAAATCTATTAAGTCCTCCACCCGGACAACCCATCGGGATGACAGAAGATCTGTGTGGAAATTGACATCGTGGAGTTGTGATGTAATCAGATTTTCTTTACCGGTATATTTCATTGTTGCTTAAAACCAATACGCCAAAGCCCGCGCACCTGGTTGTTCTGATACCCGATGGCTTTGTCGTGCGGATAAAGTTTTCGAATCAGGGTATCTGTGCGAAAGGCCAGTTCGCGCTCCGGGGTTCCATGACAGGTGAGGCAAAGCGGTTGCATGATGATCGGCTTATAAAAGAGAACGGTATCATCTTTTAACACCAATTTGGGTGTCAGCTCTTTTCCTTCCCCCAGATCTATACCAAAGCCCTTGATCAAAAATTCTTCCATTTTATCCGCTTCATTTCGTGGGTTTCGGTTTTTATTGCTCACGCGCTTAATGGAAACCTGATGAGCCTGGGCCAAGGAATCGGTAATGGGGTAAGCATTTTCATTACAATAGTTCAACGCATGTTCAATGCCTCCGGCTTGCATTGCTTGTTTCAACTCGCCACTAATGGTTTCAAACGCAATTTTGGCAATCGCATTTCCCTGAATCACATAGGTGCTGTCGATGCGTTCCGGAGCCTGGGAGGTTTCTTTTGTACCACACGCAGCCAGAGCTACAATAGGGAGAAAATAGATCAACATTTTCATGATCTAAAGATCGAAATAAAAACAGAATCAAATTGTGATGATGGTTACAAACTAATGGGCACCGTCAAACCATTCTTTAAAATCGCTTACTTTTTCACGACTCACGATTATTTCCGGCTCCCATTTGATTTGTGGCGTAATCCGTAACCGGCTGTTTGAGTAGACAACCACATCCTGCACGGCACTGATGTTGACAATGTAACTTCGGTTTACGCGATGGAATATTTTTGGATCCAGGATCTCCTCCAGGTTCTCCAGGGTATAATCAATAATAAATTTTCGAAGTTGATTGGTGATCAGGTAAACATCCCGGCCATCGGCAAAGAAAAGGCTGATTTGATCGGACGTGATGGATTTAATATGGTCCCCCAACTTAACCATAAACCGGTTCTTGTAAGACTTCTGCCGGGCATCCAGTGTGTGGGTAATGGTTTCGTTCCGGTCTTCATTCCAACGCAATTGGGTTCCCAGAGCTTCTACCTTTTTAAGACTGTTTGATAGATCGGTAAAGGTGATCGGCTTTAAAAGATAATCGATGCCATTAACTTTAAAGGCATCCAATGCAAACTCGTTGTAGGCGGTAATAAAAATAACCGGCTTCTGAATTTTAACCTCCTTAAAGATGTCAAAGCTAACCCCATCCTTTAACTGAATGTCCATAAAAATCAGGTCAATGGAATCCTGATTTGCTGCGAGCCAGTTAACCGCTTCTTCCACGGATTCAACCTTGCCCTTAATTTCAATCGCGTCACTATAACGTTTCAAGTAACGCTCCAGCTTTTCGGCAGCCGGAGTTTCATCCTCTACAATCAAGACTTTTAGGGTCAGGTTACTCATTCACGGCAGCTAGTTCAGTAGAAATACGGACTAATGGAAATTTAATATAGTTTTCTTTCCCCGCTTTTACCTGCACAAACGGGTTCTCGCTGAAGAAAGAATAGGAGCGTTGTAGACGACTAAAGGCATTCAGACTATCCTGATGGAGCAAGAGCCGGTCGTTGATGGTATGTTGTAAAACCAGATATTCATCCCCTTCTTCCAGATACAATCGGATGACCAGCGGTGATTGTTTTGAAATCAGGGTATTCCGGACAATGCCATCAATGGTAACTAGCAAAGAGCCGGGTATGAGTTGAATACTTTCTGTATCGCGAACAGAGTTAAGCAGGTTCAGCTGATTTTGAAATTTGAAATTCAACAACTTAATCAGGTGATCCGCAGCCTGAAGTTCTTCTTCCAAAGAAATCAATTCCTTATGTCGATTAACCAGGCTATACCGGTAAATTCCTGCCAGGTAATCGATTTGTTCTTCGGCCTGGTCAGCATTATGCTGCATGGTCAGAATCAGGTTCTCCAGGCTTTCGTACAGGAGATCCGGATTGATTTCGTTTTTGAAAGACATAAAATCTGCTTCCAGTTTTTCGCGCATTTTCCGCTCTTGCTGGATAAGCAAAGTATTTTCCCGGTTCAGGTAAAAATTGCTGAAGAAAAGTGCATTGTAGAGTAAACCAATCACCCCGTAAATCGAAAGAAACAATCTTAATTCACTGGTATTGATGGTGAATCCGATCACCCATTTGTAGTAAGCCCAGATAGCGATCGCAATCAAGGTCAGGGAAACCCCAAGAGTCGCCAAAATCTGCACGATAATTCTACGTCTTACTTTTTGCTTCGCTAACCATTTTTCAGAAACGGAAAGCGTAACCCGCATCGCTTCGAGTGAAATGTAGGCCAACCCGATGCACACGTACACCTCGGCACTGCTCGCAATATTCTTTAAGTCAGAGAAATTGTTATTGATCAATAATATCAATAAATACACCATCACACCTACCACCGGTGGTGCGAGGATTCGAAACAAAGCCTGATGGATGAAGAGACGGTTCATGCCAGGGAATAGGATGGATGGGTAGATGATTTTTCCTGCTCTTTGATCACCGGTAGGACCACGGTAAAGCGGGCTTCGTTTTTAATCAATACTTTTTCAGTTGTAAAAAACTGGTATCGGCTGATGATGTTGTTTAATCCAATATGGAAGCTTTCCGTTTTTTCGGATATGGTTTTGGAGTTACTGACCAGAATACGAGTATTGTCTTGCGCTGAAATATAGATCAGCAGCGGTTGTTCTTTTGAAATCTTATTATGCTTCACCGCATTCTCCACCAACAGTTGCAGCGTCATCGGGGGAATGCGTGTATTGAAGAGGCTCTTAGGTAAATTAATTTCCAGGGTAAGGTGTTGTTCGTAGCGAACTTGTAACAGGTAGTAATAAGCTTTTAAAAAGTCAATTTCATCGCGTACAGTTACCAGTTTTTGTTTTTGATTGTCAATTACATACCGGAATGTATCAGCCATACGCCTGATAAACTGCTCGGCCATGAATGTATCTTTAAACAGGAGCGAGGATACCGTATTGAGACAATTGAACAGATAGTGCGGACTGATTTGTGTTTTCAACGATTGGAACTGCAATTCCAGTTGAAGCCTTTCCAATCGCATCTCTTCCACTTGATTTTTGGCATAGTACCGGTAGGAGTAGAAAAGCCCGTAGAAGATTTCATAAATGAACAAGGTAATGATGAGCAGAATACCCAACTTAATCGCATCATCATTGCGGGTTTCAAGCAAAAGTAAGCTGGTAGAAATCATAAATAAGACAACCAGCGTCCCGTTCAGGAAGAAACCGGAAATGAATCGAAGGAGGAAATGAGTACGCCAATTAATCCATCGATCAAGTACTTTATCAAATTGCCAGGCCAGAAACCCTGCCAGATTGGTAATGAGTGTACAGATAAAAAATTCGTAGGCTTCAAACTTAAGAGAAGGGAAGCGACCCTGTGAACTATAAAAAATATAAACAAAGAACAATATGCCTAACGTGGACCAGATGAGCGCCAGCAATCCATATTTCTTCATGACACGGCTTTGTTGAAGGGTTGGAAGGGCCATAACTCCCTTAAACTACTCAAAATCTAAGAAATCAAGAGCTAGTGGATGCGCAACTCAATTTTCAATTGCACGCAATGCCCGCCCGTAGTAGGTTTCAGAATTGATCTCGCGGGCGGCCGCGCGATAAGCATCCTTCACGGTAGCACTGCTTTTCTTCACGGTGGGTGCAGCATCCACAAGAACTTCTGTGATGTAATGGTCTGAGTCTATGTCAGCAGTTGCCTGAAGTACAGCCAGTAACTTTCCATCCGTCAGGTTCGATACCGAAAGGGCAGTTTGCAAGGTTTGTGATTTATAGTGATCACTGTCCATCGTATTGCAATACGCTACCAGTTTCTTGTAATGCTCCTCTTTCAGGTCTTGCTTTCTTAACAGGGTTGTTAACACCTCGGTACGATAATGATCCGAATCGATGGAGGAAGTAATTGACAGGAGATTTGAAAGTACTTCACTGTCAATGGGCTTGTCCAGCATATCTTTGATGACCTGGGTGATGTAGTGATCCGATTCAATTCCCTTTACAGATTCCACAACTTTTTGGTAGGAGGCAGCCGATAGTTCATGGTCCAGTGCTTTGGTTAACACCACAGTCCGGTAATGATCGGAGTCAATCGATTGTGTGGTTTTGATCATTTCGGTCATTACGGCATCATCCAGATTGGGCTGGCGCAACAAGGCAGTGAGTACTTCTGTTTTGTAATGATCGGATTCCATGTTGGAAGTTGAAGCCAGAACAATTTTTACACTTTCTAGAGAAGCGGGTTGAGCCCGTAACGCCTCCTTTATGATTTGAGTTTTGTAATGATCGGAATCCATTTTATTGGTAGCAGCAAATACAGCTTCAACGGCTTCCTTATTTTTCATGAACAAGGTCATATTATCATCAAGGAATTCGGTGAGGTAGTGATCAGAATCCATGCCCGCTGCAACCCGGGTGATGATTACTGGATAGTCTTTTGTTTGGATGGGTAGTTTCATCAGAAGTCGGGCATAATGTGATTTCATATAGCTGCCGTCCAGGGCATCAATTTCATTCAATACACCCTGCACGCCTCCCTTCCGGTAAAACCGGTTTACGCGGCTTTCGGCAGCCACGGTAGTGGTACGCACCACTTCTGGAAGAATTTCCGAAAGCCATTTACGACCTTCCGGTTCATAGGCAACCTGGGTTCTTCCTTCGTAATATTCACGCTTGATGGTATTTCCCTCCGCACTGATCTTAATGGTGCGTCTGCTGCCAAAGGTGGTTTTGGTAATCTCCAGGTACCCATCCGGTGATAAACTCTTAATATCACGGTCGTCATCGGTGACCTCGATTTTGCCTCGGACTTCAATATTAAAGCTATTGAGCCCATCGGAATTTTTATAGGTCATTTTGGCGCTGCTTCCGGAGGCATAAATTTGGGTAGAAGACTGACCAGAGGCCGCGGTACCAATCAACAGGGCAAGAAACAGGTAGTTCAACTTCATAAACGTGTACTTTTTACTTCTTTAACGTCACAAAGGTGGGCTTCGGATACCCCGCCCACAACCCTAATGAAATGAACTGCAGGATTGATGTATTGAGTTGTAATTTCAGCCCGGTTTGGAAAATCCGCGCTGTCTACGGGCCTCAAATACGACAACTGCAGCAGCATTGGATACGTTCAGAGAATCGATTTGACCTTGCATGGGAATGATGATATTGGCGGTACTGCTTTTCACCCAGAGATCTGAAAGGCCGGTGGCTTCCGTACCCATGACAATGGCAGTGGGCTTAGTAAAGTCAGTTTCGTGATAAGGCTTGGAAGCCTTTAAGTAGGTACAATATATGGCAACAAGATTCTTTTTCAACCAGGCAATGGTTTGCTCGCTGGTTGCGGAGGCAATCTGTTTTGTAAAAACACACCCAACGCTGGATCGAATCACATTGGGGTTATAAAAGTCGGTTTGTGGATCACAAATAATCACCGCATCTACTCCCGCAGCATCCGCGGTGCGAAGGATTGCACCCAGGTTACCCGGCTTTTCAACCGCTTCTACGATCAGCACGAGCGGATTCTTGCTCAACTGGATATCCTCCAAACGATGGGTTTTCTGTTCCGCCACCGCCAGGATGCCACCCGTACTTTCACGGATGGCGATTTTATCAAAAACTTCTTTTGATACAGGAACCAACAATTTGTCATCGCTCAGCAGGTCGCCCGATATTTCCTTATCCAGAATTTCTTCACAGAAAAAGATGTTCCCGATTCGATACCCGGCTTGCAAGGCCATTTTTACTTCCTTTGCGCCTTCAATGATGAACAGTTGTTGTTTTCTCCGTTCGCGTGGCTTTTCCAACGCGAGCAAACTCTTAATCTTCGGGTTTTGGGTACTGGTGATCAGGAAGTGCATAGAATCAAAATTCAAGATTCAAATGGCAAGATCAAAGAGCCAGCTGCCTGTTATTTCTTAATTTTGAATTTCAATTTTTAAATTTTGAATCTAATCCATCCTTCTTCCTGGTCCGACTATGAACTGTTGGACAGCGGAAATTTTGAAAAGCTGGAACGCTTTGGCAAAATAATCCTCATCCGACCGGAACCTCAAGCCATTTGGGAAGCGGTGCTTTCAGAAAGTGAGTGGAATCAAAAAGCCCATGCCCACTTTACCCGCGAACAGAAAGACAACTTTCGATTTGGAGAAGAGGTAAAAGGTGGCTGGAATAAGCTCAAGCCCATGGAGGATAGTTGGCAGATCAAGTATCAATATCAATCGCTGCAACTAACCTTGCGTCTTGCGTTGACGGGATTTGGCCATGTGGGGCTATTTCCTGAACAGGGTTCCAATTGGAATTTTATTTATGATAAGATATCATCCTGGCCTCAGAAAGGGAAAGTGTTGAATCTTTTTGCCTACACAGGGGCGGCTTCGGTAGTGGCCCGGGCTGCAGGTGCTGAGGTAACCCATGTGGATGCTTCACGGCCAGGATTGAATTGGGCAAATCAGAATATGACCTTAAACCAACTCAAAGATATTCGTTGGGTGTATGAAGATGCGCTTAAGTTTGTAAAGCGGGAAGTGAAGCGCGGCCACCGATACAATGGAATTATTATGGACCCGCCACCCTATGGCCGCGGGCCGGAAGGTGAGAAGTGGACGTTGCAGGAAAAGTTAAACGAGTTGGTATACCTTAGTAGTCAGCTTCTGGAACCCGCCTCTGCATTCTTTATTCTTTCCACGTATGCTGTTGGCCTTTCACCGCTGGTTGGATTGAATGTTGTGAAAACACATTATCCCGGTGTAAAGCCGGAGTACGGAGAATTTTTTCTGAAATCAAAGACAGAGCGCGATTTACCGATGGGAACATTTTTACGCTTCACCCGGTAGAGCTCATTCAACTTTTTATTCCACATGCGCATCTTATTTAAAATCTGAAGGTTGGTTCGAATTCTATTTTTTGTGGGATTGCTCATCGGTTCCATTACCTTGAGCGCACAAACCCTCTATCGTGGTATTGTTGTTGATTCGGCTACGCTAGCCAGTTTGGTGGATGTTCATATTTCCATAAAGCGCGGAAACCGGGGTACTGTTACCAATTCATCCGGTAGCTTTTTGATTTCGGCAAAACCATCGGACACACTTTTATTTTCGGCTATCGGGTATCACACGGTAGAGTTACCCTTGATGTTTGAAGAAGACGCATTATTTATTTTACTGCGGGAAGACCGCCTTTTGCTTAATGAAATAACCATTCGGTCCACCCGGCTCTATCCCAATCAAATTGCCGACCGAACAAAAGCTCCACCAAGAACATTGAGCTTAGTCAGTGCATTTGGATCGCCATTCGACTATTTCTGGAAGCTGGAACGTGAGAAGAGAAAACTTTCCCGGGTTATTGAAGAGAACAACCGAACCCAAACGTTCCGTCAGGTTATTACCGACCCGGATGTAAGGGCCATTATGATGGATGATCATGATGTGGATGAGGAGACGTACTACAAGTTGGTTGAACAATTTAACCTAAAGCATCCAGCGGTCCATTATTTCACTGACCCCGATGCAATCATGGAGGCGTTGCATGGGTTCTTTGAAAAGAACAAATAGCTTCAGATTCAACCCTTTTTCCATCCCACCTAACCTGGAGGAATAATCCATTCATCCCCGGTAAAATCCGCAAATAACCGTATCTTTGCGCCCTTAAAGTTGAAAAAAGCAGCGGAAAACAAGATTTATGGAAGTTAGTAAAATCAGGAATATTGCCATTATTGCCCACGTTGACCATGGAAAAACCACCCTGGTAGATAAATTATTACATGCCGGCCATCTTTTTAAAGACCACGAAAACCCCGGAGAGCTCATCATGGATAGCAACGACCTGGAGCGGGAGCGGGGCATTACCATCTTGGCCAAGAATGTTTCGGTGCGCTATAAAGATTATAAGATCAATGTCATTGACACCCCCGGTCACAGCGACTTTGGTGGTGAAGTGGAGCGTGTACTCAATATGGCCGATGGCTGCTTGTTGTTGGTAGATGCGTTTGAGGGTCCGATGCCGCAAACCCGATTTGTACTTCAAAAGGCTTTGCACCTGGGACTTAAGCCTATAGTTGTAGTTAATAAAGTCGACAAAAAGAACTGTACACCCGATGAAGTGCATGAAGCTGTATTTGACCTCATGTACGCGTTGGATGCAACGGAAGATCAGCTCAACTTTCCAACCTTTTACGGTTCTGCCAAGCAAGGTTGGATGAGTACCGATTGGAAAAACCCAACCACCGACATCACGGCATTAATTGAGGGCATCATTCAATATATTCCTGCACCCAAGGTGGATGCCGGAACCACCCAGATGTTGATTACCTCCCTTGAGTATTCTTCTTTCATTGGCCGGATTGCCATTGGTCGGGTTCAACGCGGATCCGTTAAAGCAGGGCAGCAAATTGCCTTGGTCAAGCGCGATGCCAGTGCTGTGGTGAAGACTCGCATCAAGGAAGTGTATGTATTTGAGGGTTTTGAAAAGAAGAAAACTGAGGAAGTAAAGGCAGGTGAGATTTGCGCCCTCGTTGGCCTGGAAGGATTTGAAATTGGAGAAACGGTAGCCGATGTTGAAAAGCCGGAAGCCTTAAAATCAATTGCCATTGATGAGCCGACCATGAGTATGCTCTTCACAATTAACAATTCACCTTTTTATGGCAAAGAAGGGAAGTATGTTACCTCGCGCCATATTAAAGATCGGTTGGACCGCGAGCTGGAGAAAAATCTTGCTTTGCGAGTGGGTGATACCGGTTCTGCCGATAGTTTTATGGTCTTTGGACGTGGAGTGCTTCACCTTTCCGTGTTAATAGAAACCATGCGCAGGGAAGGGTATGAACTTCAGATTGGTCAGCCTCAGGTAATTTTTAAAGAGATTGATGGCGTGAAATGTGAACCGATTGAAGAGTTGACCATCGATTTGCCAGAGACGGATGCAGGAAAGGCGATCGAAACCGTTTCCATGCGCAAAGGTGAAATGATCAACATGGAGCCCAAGAGCGACCGAATGATTTTGAAGTTCATGATCCCATCCCGTGGAATTATTGGTTTAAGGAATTATTTATTGAATGTGACTGCGGGTGAGGCCATCGTTACGCACCGGTTTAAAGAGTATCAACCTTATAAAGGAGAAATTCCGGGCCGAATCAACGGCTCTTTAATCGTGATGGAGCAAGGCGAGGCCATTCCTTACAGCTTACACAACCTGCAGGATCGTGGAAAATTTTTCATCGAACCGGGAGAACCCGTTTATGAGGGCCAGGTAATTGGCGAACATAGCCGCAGTGGAGATTTGGTTGTCAACGTAACCAAAACGAAAAAACTTACCAACATCCGCGCTTCGGGTTCGGATGAAAAGATGCGGATTGCTCCTGCCATCAAACACACCTTGGAGGAAGCATTGGAATACATTCAGGCCGATGAGTACGTGGAAGTAACACCAAAGTCCATTCGTCTTCGCAAGATCTACCTGAACGAGACCGACCGCAAGCGTGAGCGTAACAAGGCTTTATCGAATGCATAGACCGTTTCTCATTATATTTTTCCTGCTGAATGTTGGTGTCGGGTTTGCGCAAAATCCGAAATGGGCTACCTGGGAAACGGAAGCGGATACATTAATGAGCCAGGAGGATTTTGCAGGAGCCATTAAGTTGTATTCCAAGATCGTTGACGAGTCCAAGCTGAAAGATCGCACAGCCTACCGGGCGTTGTATAAGCGATCCGTAGCTTATTACAGCTCCGGAGATTTTCAGAAGTCCATTCAGGATATGAATAAATTTATTCCTGAATTTCCACAAAGTCATCAGGCCCATATACTTCGTGCCCTTTCCTATCGTGAATTAAACGATATAGATAATCAATTAATTGATCTTGAGGCAGCGCTTGAGTTAAGCGGAGGAGATCCCCAATTAATAAAGTGGCGTGCGGGATTGTTGATGGAGAAAAATAAATACACGCTGGCGAAAACTGATTTATTACTCGTTAGAGCAATTCAGGATGATCCGGAAGTGGAAATGAATCTGGCTTTTACGTATTACTCGTTGCAGCAACCCGACAGCGCCATTATCGCGATCAACAAATCCATCGAATTGGATGCCACCTTTGCACCAGCCTACTTGTACGGGGGCTCTTTTTCATTGGAAGAGGAAAATTACGAATTGGCATTGAAGTATCTGGAAGTGGCCCTGCGATTGGATCCGGAAAACCTCACTGCCGTTTTTTATAAAGGCATTGCATTGGTGGAACTGAAACGGATTTCGGAAGGTTGCCGCTGTTTGAACAAAGCATTTTATGCCGGGCAAGACGATGCTGCCGATTACCTGAAGCAGTATTGTTACGAAGTATACAAGTAACGGTTACAACACGGGTTGTAAATATTGATTTCTATGGCAGAGCAAATTCTCATCCTTGATTTTGGTTCTCAGTACACCCAGTTAATTGCGCGAAGAGTGCGGGAGTTAAACGTGTATTGCGAAATACACCCATTCAATCACGTTCCGGCTATTACTTCAAACATAAAGGGAGTTATTCTTTCCGGTAGTCCCTGCTCCGTGCGGGACGAAGGGGCTCCAGACGTTGACATAAAGCGGTTTGGTAAAATTCCGGTTCTTGGAGTTTGTTATGGAGCCCAGTTGATCGCCCAGAAAAGTGGCGGGTCGGTGGCACCTTCGCATAACCGGGAATATGGCCGGGCACGGTTAACAACTGTTGATCATCATAATGAACTTTTAAAGGAAATCTCGCTCGATTCGCAAGTATGGATGTCGCATGCCGATACGATTACCTCAATCCCGGAGCAGTTTGAAATCATTGCCAGTACACCTTCCGTCAAGGTGGCTGCTTTTCATGTAAAGGGCGAGCAGGTGTATGGAATTCAGTTTCATCCTGAAGTAACACATTCACTGGAAGGCAAAAATCTCCTGCGCAATTTTGTTGTGCACATCTGTGGTTGTGCCCAGGATTGGACCCCTGACCAATTTGTAGAGGCAACGGTGACGGAACTGAAGAAGAAATTAAGTAGTGATAAGGTAGTCATGGCGCTTTCAGGCGGGGTGGACTCAACCGTGGCAGCCATGTTAATCCATCGGGCCATAGGTAAGAACTTATATTGCATTTTTGTTGATAACGGATTATTGCGCAAAGGAGAATTTGAGCAAGTGCTTCATTCCTATCAGGGCATGGGATTGAACATCAAAGGGGTTGATGCGAAGGAAAAATTCTATGGAGCATTGAAGGGTCTGAGTGATCCGGAAGCCAAACGGAAGGCCATTGGTAAAACGTTCATTGATGTTTTTGATGTGGAGGCACACCGGATTACCGATGTGAAATGGCTTGGGCAGGGAACCATCTATCCAGATGTGATTGAGTCAGTTTCAGTGAAAGGTCCTTCGGCCACCATTAAGTCGCACCACAATGTGGGCGGACTTCCCGACAAGATGAAAATGAAGGTGGTGGAGCCACTGAATACCTTATTTAAAGATGAAGTGCGCCTGGTCGGAAAGACACTGGGTATTGATCCGCTCATTTTAGGGCGACATCCATTTCCCGGACCCGGGTTAGGCATCCGGATTTTGGGAGAGATTAATTCCGAGAAAGTCAGGATCCTGCAGGAGGTTGATGCTATTTTTATCAGCGGACTTCGGTCGCATGGCCTGTATGAAAAGGTATGGCAGGCCGGTGCCATGCTCTTGCCGGTTTATTCGGTGGGAGTCATGGGCGATGAACGAACTTACGAGCAAGTAGCTGCCTTGCGTGCCGTAGTGAGTGTGGACGGAATGACGGCAGACTGGGCCCATTTACCGCATGATTTCCTGAGCGAGGTATCTTCCGATATTATAAATAAGGTGAAAGGAGTCAATCGGGTGGTGTATGACATTAGCTCCAAGCCACCGGCAACCATCGAATGGGAATAGCGGCTTAATTTTTGATTGATTATATTGGCTTTTGCTAAAAGGTATCTCAAGAATCAGCTGCATGAATAAGACTTCCCTTTTCTCGATACTCATCTTATTGTTTTTTCATCAGGCCTATAGTCAGGATTTTCGAAGGCAATACAAGCAGGCCAAGGATTACTTTGAAGTGGGAAAGTACAGCGAGGCGATGGACGCTTTTAAGCCCTTAATGGTATATGATCAGGAAAATCCCTACCCCGAGTACGCTTCCTTTTATTATGCATTATCTGCACATCGGTTAGGATACACCTCGGTCGCCAAGGAGACTTTTTTGCAATTGAAGAAGTTGTATCCCAATTGGGGCCAATTGCCCGAAGTGAATTATTGGTTGTGTAAAATCTATTTTGATTTAGGGGAGTACTTCCAGGGACTGTTGGTTGCGAGCTATATAACGGATCCTGCTTTTCAAAGTGGGGTTACGGATTTAAAGCGCACCTACCTGGCCCGAATAGATGATGTGGAAACATTGAAGATGGTATTGGAAGATTATCCTAACGACCCCGAAGCCGCCCGTGCTTTAGTTCGCTTATTAGGAAAGCAACCGGCTCATCTGCAGGAATCAGATTTGATTGACTCCTTGTGTTTTAGATATTCCTTATCGCGCGAAGCTTTGGTTACAGTGGAAGCCCCCAAACCCCATTTTAAGGAAAAATACCGGATAGCGTTGATCCTACCCTTTCTGGCGGAAACGCTTGACCCTACACCAGTGAAAAAGAGAAATCAATTTGTTTTGGATTTGTACGAGGGGATGAAACTGGCAGCTGATTCGCTTGCCAATTCAGGGATCCAACTTGAATTGCTCGCCTATGATAACGAACGAAACAAGGAGGTTACTAAAGACTTGCTACAAAAAGAGGAGCTAAAAACTGCCGACCTGATAGTAGGACCGCTGTTTCAGGAAGAATCGGTGCCGGTACAGGAATTTTCGCTAGCCAACCAAATCAATTTGGTTATTAATCCCATATCGAACAATGCTGATCTGGCTAACAAGAGTCCGTTCACCTTCCTTTTTCAACCCAGTCACGAAACACTGGGGATGCGATCAGCGGAGTGGGCGGCAACGCATGTAAAGCGCGAGCACTGCCTGGTTTATTATGGTGAGGCAGTCAAGGATTCGGTGATGGCATTTAATTTTATTAAGCGGGCGCTGGAGTTAGGAATCAAGATCGTGTATGCCGAAGAAGTTCGATATGACGCATCGGGCAGTATCTTGGAAACTTTAGCTTCCGCCACTGAATTCGATGAATGGAAAAATCCAATCCAGTTTAAGCTCAAGAAGGATAGCATTGGAAGCATCTTTGTTGCCTCTGACAATGAGTTGATTTACTCGAAAGTGATCAATAGTGTTGAAACCCGAAACGACTCAATTATCGTAATAGGTCAGGAGGGTTGGCTTCAGGATACCTCAGTCGATTTTTCCAAGTTCGAGCGAACCCGTGTTACCATGGCGGCACCTAACTTCAGAGCAATGACCAGTCCGGCCTATGCTGCGTTTAGAAAGAACTATTTACAAAAGCATGGCACCCTGCCAGTTGAATATGCTTGCATCGGGTATGAATTTATAATGACCGTTGGAACAATATTCAGTCGATTCGGAGCAAACTTCTCACAAACAATGCCCGATGGAACGTTTATTCCAGGCACTCTCGGGTCGGGCTATACGCTACTCCCTACTGATGACAATGGCACGGTACCCTTTATTACCTTTCGCAATGGCCAGCTTGTTACGTACTAGGCGGTAAAGGACGTTAGGAAAGTAATAATCGGGGAAATACTTACACGCAAAGCCCGAAAACCAGAGGTTTTGCTACTTTTCTTCCTGTTAGACGGCTCATTTTTACTATTTTTAGGGGATTAACAACTATGAGTGCTTACCGGATTGGCTTAGGATTATGTCTCATTTTTTGGTGGGCCAATGCAATGGCCCAGGAAACGGAAGAGAAAGCTTCTGTCGTTTTTGATGAGCTTTATGATGAACCGTATTCCATCAACAAATTATTTATAGGGGTACAGCCATTTTATGGTGAGTTGTTTGCCACCAACGTAAATGCTGGCTTTGGGGCCGATGTGCAATACTTACATAAAAATAAGTTTGACGTAAAGGCACATTTTCGCAAGACGTACAGCAGTCAGTTTTTTGATTTTAACCGTCAACTTGCGAAGCAAAACAGTTCCGTCTCCAACAAACCGGAAATATTTAACTATTACGAATTGGGCGGCACCTATCACATTAAGGATTTTGATGTTTCCTCTACAACAAAAATCTTTTTGCACCGAAAAAGCTTTCCACGCACCCGATGGGCAGCTACGGTGCCTTTGTATGCCGAGGTTCCCAGTAAATTGAGAAAGATTTACGGTGCCCGATTGGGTACAGTTATTTGGAACAGCACGGTAGATTTAAACCGCACATTGGACAGTCAGGGCTTAAACAAGTCGGATCTAATTAATAGTGAAGGAATTGGGTTGCCTAACAATGACGATTTTAATGTATTCAGCAATATTTATGCAACCAATATCTATGTGGGTGGATCAATGTCCTGGATTCGGAACATTGCGGTGAGTTTTGATAAGTATGATGAGGGCATGGATGATGGTATTCTCACCGTCTTTCTGGATTTGATGGTTGCCCCGGCCCTCACGCTGGACCCAGTTGTTTACAACAATGAAGAGTATTCAACCGATGCGGTGAAGGTCAATAAAGTTGGTTTTCGTGCCGGACTGGAAGGTAAATTTAATCGCACGCTAAGTTGGGCATATGGTGGTGAAATTGGGTATCGTCCTTCACTGGATGGAAGCGGTTTTTTTGCCGTGTTTAAAGTGTCCTTCCCGGTATTCAGTTCAAACCTGGAAAATAAGGTCGAGGCTTTCGAAAAATAGGTTTCATGGTTTGTGATATCCTGATCACTCACATAAAGGGCTTAGTGCAGGTGAGGGATCAACCCATTACGAGGGTACGGGGTAAGGAGATGGCCTATCTACCCGTGTTGTCTGAAGCTTTCCTAGTTATTACCGATGGCAAAATCCAGGCCTACGGAACCATGCAAAATCTTGCCAGTGAGATTTCCGCCAAGGTAACATTCAATGCCCAGGGCCGTTTTGTGTTTCCATCCTTTGTCGACTCACACACGCACCTGGTATTTGCAGCCTCCCGTGAGGAGGAGTTTGTAATGAAATTAAAAGGGGCAACCTACGAAGAGATTGCGGCCAACGGTGGCGGGATTTTAAATTCTGCCCGTAAGCTGCAACAGTTAACGGAGGATGAATTATTGGAATGCTCGTTGCCGAGGGCGTGGGAAGTTATCCGCACTGGAACCGGGGCGATCGAAATAAAAAGTGGATATGGACTAACCACCCGTGATGAACTTAAGATGCTGCGCGTAGCGAAGCGAATTGGAAAAGAAACACCGCTGCTGGTGAAAACGACATTTTTAGGAGCCCATGCAGTGCCTAAGGAAAAGTCAAAAGATCAATACATCTCAGAAGTAATCAATGAAATGATTCCAGCGGTAGCAAATGAACGATTGGCGGAATACATCGATGTTTTTTGCGAACACGGTTTTTTTTCACCTTTAGAAACCGAGCAGATTGTTGCGGCTGGATTGCGATTTGGATTGCGACCACGAATTCATGCTAATCAGTTGGCTCGCTCGGGTGGTGTACAAGTTGGAGTGAAACTGGGGGCCATCAGTGTCGATCACCTTGAGCAGATTGGAGAAGAGGAGGTGGAATGCTTGAAGTCAGGTGATACTATGCCTGTTTCCTTGCCGGGAGCTGCCTTTTTTTTGAATCTCCCATTTACACCGGCCCGTACCCTGATTGATAACGGATTGCCGGTTGCCATTGCCTCCGATTACAATCCCGGAAGCGCACCCAGTGGCAACATGCCGTTCATGGTTTCATTGGCCTGCATTAAAATGAAAATGACACCCGAAGAAGCGATTAATGCCACCACCATCAATACGGCCTATACGTTGGGCCTTGAAAATGCTTGTGGCTCCATTTCGGTGGGAAAGATGGCCAATCTTTTTATTACCCATCCGATGTCTTCGGTTGCCGCTGTTCCGTACCATTTTGGTTCCAATCCGGTAGCGGAAGTAATATTAAATGGTAAATTCATCCCGAAAAGAGAGGCATGGTAAAAGACCTTCAACTACAAACTTACTTACGCGATGTCCCTGACTTTCCTAAGCCAGGAATAATTTTTAAAGATATTACTCCCTTATTGGCCGAACCCGCAGCCCGAAAAAAGGTAGTTGATGATATAGCCGATTATTTCCGAAATGAGAATATAGAAGTCATTGCGGCCATTGAAGCGCGTGGGTTCATTTTTGGAACCTTGTTGGCAGAGGCCATGGGCATCCCGTTCATACCCGTACGAAAATCAGGAAAGTTGCCGTATCATAAAATCAAGGAAGAATATTCACTTGAATATGGCAAAGCCGAAATCGAAATGCATGTTGATGCAATTCCGGAAGGATGCCGGGTTTTGGTGCATGACGATTTACTGGCCACGGGTGGAACAGCCTCTGCTGCTGCCACCATGATTCGCAGGTTGGGGGGTGAGGTAGCCGGGTTTTCATTCGTGATCAACCTTGCTTTTTTACCGGGTGAAAAAATATTACAGGATAAGTTTGGGGTAAAACCTCACTATTTGGTTAGTTATTCGTAGTCTTTTGATAACTTTTTGCGATAACTTTCGGCATGAAATGCTGTTAAAAGGTTGATGAACGAAGTTATTAAAATACCCATGTTTCCCCTTTCCATTTTCCCCTTGCCGGGTGAATTGATTCCCCTTCATATTTTTGAGCCTCGCTACCGGCAGTTATTGGAAGATGCAGAAACGAAGGATATTGCCTTTGGCATTTACTTCAATCATGTTTCCAATCAGGAAAAGATGGGGTCGTTGGTAAAGCTGGAAAGTGTAATCAAACGCTATAAAACCGGTGAAGCGGACATTATCGTGCGGTGTGTTGATTTATTATCGATGAGCAAATTATTCAGAACCTATCGTGATAAGCTTTATCCGGGAGGCGAAGTAGAGTTGTGGCATGTAGACATCACCCAGCCTATGGGAGGAACGCTACGTAAATATTTTACCAAATACCAAAGTCTGATCCGCTTAAACCATTCCGATAAGACAGTTTCATTGTATGATGCGGCCAATGAACTCAATCTTGGGTTTGAAGAACGGTTGAAGTTAGTGCAATTGACGGATGACCGTAAGGAATCGTTTCTCATCGCCCGGTTGAAGTACCAGATTCAATTGTTAAGAGAAGTTGAGAAGGCAAAAGATGTTTATCACCTCAACTAGGTGAGGGCCTGAAATTTTTTTCAACTTTTTTCATCCATCTTTCTTTTACTTACGTTAAGGGCTACCTTTTCCCGATTCAATCGTTCATAAATTATTTAACAATCTTTAACGTCATCCATGCAACAATTCCTTTGGCATGAGCGTCATAAGACTATAAAAAATATTTATGAAAGCATTCAGTTTACTTTTGGTGGGTGTACTAATTAGTACACTAGCGTTCGCAAATGGGACAGATGAGCCTAATGAGACGTCATCTGTGGCAGTAACAAATTCATTAGGCAGTTCTCTGGTAAAAGTATACTACAAGGCTGACCAGGCTGGGAATGTTAAGATTTCTATTCTAAAGAATGGGAAACTTCTTTTCACGGAAACACTAACCAAGGTTGCGGGATTTGTGCGACCCTATAATTTTTCAGGATTGCAGGCGGGTGAGTATACCGTGCAAATTGAAGACAAGCAAGGGAAGAGAACGGAGAAAGTAGACTACCTGGCGGGCCGAATTGAAAAATACATCAGCATTGTTAAGCTGGCGGAAGAAGGGAAATATCTCTTATCGGTAAATTCAAGATCCCGCGACAAAATCAATGTGAGCGTGTACAACGATAAGAATGAGATACTCCACAGCCAGGATCAAACGGTAAGCAACGCCTTTGCCGAGGTTTTAAATCTGAAGGACATCAATCGCTTTACAATTGAAGTAAGTGATAGCCAGGGCGTAATTAAGACTTTAAAGAATTAAGACAGATTGGTGCAAAACAGAGAACCTCATTCGTAGATGAATGAGGTTTTTTTGTTTATATCAATGCAATCGATTTAGATCATTAAAATAAATGCCACCTTCATTTTTTGCTGGATTTACCAATTTTTATCTGGATCCATTCTAAAAAAGTCGCTGCAAAAAACCCGCAAACGATTTTTCATTTCAAAAATCAAGTTTACTTACAACTTTCAGACTCGCGGCTGGGTTGCCCGTAAATTTGTATTGAAAACAAAAAGTAAAAAAACTATGAAAACAAAATCAATTCTAGTTGCGCTTGTAATGGCGGTGTCAGTGGCAGCCGTAGCGGCTGATCCTGTTGGACCCAAGGTGGTTGTTGTAAATCAGAAGGAGTCGGGGATTTTCAAGGTGATCTACGAAGGATTGCAAACCGGAAAAGTGACTCTTAAAATTTACGATAAAGCAAACAAGGTAGTATTCGCTGAGACGATCAATGGGATAGATGGATTTATTCGTCCGGTAAATTTTGCTGGCATGGAAGCCGGTGAATACACCATTGAGGTGGCCGATGCTTCTGGTAAGCAGATTCAAAAGGTTGAGTACAATATGGAAAATCGGATCAATTCAGTTCACGTTGCTAAACTTGGTACAGAAAGCAAGTATTTGTTGGCAGTGGCGAACAAGGACGCTGAGGAAATCAACGTTCGGATATTCGATGGCAACAATAATCTGGTTCATAACGAAGACCTTGTTATCAACGGTGATTTCGGATTGGTTTACAATCTGAAGAATGTAACCGGTATACCTACATTTGAAGTGACCAGTAAAATGAGTGGCACGAAAGTCGTGAAGTAATCCGCAAAGGAACCTAAAACCAGGAAGGCTTGCCCAGCAAGCCTTCCTTTTTAGTTTTTAGGGATATTTTTTTTAGCTTCTTTCTCTTGTTCTTTAAAGTACTTTCGGGTCAGGAAGCTGTGTTTCATCGCTTCCATGTTTTCATCAAACTTTTGAGTGCCCTGATTCAGATTTTTGAGCGTACTACGCAAGTCATTAACCAGGGTTGTATCTTGCCACAAGGTGGGAATAGCACCTTTTCCTGTATTTAATTTTTGGATGAAAATCTGCAGGCTATCGGTACTCTTATTTATTTCTAACGCAGCACTCTGCAGATTAAGCATTGTTTTTTCAAGTTGTATGATCGTGGATGAATCGCGTAGCAGATAACCGGCCAGGCCCTTTCCGGCATCTATATCGGCAGTCATAAGTTGCACATCCGATAATAGGGAATTTGTTTTTTCGGTTGCTAAACGAAGGTTTCTTATGGATTGATAGAGTTGCATACGAAGTGTTGTATCGTATACCAGGTAAGAAAGAGTTCCTTTTCCATGTTGAATTTCTTCTGTAATGTCAAGCAAACTTCGGGTTAGCATGGCTGCATTCTCGTTGGTCATGTTAAGTGTTTTAAGAATGTCGTCTGTTTTTATCCTGCTGAATGAATTCAATAAATCATTATCATCGATGATGTCGGCATGGCTGGCTCCCGGGGTGATATTGACAAGCATGTTTCCCATTAATCCATCCGTTCCAATGGTTACCAAGGCATCTTTGCGAATGAATTTTCGAACATCTTCCCGGATCCGCAAAGTCACTTCCACAGTAGAGTCATTTTGTATATCGACTGCCATCACCGAACCGACATTAATTCCCGAAAACCGGACATTATTCCCCCGCTGCAATCCATTTACATTATTAAACACAGCCCGGATGGTAAATGTGTTTCTGAACATATCCTGTTTCTGTCCGATAAGATAGACCGCCACAGTGAAAATGAGTGTACCGGTAAGCACCAGGATACCCAGCCGGATGGTTCTACTCGTTGATCTTTCCATAATTCAAACCCATTGCATGGTTAAACAAAAAATGCCTGTATTATTTCATCTTTCATAGTACCCAACTGATCGTAGGTTGCTTCTACATAATTAATTCCGTTATGTAAAATGATCATTCGATTGCTGCTGATTCGGGCACATGCCAGATCGTGGGTAATGATGATGGATGCGGTGTGAAATCTCCTTTGAACCTCATTGATGAGTAAACTGATTTCCTTCGCGGTCACTGGATCCAATCCGCTAGTAGGCTCATCATAGAGGATAATTTTTGGTTGCATGATAAGGGTTCTTGCCAACGCGATTCGTTTCTTCATACCGCCTGAAAGTTCGGATGGCATCATATTGATTGCATGAAGCAAACCAACCGCCTCCAATGCTTCGGTCACCAGCAGATCAAGTTCTTTTTCCGTTACCTGCTTCGTGGGATGTCGTTTCAATGGAAATTCAAGATTCTCCCGCACGGTCATTGAATCGTAAAGTGCACTGCCTTGAAATTGAAATCCAATCTGTGACCGTAGCCGGTCAAGCTCCTTTTGGTTAAGCTGGTCTACTACTTGATCTAAAACGAGCAATTTCCCCTGGTCTATCCGCACTAAACCGATGATGCATTTAATCAACACGGATTTCCCTGATCCGGATTTACCCATGACCGCCAGGTTTTCACCGGCCCACAATTTTAAATTGAACCCTTGCAATACTCTGTTCGAACCGAATGCTTTATATAAACCTTCAATGTCAACTACAGGAGACGTCTTGTAATCAATACTATGTTGCATCTCATAGTTCATAGAATATATCGCTTACTAATACTGCGATAAAATCAAGTATAAACACCAGCATCGAAGCAATTACCACAGCTTCATTAGCGGTTCTGCCAACACCTTCCGTTCCACGCGTTGAGGTGTACCCTTTATAACACCCAATGATTCCGATTGCAAATCCGAAGAAAAAGGATTTGATGATGGAGGGCAAGAGATCACCAAATTGAAGATACTCGAATACCTTGCTAAAATAGAGTTCAAAGGATACACCACCCTTCAAAAATTCTACAAGAGCCGATCCGGACAGAGAAATAATATCCGATAGTACTACCAGTATCGGTACCATAATGGTGGTAGCTGTTACCCGTGTAATGACGAGGTATTTAAATGGATTAGCCCCGGAGACCTCCATGGCATCAATTTGTTCTGTGACTTTCATGGATGCCAACTCGGCACCAATTCCAGAGCCGATTTTTCCGGCACAGATCAACGCTGTTAAGACGGGCCCTATTTCGCGGACGATGGCGATGCCAACCATTGAGGGCATCATGGACACCGCTCCGAATTCAATCAGGGTAGGACGAGTTTGCAAAGTCAGGACAATACCCATTATCAATCCGGTGGTACTGACCAGGGCAAATGACTTGTTGCCAATCAGGAAACATTGTTTTAGAAATTCCTGAAATTCATAGGGTGGAAACCAAGCCTCACGAAAGTATCGCCCGGCAAACTCACTAATTTCGCCCGTTGTAAGAAAGAACCTGGTAAGCTTTTTCACAGTGTTTGATCACTGAGAAAAGGTATTGAATATGCCCGTTTTAGAGTATGATATTTATCATGTGCTCGCCCCATATCCATCACGGAAAACGGTAACATTTTTACATATTTCTACGGTATTGTCCGCCAACTTCAAATAATGCCCGTGTAAGCTGCCCAAGTGAGCACACTTTGGTTGCTTCCATCAGTTCATGAAAGATATTCTTATTTTGAATAGCGGCCAGTTGAACCCGCTCAATCATGGCCGACACTTTTTCATGCTGCACGGCATGGAGATTTCGCAGCATTTTGATTTGGTACTCTTTTTCTTCGGTCGTGGCCCGGATCACTTCTTGCGGAATCAATGTAGGTGAACCTTTCGAACTCAAAAATGTATTCACCCCGATAATGGGATATTCTCCAGTATGTTTTAACGTTTCATAATACAAGCTTTCTTCCTGTATTTTTCCCCGCTGATACATCGTTTCCATCGCCCCTAAAACTCCCCCACGTTCGGTAATCCGATCAAATTCTGTAAGCACGGCTTCCTCTACCAATTCGGTTAACTCCTCTATGATGAAGGAGCCCTGCAAGGGATTTTCGTTTTTTGCCAATCCTAACTCTTTATTAATAATTAATTGTATGGCCATGGCTCTGCGAACACTCTCTTCGGTAGGGGTGGTGATTGCTTCATCATAAGCATTTGTGTGCAACGAATTGCAATTGTCGTAGATGGCATACAATGCTTGCAGGGAAGTTCGAATATCATTAAAATCAATTTCCTGGGCATGCAACGAACGACCTGATGTTTGAATATGGTACTTTAACATCTGACTCCGATCATTGGCACCGTACTTGTTTTTCATGGCTTTGGCCCAAATTCTCCGCGCCACCCGTCCGATCACGGAATATTCAGGGTCGATTCCATTGCTGAAGAAAAAGGAAAGATTGGGGGCAAACTCATTGATGTCCATTCCCCGGCTCAGGTAGTACTCAACATAGGTAAATCCATTGGCGAGGGTAAACGCCAACTGGGTAATCGGATTGGCTCCTGCTTCGGCAATATGGTAGCCTGATATCGAGACCGAATAAAAGTTTCGGATGTTATGATCGATGAAGTATTGCTGAACGTCTCCCATCAAGCGCAACGCGAACTCAGTAGAGAAAATACAGGTATTCTGAGCCTGATCTTCTTTGAGTATGTCGGCTTGCACTGTACCCCGCACCTGGGCTACTGTTTCTGCTTTAATCTTTTCATAAACTTCCGCAGGTAAAACCTGATCGCCCGTTACGCCTAACAACATTAAGCCCAAACCATCATTTCCTTTGGGAAGTGACCCCTGATACTTCGGAATTTCGCTTTCATGATTTTTATAGAGGTCTTTAATTTTTTGCTTTACGGTCTCTTCCAAACCGTTCTTTCGAATGTAGAGTTCGCATTGCTGATCAATAGCAGTATTCATGAAATAACCGAGTAGCATCGGAGCAGGACCATTGATCGTCATTGACACCGAGGTTTTCGGATCAGCAAGATTGAATCCACTATACAATTTCTTGGCATCATCCAGGCAGCAGATACTTACTCCGGAGTTTCCTATTTTTCCATAAATATCCGGTCGGTAATCAGGGTCATTGCCGTACAGGGTTACCGAATCAAACGCTGTTGATAGTCGTTTTGCAGGCATACTAAAACTCACGTAGTGAAACCGGTGATTGGTTCGTTCCGGCCCGCCTTCTCCGGCAAACATGCGTGTTGGATCTTCCCCTTCGCGTTTGAATGGATAAATGCCTGCTGTGAACGGAAACTCACCCGGTACGTTTTCCTGCAAACTCCATCGTAAAATATCTCCCCAGTTTGAATAGCGCGGCAAAGCAACTTTCGGTAGGGAAATGTGCGACAAGGATTCAGTGTGAGTCTTGATTCCAATTTCTTTATCGCGAACCTTGAACGAAAAGAGAGGACCCTTATAACGATCTACTTTCGCACTCCACCCCTCAATTAATTTCCAGTTTTTAGGATCAAGATTGAGTTTGATTTTATCAAATTCTGCTTCGAGTACCTTTTTAAGATCGCTCTGAGCGTCAGGAAGAGCCTTGATGGTCTTTGACAACGCAAACAACGTTTCGGCAACGTTAGCCTGGTCATTTACCCAACCGTCATACGTGCGATTGTTCTCTGAGATTTCACTAAGATAGCGGGTGCGGTGAGGAGGAATGACAAATATCTTTTCAGACATTTCGCGTGTTATATGGAATGATGAATTCAGCGGAGCGTTGGTTTTCTCTACTATTTTATCAATCAGAAATTTGTAAAGTTGATTGGTACCGGGGTCATTGAATTGAGAAGCGATGGTTCCAAAAACCGGCATGTCTTCCACATTTTTGTCCCAGCATTGATGATTACGTTGGTATTGCTTTTTCACATCACGCAACGCATCGAGGGCTCCACGTTTATCAAACTTGTTCAAGGCAATTACATCCGCAAAATCAAGCATGTCAATTTTTTCAAGCTGGGTGGCTGCCCCGTATTCGGGTGTCATCACATACAGCGAAACATTGCTGTGGTCCAGAATTTCTGTATCGCTCTGCCCAATGCCGGAAGTTTCCAGGATAATCAAATCAAATTCAGCGGCCTTTAAAATTGAAATTGCCTCCTTCACGTATGCCGACAAGGCTAAATTCGATTGGCGTGTTGCCAGCGAACGCATGTACACCCGGGAATTATTGATAGCATTCATCCGGATTCGATCTCCAAGAAGTGCTCCACCCGTTTTACGTTTGGAAGGATCCACTGAAATCAATCCAATTTTTTTGTCTTTAAAATCAACCAAGAATCTTCGAACAATTTCATCTACCATGGAAGATTTACCGGCACCACCTGTTCCGGTTATACCCAGTACTGGAATCTTGGTCTTGGCAGCTTTTGTGTTGATCTCCTCAAACGCGGTTTGATGTTTATCATAAAAATTCTCCGCAGCAGAAATGAGTTGAGCAATTTTGAGATGATTATCCGAAGTTAATTCTCCCTTTTCAATGAATTCACCTGTGGCATAATCACTTTTCTCAATCAGATCATTGATCATGCCTTGCAGTCCCATGGCTCGGCCATCATCCGGAGAATAGATACGGGTGATGCCATAGTCCATCAATTCCTTAATTTCATCAGGCAGAATGACACCACCCCCACCACCAAAAATGCGGATGTGACCGGCTCCTTTTTCCTGCAATAAGTCATGCATGTATTTGAAGTACTCAATGTGTCCACCCTGGTAACTGGTCATAGCGATTGCCTGAGCATCTTCCTGAATGGCGGTGTTCACGACTTCTTCCACACTGCGGTCATGACCCAGGTGAATTACTTCAACTCCGGTCGCTTGAATAATCCTGCGCATGATGTTGATGGCAGCATCATGGCCATCGAAAAGACTGGCTGCTGTAACAATTCGAACTTTATTTTTGGGCTTGTATGGAGCAGGTGCCTGGTGACCGGCCAGGTTGGGCTTGTGCGGTTTTTCTGTTGCAGTTTGGGTGCTCATGAACTTGAATTGAATCTCAAAAATACAGATAAGAAAAAGATTAAGCTAACGGGTGGTAGGTGTTTTGACTGGAGCGGAAAATCTTAATTTTGTTCTCCAAACCGTACCGATGCAGAGCGTTTACCGATTCTTTTCCCCTTCGAATGACGTTCCGGAATCACTGCATCAAAGTGTCTTCATCACCAATATTTTAACGGTAATATTTTCAGTTCTTACCTTCAGTTTGTTCATCATTCTGTATCTGTTCTTCGGGTGGACTGCCACCTCCATTTACATTATATCGGTATCCATTATCTTCCTGATCATTGTTTTAGTCAACCGTAAATTTTACAATTTGGGTCGCCTATTATTTTGTCTGGGCCCCATCTATCTCTCGTTTATAATTTCCCTTTATGGTAAGTACTCAGAACCTCAACACACCTACATCACCTATTTTGATAGTCGCTATGTCATTTTGGTAACTACCATTTTACCCGTACTGATCTTCTCGTTGAAGGAGAAAGTAAAGTTGACGATTTGTATGGGCTCAACCCTGTTGCTTCTGATTTTATTCGATCCAATTCATAACCTCTTCCAGGTAGGATTCTTCCAGCGTGGCTTTTCCGCTGCGTCCTATTATTACATTAATTACGTTACACTTATTTCTTTTTTTGTTTTGGCTTTTGGAGGAATTACATTAAAAATCATTACAGAGCGGGCGGAGCGAACCGTATTAAAATCCATTGAAGAGTTGAACCTCGCCAACTCCAAATTGATGTCCCGCAACCAGGAGCTCACGCAGTTAAACCATTCCATTACCTTGCAGAGTGAGGAATTGCTCCGTCAAAAGAAGGAAATCCAGGAGAGTCGGGAGTTGCTGGCCGAGGCTAATTTGTTAATCAGCAAGCAGCAAGAAAAGTTATTCACAACAAATCAGGAATTATCGCGCCTGGTACAACAAAAGAATGCTGACTTGGTAAAAATGAATGAAGAGTTAGTACGGCACAACAACGAGCTGCGTCAATTTTCTTATACAATTTCACATAATCTGCGCGGACCAGTGGCGCGATTGCTGGGACTAACGGATTTATTTAACAAACTGGATGATGGGAATGAAAAGGGTGAGGTAAGTTCCATGATTCAGAAATCCGGTTTGGAACTGGATGCAGTCCTGAAAGACCTGAGTTTAATAATTGATTTACGAAATGACCTCTACCTGGTACGCGAAAAGATTCAATTGAAGGATGAATGGAGAAGGACAGTTTCAATCCTTCAGGATCAAATCCGTCCTGGGTACAAAGTAGCCGTAAATTTTGAGAATGCTCCCATTGTTTATTCTATACGGGCCATGATTCAGAGTATTCTTTATAATCTGGTGAGCAATGCCATTAAGTATCGAAATCCGGAGAAAGACTTGGAGGTGGAGATTACTACCCAGTTGCTTCCCGATCAGTCGTTTCAATTGGTGGTGAAGGACAATGGATTAGGAATGAATCTGGAAGGTGAAAAAAAAGAAGATCTCTTTAAGTTATACAGACGTTTTCACACGCATGTTGATGGCAAAGGGTTGGGACTATATCTCGTAAAGACGCAAGTTGATACACTCGGTGGCACGATTGAAATCGAAAGTGAAATTAATCGGGGTACAACTTTTACCATTTCTTTACCACACCCGAAAGATGTAAGCAAACAGATATTTTACGAGAGCGAGGCTGCCAGAATCTATTATGATGCTGACATAAATAATACCGTTATCGTTTGGAAACGAAACATCACCAGTCCTGAATATCGAAAGGCCTTTCTGGCGGTATTGCACACCTTGAAAACCTATCATACTCCTGGCTGGATTGCCGACTTGCGCTTGCAGGGAATCGTTACCGGAGAAGATCAGCTTTGGTTTATCAATACCATTATACCGGAAGCAGTTCGGTGCGGGTTGAAACGGATTGCAGCGGTAGGGTTTACAGATCCTATTCGAAAGGATTACCATGAGCGAATGATCACAAAGACGGCAGCATTGGGTATTACCCTTAAAGTTTTTGATTCAGTTGAGGATGCCAATCACTGGATGGAAACATTTATTAAACAATCCACAGTGGTATGAGCCAGGCGTTCATACGCGAGGGCGATGAGCAAAATCTGTCGGATATTGCTCCAACCCTGAACGCGTTAATACTTTATCTCACCCGCGAAAATAATGGAGTGCGGGTGTATGAGCGCAAAGTCATTATGAATGATCAGGGCACATCCATTCACTACATGAGTAATGGCATGACGTATGTCAGAGTTGAGGGAAAGTGGCAGGTGTATTCAGGATAATAATTATTTATTGATATGCTCTACCATGTCGTTTCTCAGTCTGATTGGCAGTCACAATTACAACTAGACCATTTCGCACCACCCAGTATTCAGAAAGACGGATTTATTCACTGTTGTACTGAAACACAACTGGCTGGCGTACTGCAACGCTATTTCAGTGGACAATCGAATCTGCTTGTGATCTCGATCGATGAATATAAACTGAGGGCTGCAGTGAAATATGAACCGGGCACTGATAACGAATTATTTCCACATGTTTATGGCTCCATCAATAAGGATGCGGTGCTTAAGGTTGAGGGCATCTGATTGCAATCTGTCATTCAATGAGCTATATTTCGCAGGCAAATGCCGCTAATTTGATATGACCAGTTCACTAAATAAGTTTGGGATTGTAGGCTTTATTCTTTTACTCGCGGTGGGAGCTGTGTATTTTACTATGAGAGAGGAACTTCCACAGCTCTATATTAATGAAATACTTGCCGGAAGTACCTCGTGCTGTCCGGATCAATCATCAGGTGCACCTGAGTATGATGATTGGATCGAATTATTTAATGCCGGTTCTACACCCGTGAATGTAGGCGGTATGTATTTTTCGGAAAACAAGAAGAAACCATTGGAATTTCAAATCCCGGATTCAAATCCTGAACTCACCACCATTCCACCGGGCGGATATCTATTGTTTTGGGCAGACGGCACTCCGGAGCAAGGCCCACTCCATTTAAATTTTAAGCTTGACATGGATGGAGAGTATCTCGGTTTATTCAATAAGGATGGGCGAAAGATTCATGATCTGAAATTTGAAAAACAATCAGAAAATCAGTCCTTTGGTAGGGAGGGGGATGGTTCGAAGGACTGGAAAATCTATCCGAACCCAACCCCGGGTAAACCGAATCAGGAGTAATTTCCTGCATCTGACCAGGTGATTGATAGCTTTCATTGGTTCCATTCTATTTTTCTTATAACTTGATTTTATAAATTTCTGGACTATGAAAAAGAAAGTCTTAGCGTTGTTTTTTGTCTTTGTTGTAGGCTTTGCCCGGGCCGATGAGGGCATGTGGCTGATGTACTTGTTGGGCGACCCTGTATACAATGAGATGGTTAAACGGGGCCTAAAACTAAGTAAAGAGCAACTCTATAGTTTGAATAAATCTTCGCTTAAGGATGCCATTATCATTTTTGGTGGTGGATGCACAGGTGAGATTGTCAGCAAGGAAGGTTTGATTTTTACCAATCACCATTGTGGATATGGTGCTATTGCAGCAGCAAGTTCGGTTGAGAAAAACTATTTGAAGAATGGATTCTGGGCAAAGAGTAAGAGTGAAGAGATTCCGGCACCGGGCTTGTCCGTTCAGTTTCTCGTGCGAATTGATGATGTAACCAAGGACGTAGAAACCGCTTTACAGGGACTTGGCGGAGCAGATCGCGCTGCGAAATTGCAATCAGTTTCAACAGAAATTGCCAGAAAAGCAACCGAGGGGACAAATCTGGAAGCACGGGTTATGCCCTTTTTCCGAAATAATCAATATCTGCTCTTTGTTTACGAACGCTTTCGGGATATCCGATTGGTTGGAACGCCACCGGAAAGCATTGGAAAGTTTGGTGGCGATACGGATAACTGGGAGTGGCCTCGGCATACGGGTGATTTTTCTGTGTTCCGGGTATATACAAATATAGAAGGTAAGCCCGCTGAGTATGCAGCGGAAAATATCCCTTTAAAGCCCAAATACTATTTGAACGTGTCAACCAAAGGAGTAAAGGATGGTGATTTCTCCATGATTCTTGGATATCCGGGAAGCACCAGTCGGTATGAGACTTCATACGGTGTACAAATTAAAACGGAAATAGAAAATCCAGCAATTGTTTACCTGCGTGATGTGCGTTTAAGAATGATGTTCGATGAAATGAAAAAGAGTGATGCAGTACGGCTGCAACTGTCATCAAGTTATGCCGGTATTGCCAATTATTGGAAATTCTTTGATGGTGAAAGAAAGCAATTATTGAAGTATGATGTGTATGGTCAGAAGAAGACTGAAGAAGAGAAATTTACAAAATGGGCTGTTGGAAAACCCGAATATGAAGGCTTGTTTGAGAAGTTTGATGCAGCCTATAAAGCGTGGTGGCCGTATGCAAAGCACCGCATCTATATTAATGAAGGCATCCTGGGTTCGCCCCTGATTGCGTATGCCTCTTCCTTGCAGGCTTTGGAGCGCACGCTTACAAAGAAGACCCCGTCTAGTGAGGAAATAAAGAAAGTTATTGAAAGTGTAAATAGGACACGGGGAATATTTCTAACGAATGAGAATAAACCATCGGATCAGAATATTCTGGCTGCCACCTGCAAAATGTTTTATCATGGTATTGATCCTTCACAGCACCCCACCGAGTTTTATACGAAGCTGAAAGCTACCTATGGTGATTTGCATGAGGATGCTCCGTATCTCAAATATGCTGCCGAGGTTTTTTCAAAGACCATAATATTTGATGATGTCCGTTGGAATGCCTTTGTGAGTAAACCGGATTCCACTACCCTGCAGAATGATCCAGCCTACCAGTATGCCACTGCATTCATCAAGAATTATTCGAAGTATCAACCTAAGTCGATGGAATTTAACAATCAAAATAATGACCTAAGTCGTATCTACATGAAAGGTATCCTGGAAATGAATAAGGGGAAGGCCCTCTACCCGGATGCTAATTTCACGATGCGATTGAGTTATGGCAATGTGAAATCCTACCGTCCGCGGGATGCGGTATCGTATGATTTTGTGTGTACCATGCGTGGTGTGATGGAGAAGTATGTGCCGGGTGACTATGAATTTGATTTGCCAATGGAATTGATTGACGCTGTGAAAAAGAAGGATTATGGTGTTTATAAAGACGCACGCACTAACGATTTGGTAGTGGGATTCATCACCACGAATGATATTACCGGTGGTAATTCCGGATCACCCGTGCTCAACGCCAATGGAGAGTTAATCGGGTTGGCTTTTGATGGAAATTACGAAGCGTTGAGTCATAAGATTGCCTTTGATAAAGACCTCAATCGGACGATTTGTGTTGATATCCGTTATGTGTTGTGGTGCATTGATAAGTTAGGTGGGGCGAAGAATATTATTGCTGAACTTACTCTTAAATAACCAGGTACTATTATTGAATTAAATTCCTCAAGGCCTGCTATGCAGGCTTTTTTTTTACCAAGCCCAATGTCCTTCCATTCGTTACTGGATATTGATTTTTTCTTAGTGTCTTGATAAATTTAATATTGGAATGAGAATATTCAATACGATTGTTCTGGTATCCTTCGTGCTTCTTTGTGGGGCATGTAAGGTAATGTATCTGCCTACAATGCAGAATGTTCCAATGTTTAGAGAGAAGGGAGAGTTTCAGGCATCCATCGCAGCTCAGAATCTGCAAGTCGCATATTCTGCTACCGAGCAAGTTGGCGTGATTATCAATGGCTATAAGCGTAAAAATAAAGTGCCGACCCTAGATGATGAGGAAAACTATAACTATATGGCTGATTCCTATGGAATTGATTTTGGTATTGGATATTTGAAGAATGGAGATGAGGGAAATGAAATGGAAGTGTATGGCGGGTATGGGTTTGGAAGGGCTTCGCTATCGTATGAGAATGATGCACCTATATCTTCGGGTGGCGGTCCCAGAGGGGGTTCTTCTCATTATAATAAATTCTTTTTTCAACCTGTGTTTATAAACCGGAACGATGATTTGGATTTTGGGTTTTCAGTAAGGGTTTCGATGCTTGATTTTTATGATTTTCAAGATGAACTTGATGAGCCCCTGGAAGTTGATAAGCCCATATTTTTAGAGCCAGCATTAACCCTGTCCAAACACTTATCAGCAATTAGTTTAAGAGCACAGTTTCAATATTCATTTGCTACAGGCTCAGCTGGGAATAACTTTGGAACTTATAGCCCCTATAAAAGCAAAACTCTAATGAATTTTGGTGTGACTATAAATTTGGAAAAGTTGAATTAGTCAGAAATCCACTACGTTAGATAATTAGTAGAGCTTCAATGAAGATTATCTGGTTATCATAAATACCAGTAAACTCTTCGGTCCATGAGCACCCAGCACCAGCGATTGTTCAATATCAGCAGTTTTGGATGGTCCGGCCAGAAATGTTCCAAGTGTATAGGTTGAATTTCCAATGCGTTCATACGCTTCATGGAGTGTAGGAACGAGGTTTTCAGATTTGATAACCAAGACCAGGTGTTCGCAGATGTAAGGTAAAACTTGATCTCCCATAGCTGCATTAGTTATCCAAATAGCCCCATTCTCAGCTACTCCAAAATCGCCATGCATGATGGCCAACGTTACATTTTTGAAATCATGAGGTATTGATTTAAGGTTCAACATTCCGAAGGCATCATTCAGTTCCGGAATTGTATTAATGACACGGGATGACGTTGAATAACTTACGTTGATGTTGGCAACAATTTCATCCCAGCAGGTTACCTCTATAACACGGCCACCAATTGCGGTTAGTGTACTGACAAACCCTTCTTTTAGGTTAACCGAATGGGTAGAAAACTTCACAACAGGTAATTCAATGGCCACGGGTTGATTTTTCTTTATAGCGGATAGTATCGCTTCCCGGCTACTCATAACCTCTTGTTTTGTTTATACCACGAATTGAACGACTGTTTAGGTGCAGGGGGCATTTCCCGTTGCTTGTACCAAGTATTCAGCTTGTTGTTAGTCACGAAAGGCAGGTTGCGGAGCACCCATCTGCCAATGGTGCCTGATAATTTATAAATTGAAGGATGCGACAGCACAAATCCGGTAAACTTGAGCGCCACTTTTTTTGAGAGATTCACATGCCCTTCCTTCACAATAGCCTGTCGCCATTTAAAGAGTTGCTGGTGAATGTCAATCTTCACCGGACACACATTGGTGCACGAACCACATAAAGTTGAGGCGAATGGTAAATCTGAATTTTTCCTCAAATCAAAACCGGGTGCCAGAATGGAACCGATCGGGCCGGCAATGGCCGTATGATAGCTATGCCCGCCACTTCTTCGATAGACTGGGCAGGTATTGAAACACGCGCCACAACGGATGCACTTCAATGCATTTCTGAAATCATCACTGGCCAATCGTTTGCTTCGTCCGTTATCTACCAACACAATGTGCATTTCCTGACCTGCACGTGGTTTTTGAAAATGGCTGGAGTAGGTAGTGATCGGTTGTCCGGTGGCACTTCGGGCAAGCAACCTTAGAAAGACTCCCAGATGCTTTCGTTGTGGAATGATTTTTTCAATCCCCATACAGGCAATGTGCACATCGGCCAGTTGAACGCCCAGGTCGGCATTCCCTTCGTTGGTGCACACCACAAACTCACCGGTTTCTGCAACAGCAAAGTTTACACCGGTAATAGCAACCCGGCCTTTAAGAAAGTGCTCCCGCAGGTGTGTCCGAGCAGCCGCAGTCAAGAATTGCGGATCAGCATTGCCGTGGGGTGTGCCCAGGTGTTGATGAAATAGTTCCCCAATTTCCTCTTTCTTCCAGTGAATGCACGGAAGTACAATATGACTAGGGGCTTCATGGGCTAATTGTACAATGCGTTCACCAAGGTCGGTGTCTACCACTTCAATGCCTTGGCGCTCGAGGTATTCATTCAAGCCACACTCCTCAGTCAGCATCGACTTGCTCTTAACGATGTGATTGATTTTGTGTTTATTAATGATCGCATGAACAATCTCATTGTGCTCATTAGCGTCAGCTGCCCAATGAAGGTGAATTCCATTGGCTTGCGCATTCTTTTCGAACTGGACCAGATAGTTATGCAGATTGCCCAGAACGTTGTTTTTAATCTGAGAAGCAGCTTCCCGTAGTTGTTCCCATTCAGGAATTTGTTGAGCAGCCTTATCGCGCTTAACGCGAACAAACCATAAGGTTTCATCATGCCACTCCACCCGCTTTTTATCACGGTTGAATTTATCAGCTAGTTCACTATGGGTGTTGCCCGTTTTGATCATTTATCAGCGTTCAGTATTTCTGCAATATGAATTACTTTTACCTGACTCTTTTGTCTATTCAAAATGCCTTGAAGGTGCATGAGGCAACTCATGTCAACACCGGTGATGTACTCGGCATGATGGATTAAGTGATCAGCCACCCGATCCTGGCCCATCCTCACACTTACAGCTTCTTCAAAAATTGAAAATGTTCCACCAAAACCACAACACTCGTCATGGCGATCAAGAGAAATCAACTCGATCCCTTTCACCATAGAAAGAAGATGTTCTGGTTTAGAGAATGGAGCTGCAACTAATTCGGACATTTGAGCAAGATGTAGGCCACGAAGCCCATGACAACTTTGGTGGAGCCCGACTTTGTACGGAAAACTGGCATTCAGTGCTTTCAGGTTAATCACATCCGTAAGGAATTCGGTTAGTTCGTAAATTTTATTACGAATCTGAGTAGCCTGTACTTCCTTATTTGCAACATGCAAATGTTCCTTTACATGCAGCGTACAACTTCCGGAAGGACAAACAATATAATCATAATCTGAAAAGTTACTGACAAAGTAGTTATTGGACTTGTGCGATAAGTGTTCAAAACCTGAATTGGCCATCGGTTGACCGCAACAGGTTTGATTGAGTGGATAAGTAACATTCAGTCCTTGTTTCTCAAGCAACTCTAATGTAGCAATGGCTACTTGCGGATATAATTGGTCGATATAGCAAGGAATGAATAGACCTATGTTCATGTCATTGCTCTGAATAGTTGACGAGCTGAATCAGGTTCGGATTGATGGGTTTGCGGTTCCATTGTTTGTGAATGGCCATGGCGGCTCCAATTGCCGTTGCCTGGGCTACCGAAGCTGCAAATATTTTGATGTATGGAAGGGCGTTGGCAAGAAGTTTCATGAACAACTCATTTTGGCTAAATCCCCCATCAACAAAAATACGGGATACTGCGCTATTCTTTAGAACCAGGTGCAGGGAAGTTTCTTGTTGTCTAACCAATTGCATCATCAGGTGAGTATAGGCTTCATCAACAGATTGGTAAGTTGACATGGAATCGGATTGAAATGAGGTTGGCGATAGCGTTTTTACGAGTTCCGGTTGATACCGAATGTACTTGTAGAAGTCATCCGACACGTGAAAATGTTCCGCGATCCGCTTCGTTTCCTGTTCGTGCTCATACCCGGCAAACAAACGTGATGCTTTCACGGCCTTTCCTTCATGCGTCAGATAGCAGAGACAGTCTTGCTTCATTTCCTCTTCCGTAAGTATTGAATGATTGAAAGGATGAAGGGCAATACACCAGGTGCCGGTTGAGAGCAAAATGAATGGGTCATGGAAACAAGACAGATAGGGAATGAGTGCCGCAGAACTGTCGTGCAAGCCGATCCCTACATTCATGCTATGCTCATGAATTTCAATTCGGGTGGTCTCGGAACTTGACTGAAGCGGTGCGAGTTTCGCCAGGATACCTTCTTTTGCTACCCAATCGTGGTACTTGTTGGTAGTAAAGTTCCACAAGTTAGTGTGACAACCAATGCTGGTGATGCCTGATATGGGTTTGTGTGTAAACAGGTAACTGATGTATTCCGGTAAATGCAATGAATACTTGATCTTCCTGAACACTTCAGGGTGATGATGCTTCAGCCAATACAATTGCATACCGGAATTTAAGTTCCCCAGCACCGGTGAGGCGGTAATGCGGGCGAATTGAGTTTCGCCTCCATACGTCTTATAAAATAATGTTTTAAGCTTTTCTGAATAAGTTTTAAGGTAATTGTAAAGTGGAGCAACGGGATTGCCGCCTGCATCGATGTGTACTAAACTGGCCCCGTGCGCTGAAATATTCAGCGCCTTAATGTCAAACTCCTGCCACGATAGCAGTTCCTGAAAGGAGTCTTTTACCCATTCTGTTAGTGCTTGAACATCTTCGCAAGGAAACCCATCTTCGTCTGTGATTTCAGGCAGTTGTATGGATTTCTCGAAACAGATCAGGTAGTCCTCATTAAAAAGGAATACTTTTTTGTTGGTTTTACCGATGTCAAAGATGGCGATAACGGGTGTAGACATATGAACGCTAGACGTAAGGGACCGGACTACAATCCAGTTGCAACCGTTTTTATTCCACGCTCTGAAACCAATTGTTTGCGTACGTTCAACTCCCTGTAAAGCTGAATCGGTTTCAGAGCGGCACCTGATCTTAATCGTGCTTCTGCCACCAACGGCCTTACATCAGTGCGATAGGCTTGTTGCAGGATCTCTTGGGCTTTCGCGACATCATTAGTTTCCTGTGCACGAATCAATTCTTTTCTATCAACCAACAATGCCTGCGCATAAGCAATTTTGATGGCTTCCACCGACTGTAATAAATCTTCGAGTGGGTCTTTCACATTGTGCGAAGCATCAATCATCCAGCCCAAATCACTAGCATGATCCATATTGCGCGCATCCATTCCTTCCACCAGTTCATTAAAAATCAAGAAAAGTTGATAAGGATTGATGCTGCCAACAGTGAGGTCATCATCTCCATATTTGGAATCATTAAAGTGAAAGCCGCCCAGTTTACCTTCCATCAACAACAACGATACGATTTGTTCAATGTTTGCATGGGGCAGGTGATGGCCAAGATCAACCAGTGTGTATGCTTTCGGCCCGAGTTTGCTTGCATAGAGATAGGATTGGCCCCAGTCGCCAACGGTCATCGAGTAGAAATTAGGCTCAAAGGCTTTATATTCAACAAACATTTTCCAGTTAGGTGGTAGCGCGGAATAAATCTCCTGTAACCCTTCCAGGGTGCGTTGAAATGCTTTTCTGAAATTCAGTTGACCTGGAAAACACGAGCCATCGGACAACCAAACGGTTATTGAATTTGATCCAAGTGCTTTACCATACTTAATAACATCAATATTATGATCGATGGCTTGTTGACGCACTTTTGCATTCACATGCTGTAAGGAGCCAAACTTATAGCTGAGTTTCTGGTTTGGTTGATCCTGGAAAGTGTTTGAATTGACGGCATCAAACGTTAATCCATATTCGGCAGCCAGCGCCTTTATTTTTCGGTTGCTGGTTGGAATATCCCATGGAATGTGCAAGGAGATAGCGCCACTGGATTTGTTGAGCGCATGCAATAAACCCACATCTTCAATCTTTTCTTCTAGTGTACGAGGTTCGCCTCCACCGGAAAACCGACCAAAACGAGTGCCCCCGGTACCTAATGCCCAACTGGGTATCGCAATTTGAAAGTCTACCAATTTGTTGATTATTTTTTTAGCGGAAGGATATTCATTCACAAGTGGCTTTACTTTCCGCTGATGAGCAGTGTAAAGTTTGTCGTTATGTTCTTGAATTTGGGTTTTATCGATTTTCATAGGATAGGTTTAGTTAACCAATGGGTTACGTAAAGTTCTGTGTTGCCCTGGTGAACTTAGTGCTTTCGTGGTTCAAATTAGTTCATTCAAGGTAAAAAACTTCTGTCAAGGGAGTACTCACCGGAGAATTGTCCGGATTAGCATCCATGATATCTTTCATATACTCCCACCACTTTTTCATTACCGGATGATTTGGCAGATCATCCATGGCCTTGGGATTGTCGATTTTCAAAACCCCGAAGAGGTAATTCGTTTTTTCATCTAAGAAGATAGCATAGTCCTTGATACCCACTTGCTTCAATAATTGTTTTAGCTCCGGCCATAGTTGATCATGCCTGCGTTTGTATTCTGCTTCCATTCCTTCATGAAGCTTCATTTTAAAAGCGAGTCGTTGCATGGACAAATATTTTATAAAAAAGCCCTGTGATACTCCATGCTATCTTACAAACGCCATGGCCACACCACCATCTACGTTCAGTACATTGCCGGTAGATTTATGGAGTAACCCCCCGACAAAAGCAAAGCATGCATTCGCAATGTCTTCGGGTAAAATAATTTCATTCAGTAGTGTACGCTTTGCATAGTAGGCCGGAAGATCTTCAACTTTTACGCCATATGCCTTCGCGCGCCCCTCAGCCCAGGCACCTTCCCAGATTTTACTGTCGCTGATGACCGCATCCGGATTCACGACATTCACCCGGATTTTATCCGCTCCGAGTTCAGCCGCATTTAACCGACTCAAATGGAGTTGAGCTGCTTTCGCAGAACCATAGGCAGCATTGTTAGGACCGCTTACCAACGCGTTCTTACTCACGATGTTAATCACGTCACCACCAAGACCTTGGCTGCGCATTACTTCCACACCCGCTTGGGTAACCAGAAACTGACCTTTCACTAAAATGTCATAGAGTAAATCCCAATCTTGCTCGGTGTGTTCTTCAAGAGGTTTTGAAATAGAAATGCCTGCACAGTTAACGACAATGTCCACACCACCAAAGGCCAGAACGGATTTATGCAAGGCGTTTATAATTTGTTCACCCTTGAGCACATCAATCACTGCAGAGGCATGTGCATCTTTGCCATACTTGGTTTTGAATTCGGCATCGGTTTTGGCGAGGCGGTCGACATCGTTATCGCTAATCAATACGCAAGCACCTTCCTCGATGAACTTTTTAGCGATTCCTTTCCCGATACCTCCGGCACTTCCGGTAATCAACGCCACCTTTCCCGTTAATGGTTTCGGCTTAGGCATCCGTTGTAACTTGGCTTCTTCGAGCAGCCAATATTCAATATTGAATGCTTCTTGCCGTGGGAGAGAGGTGTATTCAGAAACCGCCTCCGCGCCTTTCATTACATTGATGGCGTTAATGTAAAATTCGGCTGCCACCCTGGCCGTCTGCTTGTCTTTTGCAAAAGTGAACATGCCCACACCGGGATAAAGTATTACCACGGGGTTCGCATCGCGTATGGCCGGACTGTTCGGATGTTTGCAGGTGTTGTAATAGGCTGCATACATATTGCGATACGCTTCAAATGCAGGTTGCAGTTTTTCTTTGACAACCTTACCATTCGAAAGGTCTTCGTCTGTGGATAGATTTAATACCAACGGACTAATCTTAGTTCTCAAAAAATGATCAGGACAGCTGGTTCCCAGTGGCGCCAATCTCGCCAGGTCGTGCGAGTTGGTGAACTCCAGTACACGCTCATCGTCCGTAAAGTGACCAATCATTCGGGTTGTACCTGAACACAGGCCACGAAGAATGGGTGCAAGGGTGGCGGCTTGCTTAAGCCGGTCTTCTTTTGGCAACGATTTGATTACCATTCCACCAAATACCGGACGTTTCTTGGCATAATTAGTTTCCAGATATTCAGCACATGTTTCGATTACTTCCAGGGTGTTTACATAACTTTCATAGGCGGTATCGCCCCAGGTGAATAAGCCATGCGAACCCAACATGATGCCCCGGATGCCCGGATTTTCATCCAGACATTGCTTGAGTTTCAATCCTAAATCAAAGCCGGGGCGTTGCCATGCTACCCATCCTATTTTTCCTCCAAACAATTCATTGGTGATTTTCTTCCCGTCTTTAGCAGCCGCAATAGCAATCGCAGCATCCGGATGCAAATGGTCGATGTGTTTGAATGGAAGGAACCCATGCAAGGGAGTATCAATCGAAGGTGCCTTTGATGCCAAATCGTAGATACAATGGTTGAACAGTTCCACCATCTCATCTTCGAACTCGATGCCCCGGTACACACGGGTGAGGCTTCGCAGTCGGTCTACGTACAGCGCGGCCAGTCCGCTTTTCTTTAATGTTCCAATGTCGCCACCAGAGCCCTTTACCCACATTACTTCGGTTTCCTTTCCGGTAAGGGGGTCTTTGGCCATCGCTTTGCATGAGGTATTGCCACCCCCGTAGTTGGTGAGGCGTAAATCAGCTCCCAATAAGTTTGAGCGGTAAATCAATAGGTCAACTTCATCGCCTGCCAAAGAAGCGGCTTTGGTTTCATCCCACAAGTAGCTTACGTGTTTGAATGTTTTTATCATAGTTGTTTTACTTTTCCTACACCCCAACCCCGCCACCGGGGGATAGGGGCAGGAGGTCATTATTATTTTATTGCATTGCCATATCCTACCACCAACACGGAAAGCATAATCGTTGCGATACCGAGTATAATGGTGGTCTTTGTTTTCTTACTCACTCCTGTCCACTCCTTCAGCAGGATTCCCCAAACGTTGGCGATTAAAATGATGAAGGCCATGTGCAAAATCCAGGAACTTGCTCCGTTACCCAGTTTGCTTTCCCCCATACCATAAAAGAAGAATTGCATAAACCAGGTTGTGCCCGCCAGAGCAGAGAAGAAATAATTTTTAGAAAGAGGAGTTTTACGATTGGTATAATCACCATACGTGCCATTGCGGGCATTGAGAATCATCGTCCAGATGAAGTTGGTAGCCAAGCCACCCCAAAGAAGTACGACATACGTAACGTTATTTTGAAAGAGAGGATTTAACCCCATGTTCACGGCCGCTTCGGCCATCGGCTTGCCGGCTTCAATACCAAAATTGAAACAGGAACTTAATATACCCGAGGTGATCGCAACAAAGAGACCTTTCGTTAGATTGAATTCTGCTACACTTTTTTTCTTATCTTCTTCATTAAGGTCATTCTCCTTCATCATTCCGGCACGACCGCAGATGTATATCCCGACAAGGCAAATCACTACTCCGGCCAGCACGATGAGTCCCCAGGTGGTACTAAACATTTCAACGATACTGGTCTTACCTGCTGTTGGCACGATGGCATAATAGAGGGACGGAACGATGGCTCCAAAGGCTGAACAGAAGCCCAATACAACCGAGTTACCCAGCGACATGCCGAGATAGCGTACGCCAAGTCCGTACGTGAGCCCACCAATACCCCAAAGTACGCCAAACAAGATGGTGTATTGGATGGTGGAAGCAGGGGCATTGCGAATGATTTCAGAGAACCCCGGTAAGGTAAACCATGCTGCCAGCGGGGGAACAATCAACCACGAAAAAAGTCCACCGATAATCCAATAACTCTCCCAGGCCCACCCTTGCACCCGCTTAAAAGGCATGTAAAAACTACCGGATGCAAAACCTCCGATAAAATGGAAAATGGTGCCGAGAATAACTTGCATGCGGTGGATTTTAACTCGAATTAAAGATAAGTAGATGCGGCAGTTAAGCCATCCTGTACTATCATGAACGGAATAAAAAATGCCGGCTTTTATCCCGACATTTGACGATTGGTAAAATGATTTTTAACCGAATCAGCCCAGAGCAGATTTGCAGAACTCCAGGCATTTCTTCACTTCTTCGATGGGAGTAGAGCCTTCTGGTATTTTATACTCCAACTCAATGGTAGCCGGGAAGGTGTATTTATTATCGCGCATTAAACGCAGCGCATCGGCAAGGGGTGTCTCTGCGGTACCCCAGGGTAAATTGTCACCGCCATTGGCTTTTGTCTTGCGATCCTTCATGTGCATACTAACAATGCGATCATGTTTCTGCTTGATAATGTCGAGGGGGTTGGCATTGCCAGCCGCTACGTAGTGCCCCAAATCAAGATTGAGCGCATTGGCCGGTGATTGGGACAGAGCCGTATCCCAGAACGTTGGCGTTTGTTGCTCATGACCGTGGTACCCCACCTTCAATCCATATTTTTCGGCTGCTTTTCCAAGTTTCAACGTGTGGGCATCGTTGCTGGGATGTTCCAAAGTTACGTGGGATGCGCCCAGAGCTTTGGCAGCACGCAATCCATAATCAATATCGGCATCGGTATTTTGCATGCCAAATGCGTCCGGTTTAAAGGCGTAAATTTCGATGTCTGCCTTCTTATACATTTTTCCGAATTCCTCGAATTTGGACATAGGTGCATTCAATCTCCATTGTGCCATTTCTTCACGATAGGCTTTTCCTTTAGCTTCTACATCGGCCAGTGTTTTCTTTTCTTCTTCGGTAAGTTCTTGCTTTTGCTGCCGTTTGCGCCAAAGGGGCATCAGGGTACGAAAATCAACCGGGTTTTTCGGAGCACCGGCAAATGACTCCGCAGGACCGCCCATTAGTTCAATGTTGGTGATGCCGCACTGACGGATATAATCCAGGGTTGCTTCTGCACTTTGATCGGGAAGGTCGCGGAAGGAGTATGTTATTAAACCCAATCGCACGCCTTTAATAGTTGACCCCGAGTTGCCCAGGTTGTTAATGAAATTAGGTACACCAAAACTGTCATAACTTGCCATCATCGATCCTGCGATGAGGGTGGAAGCAGCTCCGATAAATTGACGTCTGGAAGTTTTGTTTTTCATGGGTTAATGATTTTAAATTCTAACAGGTTTTATGAACATACAATTTCGTCTTATTTTTTATACTTCGCTGTCCGCTCATCATTAATTACACCCTTCCAGTTCAATCCAAAAGCAAAATCATATTTGTTACCCTGATCGTCTGTATGACATTCCATATCGTGGGGAACATCTTCGGCTTGTTTTTCCACCACCTCCATACTCGCAGGCATTTGAATCGGCAACAGGGCCGAGGGTTCAGCAGCACCGGTTATCATATCCAGCAGCGCCTGATCCTGTACCGAAAAGTGAACCAAGATTGCATCGGCATTCTTTTCAAACTCTGAGAATACCATGGGATGACTCATTTTGATGGAAACAATGACCGGCTTGCCTTTCATTTTTTTGTAGGTATCATTAATCATGCCCAGGTCGGTGGTATTGGTAGCGGTACTCTTTTTGTTTTTGTAAGTGCGATTCGTAAAACTCTCAAGCGGATCGCCACCGGCTAAGCTTGTTTCGCGGGCCTCCTTTGCAGTGTATTCCCCATATTGTAAAGAGACGGGTACGTAACCAGTACCCCCTTTTTTAACATCGGCTTGATTATACCCAATGCCAGAATACGGGCTATTAACAAATACCAGTGCCAAATCTGCCTCTTCAGGTTTGTCGGTTACGTTGAAATACTTTTTCACCACCTCAATGTTCACCGGATATTCCAACGATTCCGGAGTCTCCATGCCTAAAAAGTTTCTACCGGCTGGAGTAAACTTCTTGGGGATGTATACGGTCTTATTTTTTGTTAACGGAAGCACATTGGCTTTGTTCTTCAGCAGAACGATGGATTTCAATTGGGCCTCGTACCCCGCCTTCATGTATTCGGGTTTACCCACGATAGTCTTTGATTCTTCAGGATTCAGGTAAGGATTTTCGAAAAGTCCGGTGCGGAAAATATTCATCAGCAACCGAACTCCTGACTGCTCCATGCGGGCACGCATAAATTCCTCACCCTGCTCTTTCACGCCCATATTGTAGGCTTCCAACACAGGCCCTTTCTCGTTATTGCCTCCAAATTGATCCACCCCCGCCATCAACAATTTGTAATGCCGCTCGGCTACGGTAAGCTTTTCAACCCCCCAGGGCTTACCTCCAATAAACATATCAAGGACCGTTTCATCACCCGTCACCCCCCAGTCGGTGCAAACAACCCCCTCGTACTGAAACTTATCACGCAGTAGATCCTGAATGATATACTTGTTATAGGCATTGCCTACGTTTTCATTATTCTTGGTATCCTGATTATAGGAGATGGTATAGTACGGCATTACCGCGGAAGCCATTTTTGTTTTTCCATTTAATTTGAAGGCACCTTCCGTAAACGGGATCATGTGCATGTCGAAATTATTACCGGGATAAACGGCATACTTTCCGATGGCATAATGGGCATCGCGTCCGGCTTCACCGGAACCACCCCCAGGCCAATGCTTCACCATGGCATTTACGCTTTCATACCCCCAACCATCGCTGATCTCTTTATCACCCGATGACGTCTGAAAACCATCGATATAAGCCCGGCCCATATCGGCCGATAGTTGAGGGTTTTCACCGAAAGTACCATCGACCCGTAACCAGCGAGGTTCCGTAGCAATATCTACTTGAGGCGAAAGTGCGGTAGCAATTCCCAACGCCCGATATTCTTTCGCAGCAATCTTTCCAAAGGTTTCTATTAAGCCCGGATCGAAGGTAGCGGCCATTCCCAGGGAACTGGGCCACATTGAAATCCTGCCACCAGCACCTTCATTGTATTCCGTATTGGCTACGGTGCCGTGCCTGGGGTCGGAACTTGTATTGCTGGGGATTCCCAAACCGATGCCTTCCACCAAGGCTTGCATGTTATTATTCCATTGGGCTGCCACTTCTGGGCTTTCAACCGATGTAATCAATACATGTCGCAGATCATCTTTGGTTAAAAATTCTTTTTGCTGATCAGAAAGATCAGAAGCTGCAGCCCCGCTTTCGCTAAAGGATTTTCCATTATAGGTAGCAGCAAAGAAGCCCCGATTTTGTGCTGGAATTGATTGGTGCCGGCTATACAACATGAGCCCGGCAATTTGTTCTACGCTCATTTTTGAGGCGAGATCTTTTGCACGATCCACCGCGGGTAAGCGCCAGTCTTCATACTTGTCCAGCTGACCGTTTTTGTTTAAATCTTTAAACCCGAGTCGGTCTACCGTCAGGATGGTGATGCCGGAGGAAGTTGAGTAACCCAGTGTTTTACCACCTTCGTTTGTAACGATTTTAATTCCATTTGATTCTGTTTCAGTCCACTTCGGCCCACAACTCACCGCGATGATCAGCAATAGTCCGGATAGTGAAATTTGTGTAACGTGCTTCATCTTATATCGATTTGGTTTCTTTTGTTTCTTGAGCAAGAACAGGGTATCTGGCAGGTCTGCAACAACTGTGTATAATTAGCACAACGTTCGATAAATTCCAATGAGATTTGATATCGAATCCATCGATTGGCATGAATACTCGACCAATCCTGAATTTTGGGACTTCGACTCAGGTATTCGCATCAATTATTTTTGTTTCAATGCATCCGAAATAGCTTTCTCCGCCAACGGAGCCATCACTTTATAACCTTCCAGGGTTGGATGCACACCATCGTATCCCAGTTCTTTTTTGAGTCCGTTACGCTCATCCTTCATGGCGGTATGATAATCGAGGTACACGAGTTTACTTTTATCCGCATACGCTTTAATCATTTTATTCAGTGCAACTACTTTATTAGCTGGCTCCATGCCGGGTCGCCAAGGAAAATCATAGGCAGGAATTACCGAAGATAACACAACTTTGATTCCATTAGCCATAGCAAGTTGCGCCATCGTAACAATGTTATCGCGGGTTTGCTCCAACGTCATCGGCCCGGTATTCCCTGCGATGTCGTTAATGCCCGCCAGGATTACCACTACTTTTGGTTTTAAATCAATCACATCTTGTTTAAAGCGCAACACCATCTGGGGTGTGGTTTGCCCGCTGATCCCGCGGTTGATATAAGGTTTACCTTCAAAAAATGAAGGATCTGCTTTACTCCAGCCCTCGGTAATGGAGTTGCCCATGAACACCACCCGGTTTTCATTTGCCTTCGATAACCCCACTTTTTTATTGTCTTCCTGGAATCGTATTAGGTTAGCCCAGTCCATCGGGGGTTGATCAATATTTTTTTTCATCCAGCGCAGGCATGCATCCATCCATTGTTCTTTTGCGGCCGGATTATTCATGCCAAATCCATGAGCACCCGTTGCATATATAAAAGTTTCTACGGGAACTTTATATTGTTGCAAAGCAGAAACAAAGGCCAAGGTGTTGCCTACCGGAACTGTTTTATCCGTTAAAGGTGCCGTGATAAAGGTGGGCGGAGTTTTTGAGGTTACCTGCAATTCGTTTGAGAAGTTGGCGATGTCGGCATCCGTCATGCCAAGTTCCTTGTACTTTTTAGAATCTTTTATTACGGGGTAAGATGTGACACCACCAATCAGATTGATGCGCGAACCATTGTGAGTAAGGCTATCGGAAAAACTGATCACCGGGTAATTTAAAATCATGAAATCCGGCCGAAGACTGGTATTGTTTGGATTATCAATATACGATTTCTGAAAATGCGTGCCGGCTGTGGACGCCAGGTGGCCACCGGCTGAAGAGCCCATGATGCCAATTTTGTTGGGATGGATGTTCCATTGCTTGGCGTTTTCACGCACTACCTGAATGGCGCGTTGCGCATCCTGCAATGGACCGATGCTTTTGTCTTTCATCGTCTCCTTGCGGGGAAGGCGATACTTCAAAACAAACGCAGCGATGCCATCTTCATTCAATCGCTTCGCCACATCTCTTCCTTCATGACTCATCGCTAGAATGCTATAACCACCACCCGGGCAAATTATTACTGCAGAGCCGGTAGCTTTGACAGGATCCGGCAGAAATACAGTGAGCGTGGGCCGCACCACACCGCGAAGTATTTCAATCTTATTATCACCCGTTCCGTAATAGGTAGTGGCTGTATCAATAGGGGTAGATGCTTTCAATGAATTCGGGATCTCACCTTTATAGAGTGGAATTTCCTGTTGCGCAATTGCAATTCTGGAAATAAGAAGAAGGAGAATGATTATTTTTTTCATGACAATGCTTGCATTAAATATATATGGTTGAACAATCCGTTCTGAATCAGCATGGTAAAGCAAAAATCAGAATCCATGCATACTTAACCAATCGGTAAACCGGTCTATCCATGTATCTGTGGGCAGATTCTTTTTGTTCATTCCAAATCCATGTCCACCTCTTTCATACATGTGCAGTTCAGCCTGTTGATTTGCTTCAAACCATTTGGAGTACACATTCACACTATGGCTTGCGAGTCCCAATTCATCATCACTGGCGGCTACAATGAAAATGGGTGTTTTCGCAGTGGGCACAGCGGATCCAATTACAGCTTTTTCATAAAGGTAAATGGGCGCTACAAAATTCGGACGGGTTTCATCAGTAGCACTATACACTACAGACATGGTTACGGTGCCACCGGCAGAGAACCCCATGAATCCGATTTTGCTGGGATTAATTTTATACTCTTTTGCATGCTCGCGCACATAGTTCATGGCAGTCAATCCATCCTGCAGAGCAAGTTTCACAACGGGCGCATTAATCGAATCCAGCTTTTTGAAGTTGCGTGTGGCCATCAAGGTCATCAAGCTATTTTCTGGTTTGGATGGGTCGCTGTGGACTAGTCTGTATTTCAAAACAAAGACTGTGATTCCTTTTTCATTTAGTTTCTTTGCTACCTGATTTCCTTCACTTTCAATAGATAGAATATGAAAAGCTCCACCCGGTGCAACAATAATTGCTGTGCCATTAGGTTTGTCAGGAATGAAAGGAGTGAGGGTTGGTTTTGAAACATCTACTACCAGCACATTTCCATTGGCATTGATGGTTTGCTCAGACCAGGTCCAGTTTTCAGAACCCGGTGCAACACTCGGATATAAGGCAATCTCCTTTGGTTGAGCGGTGCAATAGAATCCAATAACTAATCCTGCAAGGGTCAATAGCTTTTTCATGGCGGTTTGGTAATACTATTCTCAAATCTCGTCAGTTAAGTCATAAAACTATCATGTACTGTCCTGTAATTCAAATCGGGGGTTATAAGCGGTTATTATTATCTTTCGAAGATATATGGGTAAATCATGACTACGATAATGTTTCGATTTGTGCTTCTCCTGATTGGATCATTTCTGATGGCTTGTAATTCCTCCGAGACAATGCAACCGACCTGGTACAAAGGCAACCTGCACACCCACACCTACTGGAGCGATGGCGATGAGTTTCCGGAACTGGTGTTGGAGTGGTACAAATCCAGCGGCTATCATTTCGTTGCCTTATCGGACCATAACACGCTGGCGCAGACTGAGAAGTGGAAGCTCATTGCGAAAAGCCCGCTTTACGAAGCCAGTTTCCAGAAGTATCTGGAGAAGTTCGGAAAGGAGTGGGTTGAATACAAAACCGATACGGGTCGCATTCAGGTGAAATTGAAGACCTACCATGAATACAAAGGTAAAATGGAAGATTCGGGTTTTCTGATCATTCCAGCGGAAGAGATTACGAACAATGTGAATAATATGCCCGTGCATATCAATGCCACCAACCTGCAGGAGTTAATTACCCCACCCAATTCGACTACAGTAGCCGAGACGATGCAATTATCGGTTGATGCGGTATTGCAACAACGCGAGAAAACCGGTGTGCCTATGTTTCCGCACATCAATCACCCTAATTTTTATTGGGCAGTCTCATTGGAGGATATGATCAGTTTAAAAGGAGAGCGGTTCTTTGAAGTGTATAACGGCCATCCGCTAGTCCGGAATTATGGCGATTCAATTCATCTGGATACTGAAACCCTGTGGGATTTGATCAATGTTGCCTATGCCAGGCGCAATCAACCCTTAATGTATGGATTGGCTACGGATGACAGTCATAATTACCATCAATTTGGCGAGGCCTTCAGCAATGCGGGCAGGGGATGGGTGATGATAAGGTCCGAGAAGTTAGAAACTGCAGCGCTGATAACCGCCATGGAGGCTGGTAATTTTTATGCATCTACCGGAGTAACCCTGCGTGAAGTTTCGTTTGATAATGATGAGTTGAAAATTGGAGTAGCCACAGCTGAAGGCGTGAACTACAAGATTGAATTCATTGGTGTTTTGAAAAATGAAAATGAGTCGCGCGTGTTGAAGTCAGTAGAGGGTGTTGAGGGAAGTTTCATTGTAACCGATGAATATCTTTTTGTGCGTGCCAAAATAACCTCCAGTAAACTTCAGACAAATCCTTTTCAGGAAGGTGATTTTGAAAGCGCGTGGACGCAGCCCGTCTTTAAAAAAGAAGGCAGCAGGCAGTAGTACTCGGCAGTAGTTTATTTCTTCACTACAAAACTATACTTGCCCGAGCCCACCTCCAACCGAATATAGTTCCCTTCCTTTCCTTTCACCGTAATTTCTTTCACGACAGATAAGGCTTTGCCTGATTCAGAAATAGTATCAGCAGCAGAGGCAGGAACATAAATCGTTGCCTTGGTATTCGCTGGAATTTCTACATCAAAATCAACGGTTTGTTCATTTGTCTTCCATGCAGATTTTACTAAACCATATCCGGTTTTGTATTCGGATGCTGCCTGCGTCAACCGGGTATCCAGGTGGGGTTTAATCACAATGGATTTATAACCCGGAGCAGCCTCTTCCGTATCGATGCCGGTGGCAACGCGATACATCCAATCACCAATCGCGCCATAGGCATAGTGATTGAAGGAGTTCATGCCCGGAGTCTGGAAAGTGCCATCGGGTTTAATGCCGTCCCACCGCTCCCAGATGGTGGTGGCACCCATCTTCACCGGGTATAACCAGGATGGATACGTTTCTTGCAATAATAAGGTGTAGGCAACATCGGTATACCCAAACCGGGTAAGCACATGACACAAATAAGGTGTGCCCAGAAAACCTGTGGTAAGGTGATTGCCATAGCTTTTTATATTCTCAACCAATTTCTCCGCGGCATAGGCCCGAAGATTATCAGGGAGCATATCAAAATTCAATGCCAATACATAGGCGGTTTGCGTACTACTCACCAGTCTCCCATTGGCAGTCATGTATTCTTTCATGAATGCATCCTTAATATTTTTTAACAGAGCAGCGTACTTTGCTGCATCGTCTTGCGCGCCCAACATGTTCGCGGTCTTGATCACCAACTCGGTGGAATGGGCGAAGAAACACTGCGCAATCAGATACTTGTCCGTCACTGCCGAGCGACCATCGTTATCATCAAAAGGCCGGTAAAATAACCAATCGCCAAAGTGAAATCCTTTGTTCCATAAATAATTGGTGCTGTTGCGTTCCATAAAGCCGACCCAGGCTTTCATGCTGTTGTATTGATCTTCCAGAATTCGCTTGTCACCATAGGCGAGATACATGTTCCAGGGAATGATGGTAGCCGCATCGGCCCAACCGGCAGAACCTGCGGCACGGGCACCCAATACATTGGGTACTACAAACGGAACGCTGCCATCAAGTTGATCGGCTTCTACATCTTTCAACCATTTTGCAAAGAAGTTGTGCACATCAAAGTTGAACGTGGCGGTTCGGGCAAAAGCCTGCGCATCGCCTGTCCAGCCCAACCGCTCATCGCGTTGCGGGCAATCCGTAGGTACATCCAAAAAATTGCCACGCTGCCCCCATTGAATGTTGTGCTGCAATTGATTGATGAGGGGATGGGAGCTCGTGAAGGTTCCGGTAGGTTGCATATCCGAGTATAATGCGACTGCATTGAAGTTCTCAGGCTTGATTTCGCCCGGATAGTCTTCAATCTTGATGTAACGGAATCCCTGAAAGGTGAAATGTGGTTCAAAAAATTCTTCACCGCTTCCTTTCAGGATGTATTCATTTTTCTGTTTGGCCGGACGAAGGTTTTCTGTGTAAAAGTTCCCCTCTTTATCCAACACCTCAGCATGGTAAAGCGTGATCTTATCTCCTGCTTTACCGGAGATTTTCACCTGCACCCAACCCACCAGGTTCTGACCGAAGTCCAGGACTCGCTCGCCTTTTGGTGTGGTGATGGACTTAATAACCTTGAACGTTTCTTTCTTGCGGATGGGCTCGTTGTAGGTGGCGATGAGTGGGGGCGTGCCGCTTGATTTTATTTTTACACCTTGCCAGTCTCCATCGTTGAAGGAAGCAGTATTCCAGCCAATTTTCTCTTTACGGGCATCGATGGTTTCGCCATGGTAGATTTCAGAACTCACGATGGAGCCGGTGCTTGATTTCCAGGATTCATCAGTAATAAGGGTTTCTTTCGTACCATCCGCATATTGAATTTCAATCTGAGCAAGCAACGCGAGTTCTTTTCCGTAATAATTCTTCTGGCCGGAGAAGCCAATGAAACCGCGATACCAACCACTTCCCAAGGCAACACCAATCGCATTGGTGCCTGAAGTTAAAAGCGAAGTAACATCATAGAGTTGATACTGCAGTCGTTTATTGTAACTGGTCCAGCCCGGGGTAAGGTAAGCATCACCTAAGCGTTTGCCATTGATAAATGCTTCGTATAAACCGAGGGAAGTAATGAAAGCGGTAGCGGAAGCAATCTTCTTCGTAGTACTAAATGTTTTTCTAAAGTAAGGACTTGGCTGATTGATTGTGTCCTCTTTGAAGCCGGGTTGAATCCATTTTGCTTTCCAGTCGGAAGGATTTAACAATCCCATTTGCCAGAAATTTGCTTCGGTCCACGCTGAAGCTTTTCCTGTATTATCCCACACGCGCACCTGCCAGAAATATTTCTTTCCGGATTGAAGAGGCGCACCGGCATAACTAACATATTGCGACTGATCGGAGGTAACCTTTCCGCTGGCCCACACATTCGCTTTAGAAAGTGCTGCCTGCGAATCGCTCACGCGGATTTCATAGGCGGTTTGCATCACATTTCGCTTTTCAGAAACCAGTTGCCAGCTGAAGCGAGGTTGTACATCCACCCCCAACGGGTTCTTTTGATTCTCGGTAAGCGGATTTTTTACACTCACCTGCGCCCATACGATTGAAGCATGCAGCAACAGCGAAAGAAGGAGTAGCTTTTTCATGGGTGAAATTATTAATACGTATAGAACCTGATTTATTAACAGTCAACTTATGTTGCGCAAAATATCCACGCACCTGTCTGACAGATCGAAGGCGATTAGATAGTAGTATGGTTTCTGACAGCGCTCAATTGAAAATTTGTTTGGTTTGCGTACATCAATTATTAAGGGCCTGGTACACCTGTACCTTAAAGGTTTGGTCAACATCTGCCCCGTGTTCGCCCCACATTTGGCGATAGAGTAAAACCACCATTTTTTCTTTCGGGTCAACCCAATAGGTGGTTGCGAAAGCTCCGCCCCAGGAGTACGTACCCACATTGTGCGGAAACTTACTGCTCCCTTCTTCCGTCACCACAAGAAATCCAAGCCCAAATTTGTTTTCACCTAAACTTAAATCCCCAATTTGGTTCATGGTCATCATCCGAACCGTGTTTGGCGCTAAGAATCGGGTGCCATTAAGTTCACCTCCATTCAAAAGCATTTGCAGGAACAAGGCATAATCATAGATCGTTGACGATAGCCCACCACCGCCTGAAAAGTATTCTTTCTTTTTTACAGGATAAATCATTTCCAATTCCCCGAATGCTTTATCCTGAATCTTTAATCCAGTAGAATCTTCTTGATAGAAGTTAACCAACCGGCTGGCTTTCTCTTCTGGCACATTAAAGTAAGTGTCCTGCATACCCAACGGTTGAAAAATTCGTTGAGCAAAGAATTCATCAAGGGACATCCCTGACCAGATTTCCACCAGGTATCCCAGCAAGTCGGTATTCAATCCGTACGTCCATTTTTCTCCCGGGTGATGAAGCAAGGGCAACCTTCCTAATCGATTCATCGCTTCCGATAATTTATGGTCATGCACATCGAGGCCACCCGTGACATTATTTTTAGCATAAATGGCAGTAGCCTCCGGACTTCCGATCGTAGCATAATCGATACCCGAAGTGTGGGTGAGCAAATCACGGATGGTGATGGCCCGTTTGGCAGGAAGGGTTGTGTATGTAGTATCCTTTGAATTAAACTTGTCCAGGACCCGGGCGTTTTCAAATGCCGGGATATATTTTGAAACCGGTTCATCCAACAGAAATTTCCCTTCTTCCCATAACATCATCACGGCTACACTCGTGATTGCCTTTGTCTGTGAGGCAATCCGGAAGATTCCATCTTCCCTCAGGGCCTCTTTGGTTTCCAGATTATTAAAGCCTACTGCTTTATGGTAAACAATTTTTCCCTCGCGGGCGATAAATCCGGCTGCGCCATTAATCCAACCCTTCTTAACCCAATTATTCAGGGTGCTATCCAACCGGGCCAGACGCACGCTGGAAAAACCGGCCGCTTCGGGTTTAACAATCTTTAAGCCTTGTTCAGTTTGGGCGATTTCGCCTGTGCAGGATACAAGAAGTACGATGAGCACAAATGACACAAATCGATTCATAGGAAAAGGTAGTTTGTACAAGATACTCTTTTTATTGTTTTGGGCTTACTTGATTTAGGGTAACCGGACCGATAAGTCCGGATTCAATCAGTTTTGAGCTACCACCTCCAAAGCGCAGGCCTGCACCCGATAGGATTTTGCTATTCGGATTGGCCATGTCGCCCGTTATCCGGTTGGTCCATTGATTGGTTACCTTCACTTCAATTTTGTTTACACCTTGTTTCAAGGCCGAAGTGATGTCGATCTGATACGGCAACTTCCAAAGCGTGCCGATGGATTTTCCGTTAATACTGATTTCGGCCATGTCTTTTACAATGCCAAGATCAAGCATGAATTTTGAACCCGGTTTTGAAAACCATTCTTTGCCCACCGTAAATTCTTTCGTGTAGGTAGCGGTGCCTCCAAAATACTTAACACCCTCATCAGTATGTTCACTGAGGGAAATCAATTTATTCAGTGTAATCTTTTCAGGAGCACCGAGCTGGGGCGGAAAGGTCACATTCCAGCCTTCATTCAATACTGTAACTTGATTGGTTGTCGTGGTTGCCTTCTTGAAGGAAAGAGTGGTGGTTGGTTTAGAAAATACAATAAATACGGATTCCTCTGGATTAAACTCGTAAGGAACAGTCGTAATTCCACTTTCGATGGTATAATCAGCCGGTTCGATCAACCCGCTGTCTGCATGCCAGAGTTCAGGAGTTTTTCCGGTAACACGGAATTCGAAGTTTACATTTTCTTTCTGATTGCGCAGGTTGGAAATGAAATAAATGTCGGCATCCGAAGTCTTGCGATGGATCCAACTCAGGTATGTATTGGTGTGAGGCTTCGTGTAATCGACATCCTTTCTTACGTTCAATTCTGCAAGAATAGAAACCAATGGGATGCCCCAATATACGTGCCCTTTTCCATAAGGATGGTGATACACCAGTTGACCGTCCGTATCACCCCAGACTTCATTGGCCATTGTCGCTATTTCTGAGTCTACCGTGGGATAGCCGGAAAGACTTGGTGATTTCAGAGGCTTTGGTCCTACGATGGTGGCTCCTTCTGCAACAAGTTCTTTTACCTTTTGTAAAACCGCGGGTGTCATTTCCTGCAGCTCAGGAAGTACGAGCACGCGATACTGCATCCCACTCTTTAGCACGATCTTTCCGTTAACTACGGTAGCATCCTCCAGCAGGATATCCGTACCGAGAAAATCACAATCATAGCCAGCCGGTGGTTCGGGTTTAATTTTTTTCCAATATGGAACAGACGATGGAATTCCTTCGCCCAGGTAATAGGCAATGTCCGCAACGAAAGTGCCTTGTTGCAATAAATAACTGTTGCGTGAAAGATACGTAGTGAATGGAAGCGCTTGTTCGGCCCAGGTAATGTTGCGATGAATATGGGTGCCTACCATCGCGTTGCCGGGTTTGGTATCCAGCGGTTGATGAGTAGACGTATGAAAGATGAATCGGTTCACACCTTGCGTGTTCCAGTAATCACCAATCAATTTCATGGAAGCCGGTGACTCAAAAGCACCCCCCGTCCAGGATTCCGTGGCCACGAATTTCTTCCCATAAATGTGCGCAGCCGAGGCCGCTTCACGAATATCCGATTGATGCGCATGCAATCGATCGCCCGCTCCGCGGTAGGCGTGATCATCATCCAGGTCGTTGGGTGATTTCCAACTGCTGCCTTCAGACGAACCTAATCCCTGGGTCATCCCAAATTCACCCATCGGTATGTCCAGGTATTTTTTGTTCAGCATGGCATCCTGCATAATGGGCAATGAAATACCAGCCGACTCGCCATAGAGTTTAATGCCTTCGGCTCGGGCCAGATCGCCCAACGCTTTGTAGTGGTTCTCCGCCAGCAGGTCTGCAATCGTCCGTCTGAAGTCCCAAAGAAAACGATCGCTGACTTCAGCGCTTTTCACGATGCGTCCACTGAGCACAGGTAAATACGGAGTCAGGTCATATCCCCTGCGTTTTAAAAATTCAGCGGGAAGGTCTTCGGTCCAGTTTTGTGCATCGGCTTCAAAGCTGTCTGTGAGCCAGAATTGCAAACGCTTGCCATACAGGGAACCCAGCGCCTTCGCGATGGGAGTAGTGTACCCTTTATAATACGATTCCAGATGTTTTTTACTCAACTTATCTACCTCATAGCCCACCCCGGCCGGCACAGCCGGACTGTTCTTTGAACCAGTAAGGGAATACCCAATTCTGAAAATAGTCCAGTTGCCGGCAGGCGCATCCCATGTAAATGTGCCATCGGCTTTCATCTTATCGGTAACATCTATTACATCGGTGATTGCAGAAGTTTCAGATACTCGCGTTGTGGCGAGTGCTTCTAATTCAAACATGGGGGCAAAATGGGCTTTGTCTTCCCATCGATTTACGCGGGCGTCACTGTAGAATTTTGCTTCCGTGACTGTATAAGTAGTGGGCGCTGGTCCGAAGTACCCGGGCGTTCCAAAATTTCCAACGGTAGTAAGTCCGGAGCCACCGGTGAATGTGACTTTAAAGTAACGGGCACGTACTTCAGGAAAAGTATACGTGCGCACAGGCAAGGCTCGGATGTCGTGTTGCGGCCCGGGCAGCGATAAAATGGTTTTAAAGGTTACACCATCGTCACTAACCTGAACATACCCGGTAGTAACATCTTTGCTGCCAAATCCTTGTGTTAGTGCAGTGGCTAAGGCAAAGGATTGGGCTTTGAAGGGTTGGTTAAATTCAAATTGTATCCAGCTGTGTGATTCTGGTTTTGGCAGGGAGAGCGTGATGCCACTGGTAAGATCATCATCGAGCAGTGCGGTTGCATCAATGGCTCCGGCACTGGAGGATACGCTTGGTTTCAGGTCGATCATGTTCACTTCGTCTTTTGGGGTGCGAAAAGCAAGCACTTTATAATCGGCATACAGGGTAGGGTCAGGGTTGGTGTTGGCTGCGGATAAAAATCCTGCAGGTCGGCTCAGGTTGCGGATCGGCCCATTGTTGGATGGCGGTGCGGGAAGTTTACCCGAAAACTTTTTTCCGCCTGTAATTCTCAATTCACTCCACACTACTTTTTTAATCGCTTCTTCGGGCTTCACCCAGGGGCCTCCGGTTTCACTCCAGCCTGCCGAAGTCACCATGGTCATTTCCAGTCCGAGTCGATCTGCTTCCGCAGCGGTATGGCGAATGGCATCCAGCCACTCAGGAGTCATGAACACCATTTTCTTTTCTACTGTTTGTCCCATTCCGAGGCTCACATCAAAAGCCTGAAAGCCACCAATGCCTGCTCGCTTCATCCACTCCAGGTCTTTGGTGATTCCTTCTTTGGTGACGTTGCTCCCGATCCAGTGCCACCAGGTGCGGGGTTTGGCTTCGTCCGGTGGATTTAGGAAACCGGTTTTGAGATTATCGGTCGGTTGAGCAAGTGCGGCAAGACTGAAAAACACGAACGAACAGATACAGGCTATTTTCATCGGTAGTATTTTGAAACAAGGTAAATGCGGTGCTTGGGGAAACTGTCATGCTCTATCCTGTGAGGTTCCTTTTTTTGATGAATGGTTGACCGGATTTGCCCGTTTGATCACAGGCTCTCTTTTTGTAGGTTTGATTCGCATGAAACCGATTGATTTTCAGAAAATAATTACCATCGATTATCAATCGGCCACCCCGAAATACCGGCAATTGGCAAACTCGATTACCCGCGCGATCAAAGAGGGCAGGTTGCAGCTGGAAGATGTGTTGCCATCGATCAATGAATTGAGTTTTTCGTTCGAGATGTCCAGGGATACGGCCGAGAAAGGATATAAGTATCTGAAGGAAATTGGTGTACTGGCATCGGTGCCCGGAAAAGGGTACTACATCGCTTCCACTGCGCTGGAGCAATCGTTGAAAATATTTCTGTTATTCAATAAACTCAGTGCTCATAAAAAAATTATTTATGACGCCTTTATCGCTTCCCTTCCCGAAACGGCCTGGGTTGACTTTTATATCTACAACAACGATGTATCCTTCTTTAAGAAATTGATTGAATCACGCAAGGAAGAATACTCTCATTATGTGATCATCCCGCACTTCATTGAAGGGGAGGAGCGGGCCTGTGAAGTCATAAACGCAATCGACAAATCGAAACTGATTTTGCTGGATAAATTAGTGCCCGGCATCAGTGGGAAATTTGGTGCTGTGTATGAAAATTTTGAGAAGGATATTGGGGATGCGTTATCACAAGCATTGCCGTACCTGAAGAAGTATCACCAGTTCACCCTTATTTTTCCAGATCACTCGTATTATCCAAAAGAAATCATTCAGGGGTTCACTACGTTCTGTAAGCAGCATGATTTCCAATGCCGGGTGATTTCGGACATCGGAGTAGCCTCCATTAATAAAGGTGAAGTATTTATCAACCTGATGGAAAATGACCTGGTGACGCTGATTGAACGGATCCTGTTACAGAAGCTGGAAGTGGGGAAGGATGTGGGTGTAATCTCGTACAATGAAACGCCACTCAAGAAAATCATTTTGCAAGGCATTACCACCATCTCAACGGATTTCCATTTGATGGGCCGCAAGGCCGCTGAAGTCATCCTCAGTCGTTCAAACGAGCATGTTGAGATTCCCTTTTACCTGACGCTGCGGGACTCTGTTTAGTTATTTCTGTCGCGCATGCTCATCGTAAATGGCATGTAACTCGCCCATTTCCACGATGATATCCCGCAGCTCCAGCAGGAGGCGGGTTTGTAACAACCCCATTCGGTTGCCGATGTCATCTTTTTGAATATCCACCACCAGCTCATCCAGCACGGTATTTAGGTAGTGAATAATACGTTTTTGTTCCTCTTGCAGCCCTGGGTGTAAACCCGAGCTGGTACCAATGTTTTCGGAGACTTTATTAATGAAATGGGTAAATTCGTATTCCAGGGTTTGAATTATCTCTGCATATTTTTTCTTGGGTGGCGAGTGATGGTTTACCACATGGGCCATGATCACTTCATTCACCAGGCGGGCACTTTGATATAAATCCTGCATTAAGTCAAATACGAGGATGTACAAACGGCCGGTCAGCAAATTGCCTTTTTCCATTTTACGCACCAGCTTGATGAGTTTGGAATCAAACTTTTCATTTTGAACCCGCAACTTTTCCAGATCGTTGTGCGACTTGCGAAGCATCTCCGCGTCTTCTTTCAATAACGACCGCAAGCTCTCCGTGAGCACTTGCCGAATCACCTTTAGTGTATACGCTGAATTTTTTTTGCTCTCCTGAATGGCATGTTGGATGGAAAGATGATGTTCTTCCATCAACTTATTTTCTTCTTTTTCTTCCTTGGTCTTTCGGTTGAAGATGACATGACTCCGGATCAATAAGAACCCGGCAACTACCGTCAATACAAGTGGGCCGGCCATTCCGGTTTTATACATGATTAAGGCCAGCAGCCCACTGGCTAAAAGTGCAACAACGGCCGTCACCAACCATCCGGCAATCACATTGATCACCCCCGCCACCCGGTACACGGCACTCTCGCGACCCCAGGCCTGGTCGGCAAAGGATGAACCCATGGCCACCATAAAAGTAACAAAGGTGGTACTGAGCGGAAGTTTTTGAGAAGTGCCATAAGCAATGAGAATGCTGGCCACCACCAGGTTGATGCTGGCCCGGATCAAATCAAACGAAGCCTGATTAGCAGCCACATCGCCCGCATTTTCTTTTTCAAACCGAATGGAAAGATTTTTAGACCAGCTTTCAGGGGTAATCCGCTCTACCTGCCGCCCAACCCACATGCCACTGCCCACCAGGGCGCGCGAAATAATATTGGGTTTGAATTTTTCGTCCCCTTCATCCTGTCTCCCCAGCGATACTTCCGTCTCTGTTACTTTCCGGCTTTTGGCGTTGGTCCACAAGGTTGCCACCATAATAACACCACCAATAAATAATATCCAGGCAGGGGTAACGATTTTTTCATTCAATATTCCCATGGAGTATTCCGAAGCAGGAATACCGGAAGCTGTCCACGCCTGAAAAGAGGTTAGGCCGGCCACCGAAACGCCAATGAAATTCACCAGGTCGTTGCCGGCAAAGGCCATGGCCAGTGAAAAGGTACCCAACAACACCACCGCCTTTAAGGGATTGATCTTCTGCCACCACATCAAAATTTGAATGATGATGGACCAAAAGACAACCGATACAATAACAATTACCCAGGTGTTGGCCGTGATCCAGTTTACCTGATCTTCGGTAATGATGGAACTGCCTTTTGCACCTTTGATCAATAAAAAGTAAATGATGGAAGTAACGGCTATTCCACTGAAGATGGCGCCATAGCGCTTTAAAGTCTTCTTTAATTTAAACGTAAACACAATGCGCGAAACATGCTGCACCACGGCCCCAACTATGAAGGAGAGGAAGACAGAAAGGAAAATCCCAACAATAATGGTTACCGCACTGGAGTAGTTGATGATTTGTGGCCACGTTTCAAATCCTTGCCCCCGATCAAAGGACATGAGTAAACCGGTTACCAATGCTGCACCGAGTAGTTCAAAGATTAAAGAAACAGTGGTGGAGGTGGGAAGACCCAGTGAATTGAAGAAGTCAAGTAGAATGATGTCGGTAAGCATCACCGCCATAAAAACTATCATCACCTTGTCGAACGTGAAGAAATTGGGATTGAAGATTCCGTTGCGGGCAATCTCCATCATACCGCTGGAAAAAAGAGAACCCGTAAGAATCCCAAGGCTGGCCACCGTTAAAATCACCTTAAAGGAGGCTACCCTGGAACCAATAGCAGAGTTTAGAAAATTAACGGCATCATTGCTCACCCCAACGATCAAGTCAACAACCGCAATGCACAATAAAATGATGACTAAGATCAGGTAAAAGTCCATAGGTCAGGGATCGAATCAGAACCGCCCAAAAATAAAGAATCCCCACAAGTCTTAGTAAGAAAGAATTACCTTTAATCCTGAATAAATACGATGAAAGATTTTAAAAAATACTATATCATCCCCGCACCACCCGATCAGGTTTATCTGGCGCTTACTACCGAAGCTACCCTGCAGTTGTGGACGGGCGACAAGGCCGAGATGAGACCGGTGCCCGGAACAGAATTCTCGCTGTGGGATGGCAGCATTGTGGGTAAAAATCTGGAGTTTGAAAAGGACCAGAAGCTGGTGCAGCAATGGTATTTTGGCGATCAACCCGAGGATTCCATTGTTACGATCAAACTACATCCTCATCCGCAGGGTACCTCCGCAGAACTTCGGCATACCAACATTCCGGATGATGATTATGAAGATATCGTGGCCGGATGGAATGATTCCTATTTCGGTTCCTTGCAGGAATTCTATGAGGGCGAACCGGAGGAGTAAATCGGTTACCAGTTACCAGTAACCAGTAACTGGTAACTAATAAAAGTGATACAGGAAAACCAGAACTCCGTTAAATGCAGGCTTTGTATTCCCCTTGATTTCAAGCGTAACATCCACTTCAAACTTGGTGATGCCTCGCAGGTTGGCGATGGAGTGTAGTTTGGCCCGCAAACGCACTTCCTGGTTGACCAGCACGGGTTGATTGAATTTAAATTTTTCAATCCCGTAGTTGATCATCATTTTTACATTGCGGAATTCGGCAATCTGATCCCACAGATGCGGCACCAAAGAAAGGGTCAGGTACCCATGCGCAATTGTGCTTTTAAATTGCGATTCAGCTTCGGCCCGTTTAGGATCGGTATGAATCCACTGGTGGTCCAGCGTGGCATCGGCAAACAGATTTATTTGATCTTGCGTAATTTTCAGAAACTCAGATACTCCCAGTTCTTTGCCGTTGTAGGTTTCGAACTCTGCGTGACTGCTGATGAGGAGAGGCATTGACTTTTATGGTTTGTTCAATATAACGAAATTAGAGATTCATTTTAATTCACATGCCCCGAAGGCTCGTTTTTTCATTCTCCAGCAAGTTGATAGAATATAAGGATACCCTCGTGTCCACGGTGGTAGAAATGCCCGCCTCCGTAGTCCGTAAATTGCCCAAAGGCCGGGTGCGGGTGGAAGGAACGATTAACAACGTACCCTTCAACCTGGCTATCCAGTTTAAAAAGGACGGGGCCCGCTACATCAGTGTTAGCCAGGCCCTGCGCAGAGCGGCCAAAGTAAAACCGGGTGGTACCGTAACACTTTCTTTCAGTATTGTAAATGCAGACAAACTGGAAGTGCCGGAAGAGATGCAAGCAGTGTTGAGTCAGGATGCAGAGGGTTTAACCCTTTGGAATCAACTTACCGTTGGGTTGCAGCGGAGTCTGGTGCACTACGTAAACTCCACAAAAAATATTGACCTTCGCATCGAGCGATCGTTGTACCTGATCAATAAGGTGAAGTCGGGGGCGTACAAAAACCGGATGCGGAAAGATCCGAAGGCATGAAAACGCACGTGGTTGAAACTCCCGTGCCGGTAAAACCCAATGTGGAGCCGGACGTACTTACTTCGATAGAGGGCTGGACCCTGGAAGATCAGCATGTGTACGTGCACTGTTATTTCAAGAATGAACAGGAAGAAATGCTGATTCGGGTTTGGCGGTCAACGTTTTTAATTGACCGGGCTTCGGGTTCACGCAGCGGGCTGGTTCATGCAGAAAATATTTCGTTCGCCCCACAATGGACCATCATTCGTGGTAAAATCATTTTCTCTTTTCTCCTGATCTTCTCCGCCTTGCCAAAAGACTGCAAGGTATTCGACCTGGTCGAAGACATTCCGCAGGCCGGGGGCTTTCATATTTCCGGCATTAAACGGAATGAACTGGATGTCTATCATGTGGATATTCTATAATTGATAATTGACAATTGATAATTGATAATTACTTGATACTTCCTTCGCCCATGCACTACCCTGTACTCGAAATTGTTCCGCAGCTCAAAGAAAAATTTAGTGAGCACACGAAGTTGATTCTGCAGGCACCGCCCGGTGCAGGGAAGAGTACCATTCTGCCGTTACAGGTTTTGCAGGAACCGTGGCTTCAGGGTAAGAAAATTATTATGCTGGAACCGAGACGACTGGCAGCCCGCTCGGTAGCCATGCGCATGGCCCAGTTGCTGAACGAAGAAGTAGGGGCGACAGTAGGGTATCGCGTTCGATTTGAAAATCGGGTGTGTGCCACCACTCGCATCGAAGTGGTTACCGAAGGGATCCTCACCCGCATGATTCAAACCGACAATGCGTTGGAAGGCGTGGGCCTCGTGATCTTTGATGAATTTCACGAGCGCAGTCTGCAAGCCGATTTGGCGTTGGCGCTTTGCCTTCAGGTGCAGTCGTTGTTGCGGCCCGATCTTAGGGTGTTGATCATGTCGGCCACATTAGAGGGTGAAAAAATTTCAAACGTCTTACAAGGAGCACCCGTCATCATAAGTCAGGGCCGCCAATATCCAATTGAATACCGGTATGTAAATCCAGACAAAGATCTGCGGCTGGCGCAGAATGTGGCCCGCGTTATCCGCAAGGCGTTGGTGGAGCAAGCGGGTGATCTTTTGGTTTTCTTACCGGGTGCAGGCGAGATCCAAAGCGTTCAGAAGGTATTGGAAGAGCATCATGCGGGCCTGGTGGTTCCTTTGTATGGAGACCTATCGTTCAAGGCGCAGCAGGAAGCTATCCTTCCTCATCCACAAGGACTTCGAAAAATTGTGTTGGCTACTTCCATTGCTGAAACGTCACTCACCATCGAAGGAATTACCACGGTGATTGACTGTGGCTATTCACGCGTTCCCCGGTTTGACCCGCGCAGTGGCTTAACGCGATTGGAGACAGTGCGCGTGACGCGTGATGCGGCCGATCAGCGTGCGGGCCGGGCTGCGCGCTTGGGGCCCGGAGTCTGTTACCGCCTGTGGCCCGAAGCAATTCATCACACCTTGCAACCGGCCCGGCAGCCGGAGATGTTGGAAGCCGATCTCGCCACGTTGGTCCTCGAACTTTCGAAGTGGGGTGTAAACGACTTGAATGAACTTACCTGGATTACGCCACCCCCACAGGGTGCGGTGAGTCAGGCACGTGATTTATTAATAGCACTCGAGGCGCTACAGGAAAACAAAATCACCACCCGCGGCAAGGAGATGTTACAACTTCCTACCCATCCACGCATAGCACACATGTTGTTGAGTTCGTCAATAAGTATAACGGGTACAGCACTTACCACCGACATGGCTGCCATTCTGGAAGAGCGCGACCCCTTGCCGAAGGAAGCCGGAGCTGATTTGAGTCTGCGCATTGAAGTGTTGAGAAAGTGGCGTGCAGGGGAGCGGGTGAATGCCGATCGAAATGTGCTGGAACGCATCGAACGATTGGCGGCCGCCTGGCGAAAGATTTTCAGGATTCAGCCTGACAATAAAATGCCGGCCGATGCAGAAGTAGGAAAGTTACTGGCCGAGGCCTATCCGGAACGCATTGCACAACAGCAGGAGAAACAAGGTCTGCGTTACAAGCTGGCCAATGGGCGCCTTGTAAAACTACCGGAGCATGATCCGCTGATGCGCGAACGCTGGCTGGCCATTGCCCAACTGGATGCGGGCAGCGGAGAAGGAAAAATCTTTTTAGCCGCCCCCCTTGACGAAGCGGATTTAATGCATCGGGCAACGGAGGCAGAGTCGGTACGGTGGGATGCGGAACGCGGTCAGCTGGTTGCCGTACAGGAAAAGCGAATTGGCAATACCGTATTGTCCAGCAAGCCTGTAACCAAAATTTCAGAAGCTGTGCGGATTCAGGTATTGTGTTCTGCCCTCCGTGAAGAAGGATTGAAACTGTTGGGTTGGAACGAGGTTCATCAGGAATGGCAAGCGCGGGTAATGAGCGTGCGTGTATGGCGACCGGAGGAGGGTTGGCCCGATGTGCGTGAGACGCAGTTGCTCGCTTGCGCGGAGGAATGGCTGGCACCCTATCTGGCAAACCTTTCCAATCGAGCCGAACTGAAGCGACTGGAGTTGACAACCATATTAGCAGGCATGTTGCCATGGGAGTTGGTGAACAAGCTGGATAAAATTGCCCCGGTGCGCTTGCCCGTTCCGAGCGGATCGAACATCAAGCTGCTGTATTTTGCAGATGGACGCCCGCCCGTGATGGAAGTGCGCTTGCAGGAGATGTTTGGCTTGTTGGAAACGCCTACGGTAAACGAAGGCCGCACGAAAATTTTGTTGCACCTGCTCTCGCCCGGGTACAAACCCGTGCAGGTTACGCAGGATTTAAAAAGTTTCTGGCAAACCACCTACCACGAAGTTCGCAAGGAGCTGCGCATGCGCTACCCCAAACACCACTGGCCCGAAGACCCGTGGACGGCCGAGGCGGTGCGGGGTGTGAAGCGGAGGGGGTAGGCAGTGATTACCGGTTGTTCCTTTTATTAACAGAGGGTATGTAAATGCTACAAAAGATCATTTTTTCAAGAGCCTCTGATTTTCTACATTTAAATATAGAAGTGATACTTCCTGTAATATTACGTTGGCGGTCATTGTTATCAGACAACTAACAGTATTTGGTGACAACAAAATAAAATGAAAATGACATGGACATTAATTTTAAGTATACTGCCATTTTACGGGATACTTATTGTGGTTAATATTCCCGCACCCTTTATTGGTCTGGAATTTGAAACAGGTGAAACTCCCAGGCTTTGGTATGCTCCCCCGGGATATATAATCCCGATTGTCTGGTTTATCTTATTCACGCTCCTGGGAATAGGCAGATACACGCTAATGCAAGCAGAATCGACCAATTATCAATGGTGGCTTTATGGGCTCGCATTTTTATGTGCGACCTATGCTTATTACACATTAGGTTTTGCTAAACTTACTAATATTTCCGCATTATGGTTTGGACTCATCGGCAACATTGTGGTAATAATATTTGCTGCAGTAGTAGTCTATAAGCTTTTACCAATTAATAAAACGGCTGCCTTGTTGACAATTCCGGTAATCGTATGGACAACTTTTGCAAGTATGATCGTAGTTGGAGAAATGAAACTGGATAAACTTATTTGAGTCTGAGAATAACAACGAACCCGTTTCCCAGCGGAGTCTCCCGCCTCGGGGCCTCCGTGTAAGACTGAATGATACCCAACAAAATGCTAAGTCCCTTTCAGGATGTTTTGCACAGAAATGAGTTTTTGATTTTCTATATTTAATTATGAAAATGGACCTTGCTATATTATTGCTTTTCCACAATTAGGTCAACTTCGTAGACAATAACGAACAAAATGGCTTAACAAAAATTAGAATTTAGTTTGAACGACTTACAGATTTTGATTGATGAGCTGGAAGCGGAGAAAGCAAATCTTCTTCTACTCATCGATCAGGCTGTTAAAGAACAGGAATTCCTAAACGCACATTTTCACTCCGAGGCCTTAGGACAAATTAACAGACGTCTTCAGACATTAAAGAGCCTAGACGATGACTTATACGACAGAAAGTATTTGTTAGCCACTGAGATCGAAAATTTGAAGAAACGTCTTGAAGTTGATTCAACTGACAAGGTGCAATCGATGATTAGGAAGTTTATTGATGACAAGGAAAAGGAACTAAGTGAATTGAATCGGGCTCCCAAAAAGCACAAGGGCGTCAACGGTGAGAGCCAGCTACGACACTATCTTGAGCAATTTGTAAAGGGGAAAATTAGGAGCCTTCGAATCGTACTCAGTAAGAATGATAAATTACTAATCGAGGTAAAAAACTCAAAAGAAGGGATCAAAATGTCGATGCCCAATATCAAAAAATTACAAACTGAGTATCTTTTGACTGACGAGCGACTTTCAAAATTAAGAGGGCTTGGTTTCTCTCTGAATGACCATGGGGACAAGGCAATGATGGTTTTGACAAAGGACAAAGCCAGTATGACAGAGAAGATAATGCAAGTTATCTCAATAATTGTTTTTGAGATCTTTTACTTCAAAGAATTGGGCAGCGGGGCATCGATTGAGATATTAGCTAGAAAAAACTAGGCATACTTCCCAGCGGAGTCTCCCGCCTCGGGGACTCCGCGTAAGAATGAAGACATCCAACGAAACACATTTTTATCCAGCTCTAGTGACTCCGCCAGGAAATCTGTATTATTAGAAGCAGGATAGCATGCAATTGATACGTAAACTCATATTGATTCTATTATTCTCAAATAAAGTCTTTGCTCAAGAAGATCCGTCAACTTGGCCAGCCCCTAGTGGCGAACTTATAAAAAGTGGTTTTTATAGTAAGGAAAGATTGAAAAAGTATTTTGAATGGAAAAAAGGCACATTGCCTGATTTATTTCTTCTTTACGACCCGAACGAAATCAAATATTCTGAATTGAAATGGGGGAAAGGCAACTTTCAACACAGATTTACGACTGTAAATTTTCCACTAGAGTTTGTCATTGATAATCAACCTTCAAGAAAGAGATTCGCTGAAATAAAAAGCTTATCAATTCATGCTGTTGATACTATCAATTTGACGGAGCCAGCCTTATTGATTAAATCATTATACGAAACGCGGAGTAACGGAGGGGACATATGTTTTAAACTTGAAAATCAATATCGAAACTTCTACATTGTTTGGGTTGATAAACCGAAAGAAATATGTAGATTATTTAAGGTCACATATTGTCGATGTGAATTCGAAAATGATGGGCAGTAAAATATTTCCACCGGGGGCTAAGAAGTAATTAAGATGGAAACAAAACATGCAGCAGTAAACCGCATCACCCTATGAACCCAATAAAAATCTCAACCGCTCAGTTCGAACACAAAAGCGGTGACAAAAGTTATAATCTTTCTGTGATCGGGCAACTTGCCAAAAGTGCAGCCCAGGCGGGCTCCGCAGTGATTGCCTTCCACGAATGTTCCATTACGGGGTACACGTTTGCCAGAAAGTTATCAAAGGCGCAAATGCTTGACTTGGCAGAGTTCATTCCAGACGGCCCCAGCGTGATGAAACTGACCGAGATCGCGAAACAGTATGATATCGTTGTTTTGGCAGGCCTCTTTGAGAAGGATCAGGAGGATAATTTATTCAAAGCCTATGTGTGTGTCGACAAAAACGGACTGGTGGCCAAATACCGGAAGTTGCATCCATTTATTAATAAGTATGTAAAAGCGGGCGACTCCTATTGCGTATTTGACCTCCATGGGTGGAAATGCGGAATATTAATTTGTTACGATAATAACATCATTGAAAATGTAAGAGCCACCCGGTTGTTGGGCGCGGACATTATTTTTATGCCCCACGTAACCATGTGTACGCCCTCCACCCGGCCGGGGGCGGGTTTTGTTGATCCTAAACTTTGGGCGAATCGCGAGGCCGACCCGACTTCCTTGCGGTTGGAATTTGATGGCCTGAAGGGCCGTGCCTGGTTGATGAAATGGTTACCGGCTAGGGCGTATGACAATGGGATCTATGTCGTATTTTCAAATCCAATCGGAATGGATGACGACCAATTGAAAAATGGATGTTCCATGATGATTGATCCGTTTGGAGATATTCTGGCCGAATGCCGGTCCTTTGAAGATAGTTTTGTTACCGCAACCCTTACCCCTGATAAACTTGTGCAAGCCGGTGGCAACCGGTATATAAAAGCCAGGCGACCCGACTTGTATCGGGATATTATCGGGCAAGCTCATCGGTCAGAGCAAAAAGTTGTTTGGCTGGATGAGGAGTAGATGGTAAACTTAGCACTACCAAACGAACGCGATGTCACCATCACGAGCTTCCGCTATGAAATGAAAATTTGGCCTAAATGAATGAGCTCGATTTTAGATAGTGTTTGGTTGTGTAAGCTCCCCTGAAGTTCGGCCATTTGAAAGTTGAGAAAATAAGTTCA